>CAKTHE010000015.1 GCA_934563745.1 uncultured Dysosmobacter sp. | reverse complement strand
CAGCAGGATGCTCTCCGCCTTCTGCTCATACCAGAAAAAACCAAGTCCGCACAAAAAAGCTGTAAATTTTCTCCCGCATGGGCAAAAAGTATGATATACTCGATTTATTCCTGTGCCGGAGGTGCATCATGAGCCGATATGACGCTGTTGTGAAAATGTGGCAGGACTGGAACGTCCACACCGTGGATGACCTTGCTCTGCGACTGGATAATTTCCGCATTCTGTTTGCCTACAACTCCGGCAAGATCGAGAATGCCGAGATCAACTACCACGACACCCGCGAAATTTTTGAAAACGGCAAGGTCGTGGGCTACACCGGCAGCACCCGCACCCTGTTTGAGCAGCAGAATCAAAAGGTGTGCTACAACTTTTTGCAGGAGAAGATCGTTGCAAAAGAGCCTCTGTCCATTGAGTTGATTTGCGCCGTCCACCGCGCATTGACAGAGGGCACTTACGATGAGCGCCGCTACATCGTGAACGGTGAGCGGCCCGGCGAAATCAAGAAGCACGACTATGTGACCGGAAAAAACGAGGTCGGTTCGCCGCCCGACGAGGTAGAGAACGACCTCGCGGAGCTGATCGAAGAAGTCAACGCCATCGGAGCGAAAGCGCCCCTGAAGGCAGGGGCGTACCTCCACGCCCGGTTTGAGAATATCCACCCCTTTGCGGACAGTAACGGGCGTGTGGGGCGAACGCTGCTGAACTACTGGCTGATGATCAACGACTATCCGCCCACCATCGTCTATGAGGAGGATCGCCGCGCCTATTATGACGCGCTGCAAGCCTATGACGAGCAGGAGGACTTGATCCCGCTGGTGCAGTTTTTAGAGGCTCAGACGGTCAAAACGTGGTCACGCAGCACGGACGGCAAGAAGCCAGCGCTGCACAAAAAACTGAATTCATTTTTGCTGTGATACTTGATACAAGACAAGAAACGCTCTCGTCAGAGGGCGTTTCTTGTCTTGCTTGTATGGATGTAAAATCGAATTTTAGTGCAATGTTCCAACTTTTGGAGTATACATGGTTATCAGATATTTTTGGCTTATCCGCTAAATTTTGCACTTATTTGGTCGCTTAAATCTGAAAGAGATTTAATAGCGCCAAGATTACTGTAATCGAAACTGTGTGTCAGACTGTCCCATTCCATGAAGCCAAGAAAATGTTCACGTTGCCTATTATCCACAGTAGTGTTGATATGAGATAGATGATGTTCAGTAGATAAAATTTGCGTTAACCTTGGACTGCCACCATTGTCAATATTTATAAGAAGGCCATATCCTGCGCCTGAAACGAGGCAGTAACCAATAAGCTGTGACCATTCCTTTAGCCCAGCACTTCTAACCAGCTTGATTTCAAGAATTAGTAACTCGAATTTTACCCCATTAGTTATAAGAGCAAAAATATCAAGGCTTAGGGGAGGAACGCGATGAGCAAACTCTCTGACACAAGCGCATTCGTTTGGATGTTCTGTCAATATACGGTTGAGATTTGATTTTAATTCTCCTATTCCCCAATATACATCAAGAGGGCGCTCGTTTCCAGCACGGAAATTGCTTTTCAACTGTTCCTCAATGAACTGTTTTATCTCAGGGTAATAGGAAACCTCATTTCGATCAGTCGGCACTACGTAAATCCTCCTCTGTTATCTTCCGAACAAGAATCTTATACTCGTTCGCAGGATCGCGAGAAATCAATCTTTCATAAACTCTTGGATTTACTGCGCCAATCAAGGCACCTCGTCCGTTTCCCACCAGTACCAATGGTGTAAGCAAGTCTGGTTTGCGAAATTCAACCGTCAATGAATTGTTACCAACAAGATGGCGCTCAATTAAGGTTATATAATTACCAGAAGGACGCTTGCCGTTCAATTCGTCCTCATTTGCAATAATATAAGCTACCGCCTTTAGTATTTCGGTAATAGGGTATCCGTTTTCTCGATTATTTCCGTACAGCAAGGGACTTCCATTACCCTGTTGGTTCAAAGATAGCAATGATTGGATGCTGACATTCATTATAGCATAATTGCGTTGACCATAGAGCGGTTCGGAGTGAATGATTTCCTCAATCCGCAAATATGAGTCCTTTGTAAGAATAGGAAATGGATTGACAAGAGTACCAAGTTCGTTAAAGTGAGAACAGACCGCTTCGTAGGGAGCGTGCTCACAACCAAGCACAGCGCAAAAATGGCGGAAGTGAATATAGTGTCCGCCTCGGATAACCTCTGGAAGCCGAATGTCGTTTTCGGCAGGGTGAACCGTAGATGGGGTTACGTGAATCTCTCGGTCTTCGCACCGCTCTGCTTCGTGCGTTTCTCTCTGCAACCGGCGATTTTCATTGGAAGTCTCTGCTTTTGTTCGAAAAGCAAAAGCGCCAAATCGTGCATACTGATCTAGCAATATGCGTAACTTAAACCCTTTGCTCCACTGCATGTAGTAAGGATCACTTGGACAATGAATATTAGGGTGATTCCAATTAACTTGATCTGGAATACAGTTGATGCTGTAGAGAAGGTGGCATAAATCACAAACAAACTTAAAATTATGCCCTGCTATTTCAAAGGACAGTATTTGATGTTCATCTGAAAATCTGCGCTGAGATTTTGCCATACTCCCTATGGTATCAGCAAGCCCTGCAATGAATCTTCGTTTCAGGTTGTCATCAACTAAATCTTGAATGAGTAATTCGATATTAGCGTTCTTGCGTATTTCACCATCACAGGCAATACCATAATGCTGCAAGTCATCTTTTACTGGCGTGACATCCCCTTCGCAGAGTATTACCCAAGTGCTTTGTGATGCTTCATACTGAATAGAGATATTATATATAGCCCGAAACATTGGGCCGACTTTTCTCAAAATATCTTGTGATATCTGACCGGCTCT
Organism: uncultured Dysosmobacter sp.; assembly: GCA_934563745.1. Taxonomy (GTDB): domain Bacteria; phylum Bacillota; class Clostridia; order Oscillospirales; family Oscillospiraceae; genus Oscillibacter. The sequence goes on along the minus strand of CAKTHE010000015.1, from coordinate 50,845 downwards.
TTGAGGGTTCTCCAAGTAAGACCCCCATTTCTTATATGGAAGCCGGATTCTGAACACATCCTCAGCATTGCCAAACACGCCGCCACCAATTATCAATCCGAGAAGATATGCTTTATCTGTATTCACGAAATCATCCCCTACACTTTTTGATTTATTTAAAAAATACTTGATCCATGATGGCAGAAGCTATTGAATAAGCCAACTCGACAGGAACAGCATTTCCAATGACCTTGTACATGGCTGTAATATCTCTTGGCGTATCCGTCAAGAACTTGAAATCATCAGGGAACGTCTGAATACGGGCAACCTCTCGAACAGTGTATCTTCTGTCCTCTGTGGGGTGGATAATACCACAATTCTCCGGCTGTGCTGAGGCGGTTATCGTACCACAAATTTCATCACGAGAAAAACGTCTATAAAAATTAGGAGAATGATATTTCTTCATATCATTTCTAATTCTTTGAAAACGTGGAGCTAAGTGTTCGTAAGGAACATCTTTCCACGATCCACCCTCGGGTATGTAGGAAATCATTTCTAAAGCCTGAGGGGAAAAACTCCAATCGACATTGTTGGGAACACCTTCTGGGACATTCAAGACATTACGGAGAGTGAGGTTGGCTTTGCTTTTTTTGTCAGGAAATGAAAATGTTATCCCTAGATCTTTGCGGATTCCTACAAATAAAACCCGCTGCCTGTTTTGGGGAACGCCATAGTCTGATGCATTGACGAGTTGGTAAACAACATTATATCCAATGCCACTCATTGTAGATAGATCCTCGACTATTACATCGGCAAGATTTCTTCCGTCAATGTATTTCGTGGAAAGAAGCCCTTTGACATTTTCAAATACGATCACTTTCGGCATTTTCTTTTCAATTATTCTCAGACACTCTTTATAAAGCATCCCACGAGAATCATGTACGCCTTTACGGTTTCCAGCATTAGAAAAGGGCTGGCACGGAAAACCGGCAGTCAAAATATCGCCTTCGGGAATTTCATCTTCCCCAACGGTAAGAATATCGCGCTTGTCTATTTTACCCAAATTTAGCGAATAGACCGCTTGGGCATCTGCATCAAAGTCATTAGCGTATACGATATTGAAGCCCGCTTTTCTAAAACCACTGTCAAGGCCGCCACACCCGGAAAACAGAGAAATCAAACGTGGAGCTACCATAGGATTTCCCGAATTATTTGGAGGTTTAACTGCAGAAATTTTGTTAGAAGCGGTTGATGTTGCTTCAACATATTCATCAATATCGCGGGCACGAACTCTCCACGAACGGTTTCCAAGTTTGGAAGCTTGCAAAGTACCATTTCCAATGAGACGGCGCACGGTCTTCTCTGATAGTTGTAAATACGCAGCAGTCTGTGACACCGTTAGAAGTTCTGTATTCATATGCACCTCATCCTTTATCGTACGGTATAGTTGATTGTATCATACGAGTTTGATACAATCAAGAGAATATGGGAAAATAGGAGAATATATTAGACAAGAGTGGACACTTGAATATACGCAAAATTGCGATTACGCTGCGCCGAATGAAATGCAGGTTTGCCCCTAAGTGTCAATGATCCGCGCTCATCTTGACCCGATCAACTTGAAAGTTCTGCGGCATTTCACTGGGTAATTTCATGATACCACGTTCCGTTTAAACTGCGCCAACACTCGTAATTTACGGAAAGCGAAACGAGCCCAATAAGGATATATGAAGCTCTCTGGCACACTGGAACGGCACTTTGGAATGATCTTAAATATCGCTCTCAATACGTTTGCCGCCGCGCAGGCCGCCATCAAGGAGATGTAATTTCCCTCCGCTCTGGCACCCATAAACCGCATAACAGCAAGCGCCCGGCCATCGGCTGGGCGCTTGTGTTTTCTTCCGGGACATGATAGGATAAAAAAAGAAGTGCAGCAAGCTGAAGAAGGGGGCTGGTATTGGTACCCACTCTGCTCCATAAGCGCTGCCATCCCCACAGCTGTATTTAATCTGGATCAGTTGTATCGTGACGAGAAAATCCTTCCAATCGAAAATACCTTGCGCTGCTGCGGCATTCGTATGGTAAGCGCTGTTCAGTTAGTTGAATGTGGAGTAAATCTTTCAGAGGCAGTGCTGTATGAAAAGAATGCGAACGGATACAGCTTTCCCTGGAATGGAGAACGATATTATTTTGATAACTCTAAATGCTGGATGGTGTACGTGTCACACGAAGGTAGGATTACCTTTACCGGAAGCGAGCTTAAAAAGGCAGCAATTGACCATGTCGCCTCCAACTACTTATTACGCATTTAAAAGCATACTTTTTCCGACTTCCGGTTTGCCCGGCAAGCGCCGGATGCATCCCCTTGCGGCACTTTGAATGCATCATAAGCCAATGCATTTTTTACATATAGGCAGGAAGAAAACAAAGGGAACGCCGTGCGTATAGGAGGGTATAAGCATGGGAAGCATCGTTGCTGAGGCGATATATAGCTTTGTCGGGAAATTTTTCCTCTATTTTGTAATCACCCCTGCATGCATCATCCTGTTAGGCTATCTCATTTACATTGTGGTCGAGTTGATTCGGGAAATAAGGAAAAAGTAAATAAGATGTACACACCAGGAGCAGGGAAAATATACCGGATTGCAGGGCATGAGAGGGGGCAGTAAAGTGGCAATAGATGATGCAAATGTCATTGACGGTATAGGGATAGACAAACGCAGAAACGCACTTTGTCTCCTATTAACCGACCACTTTGCTTGGAGCGGAAATAATACATTAAGCGAATATGACCATCTCATTCTTCTGCAAAAGAAAATCAATGCATATATCTGTTACTTGGAAACGAAACAATATGAGGATCGATACCCAGAAGAAAAAATTGAGATGGCAATTATTGAAATACATTTTGCATACGATATCACTGAGAATTGTGAGAAATTTTTAAATACAGCTCAAAGCCAAGTCGGACAATATGGAATAAAAATCGAAGTACATATTGACCGATAAGCTCCGCCTTCCCTATCGCATACCGCAGCCATCTCCTGCGGCACGCGGAATGTCCCCGGCCGCATACCAAAGCAGCTTGGCCCAGCGGTGATTCTGCTGTGCAGGCTGCCACCAGGGATGCCCCATAATAACCGGGGTATCCTGCGGATTTTCGCAATGCACAAGCGCCGGTCGCAGCAAGAAATAGTGCCGCCCAGTCTGGGCGGCACTATTTCTTGCTTCCGCAAAGGGCAGCGCGGTCCACGGACCGTTCTGTCCCTTACGCGGGATGCATTATTTTTTCAGGTAAGCCCGATAGAGGAAGGTAACGATCTGGGCGCGGGTGCAGGTCTGATCCGGCCCGAACAGGCTGTTGCCAATGCCGTTGGTCACGCCGTTTTCCACAGCCCAGGCCACCGCATCGGCATAGTAGCCGGCGGCGGGAACATCGGTGAATGCGGCCTTGCCCTCCGCCGGTTTGCCGACGGCACGGAACAGGAACGTTACCGCCTGCGCACGGGTGCAGGTCTCATCCGGGGAGAACATCCCCGCGCCGGTCCCCTTGGCAATGCCCTGGCTCAGCGCCCAGCGGACCGCCTCTCCATAATAGGCGTCTTCGGACACATCGGTCATGTCCATGGCGTAGTTCACCACAGGGGATCCGGCGGCACGCCACAGGAAGGTGACGATCTGGGCGCGGGTGCAGGGCCGGTCCGGCGCAAACAGGTTGTCGCCCACCCCGCCGGTGACGCCCGCACCGACCGCCCACTTCACGGCCTCGTAATAGTAAGCGTCGTTGGGCACATCGAAGAAGAAATTGAGAACGCTGTTATCCTCCAGGAAGGTGGCCTCCACGGTGACCCGGCCGCCGGGCATTTTGAAGCAATACTCCCCGTCGGTCTTCCCGTCGGCAAGGTCAAGTTCCTTCCCGCCGGCGTCCCGGACCGTCAGGGTCTCCAGGGCCCAGCCCGGGTCCGGAGTGACCGTCAGGGTAACAGTGGTGCCGGAGGAGGCCGTCTTATGGCTGGCGGCCACCTTGCCGTGAGCGCTATCCTTTACGGCAACGGCATAGGAAGATGCTCCGCCGCCGGAGGACGGTCTGGTATAGGTGCAGACATAGGATCCTCCGTCGGGGATCTGGTGCACGGTGCCGCCGTAGATGATCGTAACGGCGGCGCCCGTGTCGTTCATCACCGTGACGGACTTGTCCTCAGAGAACCGGTCCAGCTGGTGCGTCGAGCCGCTTTTGAGGACGATCTTCTCCCCGTCCTTGGCCGCGTTGGCCGCAGCCTGAAGGCTTTCATAGCCGATGGTCACACCGTCGCTGCTGGTGATAGTTGCCACCGGAGCCGTTGTGGTCACGGCAAAGGGGGAGAAGCCGTGGTAGGTCGTGAATTCCAGGTAATACGGGTTGTTGTATGTGGGTCCGTAGTCGACATCGGAATCGCTTGAGCCATCGTCCGCTGCGTCATACAGCGCCTTGGGAGCCGGTTGTTGACTAGAGTCTACCAGTTCGCATTGATAAATATACTTCTGACCGTTTTTCAGATGCTCAATGTAAACTCCGTTCGCGTCAAGCAGATTGGATACCAGGTCATCCGGCAGCGTCTTGATCTGAACCGTTGCCGGCCTGTCGATCTGCAGCTCCTGTGCAGCTTGGACCTTGCAGCAGTTGCTGACATCATAATAAGGCGTGCCATCCGCGCCTTCATTAAAGTCGAAAGCCTGTGCATCAGAGCGCGTAGATGCCCAGATGCTGTATACCGGGGTCAGCTCCATGGAGAGGCGATTTCCCTCCAGGTTGCCCGGTACGAAACGCAGATCTGCAATCACATACAGGTAGATATCCTTCGACTGCGGATTAAATTCCGGGGACTTTGATGCCTGCTGTTTCAGCGCCGCAATGGTCTCATCGTCCAGCTTCTGCGCCACTTCTCTTGCCGCCGCTTCCAGTATGTCCGTCTGACAAGTTGTCGGGGCATTATACATCGGATGGTCCTTCGGGACATCAGGATAACTGCATGGATAGGCGCAGGCACGCACCGCGTTATTCTTCTTCACCACCTGATACGGATATCCGGGGACATCGCTGAGAATTACCGTGTATCCATAAGGAGCGGCATCAGAGCCGGAAGTGGACGGACTGGGCTCATTCTCATAATAGCCACCGCGAATATTCAGGCAGCCGCTTCCGCTGCCGAAATAATTTACCCCTCGGAAGTATCCATTGTTCACCGTTGTATCCGAATCAGAGAAATAATTGTTCAAAAAGTCGGCGCTACCGGTGAATACACCGCCGTTGATGGTCAGCTTGGACCAGTTCCACAGCACATACGCGCTGTCCTCCGTGGTGAAGGTACCGTTGTTGATAATCGTCGTACTGGGAAGATATTTCTCTTGATCCATCGCTCCGGTCAATACCGCCACGGCACTTATGCCGCTGGCGGAAAATTCACCGCCGGCGATGGTCAGCGTACCGCCGTTATTATACACGGCAGATGTCTGCATCCCGTTCACGGTATAGCGGCCGCTTTCGATCGTTGCGGAGCAGTTTTTTCCCAGTCGGACCGCATATGTGACCGCCGTGGCCCCCAATGTCGTTACCGTCAGGTTTTTCAGCCGGACGTTCGTACCGTTGGCAATGGAAAGGCCGTTGTTCAGCGTGACGCCGTCCACGGTAAACCCATCCGCAGACGCCCCGCTGCCGATAATCATCGTAGGCTGCTCCCTGCCGGAAGAATCCGTGGTCAGCGTACCGTTTTTGACAGTGCCGTTATCCCCGAAATAGAAGACCGGATAGCCCAGCTCGTAGGTCTTTCCGTTCAGATCCAGCGTTTTGCCGGCAAGATCACACGGCTTCGTGTCATCCGACCCCTGCCGGTAATCCCGCAGCAGGGTGATCGTCTCGCCCGGCTCTGCTCTCTCAATGGCCTCTGCCAGGGTGTTATAGGTCCGGCTGCCCACCTGCGCCGCCCGGCCTTCCTCTGCCGCGACTGCGGCCGTCGGGAACAGGCTTACCGCCAAAATCAGGCAGGTCAAAATACTTAGGATTCGTTTTCTCATCCAGTCATCCCTCTCCGTTCTGAACCGTTTGTTTTCCGAATTCTCACAAGAATTCCTCTGGTTGGTATTGTACTATCCGGAACCCGAAATTTCAACTTTTTCCCCAAAGTCTTCGGGTCTCCGGCCGGGGGCCGCGGGATTGACTTTTCCGCCTTCCATCCGTTAAAATAAGGAGATCAGACCTTTCCAATTTTTTCTGAAAGGAGGCACTGCCATGCGTGGATTCAAGCTCCGCTCCGCCTGTGCGTATCTGCTGGTTCTGGTCGGCCTGATTGCCGCGCTGGCCGCCTGCTTCCGTGTCCCCTCGCCCGCGCTCAGCGACACGCTGAGCGCGGCCCACACGCTGACGCCCCTTTCCGACGACTGGTACCGGCTGGAAAACGGGCAGCGGGTGGAGGTCACACTTCCCTGCACCATAACGGTGGACGGCGCGCAGGATCTGGTCCTCTATAACGACTCGCTTTTCCCCGAGCGAAGCGAGCAGACCCTGACCACCCGGGCGGCCCTGTATCGGGTCGAGATCCGGCTGGGCAAACGGGTCCTCTACCGGTATGACGACGCCGGCTTCCCCCGGGACGCCGCCATGCGCAGCAAGCTGGACTGCGACGCCTTCCTTCCGGAAAGTGACGGAACCATGCCGCTGCAGGTGCGCTATGAGAATCTGGGGGATGGTGTGTTCTATCTTCCCCTGCTCTATGTGGGATCCAGTCAGGCCGTTTTTCTGAGCCACCTGGCCGGCGGCGCTTTAACGCTGGTGCTGGTATTTACCATGGCGCTGTTCAGCCTGGTGTCGCTGATCGTCTTTTTCTGCCTCTTCCGGATCCGCATGCGGGACTGGCGCTTTGTCAACATCTCCCTGTTTCTGCTTTTATGCGGACTGTGGTGCCTGCTCAGCTCCTCTTTGGTGCAGGACATCAGCCACATGTCTCCTTCCGTGTGCATACTCGCCTCCTTCCTCTTCACCCTGATCCCCATCCCCATGGGCGCCTTTGTCCTGCATACGGAGTCCATGCATCGCTTCCGTATTCTGCGGGGACTTATGCTGATCTTCTGCCTCAATGCCGCCGTCCAGGCCCTGCTGCACTGCCTGGGAATCTGCAGCTACACGCAGATGCTGCTTGTGACCCATCTGCTGATTGCCGGCGAGGCAGGTCTGTGCGGAGTTCTGATGTGGGCTGAATACCGCCGCACCCGCAGCGGGGATCTGCGGGCGGTCCTGCGGTCCTTCTGCGCCCTGATGGCCGGCGGGCTGCCTGCGATGGTCCTCTACTGGATCCCCTGGCCCGCCAATGACGATGTGATCTTTGAAGCCGGCCTGATGGTCTTTATCCTCTGCCTGTTCTTCTCCCTGATCAATACCGCCATCCGAAGCCTGCATCTGCGGACGGAGATCCAGATCTACAAGCGCCTTTCCCGGGAGGATCGGCTGACCGGGCTTATGAACCGCCGGGCCTTTGAGGATTTTTCGGAGCGGCTGGAATCCGGCGCGCTGGAATGCCGGGACGCTGCCCTGCTGTTCATGGACCTGGACCATCTGAAATACACCAACGACCACTTCGGCCACGGGGCGGGCGATGAGCTGATCACCGGCGCGGCCCGCTGCATTCGGGAGGCCTTCGCCGACGCGGGAAGCTGCTACCGGATCGGCGGAGACGAATTTGCCGCCGTGCTGCTGGATCCCACCCAGAGTGCGGAGGATCTGAACACCCGGCTGGACGAAGCCATCGACCGGTACAACCAAACCGCCCGCTACCGGCTGTCCATTTCCCGGGGCTGCAGCTTCCTGCTGGACGCGGACGGCAGCCGCAAGCGCATCGGCGAATGGAAGTACGAAGCCGATCAGGCTATGTACCGCTACAAGCTCCGGACCCGGGGAGCCCGGGAGATGACTCCGGAGGAAACGGCCGGCGCCGCGCCGGAAGAAAGCGTCCCCTGAAACACGCAAAACCCCCCGGCCGATGAAAATCGGCCGGGGGGTTTTGCCCGGAATCGCTGCAGGGACCTCAACGGTCCACCGCGCCGGTCTGATAGCGCTCATACAGCCGGGCGAAGCCGGGCAGGCTGCGCTGCGCCGTCTCCGCGGAGACGCAGTAAGAGATCCGGACCCAGCCCGGCCCGCTGAAGGCCGTGCCCGGCGCCAGCAGGATCCGCTCCTTCTTGGCCTCCTGGCAGAAGTGGGCATCGTCCTCCTCCAGGGCCTTGACAAAGAGATAGAAGGCCCCGTCGGGATGGATGCAGGTATACCCGATCCGGGTCAGCCCCTCGTACAGCACGTCCCGGGTCTTCTTATAGATCCCGGTATCCACCGTCACGTCCGCGCACTTGAGCAGCAGCTTCTGCTGCAGCGTGGGGGCATTCACATAGCCCAAAAAGCGCATGGAGGCGGTAATGCCGGCCAACAGGTCCTCAAAATCATCCACGTCGGGCTCCATGGCGATATAGCCGATCCGCTCGCCGGGGATGGACAGGGTCTTGCTGTAAGAATAGACCACGATGGCATTGTGATAGAAATGGGTCAGGTACGGAACCTCCATATCATAGGCAAGCTTCCGGTAGGGCTCGTCCGAGACCAGGTAAATGGGATGACCGTATTCCTGCTCCTTTCGGCACAGCAGCTCGGCCACCATACGGATGGACTCCTCCGTATAAACGGCGCCGGTGGGATTGTTGGGCGTGTTGATCAGCACAAAGCGGGTCCGGGGCGACAGGGCCGCCTCCAGCGTGGCCGGGTCGGGCTGAAGGGTCTTATGGTCGCACTGGGCCGGGACCAGCCTGCCGTAAAACGTCTCCACGTAGTTTTTGTACTCCCAGAAATACGGGGCAAAGGTCACCACCTCGTCCCCCTGGTCCAGCAGCGTATTGCACAGCAGGGCGATGGCCGCGGCGGCGCCGCTGGTCATGACGATACCCTCCTGGGTGTAATGGCAGCCATAGCTCCGGTTCAGATGCTCCGCCAGATGGGCCCGCACCTCCGGAAAGCCCACATTGGCCGGATAGCCGTGCAGCGCCAGAGGCGGCTCCCGGTCCAGCAGCTCCTTCATCGTATCCCGGACCAGAGCCGGCGGCTCGATGCTGGGGTTGCCGATGGTAAAGTTAAAAATATTCTCCGCCCCGTAAACCGCGGCCAGCTTCTTTCCTTCTTCAAAAATATCCCGGATGCAGATGGCGGAATCCAACGATTCACGCAGTCTTTTCGCGATCATGGGTGTTCGCTCCCTTTCGTTCGTATAATTTAGCGCTTTAAATTTTAGCACTTTAAAGCAAATATCACTGCTCTGATTATAGCACAGCAATCCTCAGCGAGGTTGCCAAACTTTCGGTCCAAAACTTATCTATATTCACCAATATCCTTGCGCACGGCCCCGCTGCAAGCAAAAGAAGGCAGACCGAAGCGCCGCGCTCCGGTCTGCCTTCGCGGATCCTGCCGATCCGGCCATTCCCTCTTCGGAACGCTTAATTATCTTCGTCTGCCGGGGTGCTTCCCTTCAGCTGCTCCAGCCGGGCAGCGGCGTCCTTCAGGGCCTCGGCCGTCTCCTCAAGCGTCTCCTCAAGCGCCTCCGCCATCTCCTCCAGCGCCTCGGCCGTCTCGCCCAGGTCTTGGGGCACCTCGTCGGCTCCGTCTGCGTGCATCCAGTGCAGCACCCGCTCCCGGGGGAAGAAGCGGTTCACCGCCAGCGCCACCAGCACGCCCACGGCTGTGTCCAGAATCCGGTTGAGCGCATAGGGCACGTAGCTCTCCACCGGGGTGTTGAACAGCAGAATGCACAGCACCACGCCGCCGGGCTGAACGCCGCCCACCCAGAAATACTGGCACAGCAGGATCAGCAGCACCGTGCCGATGAACATCAGCGGCACCAGCAGCAGGCTGCGCCCCCCATCCGGGTGGAAGATCAGATAGATCCGGAACAGCGCCATGCCCAGCACGCCGCCGATGATGGTGCCGAAAAGCCGGTTGCCGCCGTTGAGATGCGAGTCATGCATGTCGGAGCCCATGCCGAAGATGGCGCCGATGCAGGCGAAGGCAGGCGACCGGTCCAGAAAATAATAGACCAGCGTGATCGCCGCCGTGGCCAGCGCGGTTTTGATGTTCCGCATGCCCAGCGTGGGCTTGCGGTGATATGGATTGACCATAAAAACAGATCCCTTCCCTGATTTCAGGCGGCCCGGCCCTTCATAGGACCTGCCGCCCGCACACAATACGAGGCTTATTATAGCACCGGAAAAAGCCCTTGGGAAGAGGTGTTTTTCCCTTTTTCGACCGGGGCGCACATTCTTCGGCCTCGCCGCCATGCCGGTTCACCCGAATACGGAGCGCACTGGGCATAAGAAGAGGGCATCAGCCATTTGGCTGATGCCCTTCTTTGTTCGTCTGTAAGTTCTATCGGAAGAATCAGTCGATGCCTTCGGCCTCGATGTGGTTCTCTTCCAGATACTTCTTGCTGATCTTCTTGCCGCCGAAGATGATCGCGGGCAGGAGCAGCAGAGGCAGGTTGATGTAGCCCAGAATGGTGTAACCGGTCTTAACCAGAGCGGTGATACCGAAGGTGGAGGAAGCGCAGCAGGCGATCAGGATCACGGCCACCAGGGCAGCGTCCTTACCGGGTGTCTTCTCATCGGGCTTACGATAGAACTTGGAGAAACGAGCCAGACCACCGAAGCAGAAGCCAACGGCGGTGGACAGCACGGCCAGGAACACGATGCCGACATACACGGCCTTCGCCCAACCGAAGCCGATGCGGTTCAGGATCGCATAGAAGGGCAGAGCCTCGTTGGTGATGGGGAACACGTTGGTGTAAGAGAAGAGCATGGTGCCCATGATGACCAGCATCGCGGAGTTGCCGATGATACCGATGATAGCCGCCCACTTAGAAGAAGAACGGTTGGGAACGGTGGAAGCAACGGAGGAGATGTTGGCGATAACGGTGCACTGGAATGCGGCGTAGATAACGGCGCTCCAGATAGCCTTGGGCCAGGAAACGTTGGGCAGGTTGGTGTGCTGGTTGGCAACGGAGCCGGCCATGTCGGTGTCGCCATAGATGAACACCAGGATCAGGATCATAGCCAGAACGGCCAGGATCAGATACATGATGTAGGAAGAAGCGGCGGTCACGACCTTGGCGCCGAAGGCGCACAGCAGAGCGGTGCAGACGATCATGATCGCGATGCCGACCCAGTAGTTCAAGCCGAACTGCGCGTTCAGCAGGGTGGCGATGGCGTTCAGAGAGCCGCCCAGAGCCGTCAGGCAGGTGATGATGAAGGACACGTCGAACAGGACGCTGACCCACTTCATACCCCAGATGGCCTGCATCCAGGAACCGTAGTCATAGGTCTTATAAATACGGGAGAATTCCGTGGAGCAATACAGGCCGTAGCCCAGCAGGCACATAGCCAGGATCGAGCAGCAGATGCCGGGGATACCATAGTTAACATAGTAAGCAACGATCTGAGTACCACTGCCGACGCCGGGGCCGAAGTGGGTACCCATCCAGACGCAGGCAATACCAATTGCCGCAGTCCAGTTGGTCTTATTTCCAGTTTTCATTGAATAAGCCCTCCCTTAATATTTCCTGCCAAGATCACACTGCAGGCCGACCAGACGAAATCGGCTTTTCCTCGCAATGTCCTCGCCAGGATTATTACAGTGTCTATTATAGCGATTTCAAGGTCAAAGTCAATCCGCCCAACGCATTTTTGGCGGATTCGTAAATAAATTATGAATAAATTGTGACTTGTTTACAAGAATGTCCCTTGTATATTTTGGTCTGTTTCGCCAGGAAGCCACATCGTCTTTTGTGAAAATTAACCACAAATGGCAAAAAGAGGACTGCTTTGCAGGTGCAAAGCAGTCCTCTTTTTCTCAAACCGGGCGTCCGGGCGGGGCGATCCGCCCCTCAGCCCCTCCGCTCCCGCACGCACATGCGCAGCCAGGCCGCCAGCTGCAGCGCTGCGGCGGAGAGCACCGTATACTGCCCGAAGCGCGGGCACAGCAGCGTGCCGGCGGCAGCGCCGCTGATAAAGATCCCGATCACGGCGAAATAACAGCCACTTTTGCGCAGCATGGCCCGGTCCCCCTCCGCCAGACCGTAGTACAGCGCCTCGGTCCCGCTGCGCAGATTGCCGGTGCACATGGTGGAGGCAAAGGGGTTGCCCATGACCTTGCGGAACGTCTCCACCTGCAGGGCGCAGACGAAGGCAATGGTAGAGTTTACCGCCGCGTCCCGGATCCCGCCCAGGGGCACGAACGCCGTCAGGCAGACCAGGGCGATCTCCAGCAGCAGCACGTGGTGACGCCAGTGCAGCACGCCGTGGCGCTGCCAGGCCCGGTGACGGACCATCTCCGCCGCCAGAATGCCCAGAGTGAAGGAGCTGACCGGGATCAGGTAACGCCCGGCGCTCAGCCAGTTTCCCTGCACCAGATTCATGCCCATCAGCACCATATTGCCGGTTTCAGCATTGGCAAACACGCCGCCCCGGCAGTGATAGCTGTATGCGTCCAGCATGCCGCCGGCCAGGGCCAGCAGGGCCGCCACCAAAAAGGATTCCGAACGCTGGAACTCTTCTTCCTGGGGGGTATGCATCGACGGATGCATGCCGATCCACTTCCTCTCTCAGTATTCCGTCACGCCCCGGTAAACCAGCCGGGCGTCGCCGGTCAGGGTGACCTCCTCCGGCGTATAGCGGACGATCAGGTCGCCGCCCCGGAGCTTAACGGTCACATCGGTATCCGCGCTGCAGGCACCGGTGGCCACGGCGGCCGCCACGGCCGCACAGGCGCCGGAGCCGCAGGCCAGCGTTTCGCCGCTGCCCCGCTCCCACACGCGCATCTTGATGGTATTGCGGTTGACCACGCGGATAAACTCCGTATTGATCCGGTCCGGGAAATACGGGGCGTGCTCAAACTTGGGACCCAGGGTCTGCACGTCCACGGCGTCCACCCGGTCGCAGAACACCACGCAGTGGGGGTTGCCCATGTCCACGCAGGTAACGGGATATTCCTGCCCGTCCACGGTGATGGGATAATTCACCGCCTGGCGCACGGGAAGATCCAGATGCAGCGCGGTCAGATCCAGGGCGGCATAGCCCATGGAGACCGACGCGGAGGTGACTTTCCCGCCGGTGGTGTAAAGCTCCACCGTTTTGACGCCGGTCTGCGTCTCCACGCGGATGCTCTCCTTTTTCACCAGGCCGTTGTCATAAAGGTACTTGCCCACGCAGCGCAGGGCGTTGCCGGCCATCAGGCCCTCCGACCCGTCGGCGTTGAACATGCGCATAGCCGCGTCGGCATCCGCCTTGGCGGAGTGCTCCAGCAGCACGATCCCGTCGGCGCCCACGCCGTGGTGCCGGTCGCACAGCGTCACGCACAGGGACTCCGGGCAGGTGATGGCCCCATCGAAATTCTCCAGCACGATATAATCGTTGCCGCAGGTCTCCATCTTGGTGAAGGCCAGCTGGTGGCGCTGGGTGCGCAGGTGGCAGATATCCACCAGCTCGGTATTGTCCTGGGTATAGCGGGAGGCCAGGATATCCGTCAGGGCGGCCGCCGTGTCCAGGGCCGTCAGGCAGGGGATGCCCAGCTGCACGGCCCGGTGGTTCAGGTGGATGAAGTCCCGGATGTACTCCGGCTCGGTGGAGCCGGTCAGGATGATATAGTCGATCGCGCCATCCTCCAGCAGCTGGAAGACCCGGTTGTCCCGGCCCAGTTTGCCCACGACCTCCACGTCCGTCCCCAGGCGGGAGATCTCAAAGGCGGTCCGCTCGGTGGCGTAAAGCTTGAAGCCCATGTCCGCCAGCTTCTTGGCAATGTGCACCACCTCGGGCTGATCCCGGCGGTTGACGGAGATCAAAACGCCGCCCCGCTGGGCCTTCTCTACCTGATAGCCGGCGGAGACCAGGCCCTTGAAAAGCGCCTCCGTCAGATTCTTGCCCAGGCCCAGCACCTCGCCGGTGGACTTCATCTCCGGCGAAAGGGAGGCATTGGCGTCGGTGATCTTTTCGAAGGAGAAGACCGGCACCTTCACCGCCACGTAGGGCGGCTGCTTATAAAGGCCGGTGCCGTAGCCCAGAGAGGCCAGCGGCTGGCCCACCATGACCCGGGAGGCCAGATCCACCATGGGGACGCCGGTGACCTTGGAGATATACGGCACCGTCCGGGAGGCCCGGGGATTCACCTCGATGACGTACAGCTCCCCCTGATAGATCAGATACTGAATGTTGATCAGGCCCCGGGTGCCCAGGCTCAGGGCCAGCTTCTCCGAGCAGTCCACGATCGTGCGCAGCATCTTATCCCCGATGGAGTACGGAGGATAGACGGCAATGGAGTCGCCGGAGTGGACGCCGGTCCGCTCGATATGCTGCATAACGCCGGGGATCAGCACGTCCGTTCCGTCGGAGATCACGTCCACCTCCAGCTCCCGGCCCTGGAGATACTGGTCCACCAGGACGGGGTTGTCGATCTTGCCGGAGAGAATGATGTCCATATACCGGCGGACCTCTTCGTCGTTGTGGGCGATGACCATATTCTGCCCGCCGATGACGTAGCTGGGACGCAGCAGCACCGGATAGCCCAGCTCATTGGCGGCGGCCAGCGCCTCGTCCAGCCCCAGCACGCCCCGGCCGGCAGCGCGCTTGATGTGATAGCGCTCCAGCAGCTCGTCAAAGCGTTCCCGGTCCTCGGCCATATCGATGGACTCCGCCGAGGTGCCCAGGATCTTCACGCCCCGGCCGTCCAGGAACTTAGCCAGGCGAATGGCCGTCTGGCCGCCGAAGGCCACCACGACGCCCACAGGCTGTTCCACCGCCACGATGTGCAGCACATCCTCGGGGCACAGCGGCTCAAAATACAGCCGGTCGGCGGTGTCATAGTCCGTGGAGACCGTCTCGGGGTTGTTATTGACGATGACCACCTCATACCCCAGCTGCTTGAGCGTCCAGACGCAGTGCACGGAGGAATAGTCAAATTCAATGCCCTGCCCGATGCGGATGGGGCCGGAGCCCAGCACCATGATCACGGGCTTCCCGGAGCGGGGGAAGGTCCGGGACTCGCAGGTCTTATCAAAGCAGGAATAGAAATACGGCGTTTCGGCATCAAATTCCGCCGCGCAGGTATCCACCATTTTGTAGACGGCCTCCTGCGCCGGGCAGGGCAGCTCCGCCGCGCCGGTGAGCCGTTTGAGTGCCTCATCCGGATAGCCCAGCTGCTTGCCCCGGCGGTAAAGCGCCTCCGTCAGGCCCTGATCGGCCAGCTGCCCCTCAAAGGCCGCAAGGCCGGCCAGCTTGGCCAGGAACCACCGGTCGATCTTTGTGACGGCGTGGATCTCATCCACACTGACGCCGGATTTCAGCGCCTCAAACACCGTAAACAGCCGGTGATCGTCCACCCGGCGCAGCCGCTGGGCAAGCGGCGCCGCGTCCCCCTCATCCGGACGGCGGTTAAGGGTATCCATGCCGATCTCCGCCCCCCGGACGGCCTTCATCAGGGCCATCTCAAAGCTGGGCGCGATGGCCATGACCTCGCCGGTCGCCTTCATCTGCGTCCCCAGGGTACGGGACGCGTCGGCAAATTTATCAAAGGGCCACTTGGGCATCTTCACCACGATGTAGTCCAGTGCCGGCTCAAAGCAGGCGCAGGTCTTGCCGGTGATGTCGTTTTTGATCTCGTCGAGGGTATAGCCCAGGGCGATCTTCGTGGTGATCTTGGCAATGGGATAGCCGGTGGCCTTGGAGGCCAGGGCCGAGGAGCGGGACACGCGGGGGTTGACTTCAATGACCGCATACTCAAAGCTGTCCGGATTCAGGGCCAGCTGCACATTGCACCCGCCCACGATCCCCAGATGGGTAATAATGTCCAGCGAGGCGGAGCGAAGCATCTGGAATTCCTTATCCGACAGGGTCTGGGTCGGCGCCACCACGATGGAATCACCCGTGTGCACGCCCACCGGGTCCAGATTCTCCATGGAGCACACGGCAATCACGTTGCCCACGCCGTCGCGCATGGTCTCAAATTCGATCTCTTTCCAGCCGAAGATGGCCTTTTCCACCAGGATCTGCGTAATGGGAGACGCGTCCAGGCCCGTCTGGGCGATGATGCGCAGCTCCGCCTCGTCGGCGGCCGCGCCGCCGCCGGCGCCGCCCAGGGTAAAGGCCGGGCGCACGATGACCGGGTATCCGATCCGGCCGGCCACCTTCAGGGCGTCCTCCACCGTCTCGGCAATGTCCGAGGCGATCACCGGCTGGCCGATCTCCGCCATGGCTTCCTTGAACAGTTCCCGGTCCTCCGCCCGGGAGATCGCGGCGGCATCGGTGCCCAGCAGCCGGACGCCCGCCTGCTCCAAAAAGCCGTCCCGGGCCAGCTCCATGGCCAGGGTCAGGCCGGTCTGGCCGCCCAGGCCCGCCAGGATCGAATCCGGCTTTTCTTTGAGGATGATCCGGCGCAGCGTCTCCTCGGTCAGCGGCTCCAGATAGATCTCGTCGGCCATCGCCTGGTCCGTCATAATGGTCGCCGGGTTGGAGTTGCACAGCACCACATTGACGCCCGCCTCCTTCAGGACCCGGCAGGCCTGTGCGCCGGCGTAGTCAAACTCGGCAGCCTGACCGATCACAATGGGACCGGACCCGATCACCAAAACTTTTTTAACAGAAGCATCCAACGGCATCAGCGCACACCCTCTTTCATAAGCTCCGCAAAGCGGTCAAACAGGAACGACATATCCTTGGGGCCGGAGCACGCCTCCGGGTGGAACTGCACCGTAAAGGCATGCAGCTGCGGATAATCGACGCCCTCGCAGGTCCCATCGTTGGCATTGACGTAGCGCACCTGTCCGCAGGGCAGGCCGTCCCCATCCACCGCGTAGCCATGGTTCTGGCTGGTAATAAAGGTACGCCCAGTGACCAGGTCCCGCACCGGCTGGTTGACGCCCCGGTGGCCGTACTTCAGCTTATAGGTACTGCCGCCCACAGCCAGTGCCGTCAGCTGATGGCCCAGGCAGATGCCGAACAGCGGCACCTTGCCCAGCAGCTTTTGGATCTGGGCAATGGCAAAGACGTTCTCCTCCGGGTCGCCGGGGCCGTTGGAGAGCATGATGCCGTCCGGCTTTCCGGCCAGGATCTCCTCCGCCGGGGTATCGGCCGGGAGAGCCGTCACGGTGCAGCCCCGCTGCTGCAGCGAACGGATGATATTGCGCTTGGCGCCGTAATCCAGCAGGGCTACCCGGAAGCGTTCCTCCCCGGCGGCGGGATAAACCTGCGCCTGCGCGCGGGTCACCGACGCCACCGCCTGCGTCACGGCATAGCGCTCCACCGCGGAGCGATCCGCCGGCGGCTCATCGCAGATGGCCGCGTTCATGACGCCATGCTCCCGAATGATCCGGGTCAGCTCCCGGGTGTCCACCCCGCACAGCGCCACGATCCCCTGCCGCTTGAGATACCGGTCCAGATCCTCCTGCATACGAAAATTCGAGGGAGTCGCACACCATTCCCGGACCACATATCCGCGAACACAGCACGTTCCCTCGAAATCCTCATCCATAACGCCGTAATTGCCGATCAACGGGTAGGTCTGCATCACGATCTGCCCGTAATAGCTGGGATCCGTCAAAGTCTCCAGATAGCCGCACATGCCGGTGGTAAACACCAGCTCCCCGATCGTAGAGCCGTCGGCTCCAAACCGGATGCCCTCAAACGCCCGGCCATCCTGCAGCACCAGATACGCCTTTTTCATGCTCCGCCTCACTTCCTCTGCCGCCCGGTTCGCGGCAGTATTTTCTCGCATTTAGTCTATTATGCATAAGCTTTCGGGCTCCGTCAACCGTTTACGCCCAATCTCACCCCTCTTCGGGCAGAGATTTTTCCCGTCCGCAAAGATACTACTTTTGTGCATCTTTCTGAAAAGGCCCGGCGGGGAAACCCCGCCGGGCCTGCGGCGCGCGGTCCAGGTGCCGCACAGAGGTTCCGCAAAAACGATGCTCCTTACTCCTCGTCCAGCTTGAGCACCGCCAAAAATGCCTCCGTCGGCGTTTCCCGCAGCCGCCGCGGCTGCGGGTGCCCTTCCCCATTTAACCGCTGCGGACGGAATGAATCCGCCCGGCGCCAAGGCCGCAGAGCGGCGCTTGCTTCCGCGCCTGCGGCGCGCGGTCCAGGTGCCGCACAGAGGTTCCGCAAAAGCGGTGCCCCTTACTCCTCGTCCAGCTTGAGCACCGCCAAAAATGCTTCCGTCGGCGTTTCCCGCAGCCGCCGCGGCTGCGGGTGCCCTTCCCCATTTAACCGCTGCGGACGGAATGAATCCGCCCGGCGCCAAGGCCGCAGAGCGGCGCTTGCTTCCGCGCCTGCGGCGCGCGGTCCAGGTGCCGCACAGAGGTTCCGCAAAAGCGGTGCCCCTTACTCCTCGTCCAGCTTGAGCACCGCCAAAAATGCTTCCGTCGGCACCTGGACGGTCCCCAGGGAACGCATCTTCTTTTTGCCCTCTTTCTGCTTTTCCAGCAGCTTTTTCTTCCGGGTCACGTCGCCGCCGTAGCACTTGGCCAGCACGTCCTTGCGCATGGCTTTCACGGTCTCCCGGGCGATGACCCGGCCGCCGATGGCCGCCTGAATGGGGATCTCGAAAAGCTGGCGGGGAATATTCTCCTTCAGCTTCTCACACAGGCGCCGGGCCCGGGGATAGGCCTTGTCCTTATGGGCAATAAAGCTCAGCGCGTCCACCTGATCTCCGTTCAAAAGCAGGTCCACCTTCACCAGCTCGCTGGAGCGATAGCCGGAGAGCTCATAGTCCAGCGAAGCATAGCCCTTGGTATTGGCCTTGAGCGTATCGAAGAAATCGTAAATGATCTCATTGAGGGGCATCTGATAATGCAGCTCCACCAGATTGGTATCCAGATACTGCATGTCCTTGAACTCGCCCCGGCGGTTCTGGCACATGGGCATAATGTTGCCCACGTACTCGTTGGGACTGATGATGGACACCTTCACATACGGCTCCTCGGCATGCTCAATGGAGGCGGGATCGGGATAATTGTGGGGGTTATCCACCTTCACCAGGGTGCCGTCCGTTTTGTAGACATGGTAAATGACGGAGGGCAGCGTCGTGACCAGATCCAGGTCAAACTCCCGCTCCAGCCGTTCCTGAATGACCTCCATGTGCAGCATGCCCAAAAAGCCGCAGCGGAAGCCAAAGCCCAGGGCGGCGGACGTCTCCGGCTCGAAAGAGAGGGATGCGTCGTTGAGCTGAAGCTTTTCCAGCGCGTCCCGCAGGTCTGGAAACTTGGACCCGTCCTCCGTATAAATGCCGCAGTACACCATGGACTGGGCCGGGCGATAGCCGGGCAGCGGCTCTTCCGTGGGCCGGGCCGCATCTGTGACCGTGTCGCCTACCCGCGTATCCTTCACATTTTTAATGCTGGCGGTGAAATAGCCCACCTCGCCGGCCTCCAGCGCCTGGCAGGGCTCCATGCCCAGGGGGAGCAGATGGCCGCATTCCAGCACCTGATACGAGGCGCCCGTGGCCATCATCTTCACGGTCTGCCCCACCTTCAGGCAGCCCTCCGCCACCCGCAGGTAAACGATCACGCCCCGATAGCTGTCGTACTGGCTGTCAAACACCAGGGCCTTGAGCGGCGCGTTCACATCGCCGGTGGGCGGCGGAACGTTTTTCACGATATCTTCCAGCACGGCGTCGATGTTGATCCCCATCTTGGCCGAGATCTCCGGCGCGTCCATGGCCGGCAGACCGATGATATCCTCTACCTCCTGCTTGGCCCGCTGGGGGTCGGCCGCCGGCAGGTCGATCTTGTTGAACACCGGCAGGATCTCCAGATTGTGCTCCATGGCAAGATAGGTGTTGGCCAGCGTCTGGGCCTCCACGCCCTGTGTCGCGTCCACCACCAGCACGGCCCCTTCGCAGGCGGCCAGAGAGCGGGAGACCTCGTAGTTAAAGTCCACATGGCCCGGCGTGTCGATCAGATTCAGTTCATAAACCTGCCCGTCCCGGGCCGTATAGTTCAGCTTCACGGCCCGGGCCTTGATGGTAATGCCCCGCTCCCGCTCCAGATCCATATTGTCCAGCAGCTGACTTTCCATCTGCCGCTGGGACACGGCGTTGCATTTTTCCAGCAGCCGGTCCGCCAGCGTGGATTTGCCGTGGTCGATATGGGCAATGATCGAAAAATTCCGGATATTCGCTTGTTTGGTCATAGAAAAATCCTCCTTGGGCAAATCCGCTTACTCCCGGGGCGCGGCCAGCTCGCTCAGGCGGCTGTCCGCACTGTGCAGGACCTGGGCCACACTTTGGCTGCGGCCGGGATAGGCCGCCGTCAGCGCCTCGTCGGAAAGCTCCGGAAAGGCGGCATGGGTCCCCTGCAGGTTCCGCAGCGCGGCGGCATAGCGCCGTTCCGCCAGCTTCATATCCGCCTCGGCCAGGCCCAGGGTATACTCCTCCGCCGGGGCGGAGAAATACGCCTCATTGGCGCCGGAGGCCCGGTAAAGCCGCCGGTAAAGCTGATAGACCGCCGTGCCCAGATAGGCCGCCGCCGCGTTGATGGCCTCCCGGTCGTTGAGCTTGCCCAGAAGATCCAGCAAAACCCCTTCCGCCCCGGACAGAAGCTTGGCGTGCAGCGTCGCCAGCACGCTGCCCCGCAGGACGTTGCCCGGCTCGCTCATTTTCAGCACATCTTCGGAAGAAAGCATGGTGCCGTCCCGGGACAGCGTCCGCCCCAGAATAAAGTCCGCTGAAACATGGTAATAATCGCAGGCCCGGACCACAAAGGCAAGGCCCGGTTCCCGGATCCCGTTTTCATAGTGGCTCAGCAGTGCCTGGGAGATTCCCAGATCACCGGCGGCTGTCCGCTGGGAAACGCCGCGCTCCTGCCGCAGCAGGGACAGCGTGCGGGAAAAATCGGATATGGAAGCCATCTCATTCTCTCTCCTTTTCCCGGGTTGAAAGAGCCCGGGTAATACGCAGGGTATAGTTTAGCAAAAGGGTTACGGTTTGTAAAGGATTTTCCGTCCGAAGAAAAGACCCGGCCGGCGCCGGGTCTTTTGGGAGTGGTTCTTTTTTAAAACAGGCCCACCTGGTGGGGGAGCTCCTCTTTTCCGATGCTTCGCAGCTGCCGGGCGTTCTCCCCGGTCAACCGGTCCGCAATGGCCATTTTGCAGATAATGTCCTGCACCGTCTGGTCCAGGGCGGAGCCGGCGCGATAGTCCGCCGGGAAGATAAAGTCCACCCGGCCCTTGGCCAGAAGATCCTCCACGCCGGTGCGGTTGGACTCCTGATAAACGGCGATGGCCTGGCCGCCGTAGGCCCGCATCATCTTCATGCAGGGCACGTCGGAAAGTCCGTCCCCGATGTAGATCATATTGGTAAAGGGCACCCGTTTGGAGTCATCGGGCATCGAGTCGTTCAGGCGGCGGTCATCCGACACGTCCAGAACGCCCTTGTTGATCCGGTAAACAAACTGGGTCTTTGCCGTAAAGTTGACGGCCAGCTTCGGCCACAGGGGCTGCCCGTCCGGGCCGTAATAAAACTCGCTGGCATAGATCTCTTTAAATGCGCCGCTGATGGAGGACCCCTCAATGATCTCCCGCAGGCCGGAGGAGATCACATAATGCTCCACCGTGACACCTTGGCGCGCACCGAAAGCATTGATGCGCGCAAACCAGTCCTCCACCCCGGGGAAGAGTACGACGCCCCGTCCCTCCTCCACCAGGTCCTGCCGGGTAAAGCTCAGGCCCCGGCGGCGGGCCTCCTGCACCATGGTAAACATATAGGCCAGGATCCCGTCCATGCGGTTCTCCCGTCCGAAGCCGTTGGCCGCCGCCCAGAACTCCCCGGGCTGCATGCCCAGGCGGGGAATGAACGCGTAGTTCTGCATGTCCGTTGTGCACAGCGTCTTATCAAAATCGTACAAAAAAGCAAGGATCGGTTTGTCCATAGGATCGGCCTCCGTTGGAAAAAGCGGCTCAAGCCGAGCCGCTTTTTGTCCTGTGATGTTCTCAGTCCTGTCCGCCGTAATTCCGGCCGAACTTCAGCTCGTCCAGATTGATGCGGCGGGTAGGTTCGTCCGGCCGGAAGGGATCCCCCTCGGGATAGTCATCCGGCTGCGGCTCCTCCGGCGCGGCCGGCTCTTCCGGCTGTGCGGGCGTTTCCGGAGCGGGCGCCTCCTGCTCCTGCGCCTCCCCGTCCTTTTCGAAGCTGGAGAAAATGCTCTTCTCGATCTGCTCCGCCGGCTCCTGCCGGTCTGCGGCCGGGGCGGCGGCCTCCGCCGTCTCCACCGGCAGCTGGGGCAGCTGCTCCAGATAGCTCAGCTCCCTGGCGCAGGCGGCCCGGGCGGCGGCGATGAAATCGCTCAGCTCCCGCTGGCCGGCCTTCAGCCGCTCCTGCGTGGTCAGATACTCCTTTTTCAGCTCGCCGATCCGCGTCTGGGCATCGCTCTCCGCCTGGGAGAGGATCTGGTCCCGCTTGCTCTCGGCCTCCTTGACGATGGAGTCCGCCATCCGCTGCGCCGTCAGCAGCGTGGCGCGCATGGAATCCTCGGTGGCGCGGTAATCCTCCACCTTCTCCACCAAGACCTTCATCTTGGCCTTCAGCGCCGCATTCTCCTTATACAGCGCCGTGTAATCGTCCGTCACTTCGTCCAGGAACTCATCCACGGACGACATATTGTAGCCACCCATTACCGCCTTGGGAAATGCATGGCTGGAAACCTCCTGCGGCGTCAGCATCGCAGCTTACCCCCTGTTCCTTCCGTTTGCAGCCTCTCAGAAATAGAGGCCGTTGTTTTCCAGTTCATCAATCAGGTCGCCCTCAATGTCCACATGGTAGGGCGTAATAATATAGGTGTTGGCCGCCACCTTTTTGATCTTTCCCTCCGCGGCGTAGGCAACACCGGACAAAAAGTCGATCAGACGGCGGGCCACATCCTTGTTGGTGGACTCCAGATTAATAACCACCGTGCGCTTGTCCTTGAGATGGTCGGCAATCTCCGAGGCGTTCTCAAACCGCTCCGGCTTCACCAGCACCACCCGCAGCTGCGTGGTGGCGTGGATGTTGACCACCTTGTTGCGCCGGTCATCCGTGCTTCTGCGCCGATCCTCAAACACCGGCTCCTTCGGGGCGCTGCGGACGGGCTCCTCGTCAAAGTCGTCCTCATACTCCTCGTCTTCATCCTCGTAAGGATGCGTCCACTTTTTCAGTTCGTCAAAAATGCCCATGGTAAGCCTCCCTTTCCGCAGCGGCCGCTTGCGCTTACTTGGCCTGCGTATAATCCCGGGCGCCGAAAATGGCGGAGCCCACCCGAACCATCGTGGCCCCGGCGCGGATCGCATCTTCAAAGTCAGAACTCATGCCCATGGATAAATATTCAAACTGATTATCATACAAATTTTTGTTTATGTCAACATATAAAGCCCGGACTTTCTCAAAATAGGGCAGGCTTCCATGGGGCTCCTCCGCCACCGGCGGGATCGCCATCAGTCCCCGCAGCCGCACATGGGCCAGTTCGCCGGCCCGGCGGGCCGCCGCGGCCGTCTCCTCCGGGGCAAAGCCGCTTTTGGCCTCCTCGCCGCCGATGTTGACCTCCAGCAAAATATCCTGCACCAGTCCCTTTTTTTCGGCGCAGCGGTCAATATCCTCCAGCAGCTCCAGCGAGCTGACCGATTCGATCAGATCCACAAAGCCCACCACCTGCTTGACCTTGTTGCGCTGCAGGTGCCCGATAAAATGCAGCGGCGCACCGTCGTAGGCATTCTCGGCCAGCTTGTGCGTCATCTCCTGCACCCGGTTCTCACCCAGGGCATCAATGCCGGCGGCAATGGCCTGCCGGCAGGCGTCGGCGTCGTTCATTTTGCTGGCGCCCACCAGGCGGATCGTACCGGGATCCCGTCCGGCCTCCTCCGCAGCCGCCGCCATCCGGCGGCGGATCTCCGCAATATTTTCCGCAATCGTAGCCATGTGAAAAGCTTCCTTTCTTTTTATCTTGCGTGCCGCGCCCGGACCGGTCAGATCACGACTTTCCCGTCGTACAGGGCGTTGGCCGTAATGATCACCTCGTCGCCGTTGCGCAGGCGGGTCTTCTCCGTGTCCGCCGCGGAGCTGACCAGGGCGAAGTCCCCGCCGGTGTAAACGACCTTCACGGGCTTAAAGCGGGCCACGCGGCCGGAGATGCAGTAAACCCCGGTCTGTCCGTCCTCGTTGACGCGCAGCGCCCCCGACGGTACCCGCAGGCCCGAGACGGTACTGAGGATCAGATCGCTGCTCTGCCGGCGCAGCAGCGTCACATCCTGCACATAGCTGCTGCAGGAAAGCACCACCGCCACCCGGCCGCCCTCCGGCTTGCTGACGCTCTGCACCCGCATGGGATAGCCGGACTCAGCCCCCTTGGTAAAGCGCAGTGTCACCTTGGCCCCTTCCTTCAGATCCGCGGCGTCCGCCTCACTGAGCGAGGCGGCGTAATACCAGGTATCCCCCAGGATCAGCTTTCCCAGCCCGTTCTCTGCGGTGGGCTGGGCCTGTACGGAGGAAAGCGCCGCAGGTGTCAGCTCCTCCAGGCTTGCCGGCGTCAAAACGCTTTCATAGCCGTCCACCACCGCCGAATAGATGCCGGAGCAGGGGGCCTGCAGGCGTTTTGCCCCGGCGGACGATGCCTGCAGGCTTCTCAGCTGGGTCTTCAGCTCCTTGATCTGGGCGGCCAGGTCCTGGGAGTCCCCGCCGCCGGCATATGTATAATCCCGCTTGAGCACCAGGCCCCGCAGGATCGTCACGGATTCCTCCGCCTCGTCCAGCTGGTCGGCACCGAGATTCTTCCGCAGGGTGTAGATCGTACTGAGGATCTGATTGTCCAGCTTCAGCGACACCTCGCTGCTCAGGGCAGACTGCTGGGCGTATTCCAGCTGTTCGATCCGGGTCTGCAGGGCAGCGACCTCCTCTTCCCGATCCATGGAAGCCTGGTCCGCATACACCAGCGCGATCTCGCCGCCGGCGCTGACCCGCTCCCCCTCCGCCCGGGAAAGGCGCACCAAGCCGGAGGTCGTACCGCTGAGCACCTGCTCAGTGCGCACCACATAGCCCGCTGCGGAAACGCTTTGCTCCACCTGGTAGGGGTAACAGGCCGTGGTCGTCAGAGGATCGGCAAAGTAACGGTACACCTGCACGCCGAAGTACACCAGTGCCGCCAGACACAGCACGCCCAGAAGGGCCCGGATCCGGCGGCTGCCGGAGCGTACGGGCTTCTTTTCCGGCTCGGTCCGGGCCAGATCCTCGTTCTTCCTTTTCATTCCGTTCCTCCTCTCTGCCGGCGGTGGGCGGCCCCTTACGCCTCCTCCAGATCCACCGGGCGCAGCGGCACCACCGTGGACACCGCATGCTTATAGATCAGCTGCTGCTTTCCGTCGGAGTCCAGCACCACCACGAAGGCGTCGAAGCCGGTGATCACACCCCGCAGTTGAAAACCGTTCATCAAAAACAGCGTCACCGGCATCCGGTCCCGGCGCACCCGGGTCAAAAATAAGTCCTGCAAATTCGCTTTTGTCTGCATATCAGTCCGCTCCTTTATCTGTTCAGATGGGACGGACCGTCTCTTTGCGTCCGTCCGGAACTAGAATACGCCCTGGGCAGACAAGATTTGTGTCGAAATCCGGAGGGCCCGCTCAAAATCGCAGGTTTTCCCCCAGTAGATCCAATGGATCGCCGGGTTGCGCCGCAGCCAGGTCAGCTGGCGCTTGGCATACTGCCGGGAACGGAGCTTGACCTCCTCCAGGGCCTCTTCCACCGTGCAGCGCCCCTCAGCCACCCCCAGAAACTCTTTGTATCCGATGGCCTGCAGGGCAGTGGCGTCCCGGGGCAGCCCCGCCCGCAGCAGCGCCTGCACCTCATCCAGCAGCCCCGCCTCCACCATGGCGTCCACCCGGCGGTCGATCAGCGCCCGCATGTCGGCCCGGTCCTCAAACTGAACGCCGAGCCATACCGCGTCGTAACGGGGCGGCAGTGCCCGGGTCCGGGCATTGTGGGCCGTAATGGTCTCTCCGGTCTCCCGGTACACCTCCAGCGCCCGCAGGATCCGTTTTTCGTCCGTCGGGGCCAGGCGCAGGGCCGCCTCCGGATCCACCCGGCGCAGCTCCTCCAGCAGCGGGGCCATGCCGCCTTCCTCCCGTTCCTTCTGCAGCTTCTGCCGCACGGCTCCTCCGGCGCAGCCGCCGGCAAATCCGTGGCCCCGGATCAGCGCGTCCAGCCACAGTCCGGTCCCGCCCACCAGAATGGGCAGCCGGCCCCGGGCCAAAATCGCATCCACGCAGGCAGACGCCTCCTGCACATAGCGGGCGGCGGAATAGGACTCCGTCGGGTCCGCCACCGCCACCATATGGTGGGGAATGCCCTCCATCTCTTCGGCCGTGGGTGCGGCGGTGCCGATGGTCATGCCCCGGTAGATCTGCATGGAGTCCGCCGAGACGACCTCGCCGCCGTACTGTTTGGCCAGCAGCACGCCCAGTCTGGTTTTCCCCGAAGCGGTGGGTCCCACCACGCAGATGACCCTTGGTGCCATAAGCCGCCCCCTTTCCACGGCCGCAGCCGTCGTGTTTTTTAAAATTCCTCCGCCAGCTGCCGGGCCCGGGCACAGCCCGCCGCCAGCTGCTCTTCCGTCCGGTCCGGCGCCGCATCCAGCCCGCCGGCAAAAACGGCGTCAAACCGCGGGATCCCAAACAGCGTGCACAGCTGCCGCCAATGAAGCACGCCCACGCTGTCTGCCTGCTCAAAATCACCGCCGGTGGTCAGATAAACCAGCCGCCCGGCCCGGCAGTCCCCGTGGCAGCCGTCCGCCTCGTAATGATACGTCAGGCCCACCACGGAAATATGCTCGATATACGTCCGCAGGGCCGCGGGATAGCTCAGATCCCAGTAGGGCGCCGCCACCACGATCCCGTCGGCGCTTTGAAACTGGCGGGCCAGGTCAAACTCCGGCGTGTCAAAGCGCCCGGACCGGGCCAACGCCTCCCGGGCGTCCAGCGCCTCCGCGGAAAAGGGCTTCAGGGCCAGCAGCGTTTCCTGGGAAACGGTCTCTACCGTCCAGTCCGGGCGGCGGGCCCGGACGGTTTTTAAAAAGGCCGCAGCCAGCGCCGCCGTGCGGGATGCCGGCCCTCGCTGACTGATGCAGCTGTCCACAAACAGGAGGTTCATCCCGCGGCCTCCTCCTTTTCAAAAATCAGGTCCAGCTCCTGAATATGGCCCGTGCCCCGCTGGCGGGTGGGCAGAAAGCCCACGTAGCGCCAGCCCTCCCGGGCCCGCCGGTCAAGAATGGGCCGGCAGTCCTCCAGCTCATAGCTGTTGCCGTTCAAAGCGCCCCACCCGCTCAGGCTGCTGCTTACACGTTCGTACTCATAGCGATACATACCGGTTCCCCTTTCTTTTAAGCAGGGCCCCTCAGGCCCGCTTGAACATTTTCTCCAACTCGTATTTGCTGAGCTTCACCGCCACGGGCCGGCCGTGGGGGCAATACTTGATGGCGCCGCGCTCCACCTGCTCCACCAGCACCTGCAGCTCCGCCGGGTCACTGACCCAGCCGCCCTTGATGGCCGCCTTGCAGGCCATGGTGTGCAGCAGCGCCTCCCGCTTCTCCTCCGGGGAGCGGCCGGTGCGCAGCTGCTCGGCAAACTCCTCCAGCGTGGCCTCCGCCGCATCGGCCGGCAGGTCCGCCGGGATCTCCCGCACCAGGACGGTCCCCCCGCCGAAATCCTCACAGCCGAAGCCAAACTGCTCCAAAAGGGGCAGATTCTCCAGCAGCACCTCGCCGCTCTCCCGTTCCAGCCGGGCGGCAATGGGTGCCAGCAGGGTCTGGCGCATCGGCGGCGTCTGGGCCTTCTGCAGCCGGTCGAAATTGATGCGCTCGTGGGCGGCGTGCTTATCGATCAGCCACACCGACTGGCCGTCCTCGCAAATAATATAGGTGTGCAGCACCTCGCCCACCATGCGCCAGGGTGCCGGAGTCTCCGGCGTCAGGCGCTCCTGTCCGGGCAGCTCCTCCCGGGGCGCCATGGCCGGGATCGCCGGAACGAAGGGCTTATCCTCCTGGGCCGGAGCGGCGGGGGGCGGCGCAGCGGCAGGTGCCGGGGCAGATCCGGAAGGTGCTTCCGCAGCTCCGGCTGCCGAAGGCGGAGCCGCCGGGGCCGAAGCCGGAGCGCGCACCGCATAGGGCTGGCGGAACGGGACCGCATCCGCCACCGGCGCCGCCGTGTGCCACTCGCTGTCAAATCCGGCGCGGATCGGCGGGACCGGACCGGGCTCCGGACGCGCCGCCGGAGCCTGAGGGCGGGGCTGTGCCGCGCCCTGGGTCCGAAAGGCCGCCGCGTCCATCGTTTTGAAGAAGTCCGTCCGGGGCGGCGGGGCCGGCTGGGCCGGGCGCAGCGGAACCTCCGCAGGATTATCCGCCGCCAGCGCGTCCAGCACCGTGTGATACACGGCGTCAAACACCTCCCGCTCCCGGGCAAATTTGACCTGGGTCTTGGCCGGGTGCACGTTCACATCCACCGCCGTCACCGGCAGGCGGATCTCCAGCACACAGCCGGGGAATTTCCCCTTCATCAGCTGATTGCGGTACCCCTCCTCCAGGGCAGCCGTCAACAGCTGAGATTTAATAAAGCGGCCGTTGACGAAGAAGGTCTGCATTCCGCGGGAGCCGCGGCCGAACAGAGGCCGCGTCACAAATCCGCGGACCTCCACCTCGCCGCCACGGCCTTCCACCGCCAGCAGCGTCCGGGCAAAGTCCCGGCCCAGTGCCGCGTAAACCGCCGAATCGATCCGGCCGTCGCCGGGCGTGTGCAGCGCCTCCGTCCCGTCCTTGACAAAGCGGAACGCGATCTCCGGATGGGACAGGGCCAGATGCTGCAAAAGGCCGCTGACGGCCGCCGTTTCGGCGCTGTCCTTTTTCATGAACTTCAGCCGGGCCGGCGTGTTGTAAAACAGGTCCCGCACCCGAATGGAGGTCCCCTCCGGCACGCCGGCCGGTTCCACCGCGCCGGGCACACCGCCCTCCAGCGCCAGCCGTGCGCCGGAATCCGTACCGGCCGGCCGGCTTTCGATCTCCAGCCGGGAAACGGCTGCAATGGCGGCCAGGGCCTCGCCCCGGAAGCCCAGGGTGCCGATGCAGCCCAGGTCGCTCTCCGTGCGCAGCTTGCTGGTGGCATGGCGCAAAAAGGCAATGGGCAGCTCCTCCGGAGCGATCCCGCAGCCGTCGTCCGTCACCCGGATCAGGCTCATGCCGCCGCCGCGGATCTCGACCGTTACGGCGTGCGCGCCGGCGTCAATAGCGTTTTCCACCAGCTCCTTCACCACGCTGGCCGGCCGTTCCACCACCTCGCCGGCGGCAATCAGGTCCGCCACATGGGCGCTTAATTGTTGAATGTGGGGCATCCCGTTCTCCTTCCTGATCAGGGCTCCGATCCTGCGCCGTCGGCGTTCTGTTCCGGCGCATCTGCGCCATCCGTGTCCGCCGGCCAGGCGCCGGCATAACCCAGCGCGCACACCAGCGCCCGCAGTTGCCGCTCCGAAGGGGCCCGTTCCGGTCCCTCCGGCACAGAATGAAGCACCTGGTTTTTTCCATCCGTCTCAATATTCACCGTCCAGCCCGGAAGATCCTGACCCAGGCTGTCCCGGTTGGGCCAGCAGTGCACCTGGCGGATCGTTTCGCGGGGGATCACCGTTTCGCCCAGGGTCAGCGTGTCCGCGCTGAGCGTCCACTCCAGCATCTGGGCGCCCGCTTCCTCCGGGAGCAGACGGCCCAGCTCCCCGTAAAACACACGGAAGAGAATGTAGGTCAGCACCGCGATGACGGCACTGCGGGCCGCCCCCTGCAGCGGGAAGCGGAGCAGCACCACCCAGTCCACCGCAGCGGTGATCACAATGGAGCCGCCCAACACACAGCCGGTCCGCTTCCACCCGCCTTTTTTCTTCACCAGCAACGTTCCGCTCATAATAAGCTTCCTCTTTTCCCGCGGCGCGGTGCGCCGCATCTTTTTTCAGCCTGCCGTCCAGACGGCCAGCGCATTGGCCGCCGCGTGGACCGCCACGGCCGTCCACAGCGTTCCGGTATGCTCAAAGGCCCAGGCCAGCACCGCGCCGGGCACCAGATACTGCAGCATCACCAGAAAATAGCTCAGGTCATGATTGCCCACGGCAAACTGCCACACATGCACCAGCGCAAACAGCGCACAGGAGACCACATAGGCCACGGCCCGGCTCTTTTTACGCAGGTTCCCGAACACCAGCCCCCGGAAGAGCACCTCCTCCACAAACGGCGCCAGCAGCACCACGATCAAAACCGTGGTGCGGGGCGCATCCTGCACCTGCGCGGAAATGGCGGAATCGTTCAGGTTGGCCTGCCCGAAGCCCAGGACCCGCAGCAGCCGGAAGGCCAGTTCGTTCAGCCCGTACAAAGCCACCAGGCCCAGCAGCGCGCTTTTGCAGGCCGCGCCCAGATTGTCTGCGAAGTTCCGGGATGTGCGCCCCAAAAAGCCGTGAAAGATGATCACGGTCACCGCAAACAGCAGATAGTAATAGATCAGGCTCTGCAGGCCCCGGCTGATGGTAATTCCCAGCAAGCGGCCCAGCAGACGAAACAGCGGTCCCGTCGCGAAGGGCAGCACCACCAGATATACCGCCAAAAAAATCGTTCCGGCGATCTGCTCGCCCGGGGACATATAGCTTGCTGCTTTTCGTTTTGCCACGAATGGTTCGCTCCTTTTATCGTTTGCTTCCGCTGCCCGCCGCTCACTCCAGCCTGCGCTTGAGCTCGTACAGCAGGCTCATCGCCTCAATGGGTGTCAGCGTATCCGGCTGGCGCCCCACCGGGGGTTCCCCCGGCGGGGACCCCGCATTGCACGCAAACCGTCAGGCAAAGCCCTCCGGTTTCAAGCCTTGCCTCCGGCAAGGGCTTGTCGCGCTGCGCGCGGACGCCGCTGCCTGCCGCTCTCACTCCAGCCTGCGCTTGAGCTCGTACAGCAGGCTCATCGCTTCAATGGGCGTCAGCGTATCCGGCTGGCAGCGGCGGAGAGTATCCAAAACCGTGCCTTCGTTCACCGCGTCCAGGGATACCTGCTCTTCCTGACGGCGGGCCGGCACATACTGGACGCCGTTTTCCCGCTCCAGCTCCTCCAGCACCGCCCGGGCCCGGGCCACCACCTGATCCGGAAGACCCGCCAGCTTCGCCACCTCGATGCCGTAGCTGCGGTCCGCCCCGCCGGGCAGGATCTTGCGCAGGAAAATAATGTCCTCGCCCCGGGTCTTGACGGCAATGTTGTAATTGGCCGTTCCGGGCAGAGAGCTCTCCAGCTCGGTCAGCTCATGATAATGGGTGGCAAACAGGGTCTTGGCCCCCAGGGTCTTTTTATCTGCGCAGTATTCCAGCACCGCCCGGGCGATGGACATTCCGTCAAAGGTGGATGTGCCCCGCCCGATCTCGTCCAGGATCAGCAGCGACTGCCGGGTGGCGTGATGCAGGATCTCAGACACCTCGCTCATCTCCACCATGAAGGTGGACTGGCCGGCGGACAGATCGTCGCTGGCGCCGATGCGGGTAAAGATCCGGTCCACCACCCCGATCCGGGCGGAGTCCGCCGGAACGAACGAGCCCATCTGGGCCATCAGCACGATCAGCGCCACCTGACGCATATAGGTGGATTTGCCGGCCATGTTGGGGCCGGTGATGATCGCCACCCGGTTCTCCTTCTCCCCCAT
Organism: uncultured Dysosmobacter sp.; assembly: GCA_934563745.1. GTDB lineage: Bacteria > Bacillota > Clostridia > Oscillospirales > Oscillospiraceae > Oscillibacter. The sequence goes on along the minus strand of CAKTHE010000015.1, from coordinate 19,110 downwards.
AAACGTGTCGTTGGGGACAAACAGCGTATCCTTGAGCACCTGCTCCACCACCGGGTGGCGGCCGCCGCGGATCTCAATGGTTCCGGACTCGTCCACCTCGGGCCGGCAATAGCGGTTGTGGACCGCCACGGCGGCAAACGCGCACAAAGCGTCCACCTCCGCCACGGCGGCCGCCGTGCGCTGGATCCGGGCCGCCTGTGCGGAGATCCGCTGGCGCAGGGCGGAAAACAGCTCAAATTCCAGGGCTGTGACCCGTTCCGAGGCCGTCAGGATCTCATGCTCCAGGTCCTTCAGCTCCTGGGTGATGTACCGCTCGCCGTTGACCAGGGTCTGTTTGCGGATATAGCTCTCCGGCACCTGGTCCTTAAAGGAATTGGACACTTCGATGTAGTACCCGAACACCTTGTTGTAGCCGATCTTCAGCGTACGGATCCCGGTCCGCTCCTTCTCCCGGGCCTCCATCTCCGCGATAACGCCCTTTCCGCCGGTGAGAATGTGGCGCAGCCGATCCACCTCGTCGCTGCAGCCCTCCCGAATGAAGCCGCCTTCCCGCACGGAGAAGGGCGGTTCATCGCAGATGGTGGCGGCGATATCCGCCCCCACGTCCTCCAGCGGATCCATCTGCTCCAAAAGCTCCCCCAGCCGGCCGGCGTTCACCTGGGCGAGCTGGGTGCGCAGGGCCGGAAGCCGCTCAATGGCGCCGCGCAGCGCCGTCAGATCCCGGCCGCCGGCCGTGCCGTACACGATGCGGCCGGTCAGCCGCTCCATATCGCCCAGCCCCGTCAGCGCGGCGATCAGCTCTTCCCGGACGATGGTATGCTCCACCAGCGCCGCCACCGCGGCCGAGCGCTTCTGAATCGCCGTAACGCTTAAAAGCGGCCGCTCCATAAAGCTGCGCAGGCAGCGCCCGCCCATGGCGGTCTTGGTCTTATCCAGCACCCACAGCAGACTTCCCCGCCGTTCCTTGCCCCGCAGAGTCTCCGTCAGCTCCAGGTTGCGCCGGGCCGTCAGGTCCAGCTCCATAAAGCGGCCCTGTTCGTAATAATCCAGCCGGTTGATCTGGCTCAGGTCCCGCTTCTGCGTCTCATACAAATAGCACAGCAGGCCGCCCAGGGCCAGGGCCGCTGCGGCATTCCCGGCGGGAAGCGTCTCCCACGCCCGGTCGCCGAACTGGGCACGGATCTTCTTTTCCGCGTCCGCAAGGCGGAAGCGGGCTTCGCCGCCCCGCTCCACCCGGCAGCCCAGCCGCTCGGTCAGCAGCGTCTGCAGCGTCCGGTCCTCCCAGGCGCCGGGGCTGAGGACCGCCTCCGCCGGGCGGAACCGGCCCAGCTCATTGGCCAGGTGCTCCATCCGGTCCTTGCCGGAAAAGGCCGTCACATGGGTGCGCCCGGTGGAAATATCGCAGAAGCACACGCCGGCGCTGCGGCTGTCGCAGTAGATCCCGCTTAAAAAGTTATCGCTCTTATCATCCAGGCTGGCTGCGTCGATGACTGTGCCGGGCGTCACCACCCGGATAATATCCCGCTTGACCAGGCCCTTCGCCGTGGCCGGATCCTCCATCTGCTCACAAATGGCCACCTTATAGCCCTTGGCAATCAGCCGGGCGATGTATGCGTCGCTGGAGTGATACGGGATCCCGCACATGGGGACCCGCTCCTCCATGGGCTTGTCCTTGGAATGATCCCGGCTGGTCAGCGTCAGATCCAGCTCCTCCGACGCCGTGCGGGCGTCGTCCCCGAACATCTCATAAAAATCGCCCAGTCGGAAAAACAGGATGGAATCCGGGTTGTTCCGCTTGATCTCCAGATATTGCTTCATCATGGGCGTCATATCCGCCATATGCTCACGCTCCTTGTAAAGGCCCCGCCGGGGCTCTCTCTGCCGCCGGAAGTCCGGCCGCTTAAACCGGCTCGCCGTACAGTGCCCAGGTATTACTGTCCGTGATCCGGACCCGGACAAAGCGGCCGATCAGCGCCGGATCGCCCTTCAGGCGCACCAGGCGATTCCCCTCCGTCCGGGAGGACAGTGGGAAGTCTGCATCCCCGCTGTGCCCGTCCACCAGAACCTCCGTCGTCTTGCCGATGTAGGCGGCGTGCAGCCGGGCGGAGATCCCGTTCTGTACCTCCAGCAGCCGGTCAAACCACTTCTGCTTCTCCGCCCGGGGGACCGGGTCCGGCATCGCCGCCGCCCGGGTGCCGGGACGGGGCGAATAAATAAACGTAAACAGGGCGTCAAAGCCCACCTCTTCCACCAGGGAGACCGTCTCCATGGCCTCGGCCTCCGTCTCTCCGGGGAAGCCGATGATCACATCGGACGTCACCACCAGATCCGGCATCACGGACCGGGCATAGCGGATCAGCTCCAGATAATCCTCCCGGGTATAGCGGCGGTTCATCTCCCGCAGCACGCGGTTGCTGCCGCTTTGAAACGGCAGGTGCAGCTGCCGGGCCACATGGGTGCTGGCCGCCATTGTGTCAAACAGTTTTTTCGTGGCATCCTTGGGATGGCTGGACATGAAGCGGATGCGGTAATCCCCGGGGATCCGGTCGATCTCCGCCAAAAGGTCTGCGAAATCATAGCCGGTACCCAGATCCTTGCCGTAGGAATTCACATTCTGCCCCAGCAGCGTGATGTCCCTGGCACCGGAATCCACCAGCTCCCGCACCTCCTGCACCACGCATTGGGGATCCCGGCTGCGCTCCCGCCCCCGGACATAGGGAACAATGCAGTACGAGCAGAAATTGTTGCAGCCGTACATGATCGACACCCAGGCCTTTACGCCGTCCTCCCGCAAAACCGGAAGCCCCTCGGCAATGCTGCCGTCCTCCTGCGCCACGGAAAAGACCCGGCGGCGGCTTTCGTACACCTGCCACAAAAGCTCCGGAAATTTCCACAGGGCATGGGGACCAAAGACCAGGTTTACGTGCGGATAGGATTTTTTCACCCGCTCCGACACCCGCTCCTCCTGCGCCATGCAGCCGCACAGGGCGATCACCTGCTCGGGGTTTTCCTTTTTCGTATGGGTCAGGGCGCCCAGATTGCCGAACACCCGGTCCTCCGCGTGCTCTCTTACGGCACAGGTGTTTAAAATCACCAGGTCCGCTTCTTCCGGCCGGTCCGTAAAGCCAAAGCCCATCTGCTCCAGCATGCCCATCAGGCGCTGCCCGTCGGCCACGTTCTGCTGGCAGCCGAAGGTATCCACGCAGGCCAGGGGATGGGCCTGCCGCTCTTCAAACCGGGCCCGGATCCTTCCGGTAAACGCCTGCTGGCGCTCCAGGTCCTGCGCCGGGATCTGTACGTTTTTGCGTTCCAATGCCGTTCCTCCAAATAAAGATACTTTAACTAATGTATTATAGCACAAAGAATCGGCCAGTACAAGCCGCTTCCGCCGGGGATCCGGACGGCAAAAAACGGCGGACCCTTTTGAAAGGGTCCGCCGTCTGCGGGATCGTTTCCGCCCGGAAGCGGGGCTTACGCCTCTTCCTTCCGCTTGCGCAGCACCAGGAGCATGGCGCCGGAAGCCGCCGCTGCGACCGCCCACAGGCAGGCTGCATCACCGGTCTGGGGAACCTCGGCCATGGGGACCTGCTCGTCCGCCAGATCCGTCAGATCTGCTTCCTCGGCATCCTCCGCCTCTGCGCCGGAGGCCAGAGGAGCCTCCTCATCCAGGATCTCCTCTTCCAGAACGTCAGCACCGCCGTTGGAGCTTCCGGACTGCGCCGGGGCCGCGGGCGTCTCGGGCTGTGCGGGAGTCACGGGGCCCTCCGGCTGCTCAGGGGTCGCGGGGCCCTCCGGCTGCTCAGGGGTCGTGGGGCCCTCCGGCTGCTCAGGGGTCGTGGGACCTTCCGGCTGCTCGGGGGTCGTGGGGCCTTCCGGCTGCTCGGGAGTCGTGGGGCCTTCCGGCTGTTCGGGAGTCGTGGGACCTTCCGGCTGCTCGGGGGTCGTGGGACCCTCCGGCTGCTCGGGAGTCACGGGGCCTTCCGGCTGCTCGGGAGTTACGGGATCCGCCTGGAAGGTCCAGGAGCCGTAATAGACGGCGCCGGAATCATCCATGATCGCCTGCCGCTCGTCGACGGAGAGGGTGCATGCCTCGTCCGTGTACCAGCCGCGGAAGCTCCACACGCCGGCCTGACCGGCGGCGTTGACGCCGTGCAGCCGGGTGCCTTCCCCCTCAACCGGCGTGCAGACGCCGGAGTTGGTGCCGTAATGGCTGTCCGCCGCGATCTGATACGACTCGCCCACGCGAACCAGGCCGCCCGCGGGCACCTCGACACCAGCGGGCGCCTCGCCGGAGAACACATAGCGGACCTCCGCGTAATCCAGGAACAGGATATTGCCGTCGATGTGCCAGCCGTCATCCTCTTCCTTCAAGACGTACCAGTTGACCCGATAGGCAGGCTGTTCGCCGCCCAGGCCCGCGCGGATCTCCTCCGGCGTGCGGCTCTGCGCCTCGAAGGCGCCGGTCTCGGCGTTCCAGACGGACACGCACACATTCTCATCCAGAGCGGCCAGGACCCGCTCGTCAGAGGGGAATTGCTCTTCCCCGTCCACCAGCATCGTGAAGTCGCGGATGGAGGCGTCGCCCACCGTGGTCTCGGGGCTGTCCACCGCCGCGCTCAGCAGGGACGCCGTATAGCTGGAAGCGGGACGGCCGGCAATGTTCCCGGCCGTATCCGGCGTGGAGGCGTCCAGGCGCAGGAAGAAGCGGACCCGCTTATACCGGTCCGTGGCCGGACGGTCGGAATCAGACGTCTCACCCTTGCTCCCGTCCGGAGCCTCCGGGCTGCCTTCTCCGGATTCTTCGCCGGTCGTCTCTTCCTGTCCGTTGGGATTCGGATTCTCCTCCGGATCTTTGCCGTCTTCTCCGGGCTCCGGGTCCTTGTGGCCGTCCTCGTTCGGACCGCCTTCGTGGTCGCCGCGGCCACCCCAGTCAAAGCCGCCCTCGTGGTCACCATGACCGCCCCACTCCGGGCCGTCGCCGTGATCACCGGGCCGGCCCCACGCGGGGTCCCCGTGATCGCCGTGGCCGCCCCAGTCCCCGGGACCGCCCCAGGCGTAAGCAGCCGTTTGGATCGTGCCGGCGGCCATCAGCGCGGCCAGGGAAAGTGCAATCAGCTTTTTCATGGTCATCGTTCTCCTTCGGTGTAATCTCTGTATGGAAGGCCGGCGGCTCGGCCGCGGCTCCGTGTCTCATTTACAGGCTTATCATAGCATACGCCCGTTACAGAAACGGTTACATTTTCCGTTTTGTCTTTCAAAGCGAACTCAAAAATATAAACAGAGATTTTCTGTACTTTTTGTGCACACTCTCCAAAAAGTGCCTGGTACACCCCCGAATCGCCCTTTTGCAGCGCAAAAAACGGAGCGGTTTTCAAACCGCTCCGTTTTTTGTAACCTCATACCATTCGTGGATCCGGATCGCCGTCCAGCGTGGCAAAATACCGGTAATACGGAAGCAAAAAGTCAAACGTCTCCTCCAGCTCCGTAACGATTGCCCGGGAAAACACGGTCTCATTGAGCTTCTCCTCATGCCGGATCGAAAAGTTCTTCTTCCGGTACCAGACCTCCAGCTCCGGATGGGAGGGCGCACTGCGGGGCTTTTTGTATTCCTCTCCCTCCAGAACAAGCTCCGGCCGGCGGGCCAGGGCCCGCTGCAGACGCAACATCGGTTCCGGCCGGGCATCCATCCGGGCCCGCAGACGCGCCATGGTCACCGGCCGGGCCATATAATACCCCAGGCCGCAGGACCAGTGCTCCGGCGCCAGCTCAAACCAGAAGCACGGAGCCGCGGACCACTGCTCGGACGGACTTTGAATGGAGAACCACAAATGGTCCCGATAGGGCCCCTGCCCGTGCAGGCGCCGGGCGTCCTTATAGATCCGGGAAACCTTGACCGTCAGGGTGCTTCCCTCCGCCTCCCGGGCACGCATATGCTCATAGACCTCCTGGGCCAGATCCCGCATCGGCGCCTGAAAGGCTGTGCGGTATTCCTCCTTATGCGCTTCAAACCAGCTGCGTTCATTGTTGAAGCGGATGCCCCACATGAAGTCCACCGTTGCATCCGTAAATCCCTGAAACATGGTCGTTCCACTCCTTACAGAAAAAATCGGGGCCGGGCCGGCAAAGCCGCCCGGCGCACCCTCTCTCAGGTCTTTTTAAAGGAAAGCCCCGTCTTTTGGTTCACGGCCGCGGCCTGCTCCGCCGTGGCCCACAGCCAGATGGGCACCGCATGCCGCTCCTCCAGCCAGAAGCGCTCTTCCGTCCCCGGAAGCAGCCGCTCCACCTGGCGGTTCAAAAAGCCGCCCACCCGCAGATCGATCCAGTCGTTCTGCTCTTTTGCGCGGAATGTGACCGGCGTGCCCGCAAGCGTAAAAGTCACGCCCTGCGGATCTGTCCCCCGCAGCCCCTCCGGCACAAGACCGGCAATCCGGAAAAGGCCCTGAAAAACAGGCACATAGGCATCTTCATCCCAGATGCACTCCGCATCTCCCGGGGAATAGACCCGGTTCCAGCGCAGCTCCTCACTGCCCAACAGCCCCCAATAGGGCGCATGGGCGTAAAACAGGCTCACCTCCGGGTCCGAGTGCCACAAAAGCGCCTCCTCATCCGCCGGATCCAGGGTAATCCCCAGGCTTTTGAGCACGGCGATCTGTTCGTGCTTGGTGACCGCCCGGTCCTCATCCACCGGGCTCACGTCCAAAATGGCCTGCATCGCCCGGCGCTTCACCTTCTCGTACCAAATCAGCCCCAGCAAAACGATGCAGATCACCGCCAGCAAAACGGTCATGTCCGCCCCTCCCATTTGCGCAGCTGCGCCTGAAATTCCTCCGGCAGCGGGCAGGAGAGCTCGATCAGCGCGCCGGTGCGGGGATGGATAAACCGCAGGCCCACCGCGTGCAGGCACTGCCCCTGCAGACCCGGCACGGGCTTTTTGGACCCATACACCGTGTCCCCCAGAATCGGATGCCCCATGTAGGCCATGTGGACCCGGATCTGATGGGTCCGCCCGGTCTCCAGTCGGCAGCGCACATGGGTCACCGCGCCGTAGCGGGCCAGCACCTCCCAATGGGTCACGGCCCGGCGGCCGCCCGGGACCACCGCCATCTTCTTCCGGTCGGCGCTGCTGCGGCCGATGGGGGCATCCACCGTACCGGAATCCTCCCGCAGATTTCCGCACACCAGGCATTCGTAGGTCCGGGCCAGGGTGTGATCCTGCAGCTGGGCCGCCAGGCCCTGATGGGCAAAGTCATTTTTGGCCGCGATGATCAGGCCCGAGGTATCCCGGTCGATCCGGTGCACGATCCCCGGACGCAGTGCCCCACCCACACCGCTGAGGGAATCCCCGCAGTGATAAAGCAGCGCATTGACCAGCGTGCCATCCGGATGTCCCGGCGCCGGATGCACCACCAGACCCTTGGGCTTGTTCACCACGATCACGTCCGCGTCCTCATAGACCACATCCAGCGGGATCGCCTGGGGCTGGAGCTCGGCCGGCTCCGGCTCCGGCAGAGACAGCTCCAGCGTCTCGCCGCCGCGGAGACGGTAGTTTTTGGAAAGCGGCGCCCCGGCGCAGGTGATCCGGCCGTCGTCCAGCAGCCGCTGGACGGCAGAGCGGGTCAGATCCTCCGCCTGCGCGGCCAGCCAGGCGTCCACCCGGCCGCCGGCCGCCTCCGGCGGCACACACAGCGTGCGGCGCTCCATCTCAGCGCTTCCCTCCCCGCCGGTCGTACTTCTCGTAGAACCACAGATAATAGACCGCGCCCAGCACGGCCCCCGTCACAATGCACACATCCGCCACGTTGAAGGTGGGATAGGACGGCCAGAAGGGGAAGTGCAGCATATCCACCACATACCCCAGGCGCAACCGGTCCACGATATTGCCCACCCCGCCGGAGAGGATCAGCGCGCCGGCCAGCCGCCCCAGCGGGTGGCGGACGATCCGCCGCGCCAACACATACCCCACCGCCAGGCAAATGGCCGCCGTCACGCCCAGCAGCAGCCAGCGGCTGCCGGAAAAGCTGGACCAGGCAGCCCCGTAATTGTGGACCCGGGTCAGCTCCAGCACGCCGGGGATCAGCGGCCGGGGCAGGTCGGCCGTGGCGTACAGGTTTGGGGGCACCGGGGCGGCAAAATGGTTCACCGTCCACGCCTTCACCCATTGATCCAGCCCCAGCAGGGCCAAGCCCAACAGGGCAAACACAGCGCTTAACATGAGCAGCACTCCTTTTGTCAGATGAGATACTTGCGGACCACCGGGATCCGCCGCAGAACCAGCCAGACGGCAAAGCCGCAGGCAAACAGCACCGCGCACAAAACCGGCACGGCCCAGGCCGGATGATAGAAGCCGGCACTCAGCCCCCGGGCCGCCAGTAGATCCAGGGGGAAAAGATGCACCAGATAAATGCAGAACGAGGCCTTGGACACCGTTTCACACGCCGCCGGAGCAGGGCTTTGGGCATAGCGGCTGACGCACCAGCCGAACAGCCCCGCCGCCTGCAGCACCACGCCGGGCGCATAGCCCTGGATCAGGTCCTGATACAGCGCCCCCTGCCGCAGCGAAACCGCCAGCGTCCCCGCAAACGTCAGCAGAAAGCCCAGGCCAAATACCGCCGCGAAAAAGCGGGGCTTCCGGCGGGGTGCCTCCTTCAAAAGCGCATAGCCCAGCAGACCGTAGCCCACGCCGCCCCAGGTCAGATTGATCAGATACTGCCGGGGGATCCCGGTGATCAGGGAGAAGGGCGGCAGAGTCTGCACACAGGGCAGCACGCTGCCCAGCACAAACCACAGCCCCAGAGCGTAGCCCATGAGCTTCCGGTCCGCCCGGGCGGCAAACAGCCGGCTGACCGGGACCAGTGCGTACACAAGCAGCGTAATATGCAGATAGTAAAGGTGCGACTTATGCCGGAACGTCACAAGATCCACCAGCGCCTTTTTCAAAGCCGCCGCCTCCAGCACCCCGGTGTGCAGCTTCACGCCCAGCAGCGACCAGGCGGAATAGGCCGCCGCCCAGAAAAACAGGGCCGCCAGGATCCGGGGGATGTACTTTTTATAGATGCCGCCGATGGTCACCCGCTTCTCCGGCGCAAGAAGCAGCGCCCCGGAGCACATCAGAAACACCGGCACGGCGCAGCGCAGCAGGCAGCCCCAGAAAAGCGCCGCGATCCAGCGGGCGGACCCCACCGGCCAGGCGAAGCCCCCGTTGGCGGAAGCATGGATCATCAGCGTTCCGAAGATCGCGGCCGTCTTGGCCGCGTCAATGGCCGTGTTGCGGCCGGTCCCGACGCTTGTTTCAGCGGACATAGGGCACCGCTCCTTTTCTACAGGATTCCACAGGTAGTGTATACGCTTTTCCCGGAAAAAGCAACCATGGGCCATCCGGCCGGCCCCATGGCCGGATCCCGGCGCAAAAAAGCACCCGGAGGCAGCTTGCCTCCGGGTGCCGGGAATACAGGGAACCGCCGCGCAAAGCTCCGGCCCCGCAGCCGCGTTGGAGAGTTCCTCTCCGAAGGTCCGGCGGAGCAAGGGGCGAAGCAGGAACCGCTTTTAAAGCGTACCGAAGTCGGGGCACGCAGCGACGACGCGCGCGCAGCGGGGGCACAGGCCGTTTTCGTCGGCCTCAGTGGAGTGCTTCCAGCAGCGGGGGCACTTGGTGCCGGCCGCCTCGCTGACGGATACCGCCAGCTCGCCGCCCACGGTGACCTCCGCCTGGGAGACAATCAGCAGATCCGCCAGGACGGCGGCGTCCATCTCCGCCAGGAAGGCATCCTCGGCGGGGACCGTCAGGGCCACGTCGGCCTCCAGGCTCTTGCCGATCTTCTTCTCGGCGCGGGCCGTCTCCAGGGCGCCGTTAACGGCGGTGCGGACGGTGATGATCTTCTCCCACTTGGCCATCTCGCTCTCAGAGAGGGCATAATCGGCAAACACGCCGTTCATATCGTTGAACAGCACGTTGCGGGTATCGTCGCCCTCCTTGTGGGGCATGGCCAGCCAGATCTCGTCACCGGTGAAGCACAGGATGGGGGCCATGATCTTGGTGATGGTGTCCAGGATCAGGTACAGGGCCGTCTGGGCGCTGCGGCGGGCCAGGCTGTCCTTCTCCTCGCAGTACAGCCGGTCCTTGATGATATCCAGATAGAAGTTGGACATCTCCACCACGCAGAAATCGTTGACGGCGTGGGTGATGACCAGGAACTCATAGTCGTTGTAGGCCTGGGCGCACTTTTCGATGAGGGCGTTCAGGCGGGTGACGGCCCAGCGGTCCAGCTCCAGCATGTCAGCGGGAGCCACCAGCCGGTTGGGATCAAAGCCGTCCAGATTGCCCAGGCAGTACCGGGCGGTATTGCGGAACTTCAGATAGTTCTGAGCCAGCTGCTTGAAGATGGCGTCGGAGCAGCGGACGTCGGCGTGATAGTCGGCGGAGGCGGCCCACAGGCGCAGGATGTCCGCACCGTACTTATTGAAGATGTCGGCGGGGTCCACGCCGTTGCCCAGGGACTTGTGCATGGCCTTGCCCTCGCCGTCCACGGTCCAGCCGTGGGTGACGCACTCCTTGAAGGGCGCGCCGTTGCCGAAGGCACCCACGGCGGTCAGCAGAGAGGACTGGAACCAGCCGCGGTACTGGTCAAGACCTTCCAGGTACATATCGGCAGGCCAGAAGCCCTGGTCCCGCTTCATGGACGCGAAATGGGTGGAGCCGGAGTCGAACCAGCCGTCCAGGGTATCGGTCTCCTTCTCGAAGCCGCTCTTGCCGCCGCAGTGGGGGCAGGTCAGCCCGGCAGGCAGGAAGTCGGCAGGGTCCTTTTCAAACCAGGCGTTGGAGCCCTCCTTGCCGAACATGTCGGAGATGGCGGCGATGGTCTCGTCGGTGCACACCGGCTTGCCGCAGTCCTTGCAGTACACCACAGGGATGGGCAGGCCCCACCGGCGCTGGCGGGAAATACACCAGTCGGCGCGCTCCCGGATCATGCTCTTCATCCGGTCGATGCCCCAGCCGGGCACCCAGCGCACATCGTCGCAGGCGGCGCAGGCCTCGTCCTTGAAGGCGTCCACCGAGCAGAACCACTGGGGCGTGGCCCGGAAGATGATGGGCTTTTTGCAGCGCCAGCAGTGGGGATAGCTGTGGACGATCTCCTCGCTGGCCAGCAGGGCGCCGGACTCCTTCATGTCCTGCAGGATCACGGGGTTGGACTCGTCCACCAGCATGCCGGCGTATTTGCCGGCATAGTCGGTGTGGCGGCCCTGATCGTTCACGGGCACCACCATGTCCATGCCGTAGCGGCGGCAGGTCTGATAGTCGTCGGCACCGAAGCCGGGTGCCGTGTGGACGCAGCCGGTACCGGAATCCATGGTGACGTAATCGGCCAGCACCAGGCGGGACGTCTTGGGCAGGAAGGGATGATCCGCCAGCATATTCTCAAAGAAGGCACCCTCGTGGGTCTCCACGATCTCGTAGTCGGCGATGCCGGCCACCTTCATCACCTTGTCGGTGAGGGCTTCCGCCATGATATACAGCTCGCCGTTTTCCTGATTCTTCACCACGGCATAGCTCTCGGAGGGGTGCAGGGCGATGGCCAGGTTGCCGGGCAGGGTCCAGATGGTGGTGGTCCAGATCACAAAGCTCAGCTTGGATTTGTCCAGATGGCTCAGCTTGCCCTGGTCATCGTGCATGGGGAACTTCACATACACGGTGGTGCAGGGATCGTCCTGATACTCGATCTCCGCCTCGGCCAGGGCAGTCTCATCGTGATAGCACCAGTAGACGGGCTTGAGGCCCTTGTAGATATAGCCCTTTTTGTACATCTGGCCGAAGACCTTGACTTCCTCCGCCTCAAAGCTGGGATTCATGGTCTTGTAGGGATGCTCCCAGTCGGCCACCACGCCCAGGCGCTTGAAGCCCTCCATCTGAATGCCGATGTACTTTTCGGCATAGTCATGGCAGGCCGTGCGGAAATCCGGAATGCTCATGGCCTTGCGGTTGAGCTTCTGCTCTTTGATGATGGCGCTCTCAATGGGCATGCCGTGGTTGTCCCAGCCGGGGATATAGGGCGTATAGCGGCCCCGCATGGCATAGGAGCGGATAATGATGTCCTTCAGGGACTTGTTCAGCGCATGGCCCATGTGCAGGCTGCCGTTGGAGAACGGAGGGCCGTCATGCAGGGCGAAGTGGGGCTTGCCCTCGTTCTTCTTCAAAAGCTCGTTGTAGAGGTCCATGTCCTGCCAGCGCTTGAGCATCTCCGGCTCCCGCTTGGGCAGGCCCGCCCGCATGGGGAAGTCGGTCTTGGGCAGATTGATGGTCTTGTTGTAATCCATACTGCGTCTCCTTTTATATTATAAGTCTTCTTTCGTTTTTACGGCCGGAATCCGCAGGAGGGATTTGAACCCTCCCTCCGCGGCAAAATAAAAAACGCCCTGTCTCTTCTCTCAGAGACAAAGCGTTTGAAAACACTCTGCGGTACCACTCTTCTTGCCGCGCGCCTTGCGGGACACGGCCCCTCACGCCTGCCGACACAGGCCGACGGAATAACGCCCGTCACACGTCCACGCCTACTCGCGTCGTCTTTCAGCAGGAGGCTCCAAGGTGATTTTCCCTTCCCGTCTCTGACCGCCTTGCACCCTGCGGCGGCTCTCTGCACAAAGAGCGAAAAGCTACTCGTCCTTATCCACGCCCAATATTGAATTCCTGCTTATCTTATCACGTTTTCCGGGTTTGTCAACCGCTTTTGCGTCCGTTCCGGGGAAAAAGATCCAACAAACGGGAAAAGCCCGCGGAAAGAGCGCGCCCCGCCGGGGCGCATGCTTTTTCCGCGGGCCGGACTTTTCAAAAACCGATTTTACTGATAGCGATAGGATTTGCCGGCATACTCATCCACGCAGTGCAGAAACAGGTCGTGATTGCGGAACTCCAGCAGCTGGCAGCCCTCTTCTTCATGAAATGAAACGACCTTGTTCTTCGTATTGACCCAAATTCTCCACAGGGAAGATTCTCTCGCTGTCTTCTCCATCTTGAATGTCGCTCCTTCCAATTGGTTCTTCTGTCCTTAAAGACGATCCAGGCCGTCAAAATGTTTCATCGGGAAAAATATTTTTTATAATTTTTTACCCGTCCTGCTTTACGGCAGCCGCCACATCGCTTTTCAGCTGCTCCCAGGCATCGGGATGGTCCACGTAATAAAGAGGACACTCCTTCCCGGTGACGTCATAGTGCCGGATCACATCGGCCCCGGGATCCAGTTGAAAGCTTTCGCACAGCCACGCCGTCAGCTCCACCACCCGGTCATAGGTCACCTGGGAAAAGGCGCCGTCGGCGTCCGGGTGGCAGACCTCAATGGATACGGTGTCCTCGTTGCGGCTGTTGGAGGCGTAGGCGATCTCCGTCAGCGGGATGCACTGGATCACCTCGCCCTCCAGCCCCACCACAAAATGGGCGCTGGCGTACACCTGATCCGTCCCCGCGGACAGGGATTCAAAATAATTCCGGTTGGCCCGGGCCGTGGTGCCGGGGTTGCCCACGTAATGGATCACCACGCCGTCGATCTTCTTCAGCGGCGTCTCCGGCCGGGACCAGGGGTTGACCGTCAGATAGTCCTTTTCCACATAGTCCGGCACGGAGACCCGGCCGCCGGGCAGGGAGCGGCTGCGCAGATACACCGCGCCCCCTGCCCCGATCAGCACCAGGGCCAGCACCAGCGCCACAAAGCGGGGATTGAGCCGCCGGCGCCGTTTTCTCTTTCGTGGGGCCATACCTCAGCCTTCCGTCATTCCGGCGCCTGCGACACCAAACGCCGCGTCCGTGGTCTCATACGCTTCGTCATAGGCGGCCTCCTCATTGGCCTGATCCATCTGCCGATTGTATTCGCTGTAGCTGATCAGATCCTCCGGCGCAATACCCAGCGCCTCCATGCACCGGATTGTCTCCGTCATGTCCGTCCGGACCTCAACGTTCAGCGTCGTAATGCGCACGGAGCCTTCCGAATCGTTTTCCTTCTCCAGGTCCTTCTTGGAGCTGAACTCCAGATTCAACTCCAGCGCGTAGTAGGTACCCACCGAATCGTCGTCCCCGTTGAGCCAGGCATAGCGTTTCCAGTGGCCGGCCGCGCAGTCCCGGGCCAGCGCATCCCGCAGCTGCTGGGCCTGGGCGGTGTTCAGATCCGTGGTCTCTCCGCTGTTGTAGGGGTAGACATAGGCGCCGCTGAGGACCCACTTGTCCGCGTCCAGCTCCAGGAGTTTCTCCTGCATCTGCGTACTGCTCATCAGCTGATCCAGCAGCTGGGCATAGCTGCCCTCCTGCTCCAGAAGGCGCTTCGTGATCGGCAGCTCGTAGCGGCGCTTGAGCTGACCGCTGCTCAGCTGATAGGTCAGACAGAGGTAGGCGCTGCCCCGTTCTTCCCATTCCGTGTCGTCGTAGACATCGGTCCCGCTGTAATCCCGCAGGCTGCCCAGGGAATCCACGATGGCCTCGTGCAGCTTCAGCGTCTGGGCGATCAATTCGTCATCCGCGCCCGCCTTCAGGGTATATGCGTCACTGGATACCTCAACGGTCACGGACTTTATCTCCGAAGCCGCCGGCACCCGCTTTTCAATGCCGAACAGGTCCGTCCGCAGGCCGATGCACAGGCCCACGCACACAACGCACACCCCCAGGGCGCCCTTCCAGGTGTTCCGGAAGACCCGGGCTGTTTTCGCCAGCAGCATGGAGGCGATGTAATAGCCCAGAAGGCCTGCCACCACCGTGCACACGGCCATGGGTGCCGCCGCGTAATAGGGGCTGTAAGTGCTCTGGAAGCTCTCCCAGAACAAAGCGTACAGGGCCTGACCGGCAGACAGGGCCGCGCACAGGGCCGTTCCGTAGCGGAACACGGGCTTCATCCAGCCCACGGCCACTACGTCGCCGGCGGACTCACTTCTTCTGCGGCTGTAAAGCAGCCAGGCCAGCGCCAGAAGGACGATCCCGGCCAGGACGTAAACGCCCACCAGCCAGAAGCCATCCAGCCGGACGCCCACCAGCTTCTGGTGCGTCCAGTCCCGTCCGGGCACCGGGACCTCCTGAAAGCTGCAATCTGCGTTCAGGGTCTCCATCAGCCCCACCGTGGGGGAAAGATACCGGGTGATCCGGAAGCTGGTACCACTGGAAAGGCCCACCACAAAGCCCTGCGCAAACTGGTTCCCCAGCCACTCCAGAGCCACGGCCAGAAAATGAAAGATCAGGTAGAGCACCGCCTGCGCCACCGCGCTGCCGGTGATAAAGGCCACTGCCGTGGCGGAGCTGAAGTAGAAGAAGCTGATCCCCGCCACTGCCGCCACCGTGGTCAGCACGCCCGTCAGGTCAAACCCGCCGTAGACGCCGGTGATCAGCACGCACAAAAGGCCCGTGACGGCGTAGGGGATGGCCATCATTACCAGCCCCGAGAGGAAGTTGGTGGCCAGCAGGCTGCGCCGGGTAATGGGCAGCGTATGCATCATGCCCACGCTGCGGGCCGTGTAGAGATAGCGCCACACCGCTACGGCGCACAGCATCGCGTAAACAAGGGAGATCAGCGGCACCGCGTAGGTGACCACACTGTAATAGTCCCGGGTGATCTCCAGCGGATCGAGCCGCACGCCCGCACCATCCCGGATCAGCGACACCAGCATGGCCAGGGGGAACAGGCCGCCCACAAAGCTCACCAGGCCCCACAGCGGCCAGTACCGGCTCAGGTTCTTTTTAAAAAGCGTCCGGTTGATTAGGCGGCTGGGGCTGCCTGCATAGACCCGCTCCGGCGCCTTCACCGGCTGCGTCCCGGCCTCAAAGGACGATGTCTTTGACTGCATAGTCCGCACCTCCCAATTCGTAAATAAAGATCTCCTCCAGCGTCAGGGGCACCGCATCCACCAGCAGCGGGCTGTAAACCGCCAGCCGGTTGGTGGCCTCTTCCGCGCTCATGCGCATGATCAGCGTATGGATCCGGCCCAGCTTGGAGGCATGCAGCACGGGGATCTCCGGCGGAAGCTCCGTCATCCCGTCCGGGAATACCACCTGCATTTTGACCATGTTGTCCTGCAGCTGCGCAAGAGACCGCTCCAGCAGCACGCTGCCGTGATCCAGAATGCCCACGTGATCGCACACATCCTCCAGCTCCCGCAGGTTATGGCTGGAGACCAGCACTGTAGTGCCCCGCTGGGTCACGTCGTCCATCACGATGGACCACACCTGCCGGCGCATCACCGGGTCCAGTCCGTCCACCGGTTCGTCCAGGATCAGGTAATCCGGCATGCAGCTCATGGTCAGCCAGAAGGCCACCTGCTTCTGCATGCCCTTGGACAGGCGGCGGATGACCCGCTTTTCTTCGATGTTAAAAACCTCCTTGAGCTTTTCGTAGCGCTCCATGGAGAACGCGGGGTAAAACCCCCGGTAAAAGTGCATCATATCCGCCACAGTGGACGGATTGAAATAGTACCAGTCGTCCGGGATCGCGGCGATGTGCGCCTTCAGCTCCGCATTCTCCCACACCGGGGCGCCGCCGATCCAGACCTCGCCGGAATCCTGGCGGTAAATGCCGGTCAGGTGACGGATCAGGGTGGATTTGCCCGCACCGTTGGGGCCCACCAGCCCGTATACGCTGCCATCCGGCACCGTCAGCGTGGCGCCGGACAGCGCCGCAAAGCCGTCAAATTTTTTAACAAGGTCTTTCACCTCAATCACGGCTGTATTCCTCCTTCACAATATGTTCCAGCTCTTCCCAGCTGACGCCCAGATAGCGCAGCTCTGTCAGCAGAGCCTCCAGTTTTTCCAGCAGCTCCTTCTTCCGGGCGGCGCCGGCGTCGGCGTTCCCGGCCGTAAAGCTGCCCTTTCCGGGCACGGAATAGATATATCCCTCACCCTCCAGCTCGTTATAGGCCCGCTGGATCGTGTTCGGATTGATGGACAGTTGCGTGGCCAGTGCCCGGACCGACGGGAGCTTTTCGTCCACGCCCAGGGCCCCTGTCACGATCAGCCGCCGCAGTTCATCTTTGATCTGCTCGTAAATCGGGCGGGAATCCCGATAGTTCAGTGTCAGCAAAGCCGTACCTCCTTTCCTCTGTCCTGCGCCGGGGACTCAGCGATTGGCCGCGATGACAAGGGCTGCCGCCACCGCCAGTAAAATCACCACGCCGATCATCCCCAGCAAGCTGTGGGTCACCATATGCGTCCCTCCTGTCAACTGTATTAATTGTATTAGCTGTATTAGTACAGTTAGGTTATCACAGGGCCCTGCCCCTGTCAAGAGGCTTTTGCAATTTTTCGCGCCGGGCCGCCGGAAAGCGGACGCTGCCGTTTTTTGCCGCTTTTTGCCGCAGACGGACCCGGAAGACGGCCCGCCGCTCCGTACCTTATTTAATAAACAGGAAAATTCGAGAAATTCCTCTTTACAAACACACGGCGGCGTGCTATACTTGTGCGGCATCTAAGGGTGCATACAACTTTTCCCCAGCACTTCGTTCCGCGGACTCTCACCGGCCCGGAGCGCAGTCCTGTGGGGCATTGAATTGAAAGGTGGATCATTACTATGCTGCGCAAAGACCAGAAAACCGCTATCATTGACGCCAACCGTACCCACGAGAACGACACCGGCTCCCCCGAGGTTCAGATCGCGATCCTGACCGAGCGGATCAATGTGCTGACTGCTCACATGAAGCTCAACCCCCAGGACAAGCACTCCAACCGCGGCCTGCTGCAGATGGTCGGTAAGCGCCGCCGCCTGCTGGACTACCTCCAGAAGAAGGACATCGAGCGTTACCGTGCCCTGATCGCCAAGCTGGGTATCCGTAAGTGAGCCGCCGCGTCCGCTGAGTTCTGTTTCCCCGCTATGCGGAAAATGTCGCGCGCTCCCTTGCTTCTCCTCGTTCCGCCGGTCCTTCGGTGGGAACAACGAAGCGTTTAAAAAAGAGCGGCGCGGTTAAAACCGCGCCGCTCTTTGCAAATTTTCCCGCACCATGGGAGTCTCCGTTCCTTTAGCAGTTGAACAAGCGTCCCCGCCCCGCGGAGACCTTTGTTCAAGTGCTAAATGGTTCCGCTCCCATGGAATATTCAAAAGAAAAGGAGCAATCTTATGTCAACCATTATCACCCATCGGCAGTTCCCGGGCTATCACAAGTATGAGATGGACCTGGCCGGCCGCCCCCTCTTCCTGGAAGTCGGCAAGCTGGCCGAGCTGGCCAACGCCGCCGTCATGGTCGGCTACGGCGACACCCGCGTGCTGTGCTGCGCCACCGCCGCCCCCCGTCCCCGGGACGGGATCGATTTCTTCCCCCTGAGCGTGGACTTTGAGGAGAAGATGTACTCCGTGGGCCGCATTCCCGGCAGCTTCAACCGCCGCGAGGGCCGCCCCGGCGAGAAGGGCATTCTGACCTCCCGCGTCATCGACCGGCCCATCCGCCCCCTCTTCCCCCACGACTTCCGCAATGACGTGTCCATCATGTGCACCGTCATGAGCGTGGATCACGACTGCTCGCCCGAGATCGCCGCCCTGATCGGCACCTCCGCCGCCCTGGCCATTTCCGACATTCCCTGGAACGGGCCCGTGGGCGCGCTGAAGGTCGGTCTGGTGGATAGCCAGCTGGTCCTCAATCCCAACAGCGAGCAGCGCAAGGTCTCTGACCTGGATGTCACCGTGGTCTCCACCGGCAAGAAGGTGGTCATGATCGAGGCCGGCGCCAACGAGGTGCCCAACGACACCATGCTGGCCGCCATCAAGCTGGCCCACGAGGAAAATCAGAAACAGATCACCCTTATCAACCAGATGGTGGCCGAGATCGGCAAGCCCAAGTTTGACTATCCCCACGCCTCCTTCGATCAGGAGCTGTTTGACGATATCGTTGCCAACTTCATGGACGAGGCCAAGGCCGCCATGGACACCGACGACAAGAACGTCCGGGAGCAGCGCTGGAACGCCATGATCGAAAAGTGGCACGAAAAATATCTGGACAGCCACCCCGACATGGATCAGTATCTGGAAGAGATTACCTACAAGTTCCAGAAGAAGATCGTCAAGGCCTGGCTGCTGGAGGGCCACCGGGTCGACGGCCGTCAGCGCAACGAGATCCGTCCGCTGGCCGCCGAGGTGGGCGTTCTGCCCCGGGTCCACGGCTCCGGCC
>CAKTHE010000014.1 GCA_934563745.1 uncultured Dysosmobacter sp. | reverse complement strand
CGCGCCGACAGCTTGATTAGATTACCAGACTTTTTCCCCCTTGTCAACCCCTTTCTTCCCCCTTTTTTATATTTTTTCCCTGCACCCGGGAGGGTGCAGGGAAAAAATCTCTTCTTATGATGCCGCTTCCGCTTCTCACTTCATGGCGTTTACTTCTTCAAAGAGCTTCACCGTGTCCTCATCCGGCTTTGCCGTCGCCAGGCTGACCACAACAATTACAATCGCCGAAACAATAAAGGCCGGGAGCAACTCGTAAATAGCCCAGGCGCCGCCCTTGGGCGCAATCAGATACTTCCATACAAAAACCATCACGCCGCCTGCAATCATGCCGGCCATAGCGCCCTGCCGGTTCGTCCGCTTCCAGAAAAGGGAGAACAGCGTCACCGGACCAAAGGCCGCGCCGAAGCCGGCCCAGGCGAAGGAGACCACCCGGAATACGGAACTGTCGGGATCCCAGGCCAGAACGATGCCGATCAGCGCAATTCCCAGTACGGTCATCCGTGCCACCGTCATCTCCGCCTTGACGCTGAGCTTGATCCGGAAAAAGCCCTGCAGCAGGTCCTGCGAAACGCTGGACGCCGCCGCCAGAAGCTGCGAGTCCGCCGTGGACATGGTCGCCGCCAGGATTCCGGCCAGGATGATTCCGGCCATCAGGATCAAAAATACGCCGTGCTGGCTCATCAGATCCGCCATTTTGACAATGATCGTCTCCGACTCCGAGCTGGTTGTCAGGGCCGGGATCTTTCCTGCCTTGGAAACACTGTAGCCGATAATGCCGATCAAGACGGCTATCGCCATGGAAATCACGACCCAGATCGATGCGATCCGCCGGGAGGTCTTCAGCTTGTCCACGTCTTCAATAGCCATAAACCGCAGCAAAATGTGCGGCATGCCAAAATAGCCCAGGCCCCAGGCTAGGGTGGAGACAATGCTCAGCCCATCGTAAGTCGCCGCCGTCCCGGTCGCGGCATCATAGCCCTGCGTCAGGTGCAGATACCCGGGAAGGGATGCCGCATTCTCCGCCACAGTCTGCCAGCCGCCGGCCTGCTGCACGCCAAACAGGACCACGGCGATCAGGGCAACGGTCATAAAAATGCTCTGAATCAAATCCGTGGTGGACACAGCCAAAAAGCCGCCCATAATGGTGTAACCGATGATGACCGCCGCGCCCACGATCATGGCCGCGTGATAGTCGACGCCAAAGAGGCTGTTGAACAGCGTGCCCACCGCCTTAAAGCCGGATGCCGTGTACGGCACGAAAAACACCAGGATCAGCACGGCCGCAATGCAGGAAAGGATCCGTTTATCGTCCTTGAACCGGCGGGAATAAAAATCCGGAATGGTGATGGCGCCCAGATGCTCCGAATAGCGGCGGATCCGCTTCGCCACCAGCAGCCAGTTCAGATAGGTGCCGGCCGCCAGACCGATGGCCGTCCAGCCCACCTCGGCCACGCCGCATAAGTAGGCAAGCCCCGGCAGCCCCATCAGCAGATAGCTGCTCATGTCCGAAGCCTC
The DNA here is from genome assembly GCA_934563745.1 of uncultured Dysosmobacter sp. Taxonomy (GTDB): domain Bacteria; phylum Bacillota; class Clostridia; order Oscillospirales; family Oscillospiraceae; genus Oscillibacter. Next base: position 52,836 of record CAKTHE010000014.1, on the reverse strand, counting down.
CGCGCTCATGGCCGTTACGATCGGGCCCAGCTTGCGGCCGCCCAGATAAAATTCGTGCGAACTGTCGCCGCTTCCCTTTTTGCCAAAGTACACGCCGACCAGGACCATTGCCACCAGGTAAGCAACAATCGTCAGCAAAACCAGGATCTGTGCAGTTGTCATACTTTTCGCTCCTTATTTTACATCAATAGGGGGATTATAACATATTGCACAGAAAAAGAAAATAAATTTTTCCAGCAGAATTGAATTTTTTGCATTTACCCTATTACTTTTCGTCATTTCATTTCTTATTTGTTCTTTTCTACGGCCCGCTCCGCAACCGGGACGCATTTTTTGCATCCTTCAGAGCACATTCTATGGTTTGACTTTTTATTTTGAGCTTCTATACTATTCTATAAGAAGCAATGTTCTGTTTCCCCAATTTTGAAGGAGCGCGCGTTTCCTCCATGTGCCGGAGTGCGCCGCGTTCCCGGAGTAAAGGTGGAGCCCTATGAATTTTTGGAAAATGAACGGAGCCGGCAACGATTTTATTATCCTGAACAACCTGGAAGAAAAGATCCCGCACGGGGAGCTTCCCGCAATCGCCCGGACCCTTTGCGAACGACACCTGTCCATCGGGGCGGATGGCCTGATGGTGGTGGATGCGCCGACGCAGGGCGGTGATTTCCGGATGCTCTTTTTCAACTCCGACGGCAGCGTAGGCGAAATGTGCGGCAACGGTGCCCGCTGCATCTGCCGCTATGGATACGAAAACGGACTGTCCGGGCAGACGCAAACCATCGAAACGACCGCTGGCATCGTAACCGGACAGCGGATCGACCGCCGGATGTACCGAATCCGGCTGAATGATCCCTCGGTAATCCGGCTGGATTATCCGGTGGAGGCGGACGGCGTCCGCTATGCCTGCTCCTATGTAGAACTGGGCAAACCGGGTCTGCCGCATGCAGTGGTGCCTTACGCCAATCTCCGCCAGGCGGACGCCGACGAGCTGCGGGAGCTGGGCCGCACGCTGCGTCATCATCCCGCATTCCCCAAGGGGGCCAATGTCAATTTCTATGAACTGGTCGGGGAGGACCGCCTGTACATCCGCACGTTTGAGCGTGGCGTGGAGGACTTTACCTATGCCTGCGGCACCGGAACCGGCTCCACCGTCGCCGTGCTGACCCTGCAGGGGAAAGTCAGCGGACACGGTGTACAGGCCGAGATGGCCGGCGGCGTGCTGACCGTGGATGCACAGCGCTCCGGCTCCGTCATCGAGCAGCTGTTTTTGTCCGGACCCACAAACCTTGTGGCCAAAGGCACCGTCACAGACGAAACCCTGTTTCCCACAGAAAACCAAGACTGATTTTTCAGAGGAGGACGCACTATGAAGAAAAAATCCGTTGCGAAAAATTACGCGCTGATGGGGATCATGCTGGCATCCATGGTCGTCGGCGCCCTTGTCGGCTGGTTCTTCCCGGTGGTGAAGGACGCCGACGGCAATGTCGTCCAGGCCGGCGCAACCGTTCTGAAGCCCCTGGGAACCGTGTTTATCAATCTGATGTTCTGCATCGTGGTCCCCATGGTGTTCGCCTCGATTTCCAGCGCCGTGGCCAATATGCAGAGCCGGAAGCGCGCCGGCAAGATCATGGGTGTCACCGTCGGCACGTTCGTTGTCACCGGCGCCATCGCCGCCGTGATCATGTTTGTACTGATGGAGGCCTTTCCCCCGGTCCTTTCCGCCTGGACGGAGCTCCCCTCCGAGGAAATGGGCAGCTACGCCACCCTTTCGGAGATGATCGTCAATTTCTTTACCGCTGAGGACTTCGTGGGGCTGCTGAGCCGGCGGGCCATGCTGCCGCTGATCGTATTCTCACTCTTATTCGGCTTTGCCGTGAATCTCAACGGCGGCAAGGAAACTCTGGTCGGCCGGTTTTTGGAGGACCTGTCCAACGTGATGCTGAAGTTTGTTCAGATCATCACGTATTATGCGCCGGTCGCATTCTTCGGCTTCTTTGCCGATCTGGTGGCCACCTACGGCTCGGAAATCACCGTCTCCTACGGCCGGGCGCTGGCCGTCTATTATCCCCTGTGCTTCCTCTATATTTTCACCGCCTGGCCCCTGTTTGCCCGCTTCGGCGGCGGAAAGGGCGCGGCAAAGGTCATGTTCCAGCACATTGCCAAGCCCGCCATCGTGTCTCTGGGCACCTGCTCCTCCGTCGCCACGATCCCGACCAATATGGAAGAGGCCCAGGCCACCGGGATCTCCAAGGATGTCAGCGATATGGTCCTGCCCCTGGGCGCCACCATGCACATGGATGGCTCCTGCTTCTCCTGCGTTCTGAAAATCGCCTTTGTGTACGGCGTTTTTGGAATGCAGCTCCACTTTTCTCAGATGCTTCCCGTGGTGCTGGTGGCCGTTCTCTCCTCCGTGGGCATGAGCGGCGTCCCCGGCGGCGGCTACATCGGCGAGTACATTATCTGCTCCCTCTTCTTCCCCCAGCAGATGGAGATCGCCTTCCCCATTCTGGTCACCATCGGCAACCTGGTGGATCCTCCGGCCACGATGATCAATTCCGCCGGCGACTATGTGGTCAGCTACATTGTCTCCCGCTTCGTGGACGGAAAGGACTGGCTGCAAAAGGCGCTGGCACAGAAATCCGCCGACTCCGCAGGCTCCTCTCAGAACCCGTAAACGATGAAAAAAACAGCGGTCCGGATCCTGAAGATCCGGACCGCTGTTTTTTGATTTTTCAGGCCGCTCAGGCAGGTTCAGCGCTCTTCTTCCATCTGCTGCATGGCCGCAGCGCCGGAGGATTCCCCGGCCGGGGCGGCTGCGCCGGAAGCTTCTTGCCGGCCCAACCCGAAATCACGCTCCACACTGGCCGTATCCCGGTTGAGCATCGACTCCATCACCTGGATGTCACTGGTCACATCCATCACATCAGCCTTGTAAAGCGCGTCCAGCTGATGTTCAAAGCCTTCCACGATGGAATCCATCGTCTTTTCGATCCGCTCCTTCGCCTGCTTCAGGTTTTCCCCTTCGATGCCGGTCGCTTCAAACATCGCATAAGAATCCAGCAGTTTCTGGGTCGTTGGCAGATAATAGTTCAGGAAGGTATCAATCTGGCTGCGTTTGCGGGGATCCTCTTCCACAGTCCGGAAAATTTTGGCCGTGATGCTCTCCAGCCGGTCAATTTTCTCCGAAAGGACCGGATCTGCGATTTGGTCGTTGGCCCGGCGAATGTTGCGCAGGATCCCGGAGTACCCCTCTTCCGCCTCCTTGGGCGCTGCCTGGGCGGCCGCCTGCTGCCGCTGCCGCTCCAGATTGGCGTTGGCCTGGCTGGAGCGGAAGAAATAGCCCAGATCAATGTTCAGATAAGCCTGTCCGCCGAAATAGCCCCGGTCGATCATCTTCTGCAGGTCCTTGGAAACACGCCGCTCCGAAAAGCCGAGCTTCCTGACCAGCTCCTCCACCGGGATCGCCTCCCGGTCCCCCATGACCGCCAGATACTTCTGATAGCGCTTCATGGCCCGCTCCATGGAGATGCCGGCGCAGAACATACCAACGCCGCCGGCCGCGATGGCCAAGGCGCGCAGCAGCTCCCGCACATACCAGGAGTCCACATGGCCCAGCCAGATCATCATATCCACGGGATCATAGGCACCCGCGGCGCCTGCCACCGCCAAAATGATGCCGATGATCTTCAGGGCCCAGACCGTCGTCGCCTTCGCCGGCGGCGACTTGACCATTCTGCGGGCCGCACGCTCCGCCCGGTTGGGCGTCCGCGCGGAGGCTGCTGCGGGATTCCCGCTCTCTTCCTGCAGCGGCGGCGCGGCGCTTTGCTTCTTGTCCGGAGCGAACAGCTTGGAAAAAAGCAGGATCAATGCCACCGGCCACACACCCAGGGCAAACAGGGCAATGATCAAAACCCAGCCGCCCCAGTCCCCATTGTCACTCTTTTTCTTGGAGGCCATTACGATTCGCTCTCCTCCTTCTTTCTGAGCTTTCTCCGGTTTCCGTGTTCATCCACAACCACCGTGTGCTGCAGGTGATGCTCCAGATTTCCAAGAACTGCCCGGACATATTCCTGGTGCAGAGCGGTCCGCTCCGCCGCTTCCTCCTCCGTCAGCCCCTGCTCCTTGCGCTTTTTGGACAATTCATTGATCCGGTCAATCTTTGACTGCTCCATACTGCATCCGCTCCTTAAACAGATCGTTTCACTTGAATGGCAATCCGCCCCTTTCGGGTCGTCCCCTTCACCTGTGACAATTGAAATTTTCCCTGGCCCCGGGCCGAAACGGTATCCCCTTCCGCCAGAATCCGGTCCGGCTTGAGGCACTCCCGCCAATTTACCTGCACCCGTCCAGCGGCGATCCATTCCGCCGCCCTGGACCGGGAGGTCCGGAAGCCGCTGGCCAGCACCGCATCCAGCCGCAGCGACGGCACCGTGTCTGCGATTTCTTCAAAATGCCGCTCCGGAATGTGCAGCTGCCCGGGGCTGATCATTTCCACCCGCACCCGGGCCCGGCCAGCGGAGGTCCAGCTGCTGCACAAAAATTCCGCCACCGTATCCGCCGCCATCAGGTCGCAGCAGTCCGCCCCCACCAGAAGATCCCCGATCTTCTCCCGTGCGATGCCCAGCCCCATCAGGCTGCCCAGAATGTCCCGGTGCGTCAGGGCATCCTCCGGGCGGAAGTGCGCCCGCAGGCAGCGCAGCGGGCTTTCCGCCTCCGCCGCGGCAGGATCCTCCATCCATTCCGGCAGGCACAGGATCATGCGGCGCTCTGCGCCTTCATAGCCGCCGTAGCTATGGATCTCTCCGCTGCGGGCGCCGGCCAGGCGCAGCAGGTCCTCCGCCCCGGCCAGCTGGCTGGGACTTAAAAAATCCGTAGCGGTCAGCTGATTCTGCCGGCGTGCCTGCTCCAGCCGGTCCAAAACCCGGGCCAGCAAAATGCGGTCTTCTCCCCCTGGGGCGACCCGGTCCAAAAGCTTACTCTTATCCATGCCGCAGCTCCTGTGCCCGCACCAGCGCCGCATAGGCCCCGTCGGCACGCATCAGTTCTTCGTGGGATCCCAGCTCCGTGATCCGTCCCTCCTCAATCACGGCGATCCGGTCCGCATTGCGGACCGTGGAAAGCCGATGTGCAATCAGGATCGTCGTCCGCCCCTGCGCCAGGCGCTCAAAGGTCGCCTGGATCTTCGCCTCGGTCACGCTGTCCAGTGCGGAGGTCGCCTCGTCCAGGATCAGAATGGGCGGATCCTTCAGAAAGATCCGCGCAATGGAGATTCGCTGCTTCTGCCCGCCGGAGAGCAGCACACCCCGCTCCCCCACGTAGGTGTTGAAGCCATCCGGCAGCGCCGCAATATCGTCATAGATCTCCGCCAGCTTTGCCGCCCGGAACACTTCCTCTTCGCTGGCCTCCGGCCGGCCATAGCGGATGTTTTCCAAAACACTGTCCGCAAACAAAAAGACATCCTGCTGCACCACCCCGATATTCCGGTGCAGCGAGCTTTGCGTCACCGTCCGGATATCCTGTCCATCCACGCGGATAGCGCCCTGGGTAACATCATAAAACCGTGGGATCAGCTGGCAGAGTGTGGACTTTCCGCCGCCGGAGGGGCCCACCAGTGCCACCGTCTCGCCGGGGCGTATATGAAGATCCACATCGTGTACAACAGCCAGGTCGCCCTGATAGGCAAAGCTCACGTGATCCACGTCGATCCGGCCGCTGACTCGCTCCAGCGGCCGGGCATCCGGCGCGTCCTGCAGCTCCGGCTCCTGCCGCATCAGCTCCACAAAGCGGTGCAGGCCCGCCGTTCCGTTGGAAAAAAGCTCCGCAAAATTGGAAAGCTTCCGCACCGGCGTAATAAATGTGGTCACATACAGGCTGAAGGTGATCAGATCCACCGTCGTCAGCCGTCCCTGCATGATCAGGGCGCCGCCCCAGGCGATCACCGCTGCCGGAAGCAGGCACAGGAAAAGCTCCATCGTCGCGTTGAACCGCCCCATTGCCTTGTGGAACAGCCGCTTGGAGGTTTTAAAGCCCTGATTGGATGCATCAAACTTATTCAGCTCCGCCTGCTCGTTGGCAAAGGCCTTCGCCGTCCGGATCCCGGAAAGCCCCGACTCGATATCCGCATTGATCACGGCCGTCTTCTGCTTGACCTGCGCGGAGGCCTGCGCCATGGAGCGGCGGCAGCGCCAGATCACCGCGAAAAACACCGGAAGGATCAGGGCGATCAGCAGGGCCAGACGCCACTGGATGCAGAACATGATCACCAGCGCGCCGACGATCGTCACCGCAGAGATAAAAAGATCCTCCGGCCCATGATGGGCCAGCTCTGTGATATCAAACAGGTCCGCCGTCAGCCGGCTCATCAGCTGGCCGGTGCGGTGCGTGTCAAAATAGCCGAACGACAGGTCCTGCATATGGCGAAACAGGTCCCGCCGGATGTCCGCCTCCACCAAAACGCCGAAGGTATGACCCCAATAGCAGATCACATAGGACAAAAAGCTGCGCAGCACAAAGGCGGCCATCACCACGGCCATCACGGTCCAAAAGGTCCGGTAAGCGCTTTGGGGCAGAAGCTCGTACATGCACCAGCGGGAAATATACGGGAAAGCCAGATCGATCAGGGAAATCCCCAACGCACAGCAAAGGTCCAGGATAAACAGGCCCCGGTGGGGCTTGAAATAAGAAAGAAAGATTTGAAATTCCGATTTGGTCTGGTAATCCCGGGTGGTCATGCCGCTTCCTCACACTCCGCTTTCTAAATACATGGATTCAGTTTTGCATTATACTACAAACCGTTCCGGCGCGCAAGACAAAGCCCCAAACCGTCCCCAAAAACCGGAAGGCAGGGCCGCCCACCGTGGGGAGGCCCTGCCTTTTTCGATTCGATCCGATGCGTCCGGAGTCAGGTGCGTACGCGGACCACACAGGTCTTGGATGCGCCATCCCAGGAGACGGTGATGGTTGCCTTTCCGGTGGCCACCGCCTTCACCGTTCCGTCCGAAGAAACGGTCGCCACGCCGGAATCCGAACTGCTCCAGCTCAGCGCAGTGGTCACGCCGCTCAGCTTCAGCTGGAAGCTCTCGCCCACCTTCAGCGTCATATCCTCCCGGTTGAGGGCCTGTGTGCCGCCGGAGGGAGTCGGCGTTTCCGGCTGGGCCGTGCCGCTGCCCTTGACATAAACGACGCCGGTTCCCTTACCCGTTCCATCCGTAACCGTCAGCGTCACCTTGCCGGCGGAAATTCCGGTCACTTTTCCGTTGGAATCCACCGAAGCGATCCCTTCGTCGCTGCTGCTCCACTGGTAGCTGCCGCTGCCGCCGCTGGCCGAAACGGTATAGCTCTCTCCGACATTCAAAGTAAAGTCCGGCTTGCTGATGCTCAGCGTCTCCGGCAGAGCCGCAGGGTCAATCGTCGGAACCGGATCCTCGCCCTGGGCGGAGGATGCCGCCGGTCCGCTGATGTCCGGCTCGCTGATGTCCGGCTCACTGCCGGAGCTGGAGCTCACTGCCGCCGATGTTCCGCCAGGCGTCTGGCCGCCGCCGGAAAAGCGTTTCGCAATGGACTCTCCAAACAGGAGATACACCAGCAGCCCGGCCAGCAGCACAATCACGACCACCAGAATGGGACTTAAAATGTTGGGACTTCCGGAGGCACGGCGGCCGCCCCGCCGGCGGCGCCGGCCGGTTTCATAGGCATCCTCTTCGCAGAACGGGCAGTCTCGATAGGTGTCCGAATATTTTTCCCCGCACTTCGGGCAGCGCTTCATAGCCATAGGACTCCTCCTCTTCCGGGCTCCCGGTCTGCGCATATGGGCTGCAGACCGCTTTAGGGTCAAAATTTCAATTAACATAATACCGATATTTCCACAGAGCGTCAAGAGCCGGCTGTCAGTTTTTTTACTTTTCCCGACTTTGGGGTCGAATTTTCTTGTGCTTTTCCCCGTCTGCTTTTATAATAACGGTAATCCGCCGGTGCGTTCCCTGCACCGGCCGCAGGCATTCCAGTAAGGAGGGTCCGGTATGAACACGCTTTTGATCGGGATCGCAGGGGGAACCGGCTCCGGGAAAACCACGCTGACCCGGCATTTAAAAGAGCATTTCGGCAGTGATGTGGCCGTGATCGGACATGACAGCTACTATAAAAGTCAGGATGGCGTTCCCTTTGCGCAGCGCTGCCTGCAAAACTACGACCACCCCGATGCGTTTGACACCGATCTTCTGATCGCGCATCTGCGCCGGCTCAAAGCGGGGCAGCCTGTCCGCTGTCCGGTCTACTCCTACAAAGAGCATAACCGGACCGCTGAAACGGTGGAGATCCGCCCCGCCAAGGTCATCCTAGTGGAGGGAATCCTGATCTTCCAAAACCCGGAACTGCGGAACATGCTGGACATTAAGATTTTTGTGGAGACGGACGCCGACGTCCGGATCCTCCGCAGGGCCGTGCGGGACGTGGAGGAACGCGGACGCACGCTTTCCTCTGTGGTTCAGCAGTACCTTACGACCGTCAAGCCCATGCACGAGCAATTTGTGGAGCCCTCCCGCAAGTATGCCGACGTGGTAATTCTGGAGGGCGGGCACAATCAGGTGGCGCTGGATCTGATCATGCAGCGCATTCAGCATCACATCGACGCCGGTTAAAGGCCGGGCGGCAGATCTCTGCCGCCCGGCCTTTTTCTCCCGATAGCACATTGGTTATCGCGGTATCGGAATTTGCTATTTGACGGACGCGCCGCTCTTTTAGTATAATATTGGCAAAATCTTTTGGATTTCCAGATTTTCCGTTGTATAGATTATCAAACGAGGGAGGACTTACAACTATGCAGGAAAAATTCAAAAACGGGACCTTTATGTCGGATGCCATGCTGTCCTGTCGGACGCTTTATAAAGCCAACGGCTACAGCGATGATGACTTTGCCCGTCCCGTAATCGGTATCTGCGACTCGTTCACGGATATCGTCCCCGGTCACAAAAATCTCCGGCTTCTGTCCGAGGAGGTCAAGCACGGCGTCTACCGTGCCGGCGGCACCCCGGTGGAGTTCGGCTGCATCGCCGTGTGTGATGGCGTCTGCACCACGCACGACGGCTCCCGCTATTCTCTGCCTTCCCGCGAGATCGTGGCGGATGGCATTGAGATCATGGCCCGCGCCCACAAGCTGGATGGTCTGGTTCTCGTGGGCTCCTGCGATAAGACGGTCCCCGGCATGCTGATGGCCGCCGCCCGTCTGGACATCCCCTGCATCTTCCTGGCCGGCGGCTGCATGCTGGGCGGCCCTGCCTTCGGTGCCAAGCGCAAATCCGACTCCACCTGTGCCCAGGAGGCCCAGGGCATGCAGCAGGCCGGAAAGCTCTCTTACGAAGACCTGCTGGATCTGACCAACACCTGCGCCCCCACCATCGGCTCCTGCCAGCACATGGCCACGGCCAACTCCATGTGCTGCATGGCCGAAGCCATGGGCATGAGCATTCCCGGCTCCGCCGCGATCCCCGCCGTATATAACGACCGGACCCGCGCCGCGCTGAAAACCGGTGAGGTGATCGTGGACATGGTCATGAACGGCCTGACCGCCCGGGACATCATCACCCCCGAGTCCATCCGTAACTCCATCATGGTCCTGATGGCCACTGGCGGCTCCACCAACTGCGTCATCCACACCTGCGCCATCGCCAATGAAATCGGTATTCCCGCCAGCCAGGTCATGGAGTGGTTCGAGGAATATGGGCAGACCATCCCCCTGATTGCCCGGATCAACCCCGCTTCCACCCAGTACGACGCAGAGGACTTCTATCGTGCCGGCGGCATTCCCGAGGTGCAAAAGCAGATGAAATCGCTTCTGTACAACGACTGCATGACGGTCAACGGCCACACCATCGGCGAAAACGCCGCTTCTTACCGCAACCTGTACGGCTATAATTCCGAGGTCATCACCTCCCTGGACAAGCCCTTCTCCACTCTGGCCGGCCTTGCCATTATGCATGGCAATCTGGCCCCCAACACGGCCGTGGCCAAGCCCGCCGCCATCGCGGAGGAAGTCCGCCGCTTCGAAGGCACCGCCATCTGCTTCAACGGCGAGGAAGAGGCCAACGAGGCCATCGGCAAGCAGCTGGTCAAGCCCGGCCACGTGGTGGTCATCCGTTACGCCGGCCCCAAGGGCGCGCCCGGCATGCCCGAAATGTTCAAGCCCATGAAGCTGCTTTACGGCCAGGGTCTGAATAAGTGCACCGCTCTGGTGACGGACGGCCGCTTCTCCGGCACCAACAACGGCTGCTTTGTCGGCCACGTCTCGCCCGAGGCGGCCGCCGGAGGCCCCATCGCCCTGATCGAGGACGGCGATCACATCAAGATCGACGTGGTCAACAAGACGCTGGAGCTGTTGGTTTCGGATGAAGAGCTGGAGCGCCGCCGCGCCAAGTGGAGCTATACCCCCGCTCCCGTGGATGGCTATCTCAAGCGGTATGCCCGTGAGGCAAAGAGTGCCGACCAGGGCGGCGTGCTGGAATAATCCATACGCTGATCCGTTCAAAAAAGAGGACGCAGGCTTTTGCCTGCGTCCTCTTTTTGATTGCTCGGTTCCGTTTGATTGCACGCTTACACGCCGCCCAGGTGCAGCACGATCCCCACCAAGGCCGAGACCCCGATAAAAACAATGGGATGCAGCCCCTTCGTCTTTTTGACGAAGTTGGAAAAAATCAGCACAACGCCCGCCAGAGCCAACGCCTTCCAATGAAACAGGTCCGCCAGCACGCCGGTCTGCGCATAAAGGTCCTGGTTGAGCAGCGCGATCAAAACCACTGTAAAGCCGGCCGCGGAAATGAGCCCGGCCGAGGCCGGACGCAGACCGTAGAAGGCAGCTTCCACCAAACGACTGTGGCGGAACTGCTGCAGCACCCGCGCCACCAGCAATATCACGATCACGGACGGCATCACCAGACCCACCGTGGCCACCACTGCCCCGGCAAAGCCGGCCATGGTATAGCCCACATAGGTCGCCATATTCACGCCGATGGGGCCGGGGGTGGATTCCGAAACGGCCAGCATATCCGCCAGCTGCGCGTGGGTAAACCAATGGGTCTTGTCCGACAAATCGTACAGGAAGGGGATCGTAGCCAAACCGCCGCCCACAGAGAAAAGCCCTACCTTAAAATACTCCCAGAAAAGCTGTGCAAAAATCATTTCCCCTTCACCTCCAGCGTCTGAATGGCGATCCCGCAGCCGGCCGCCGCCAGCACAAACCAAACCGGAGACAGATCCGTCAGAATGCTGCCCACGGTCACCACCGCAAAAATCACAGCTGTTTTCCAGTCCACAACGGCCTTTTTCACCAGCTTGATCACGGCATTGAAGATCAAAACGCAGATGCAGGCCCGGATCCCGGCAAACGCATTCTGCACTACGGCAAGATCCGCGAAGTTCGTGATCAGGCCGGCGATCAGCGTAATGATGATCAGGGACGGAAATACCATACCGGCCGTGGCCACAATGCCGCCCAGGGTGCCCCGGCGCTTTCCGCCCACAAAGGTCGCCGTATTGACGGCAATAATGCCGGGCGTACACTGACCGATGGCATAGTAATCCATCAGCTCATCCTCCGTGGCCCAGCCCCGGTGATCCACAATCTCACGCTGCAGGATCGGCAGCATGGCCGCCCCGCCGCCGAAGGTCATCACTCCGATTTTCGCAAATACAATAAAAAGCTCCCACAATTCCTTCATTCTCTACGTCTCCTCTTATTCCGCATATCCGTACATGCCCCGCACGGATACTTCTCCGGAGCGGATCACCGTCCGGGTTCCATCGTTCCGGCGCACCACCAGGCCAAACTGATCGTCGATGTCCAGAGCCTGCACCTGCTCCCGGCTTCCGTCGGCACGCAGGAGCTGGACCTCCCGTCCCAGCGTCACGCAGGCACGGCGGTACGCCTCCCGGTACGGCGCCGTCTCACCGCTGCACAGCGCCGCATACAGCCGATCCAGCTCCCGGATCTCCGCTGCGGCCAGCTCCGCCCGGGATACCGGCCGGCCCAGTTCCTGCCGCAGGGAGGTCGCCATCTGCGCCACATCCGGAGAAAAATCTTCCGGCCCCTGCAGCACGTTGACGCCGATCCCAATCACCAGATACTGAATACGTCCGCTCTCCCCTTCCAGGGACAGCTCCGTCAAAATTCCGCACAGCTTCTTCCCGCCCAGAATCAGGTCATTGGTCCATTTGATCCCTGGCCGCACGCCGCACACCTGCTCGATCGCATTGCTTACAGCCACCGCCGTCAAGGCCGTCACACTCATCAGCGCCTCCGTCGGCACACGCGGGCGCAGCAGCGCGGAAAGATACACGCCCTTTCCCGCCGGGGACTGAAAAGTCCGGTCCATCCGGCCCCGGCCGGCCCGCTGGCAGTCCGCGATCACAACGGTCCCCTCCTGGGCACCGGAAAGCGCGGCCTGCTTACAGTACGTATTGGTGGAATCCACTTCTTCCAGGCAGCACAGCGAACGCCCCACGCAGGCAACCGGCTTTAAAAAACGCCGGATCTCTGCCTCCGTCAGCACGTCCGGAGCCTGGACCAGCCGGTATCCCAGCCCTGTACGGGCCTCGATCACGTACCCGTCCCTGCGCAACGCGTCCACATACTTCCACACGGCTGCCCTGGACAGCCCGCCCAACGCGGCGCTGGCCGCCTCACCGGAAAGATAACGGTTCTGATTTTGATACAGCAGCGTCAAGAAAGATTCCTTGCTCATCTGCACCGCTCCTTTCAAAACAAACAGCATCTTATCACACAAACCGCCGTCTTGTAAACCGGTACCGGATTCTTTTTATACAGGCAGAGCCGGACTTCATCGTCTGAAGTCCGGCTCTGCCGTGTATTCTCTTCTTTTTATGCCTTCGGCGGCTCTTCTTCCGCGGTTTCGTCCGTTCCCGAAGCCTCCGGGGCCTCATCTTCCTGCGGCGTTTCCCTGTCTTCTGCCGCCGCAGAAGACGCTTCTTCCGAGCCGCTCTCCTCTCCGGTCAAAGGCTCTTCCGGAGCCGGGACCGTCTCTTCCGGCGGCGCTTCCACCGGATCATCCGACACAGCCTGCCGCTCCACCGCCTGCACCACCCAGCGTGTGGCATGCCCGCGGCCGGTACAGGTCGACAGCGTCACGATCCGGTCTCGGATCGTGGGGACCACCCCGGTATCGATCACCGACAGTGCCATGCACTGATCCAGGAAATTCTGTCTGGACGCATCCGACGCAAATCCGATCTGATAGCTGATGCCGGCCGTGCTGACCTCATAGGCCGCAAAAATCTCGTAGCAGCGGCTTCCGGACTGATCCGTAATGTAGACATTGGGATGCGCGGCCCAATAGCTCTGCTTTTTGTATTTCTTCAGGCCGCCGAACATGGATCCGTTGTTCATATTGTGCCCATAGATCACCGTGTTGAAATCCGAAAAGTCTGCGCTGTTTTTCGCCTCCAGAAAAATCGCACCCACCGCACTGGATTGCTTTTTCCAGGTTTTTTTCAGATAGTACGTATTGTCGTCATGCTGTACCAGGGGATAGGAGATCGTCGAATCCGGAATCAGGATCCAGCCCAGCACTTCCGGATTGACCTGCTGAAGGGCCGTAAAGTCCATGTTCCGCAGTGCCTGCGCATAGGGATCGATCGTCGCCGGCTGCGCTGTGCCGGAGGCAGGCCCACTTGTAGACGCCGCCGCGGAGGCCGACGGCAGCGGTTCCACCTGGGAAAGGTCCGGCAGCTGCACCAGCTCTTCCGCCTCCTGATAGGTCTCTTCCCCCTGTCGGTACTGCCGGAATTCCCGGATCAGCATCCAGGCGCTGCCCAGAAAGACCAGACCCAAAACCAGCATCAGCCCCCTGCGGACACCTCGCTTCATCGTCCTCGCCCCTTTCATTCACTGCCGCCATTATATCGGTTTTCCCGGAAAAAAACAAGGGCCCGGGCAGATGCCCGGGTCCTTGTTCCCTTTGGTCTTACGGGGAGTATTCCCGCCGGTCCGCTCAGTTCTGCGCGTCGTCCTCCTTGCGCTTCTTGCCGGTCAAAGCCAGCCAGATCAGCGCCATGCCGGACACGCTCGCCGCAGCGACCCACATGCCGAAGTTATCGCCGGTGGTGGGAACATCTTCATCGTCAATGTTCACGTCATCGCCGCCGGGGCCCGGATCCAGAGGCACATCCGGATTGTCAATGTCCGTGCCCGGATCGGGATCAGGATCGGGATTCGGCTTCGGCTTATCCGGATCGGGATCAGAACCGCCGGAGCTGAAGTAGTTGCTCACACTCAGAAGCGTGGTCTCTTCCTGGATCGCAATACCCAGGCGATTCGCCAGCAGTGCCCGCTCCTCCTCGGTTTTGAGAATCGTGCCCGCAGTCGTCGTTCCGGTGCTGACCACCCAGCTGCCGCAGCTGTTTCCGGTCACGGTCACGCCGTCGATGCTCAGCTCCACCACCGTGTAAACGATGGCCTTGCCGTTCTCGTTCTTATAGATCCGAATGGGCTCGGTCCCCTCCTTCTGGGAGGCAAACACTCCGTACCAGCGGCGGGTATCGGTCCCGATGGCATCTTGTGCCGTCAGCTCCAGCTTCAGGCCCGTGGCCTTGCCGTTGGCATACAGCTCCAGCTCGATCTTGGAAGGCTGCGTGCCGTAGCTGCCGCTCCAAGTCTTCACGACGGGGATCCGGATCTCTTCGCTCTGGTGCACGTTGGTGATGGTGCAAACGCCTTCGCTCGTCGGGTCCGCGTAGATGACCTTGTAGCCGGCCAGTGCGCCCTCGTGATAACCGGCTTCCACCGGCTGGCCGTTGGCATCCACATAGCCCTCGCCCACGGTGTAGCCCAGCTCGCGGACAACGATCTTGCCGGGGTGCAGGTATGCGTCATAGGTGAAGCTCACCGTATCGGTGTCGCCGGTACCCACCGGCACCACCTTCGTGTTGACCACGCCTTCCATCAGCTTGCCGTCCTCGAAGAGACCGACGGTGATGCTGACCGGACGCAGGCCGTCGCGGTTGTGGTCGTCCTCCCAAACCTTCCGGACCGTAATGGTCACCTGGCTGCCGGAGGGCGGATCATAGCTGTACACATTGCTGACCGTGACGGCAGCCGCCTGGGCCGGCGTATGGTTGGCATCGGTGACGGAAATCTCCGCAGCCGTTCCGCCGTTGTTGGCGGGCGTATAGGTGGTGGCCGTCAGCTGATAGCTTCCGATCGCCGCGCTGTCCGCCAGCTCCGTGACCGTATAGCTGCCGGTGGGCACCTGAATGGTGGTGCTGGCACTGGTGTTTCCGGTCACCTCGATGGTATGCGTCTCGTTATAGTCCGTTCCGTAATTGTTGCCGGTGACCTGGAACTTGAAGCTGTGCTTCTCGTTCATCTTCAGGCCAGACACGGTCTTGGTAATGGTCAGATAGGCCTGGTTGCGCTCATAAACGTTGTGCAGTGCGGCGGTTTCACCGGTGGACACATGTTCCACGGATACGGTGCTTTCCGCACTCTTCAGCGTCCAGCCTTCCACGGCCGTTCCGGCCTCTTCCACGGTGTACGTTCTGCCGCTGAGCAGATTCCGGACCGTCCAGGTATAGGTGTACGGGTCGCTGTCCGTGCCGGTGCCGGTCCTGGCCGCGTCCGCCTTGGTCAGCGTCGCCACGGTCTGGCCGTTTTCCTTCACCAGGACCTGGAACGCATCGCTCAGCTCTGCCGGGCCGGTGTAAGTCTTGACCACAGTCAGTTCGCCGCGGGCAACGGTGTTGGTGATGCCCGTGCCCTGATAGGTCACGGTATACTCCACGCCGTCCAGCGTGATCTTGGCGCCGTCGTTGACGGGCTGGACCGTGCTGGTGGTGGGATTGGTGTAGCACTCCTGCACCGTGTAGGTGATGGCTTTGCCCTGCGCGTCGTACTTGGGCAGATCCCGCACCGTGACGGAATAAACCGTACCGTTATTGGCCACCGTCAGAACGCCCTTGGCGTTGCCGACCGCATTGCCCAGCGCATCCTGCAGGACCTGCTGGCCGTCTGCGTACAGCATTGCTTCCACGGAAGCCGGATAGCTGATGCCGCCGCCTTCCACGTCGGCGAAGACCTTGGTCACCGTCACAGAGCCCAGCTCGCTGTTGATAACGGACTCGTTCAGGCCGCTGCCGGTATAGCGCACCTGATAGTCCACACCGTTCAGCGTGACCTTTGCGCCCTCGGCCACCTTGGTCCAGCCTTCGGCGTCCGAGCCGACGATCTCAAAGATCTCATAGGAGGCCTCGTGGCCGTCCACATACTTGGGAAAATTCTCAAACGTGTACGAAGCGTTGCCGGTCACGGTCTGGTGGTCGACGAGCTTCTCGATCCCGTTCACGGTCTGATAGAGGCCGATCTCCGCGCTGCCGGCCGTGCCGTACCAGGTCTTGGTGACGGAGACGTTCTGCTTATCCGTGCTGATCTTGAGATCGTAATAGAGGTTGATGATCTTGTCAGCGGAGTCATAGCTGATGGAATCCGGCGTATTGTGATCCCACTCGTACCCCTCGGGGATCCCCTTCATACCGGTGTTACCCAGCTCATACTTCGCCGCCAGCACCGTGTCGAAATAGCCCAGCGTGCCGGTCAGGTTCGGATATTCAGGCAGCTGCCGATAATCCTCCGCCGCGGGACTCTGCTCGAACCAGTACTTAACGGTGTAATCCGCCGTCTTGAGGGCATCGGTCACGTCGATGGCGGAAACCGCCTTATAGCCGGTATCCGTCTTTTTCTCCACCTTCAGGCGGAACTCATCGTAGATGACCCAGACGCGGCCGCCCTGGGCGGTATCCTCATACCACTCCTGGTGCGGAATCACGCTGACCGTCAGCTTGAAGACTTCCTCGCTCAAATCGTACCCCTCAGGGGCCGTCAGCTCCTTGAGGTAGTAGGTCCCGGCGCCCAGGCCTTCGTCCGAAGCGGTAATGGTCAGCTTGCCGTTGGAGGTGGTGTAGGTCTTGCCGCTGATGGCCTCCGTGCAGGTCTCGTCGCTGTAAAGCTGGAAGGTCGCCGCGCTGGCCGTGATCAGGGCGGGCACAGACGCGTTGTCGTACTTGCTGAGCGTCACGGACGCGGGAATGTCCGGGTGGGAGCCGCTGCGCTTTGCATAGGTGTAGATCACATGGATATCGCAGAAGTCATCCACGGTGCCGAAGGCGCCGCTGTAGTCACCCAGATCCTGCTCCGCTCCGTTCGCGGTCACCTTCGTCAGCACGTAGCCGGCGGGCACCGCCGCCCTGTCGGGAACCGCCTGGGTCGCAAACTTTTCCTTGGGATTGAAGCGGCCGGGATCGGTGTAGCCGTCGCCGCGGACGGGAGTCTTCGGCGTCCGAATGGTCTCAAAGCCGGCGGGAACGGTCGCGCCGTTCTCGTGATAGCCCTCGAACTGATACTCCACCGTCAGCTGGTGCAGGTCGCGCTCATAGTTCAGCGTGATCACATACAGGTGGTTGGCCTCATCCAGCGTCACGGTATAGTCGGCGGGATCTGCGTTCACGAAGGTGAACTTCACCCCATCCTGGGTCGTGTACTGCCTCGGGTCCGCCGTCACCGTCTGACCCATAATTCCGGTCTCGATGGCGCCGTCCACCTTGGCGGTGTAGACCTCGGTATGGCCGTCGCCGAAGGTGGTTTTGTAATTACGGACGATCTGATAATAGTACCGCACCGGCGCCTGATAGGTGTTGGTGATGCTCTTCGCGTCCGGATAGGTCACCTGATAGGTATCGTCATAGTCCGCGTGGATGCCGCCGTCGGGCACCAGGAACGTGGCCTGATCGGCGTAGGGCACGAAGGTCCCGTTCTCCATCTTGCCCTCGCGGACAAAGTAGCGGATCTCTTCGCCGGTGGTCAGATCGTACTTGTCAAGGTTCTCGAAGGTGAAGGAGTAGGTCTTTCCGTCCTCGTTCTTCGCGTCCACTTCCCGGGGGGTATCAACCAGCACTGCGCTGCCGGTCTGGCCCTTGTAAAGGCCCACCCAAATGGTGTTGATCACCGCGTCGGCCTGATCCACGGCGCCCTTTGCCGGAGCAGGAATGCTCCAGGTCTTGGTGCCCGTGAAGGGGATCGTATCCTGCTCAATGGTGTTGGTGAAGGTATGCCCATCGCCGGACTTAGCAGAGGTATAACCGGGAACCGACTCTTCCTCCACGGTATAGGTGATGGGGTTGCGCTGAGCGTCGTACACGGGCAGATTCGTAAAGGTATACTCCCAGGTGTTGGAGGTCAGGCTGGCCCCTTCGTTCGTGGGTGCCGTCGCGCCGTCGCGGAAGCCCAGCTTCACCGTCTGCACGACGGATCCGTTGGCCAGCAGATTAAAGGTCACGTTCGGATGCTCCGTCCCGGTGGGATCCACCCAGGTCTTGGAGATGGACACTTTCGTGTAATCCTGCTTCAGGGTGTTGGTGATCTGCGTGCCGGCACCGTAGGTATACGTCGTGTCGTAGTCCTTGACCGGCGCCTCGACCACCCGGTACTGATACGCAGCCGTCCGATCGTCATTGTATTGGGGCAGATTTTCAAATGTGTATTGGGTCTCGCCATTGGGGAGCGTGTGGGTCACCTTTTTTCCGTCGGCATCCCGATATTCGTGCCAGGTCACGCCGTCTTCCGACTGCTGCAGCGTCAGCTCGATGTCCGGGCGGTCTTTCTTCCCGCCGTCAACCCAGTGCTTCGTCACCGTGTGCCCAATTTCCGCCTGGTTCAGGGTATTGGTCATCTGATAGATATAGCTTCCCTCGGTGTCGGGGGCTGCCTGCCGCACCGTCGACTCATAACCGGGCACGCTCAGCTCTTCCACCGTATAGGTGTACAGCTGGCCCTTCTCGTCGTAGCGGTCAAAGCTGCCGCTCCACTTGCTGTCCGTCGTGGTATACGTGCCGACAAGTTCTCTGGCGTGATCCGCACTGACGCGATAGACCTTGAAGGTGGCCTCGGGCTGCGTGCCCGTGTGGACCGCGTCGATCCAGTTCTTCTCCACCTCCAGCGTCACCTCACCGGTGATGGTGTTGGTGAAGCGGTAGGACACGTTGCCGTTCTCCGCGTCCGTCTCATTGCTGCTGACGGAGTTGTAGCCGGAAGGCGTCGCTTCCGTCACGGTGTATTCGATCTCCTCGATCTCCTGATGCGTTCCGGTGACTTTGCCCTTACCGTCAGTCTCCTCTACCGTCACATACTTGTAGCGGGGAAGATTTTCAAAGGTAAGGCTTCCTTCGCCGGCGCGCAGGGTCTTGGGTCCCTTCTCCACCCCGTCGGCAAACAGCGTAAACACCACATCCGGGGCCGTCACGGTTCCGGGCTGCTGCCAGGTCTTGGTGACCGTGACGCTGATCTTCTTGTCGTCGATCTTGCGCCGGTTCACAAGCTCCGCCTGGAAGCTGCCGTCCGAAAGCTGCTTGGTCTCCTGCTTGGTCAGCTCATAGCCCGCAGGCACAACCTCTTCCACCGTATAGCTGTACTCCCAGCCGTTTTCATCGTAGCGGTCCAGGCCGGTCCACTCGGCCTTGTCGTTTTCCAGGGTCTTTTTGCCCACTACCTCGCCGTTGCGCAGCAGCTTCACCGTAACCTCGGGCTTCTCCGCGCCGTCCAGATCCACCCAGGTCTTGGTGACCGTGACGCTGGTCTCGCCGGTCAGGACGTTGGTGATGTCATTCCCGTTCCGGCTGACGGTATAGGTGTTGCCGCCCAGCGTGATCTGACCGTTGTCAGCGCCCTCTTCCACCACGACGTAGCGGTTCTCCGTCACGCCGGTGATCTTGTTGGAGTCGTCTTTCTCAAAGTCATACTTGGGCAGGGGATTCCCCTCTGCGTCCTGCGTAAAGCGGAAGGTCCAGGGGGTCGTCTCGGCATTGCCGTCCGCCGGGCTGTCGGCCTTACCGTCCAGCTCCAGCTCCGCCAGCGCGGTGCCGGTGGGCTGCCCGTTGGCGTCCGCCTTGAAAAGCTGCACCGTAATGGTGGGCGTCTCAAAGCCGACAGGAGTCTTCCAGGTCTTGGTGCCGGAAACCGTCCGGTTCTCGTCCGCCACGGAGTTCACGAACACATAGGGATCGCCGGCGTCGCCGGAGCCCTCGGTCCGGAGATACTGATAGCCGGTCCCCAGGGAAGCGGGGTCCTCGCCCACGGTGTAGTGGGCCTTGGCGGTGTAGCTCTCATTGTAAAGGGGCAGATCCTCGAAGGTATAAACCGTGCCGTCACCCTTGACGGTCTCGCTCTTAAACTTCTTGCCGTCCTTATAAAGGATCACCTTGACGTCCTGGCCCACCAGCCCGTCAGGCAGGATCCACTGCTTCTGCACGGAAACGCTGGTGGTACCGGCGGCCGTGTTGACAATGGTCAGCGTGCTCTGATCGTAGGTGGTGTCGAAGCCGCTCACGGCCGTTTCCTCCACGGCATAGGTGTGGCGGCTGCCGGTCTCCACGTTCAGGGCATCCACCGTCAGAACATAGGTCCAGTCCTTTCCGTTCACGGTCGCGGACTTAACCTCCACGCGGCCGTCGCCGGAGATCTTCTCCGCCTGGCCGGCGCGCAGCTGCAGCACGGCATAGACGCTGCCCGCGTTGTCAACGGAGCCGTCCGCCTTAAAGCTGCGGTCCTGATACAGCGTCACCTCAATGGTCTTGTCGGACACATCGTCCGGCGTGCGCCACTGCTTTTTGACCGTCAGGTCCAGGTCCTGCTGCTGAAGGGTATTTTCGATCTTGCCGTTTTCGATTGCCGGCTCCATCTCCACAACTTCGCCGTAGACCACCCGGAAGGTCCGCTCGGTGGTGTCCAGCTCATAGCCCGCGGGGGCCGCCGTCTCTTTGAGGGTAAAGCCATAGCCGGAGGGAATGGAGTTTTCCGGGAAGATCACCTTGCCGTAGGTCGCTTTGTCTTCCGGGTCTATGCCGGACGTGGCGTCATAGCTCCAGGCGCCGGCCGCCTTGATGGTGCCGTTCTGACCGTCGGTCCAGGCCAGGTTGCTGGCCGTGAAGGTCGCATTGCCCAGAAGATGCCCATCCTCGTGGGCCACCTTCTCAAAGCTCAGCTCTGCCCGATAGCCCTTGATCTTGGCGGTGGGCGTGACGGCGGTATGGATTTCGCCGTTGGGATCGGCCGCATCCCGGAAGGTCACCGAGGCGGGAGACAGCTCATACGCCGTGCCCTCCACAAAGTCCTGAACCGTCGTGTCCAGCCAGATCTGATAGGACATGGTATAGGAGGTGAAGCCTTCGCCCATGGAGGCGGCGGCATCCTTTTCTCCGTTGTTGATAAAGTCCCAGGTAATGTTGTCGCCGCTGTTCTGGGCGCCGTTCTGCCGCACAAAGCGCCAGAAGTGTGCCGCCTTGGTCGCAACCGTCTCCAGCACGGCGCCCGCATCGGACATTCCGGTGGAGGAAGCGCCGCTCTCCTGAGTCCTCTGCAGGATCCCCTCGAACATATCCTTCAGCTGGTTCGCGTTCGTGGGCTGCAGGATGTTGCCGGTGGCCGGCCGGGGGTTAAAGCTCTCAAACAGGGCCTTGACCGTGGTGTTGGCATGATTCCGGTCACCATAGCACGTGGCGCTGCCCGTGTCGCCGTAAAGCAGGGAGTACATGTCGGCATTGCCGTCGTTCACGGCGGTGATCTTGTCGGCGATGCCCTTCAGGTCCTTCCAGTCGTTATAGCTTGCCCTGTCACCGCCGCCTTCGGAACCTTCGAAGCTCATAGCGTTGGTGTCGTTGCGGTTGCCGTTAAGATGAAAGGTAGGCTCGCCGTCCGAAAGCAGCACCACATACCGGGCGTCCACAGCGGCGGTATTCTTCTTCAGCAGGTTATAGGCAAGCTGCATGCCGCCCTCGGTATTGGTGCCTCCGTTGGGGCTGAGGGCATTCACCGCGTCTTTCACCGTCTGCAGGTTGCTGCCCTGGCTTACATCCAGCCAATAGGTCCCTCTGCCGAAGTCCTTGGCCGCGGCATCACTCTCGAATGTCACCAGGGAGACATAGCGGGTCGTGCCCTCACGGGCCAGGCCATCCAAAAAGGCGTTGGCCGCGGCCTTGGCCGCATCCATGCGGGACAGGGTCTCCGTGCACTCCACATAGGTGTGCCCGAACAACCAGCCGTGATTTCCATCATCCCTGCTCCTGCCGCACTTTTTGCAATGGGCCGGTCTGTCGAACGTTCCGGTACCGTCCTCCTCAATGTAGCCCGCGCCGCACTCGGAGCAGTATCCCATGGAGCCGGAGGTGTCCAGCACCAGGACCACATACGCGCTTTTGCCCACGCTGGTGGTCGTCTTCTTATACTGCACATTCACCGTCACGTCGAACAGGTTCTCCGTTCCGGTGGCGGTGACCGTTTTGCTCACGGCCACGTCCGCGTTCTGCTTGGTCGTCTGGGTGCCGTCCGCCTTATAATAGCTGACGCCGCCGGCTTCGACGATCTGCTTCTGGGCCTGTTCGGCCTTGGCATCTCCGGCCGCCAAAGCATTCAGCGGCAGAAGGCCCACGACCATGACCATGGCCATCAGAAATGATAAAACTCTTTTCTTCGTGTTTGCCATCGTTTCGTTCTCCTTTTTTCAAATGTTGAAGATCGAAATACGTGGCAGCCGGGCTGGCCTGGCAGTGACCTGCTTTAGCCCCCTTGCTTTGCGTCCCGCGGTTTCCCGCGGTTTGCCGTTTCAGATATTTCTGCGCTTGGATACCTTTCCAATGCTTCCCAATCTTTTCAGGTTTCAGTCTTATGAGGGATCGTTCGTTTCGATGCCTGCGCCCGCATCGGATGGCAAAGCGCTGTCCATCAGCTTCACCAGCTCCAGCACGCTGCGGAACCCCTCTTCCTGTCCGCCCTCCAGCCAGGACACGGTGCCCTGCCAGCTGGCATTCTGCCGGAACAGGATCCGGATCCGGAATGTGGCGCATGCCCCTTCCCGGCTTCCTGGGAGGCCGCCGGTCTCCACCGGTTTTGCCGCCGGACGGCTAAATGTGCGGCTGGTGTCAAACGACTGCGGAAACTGCAACTGTTCCAGAAGGCTTTCCACCTGCAGAAGGAACTGCATCAGGTTCGCAAACGGGGCCGCCTCGTGCAGCGCGGCGTTGTAAAGCCGTCCCCGCAGCACCTTGCCCTCGTAGGAATCCACACAGGCCACGATCGTCCGATATTCATTTCCGCACATTCTGCTCTGCATGTTCAGAATTTCCCCCTCCTTTCCCTGATCTTTGGTCTCAGTATAGCAGACGTGGGTTACAGGAGCGGTTACATTTTGAATTTTATTCTTCAAATCAGAATCTCATTTTTTCCAATTTATCCGTCCGCTTTTTGTGCACTCTGCCGGGGCAGTCCGGGCCTGCGCCTTTTCCGGCCGGTTCGCTCCGCTGGATGAAAAAACGGGCCGGAAGCTACATGCTTCCGGCCCGCCTCTTTTATTTTTATTCCGCTGTGCCGCTCAAAGTCCCAGCTGACGGCGCAGCTGGTCCGGATTGACGGCATAGGTCTCTGCCGTGCGGGCCGAGATCTTCCCCGCCCGGTAAAGCCCGGCGATGGACTGGTCCATGGCGATCATTCCCTCCGCACCGGAGGTCTGGATCACCGAATCGATCTGGTAGCTTTTGTGGTCCCGGATCAGGTTGCGGATGGCAGGATTGACAAACATCAGCTCAAAGGCCGGCACCAGGCCGCCCTCTTCATCGGGCAGCAGCTGCTCGGACGCCACGGCGTGCAGCACCATGGAAAGCTGCACCCGGGCCTGGGCCTGCTGCTCCGCCGGGAAGGAATCCACGATCCGGTCCACCGTGGTGACCGCGCCCCGGGTATGCAGCGTCGCGATGACCAGATGCCCCGTCTCCGCCGCGGTCATGGCGGTCCGAATGGTTTCATAATCCCGCATCTCGCCCAGCAGGATCACATCCGGCGCCTGCCGCAGGCAGGCCCGCAGGGCCGCCGGGTAATCCGCCGTGTCAATGGCGATCTCCCGCTGGCTGACGATGCTCTTCTGATCCCGGTGCAGAAATTCGATGGGATCTTCCAGCGTAATGATGTGCACGTCCCGGCTGCGGTTGATCCGGTCGATGATGCAGGCCTGGGTGGTGGATTTTCCGCTGCCGGCGGTTCCGGAGATCAGCACCATACCGTGGGTCACGTCGGCCAGCCCCATCACCCGCTCGGGGATCCCCAGCTTTGCCCAGTCCGGGATCTCGAAGGACACCACGCGCACCACCGCCGCGCAGGAGCCGCGCTGGCGGTATGCGTTGACCCGAAACCGGGCCAGGCCCGGCACCGCAAAGGAAAAGTCATCATCCCCGGTGGTCCGGAAGCGGCCCTGATCCCGCTGCGCCCGCTCGTAAATCTGCGTGATCAGCCGCTCCGTCTGCGCGGGCAGCAGCTTCTCCTCCCGCAGCGGGTGCAGGTGCCCGTCCAGCTTGCAGCAGGCCGGGCCGCCGGCCACGAAAAACACATCCGATGCGCCCTGCTCCACCGCGCCGCGCAAATAATCCAGCAGTTCCATGCCGTTTTCCTCCTCAATCCGTCACCGTGCCGTCCCAAAGCTCCAGCGTGTCATCCGGGGTCCATTCCTCCGTCCGGACCGCCTGCCAGCGCTCTACCACGTATTCGTCTCCCCGGCGGCGCAGCTCCACCTGCAGCTCCCGCCCGTCCTCAATGGGGCAGGCATATGTGCAGCGGCCGTCCGCCTCCTCGTGAACACCGTCCGGCCGTTCCCCAGCTCGCAGCTGCGCCAGGATCCGCTCCGCCTCCTCCTGAGCCGCATAGTAAGCCTCCGCCGCCAGTGCGCTGGCCTGAGCCCGGCGGCTGTTGACCTGCTCCGCCGCCAGTGCCATCACCGCAAATACCGTCAGGCACAGCACCGCCAGAATCACCAGCAGTGCGCTGCCCCCCACGGCCGGCGGAGCCTGTTGTTTTCTTCGTCCGTTCACGGCTCCGCCTCCTGCCACGCGGCCGTAAGCCCCCACAGATAGGTTCCGTCCGCCGCGCATACCCATACCGAGGCAGTCCCCAGCAGCGGCTGTCCGCTGTCGGCAGGCACTGCCAGCGCCACATAGCGAGGATCCTGCTGCGTGCGCTGCCAATCCTGATCGTACTGCACGCCCAGAGTCGCCCCGTCCCAGCTGCCGCCCAGCCATTGGGCCGCCTGCTCGTAATCTCCGCCACTGGCCCGCAGCGTTTCCGCCAGCTGTTCGGCCGCGATCACCGCCTGGTCCAGGTCCTCCGCCTTCCGGCTCATTTCATCCGCCAGGGCAAATGCGCGCACGCAGACAGCCGCCGCCAGGGCAAATACCAGCAGCATCACAAGCTGTTCCATCAAAACCAGCGGTGCCTTGGTCCGCATGCGTCTCCCTCCTTTTTCTGCCCGTCAGGTCCCATCCGCTTCGGCCCGCAGCGCAACGGTAAGCTCCGTCGTGCCGCCCTGCGGGTCCTCCGCCCGGATCACAATCCGCCCGTCGGCGTGCTCAAAGCGCAGGGCCTTTGCCTCCAGGATCTTCTCACCGGCGGCCGGGTCCAGGTCCTCCCCGTCTGCGGCAAAAAGTTCCCGCACAAAGCCATCCCAGCAATAGACCCGGGTACACCAGCGCTCTCCGTCTATGGTCTGCCATAAAAACAGCGTGTCCCCCTCCGCCGCACCGGGGGTGGTGAACGTCCCCACGGACACGACGCCGGGTGCATCCGCCTCCCGGATCCGCGCCGCCGCATACTGCACACAGGTGCGCCGGCGAAACGATGCGCTGTCCCGTTCATTCATGCGGCGGACACTGTCCGCCCCCATCAAAAGCACGGATAAAACGCAGCCCGCAAACAGGGCAAATACGCTCAGCGCACACAGTCCCTCCAGCCAACCGCCGCCGGTCTGCCCCCGCCGCCTCACGGCTCCGCCTCCCGGGCCACCACCGTGATCTCCGGCATCAGATTTTCCGCATAGGCCTCATAAAAAACCGTATAGTCCTCGCCCACCTGGATGCCGTACCGCTGAACCAGACTCTCCAGCGTTGGCGGATAGACGCCCTCGTCGGCATAGCAGCTGACCGCCGCCCGGCGGATGGCCTCCTCCAGCCGGCGGGCGCCCTCTTCCCGGCGGCCGCTGTCCAGCCGCACGGCCGCCCCCTGCACCGCACTCACCGCCGCCAGGGCCGCGGCGATCCACAGCGCGCAGCGGCCCGCAGTTTTCCATTCGCGTTTT
The DNA here is from genome assembly GCA_934563745.1 of uncultured Dysosmobacter sp. Taxonomy (GTDB): domain Bacteria; phylum Bacillota; class Clostridia; order Oscillospirales; family Oscillospiraceae; genus Oscillibacter. The sequence goes on along the minus strand of CAKTHE010000014.1, from coordinate 26,677 downwards.
CTCATTCGCTCACCCCAGCGCCGCCATAATGTTCATCATCGGCAGCATCACAGACAGCAAAATCGCCCCCACGACCACGGACGCGCCGATCACCAGGGCCGGTTCCACCCGCCCCACCAGCGCGTCGATCTGCTGCTCGGCGTCCTCCCCCATTCGGGCGGCAATTTCCTCCATCACGGTATCGCCCACGCCGCCGCGGAAGCCCAGTGCCAGCATGCGGCATTCCGCCGTGGGAAGAAGCTTCGCCTGTTCCAGGGCCGCCGCCAGGTCCGTTCCTCCGTGCAGCGCCTCCAGACAGCGGCGAACCCGTCCGGCTGCCGCAGCATTCTCCGCATCCAGGCTGCCGGCCGTCTCCACGGCCGAAGCAGTGTCCAGGCCGCTGCGCAGACACATGGCAAGAGCCTGTGCAAAGCGGGCATCCGTCAGCTTCCGGCAAAGGCCCCGCTCCCCCCGGCGTCTGCGCCAGGCCTGCAGAATCCGTTCCCGGAAGGCTTCTGAGACCGCAAAGGCCGTTAAAAAAAGGGCCGCGGCAGCCAAAAGGACGCACAGCAGCGGCAGCGCCCTATCCAGGATCCGGCCCAGCCGCAGCAAAACGCCGGCCGCGCCGCTCAGTCCACCGCCCAGCGAAGCAAACACCTGGTCAAAAACCGGCAGGACCCGGACCAGCAGCACGCCGATTACCACCAGCATCAAAAGCGCCATTAGCGCCGGATACAGCAGCGCACTGCGCAAACGGTAAGAAAGGCGGCCGCAGCCGTCATAATAAGCGGAAAGCGCTCCCAGCGCCTCCTCCATCCGGCCCGTCCGTTCGCCCACACTGATCAGCCCCAGCGCATACTCCGGGAAGCCGCCCGCCCGGCGCAGGCTCTCCGACAGCGGCTCTCCGGAATCCAGGGAACGGACCGCCGTCTGCAAAAACGGTTCCTCTGCCCCGATTTGATCGTTTAAAAGGCTGACGCCATCCGCGGCCGTAACGCCGGCATGCACCAGCAGGGAAAGCTCCAGAAAAAACCGGGCCAGCCGGTCATTGGATAAATGCGCGTCTTTCTTCATCGCAGCCCCCTATAAAAGATGGACTTGCAGGCAAGCCTGCAAGTCCATTCTACAAAATTTTTCTGGAAATCTCAAGAGCTTTCCAAGCGGAAACCGCCCTGCCCCGGCAAATCAGTAAATATATTTCTCCGTGTAATGGCTCCCGTCTCCGATGTACTGCATAATGGAGCTGCTCTGCTTCCCGCTGGAGGCAAAGGTGGGATCCATCCGCTTCCAGCTTTTCCCGTCAAAATAGATGGCCCCTTCGATCCAGCCTTCCTTCTCCGTATAAACGCTGATCCATGCATGGTACGCCTTCCCGGCATAGCCTACCACCAGCTTACAGGGGATTCCCTGGCTGCGCAGCATTGCCGTGGTCAGCGCCGCATAATCAAAGCAGATCCCCTTCTTCGTCTCCAGCACCGTGTCCAGCACCGGCAGGTAACCGCTTTTCACATTGGCCGCTTTTTCCCGGTCATAGCTCAGCGTCTTGACCACGTATTCATAAGCCGCGTCCACCTTCTCCAGCGGGTCGGTCTTATCCGCCATCAGCTCCTGCGCCTTCTGGATCGTCTTCGGCGCATTCTCGTAATTGACATACTGGTTGGGCCGCAGGAAGGGGGCAAACTTCTCCTTCAGCTGTACCGTAAACGTCTGGGACAGCACCGTCGAATACTTGCTCCCGGAGATGTTTTCATATACGCTCACCGTATAGCTGCCGTTCCCGTCGGAAAGCGGGAAGGTCTCGTACCCGCCGCCGTCCGTCAGATTGTAGGTATAGGTCGTCGTCGGCCCAATGACGCGGAGCTTCAGCTTTTTGCTGGTAGAAGCCGTGTAGGCCGCCATCACATAGCCGTCCTCCGTGTTGGAATAATCGATCTTAGCCTTCGCATTGGAGGCAACCAGCTTCCCCGAAGCCTCCGGCAGCGGAAAGCTCTGCGCCGCGGGCGAGGCCGCCAGGGCCGTCATTTCATCCTCGATGGAGAGGATCTCTTCCTCCTGCGTGCTCTGCTGTGCACTGGCTGCCGGAGAGGAAGCGCTTCCGGCCGTACCGCAGCCGCTTCCGAAACAGCACAGTGCCGCCAGGCCCAAAGCCAGCAGCCGCCGTGCCCTGTGATCCGCATGGTTCATATTCTGCACCTCCGTCTTTCCCGGTTCGTCTTTCTTTACAGTCTGATCGTAACACACTCTTCCCAAAAAAGAAAGATATTTTTTTCATACTTTCTTTCTGTTTATTTTATTCTTTAAAACTTTTGCTTTCTGTGTCTCTCGTTCCGGATCCTGCACCGTTCTTTTTCCAAATAATTTACAATTTTCTTCCTCTTGACCCCTGCGGATGCTTGCATCTCAACAGAAAACATGCTATGCTTTTTTTAGTTATAGGATTGTGCAGCCCGCTTGGGCTCTTAAATTTTTTGAAACAGGAGGTGGCAGATATTGGACGCAGCTGCGCTTAAAGTCCGAATGCTGGGTGACTTCTCCATCCAAAATGGAGAGGCCGAAATCAACGACAGCGACAACCGCTCCAAAAAGGTCTGGCTTCTTCTTGCCTATATGATTTACTACCGCAACCGCACGATCTCTCAGGAAGAGTTGATCTCTCTTTTGTGGAGCGAAAGCGAAAACAGCACCAATCCCACCAATGCCTTAAAAACCATGTTTCACCGGGTCCGGTCCACCCTCAATCAGCTCAGTTCCTCTGCCGGCCACACACTGATCGTTCGGCGGGAGGGCAATTACGCCTGGAATCCGGACCAGCCCTTCTTTTTTGACGTGGACGCATTTGACACGCTGTGCGCACAAAGCGCCGCCGCCGAGAATGACGCCGCCCGCCTGGACCTGGGGCTGCAGGCTCTGGCCCTTTACCGGGGTGATTTTCTTTCCAAACTCTCTGGTGAATCCTGGGTCATCCCCATCAGCACCTATTTCCATAACCTCTATGTTCATACGGTGTTTGCCTGCCTGGCCCTGCTGGAGGAGGCGGGCCGCTATGAAGAAGAAGAGGCCCTGTGCCGCAAGGCACTTCAGATCGAGCCGTACGACGAAGGGCTGTATCAGTATCTGATGCAGAGCCTGCTTCACCGGGGGCTGCAGAAAGAAGCAGTCCGTGTCTACGACGATATGAACGAGCTGCTGTTCTCCACCTTCGGCATCATGCCCTCGGATGAGATCAAGGCCCTTTACCGCAAGGCCGCCCACACTGTGAACGACCGGGAAATCAGCGTGGGCCTGGTCCAGGAGCAGCTGCGTGAGCCCATTCCCTCTGAGCGCGGCGCCCTGTACTGCGATTATGACTTCTTCAAAGTCCTTTATCACGCAGAGGCCCGATCGGTGGCCCGCAGCGGCGACGCCGTCCACATCGGCCTTTTGAACGTGACCGACGAAGCGGGCGCTCCGCTGCCCAAGCGCAGCCTGGACCGGTGCATGGAGAATCTGCGCAGTCTGATCTGCAACAATCTGCGCCGGGGGGACATTGCCTCCCGCTGCAGCGTCTCCCAGTACATCGTAATGCTGCCCCGCGCCAATTATGAGAACAGCTGCATGGTCATGGACCGGATCGTCCGGGCGTTTTATCGCCAGTATCCGCACTCTCCGGCCTCCCTGCGCTACTCAGTCCAGCCGCTGGAGCCGATGCTCTGAACACCGCCGTAAAAAAAGCCTTCCTGCATATGCAGGAAGGCTTTTTTTGCCAGGAAACAGCGATTCCGGATCAATAGCTGCCCAGGTTGGCAGAGCTGTCCGAATTGGCCGTCTTGCCGAAGTCAAAGTCATTGCCCGGCAGGATCGCATTGAGCAGGATCCCCGCGATGGCGGCGATGGCCAGGGACGTCAGAGTAACGGAAGCGCCGCCCACCGTGAAGGTAAGGCCGTCCGTAAAGCCTAGGCCGCTGACCAGGATCACAGCCGCAATGATCAGGTTCCGGGAGTTGGTGAAGTCCACCTGGTTCTCCACCACATTGCGCACGCCGATGGCGGAGATCATGCCGTAGAGGATGAAGCTGACGCCGCCGATGATCGCCGAGGGAATGGTATTGACAATGTAGGCAAATGCCGGGGAGAAGGAGAGAATCACCGCATACAGCGCCGCCAGCCGGATCACCTTGGGGTCGTACACCCGGGACAGCACCAGCACGCCGGTATTTTCGCCGTAGGTGGTGTTGGCCGGACCGCCGAAGACTGCGGCCAGGGACGTCGCAACACCGTCGCCCACCAGAGTCCGGTGCAGGCCGGGATCTTCAATAAAGTTCTCGCCCACCGTTGCGGAAATCGCGGAAATATCACCGATATGCTCCATCATCGAGGCAATGGCGATGGGCGCCATCACCAGGATCGCAGAGATGTCAAACTTGGCCACGCTGCCGGAGAAGTTGGTGAAAAACGGCTGCAGGCCCAGCACCGGGTTCTCGCCGGAAAAAAGGCCGGAATCCGCCAGGCCGGAGAAATCCACCATGCCGGCCACCAGCGCCACAATGTACGCGCCCACAACGCCCAGCAGAATGGGAATGATCTTGATCATGCCCCGGCCCCAGATGTTGGCCACGATGATGATCGCCATGGCCACCAGGGCCAGCCACCAGCAGCTGGAGGCATTGGTCACCGCGGAGGGAGCCAGATTCAGGCCGATCAGAATAATGATCGGACCGGTGACCACCGGCGGCAGATAATGCATGACCCGATGCACGCCCACCGCTTTCACGATCAGCGCCAGGACCACATACAAAAGGCCGGCCACCACGATTCCGCCGCAGGCATACTGCAGCTTTTCCGCGCCGCTCATGGTCGCGTAGATGCCGTCGCTCATATTCGCCATGGTATAGAAGCCGCCCAGGAACGCAAAGGAGGAGCCCAAAAAGGCCGGCACCTTCAGTTTCGTGCACACATGGAAAAACAGCGTGCCCACACCCGCAAAAAAGAGGGTCGTCTGAATGCTCAGCGGCAAGCCGTAATTCCCCACCAGAATGGGGACCAGCACCGTTGCGCCGAACATGGCGAACATATGCTGCAGACCCAGCAGCAGCATCTTCGGCACTCCCAGCTGCCGGGCATCCCGAATGGGACCCTGTATCGTTGTTTTTTCTTTCATGTAGATACTCCCTTCCGCAAATTCTCTGCATCGCGCCCGTTCCCTGTTCCGGGCAAAAAAATACCGGCTTTTCAGCCGGCAAAAGGGGTCGATAAAAAGGAGGCGAAAGCCGCCCGCAACTCTTCGACCGTCACGCGCATGCCAACCCCTCCTTTCCTTAATTGCTCAATATTATACCGAAGACGCTTCCGCTTGACAAGCCCGAATTCGACAAATTTCAAACCCGCTTTTTTTGCGAATTTTGTAAAAAGCGTCACAGCGTTTTCCGGAACGTCTCCAGTTCCGACTCTCCGATGACCCGGATCCCGTTTTGCTCCAGCAGCTCTGCCGTAACGCCGCTCCGGTCCGTCAGCGTCCCGGTAAAGCTGCCGTCGTAGCAGCTGCCCTTCCCGCAGGAGGGGCTGCGCTCCTTCAGCACCGCGATGCGGCAGCCGAACAGCCGGGCAAGGCGCAGCGTCTCCTCCGCCCCGCGGGCATAGGCCGCCGTCACATCCGCCCCCTCCCGGGTCCGCACGGCCGCTCCCTGCCGCTCCGCCGGCGAGCGCGGCGTCGGCAGTCCGCCCAGCTGCTCCGGACACACCGGAATGCAGGGGACCTGCTGCGCCAAAGCCAGCGCCTGGGCGTTGGTCTTGCCGGCTCCGTCGTACCGGCAGCGCACGCCCAAAAGGCAGGCGCTGATCAAAATCCGATCGTCCATTTCCGCTCCTTATACAATCCGTTCCCCATTCAGCGCCGCCAGAACCAGGCGGTCCCCCTCATACTGCAGCTTTAAGGAAAAGAAGGGCGCTTCCTCTTCCAGAAGCTTCAGGAAGATCCGATCCCCCTCCCATTGGGGCAGCGACAAAAACCGCTCCCGCGAGATCCATTCCAGCACCCCTTCGCTGCATTCCCGGATCGTGCCCGTCCACTCCGTCGCCGTGAACAGGTGCATGTACTCCGTGTCCCACTCATCCGAGACAAAGGTCACGATGCCCCGATAGCGCCAACGGGTCAGCGTCAGCCCCGTCTCTTCCAAGGTCTCCCGCAGGACGCATTCCTCCGGACTTTCATCCGCCTCAAATTTTCCGCCCACGCCGATCCACTTGTCATGGTTCAGGTCGTTCTCCTTTTTGACCCGGTGCAGCAGCAGATACTGCCGCTCTCCCTGCCAGTCCCGTTCCAGATAGCAAAGCGTCGTGTTCAATCCCCAGCCGTGTCCCGCCTGCGTTTTACCCATCCCGGTCTTCTCCTCTCCGGGGACGGACGCTTCCGCGGCCGTCCCGCTCCGTATGTTTTTCCGGTGTCAGTATAGCAAACTTGCGCGCGGCTTGCAAGCAGCGCCGACGCTGCTTGCGTTTCTCCTCCGCCCCCTTTATAATGAAGAGGAAAAACCAGCTGTGTCCAGCAGTCGTCACGCAGGAGGTCTTATGGAACTTCAACCCGGACGCTACCGTCACTTCAAGGGGCAGGAATACGAACTGATCGCCGTGGCCACGCATTCGGAAACGCTGGAACCCATGGTGGTCTACCGGGCACTGTACGGTGCCCAGGGCCTGTGGGTCCGTCCGGCCGCCATGTGGAACGAACAGGTTCAGCGGGAGGGCTACAGCGGGCCCCGATTTTCCTATCTCGGCCCCATGGATGACTCCGGCTGCCGGCAGCAGCCATAAAGGAAGGGATGCGGTGAATGCCGCATCCCTTCCTTTATATTTCTGAGTCGTCGGGTCCGATCTCATAATCCACCGCAACCCGATCGGTCCGGATGGATTTGCAAAGCGCGGAAACCGCCTTGTGCCGGGGGTCCTCCTTATAGGTCTTCAACTCGTCCAGACCGGCAAAATCCGCAATCAGCACGGCGTCATAGTTGTCGGTGCCCACATTCCGGGCCACCTCCGAACGGAGCAGCTGCGGGATGACTCCCTGCAGCGCCTGCAGTCCCTCCAAAAACGCGGCCTGATCCGTCTCGGTCCCGGGGCGGAACTTCCACATCACAACATGACGGATCATTTCCGGTCTCTCTTATTATAGGCTTCGATCCCCAATGCCAGCAGATCCATCGCCCGCTCCAGATCCGCCTGCTTGAGCACATAGGCGATCCGGATCTCGTTTTTGCCCTTCCCCGGCGTCGCATAGAAGCTTTCGCCCGGTGCAAACATCACCGTATCGCCGTGATCCTCAAACTCCTCCAACAGCCAGGTCTGGAACTTGTCCGCATCATCCACCGGCAGCGCGGCCATGATGTAGAACGCACCCTTGGGGCACTCGCACACCACGCCGGGGATCTTACGGATCTTCTCCATCACCGTATCCCGGCGGCGCTTATACTCATCCCGCACCTTGGCAAAATAAGACTCGTCCACCGTGTAAAGAGCGGCTGCCCCCTGCTGATCCAGCGTGGCCGAGCACAAACGTCCCTGGCAGATCTTCATCGCCTGGGCCATCAGCTCCCGGTTTCGGGAAATCAAAACACCCACCCGCGCGCCGCAGGCGGAGAAGCGCTTGGACACCGAATCGATGACGATCACGTTTTCCGCCGCATCGGTAAATTCGCCCAGGCTGGCCAGCTTCTCGCCGCCGTAGACAAACTCGCGGTACACCTCGTCGCCGATGACAAACAGATTGTGCTCCTTGGCCACATCCACGATCATCCGCATTTCCTCGTGGGTCAGCACCACACCGGTGGGGTTGCCGGGATTGGTCACCATAATGGCGCGGGTGTGCTCGTTGATCTGCGCCTCGATCTTTTCCCGGTCAGCGTAATGATACCCTTCCTCCGGACGGGTGGGAATGGGATGGATCGACGCGCCGGTCACGCGCACAAAAGTATTGTAGTTGGGATAGAACGGCTCCGGAATCAGGATCTCATCGCCGTCGTCCAGAATGCAGGCCAACGCGATCTGAAGGGCCTCGCTGCCGCCGGTCGTCGCCAGCATATCCGCCGTGTCAAAATGGATATCCAGGGCGTCGTAGTACTTCTGAACCGCCTTCAGAAACTCCGGCATTCCGGCGGAGGGCGCATATTCCAGCACAGGCTGATGGAAGCTGCGCACAGCCTCAAAGAAGGCCGGCGGCGTCTCGATATCCGGCTGCCCGATATTCAGGTGATAGATTTTGCGTCCCTTTTCAACAGCGGCCAGCGCATACGGATGAAACTTGCGCATGGGCGACAGGCCGCATTTTTCAATCTTGCTGGAGAACTTCATGTTCATTCCTCCCTATGAATTATAACACCATGATGTCTCATTTTAGCACAATGAAGCGGCATGTCAACCGCGCCCATTCCGCCGTTTTTTCCAATTTTTTCTCCGCTGTTTGGCCGGGAACTATCTATAATTGCCCTGCAAACGTTTGATTCCGGATGCACAGGTGCCGCCCCACGCGGGAGCCGTCACGCCTCCGGTTCCGGTCCGGCCTCTTCCACCCGGTCCGGGCCGCCCATCTGCAGCTCTTCCCAGCGCTCCCGGCTGATGAGGACCTGCCGGGGCTTGGAGCCTTCAAACGGGCCCACAATGCCCCGCTCTTCCATCTGATCCACCAGGCGGGCCGCCCGGGAATACCCCAGCTTCAGCCGCCGCTGCAGCATCGACACAGAGGCCTGTCCGGTCTCCAGGACCACATCCACCGCCGCCGGCAGCAGCTCATCCCCGTCATCGGCCCGGTCCTGGGCCGCAGGCGCATTTTTGCCGCCGCCCTTGGTTTCCTTATCCTGGACGCTCTCTTCGATTTTCTGCAGGACCTCCTGGTCGTAGTGCGCCTCACCGGAGGATTTCACAAATTCCACGACCCGTTCGATCTCCTCCGGCGTGATCATGCAGCCCTGTACCCGGGTCGGCTTTCCGACCCCCAGCGGCGCATAGAGCATATCGCCCCGCCCCACCAGCTTTTCGGCACCGGCCGTATCCAGAATGATCCGGGACTCCAGCGAGGATGCCACCGCAAATGCGATCCGGCTGGGAATATTGGCCTTCATCAAACCGGTGATCACATCCGCGGAAGGACGCTGGGTCGCGATCACCAGGTGCACACCGGCGGCACGGCCCATCTGTGCCACACGGCAGATAGACTCTTCCACTTCCTTGGCAGCCACCAGCATCAGATCCGCCAGCTCATCGATCACCACGACCACGGAGGGCATCGTCTCCAGCTCGTCGGTCGTGCGGGCCAGCTTATTGAACTCTTCCAGCTTCTTCACACCGTGCTCGGAAAAAAGCTTATAGCGCTTCATCATTTCAAACACAGCCCACTGCAGCGCCCCCGCCGCCTTCTTCGGATCGGTCACGACCGGGATCAGCAGATGCGGGATGCCGTTGTAGGGCGCCAGCTCCACCATCTTGGGATCCACCATGATAAAGCGCACCTCGTCCGGCGTGGATTTGTACAGCAGGCTGACGATCAGCGAGTTGGTGCACACAGATTTGCCGGAGCCGGTGGTGCCAGCAATCAGCACATGGGGCAGCTTTTCAATATTGCCGATGATATTCCGTCCGCCGATGTCCCGTCCCAGCGCAAAGGCCACCTTGGAAGGATGCTCGGTAAACTCCCGGGACTCGATCACGTCCCGGATCAGAACCGGCGTCACCTGTTTGTTGGGGACCTCGATCCCCACTACGGAGATCCGGTCCGGGATCGGCGCAATGCGCACGCCGGTGGCGCCCAGCGCCAGGGCGATGTCATCCGCCAGATTGGTGATTTTGGAAAGCTTCACACCCTGGTCCAGCGTAAACTCATACCGGGTGACCGAGGGGCCGTGCACCACCTCCCCCGGCTTTGCATCCACGCCAAAGCTGCGTAGAGTCTCTGCCAGGCGGCGGGAATTGTTGCGCAGCTCCGCCCCCACTTCCGCGTAATTGGTGCTGCGGTTCTCATCCAGCAGCGTGATCGGAGGAAACTGATAGGGTGCCTCCCCTTCCGCCAGATTGCGCTCGATCTCCTCCGTGACCGCCGTGGTCGCCGCCGCCACTTCCTTTGCCACCGCCGCCGGCTTCTCGGGAACCGGGGCCGGTGCGGGCGGAGTCATTGCGGCAGGCGGCGCAGGCTGCTCCGGCATACGGATCACAGCCGTCGGCGCCGTTTCCCGCACCGGCTCATCCTGCGTGTCTGCGGCTTTGACGGCCGGACGGACCGCAGGCTCCGTCGGCGCGGCCTTCGGCGTCTCGTCATCCCGCAGCAGCTGATCCGGCGTGATCTGCCCTTCCGACTTATGCCGGAAAAAGCCCGTCAAAAGGCCCGGCTTCTTTTTCAGCGGCAGCGCAGGAGTCTCATCATCCAGCGGGATATCGATCACCGGCTTCGGCCGGCCCGGATCCGCCGGGCGGCGCTTCGGCTCCAGCGGAACCATGCGGATCGCCGCTTCCCGCCGCTCCGGCTCCGGCTCTTCTTCATACTGCGGCCGATTACGGCTTTTTTCGATCAAAGCGCCCACCGTCAGCCGGAACGCCACCATAATCAGCACCACCAGCAGCGCCGTAAAAAAGATGATCGACGCGATCCGGGAAAAAACCGCCACCGAGCCCACCGCCACGGAGCCGGCGATCGCACCGCCGGATTTCAGCGCCAGGCCGGACTTCCACAGTGCCGGCAGGATCTTCACCGAGGATGTATAGGTCTGCGCGTTCAGCACCATATGGGCCAGACTTCCCAGCACGGCCGGGATCAGCAGGGCGCAGGTGACCCGCAGACGAACGGGCCGCCCTCGGTGAAAGAGCAAAATAATGGACGAAAGGACCAACGCCGCGCCGCAAAGCCAATAGCCATAGCCAAACAGGCCCTTCAGCACCGCGGCGAGCCAATCGATAAAAATCGCCTGAATCCCGAAATAGCTGACGATCACGCATAAGGCCAGCAGCAGCAATACAACGCCCCATACCTCCCGGCGGATAGGGCGCTTTTCCGGCTCCTTCCGGGCCGGCTGCCTGCTCCGGGACTGGGAAGAGCCGCTTGCTTTTCCGCTTTTTTTCTTACTTCCATTGCCTGTTGTGGATTTCTTCTGCGCAGCAGCTGCCACGAAGCCACACCTCCTGTTGTTTTTTCATCGTCTTCATCCGCCCGGATCACGGCGGCCGCGGGCCTGTAAAAATCGGCCCGGCCGCCCCCTCAGCCCCGCAGCAGCGTCAGAATCAGCGTCAGCGCGCCAACCGCCCAGCAGTAATAGGCAAATGCGCCGAATCTGCCCTTATCCGCCAGCATTTTCAAAAGGCGGATACACGCGTAGCCCACCAGGCCCGCCACTACAACACCCAGCAGATAGGCCGGCACGGAAGCGGTATCGATCCCCGCAGCCAGCGCGTCCTTCAGGCTCAGGATATTGGCGCCCAGAATGGCCGGGATGGATAAAATGAACGAATAGCGCACGGCAAATTTCCGCTCAAATCCCACCAGGCAGCCCGCCGCAATGGTGGTGCCGGAGCGGGACAGGCCCGGGCAGGTAGCCGCCGCCTGCGCCACGCCCACCAGCAGCGCATCTCTCATACGGGCGCTGCGCTCCGTCTTGCGGCCCCGGCGCACCCGGTCCGACGCAAACAGCAAAAAGCCCGTCACAATCAGTGCCGCCGCCACTATGTACAGATTCCCGGACAGGCTCTCGATCCAGTCTTTAAACGGGAGAATCACAAACAGCGGCAGCGTTCCCAGAATCACCAGCAGGATCATCCGCCGGGCCGGAGGGACCGGATTCGGCGTCGTCCGATGAACCAAGTCGCCGATCCCGCGGAAAAATTCCAGGATCATCTCCCGGATCTCCTCCCAATAGGCCACAAATACAGCCGCCAGCGTGCCCAGATGCAGCAGCACGTCAAAAAAGCCCGGAATCTCTTCCGTCCCGTTCATGTTCAGCAGTTGGCCCGCAATGGCCAGATGGCCGGAACTGGAGATCGGTAAAAATTCCGTGATGCCCTGGACAAGCCCCAACACGATCGCAGTCAAAAAAGACAAGTCGCTCACGCTCCTTAATTCTTAAAATCTCATGTTGTATCAGTATAGCACAGCCCCTGCCGAAATTCCAGTCATATTTGCCGGTTTACATAAATAAGGAGGCAGAGCCTATGGCCCTGCCTTCTTGAGCTTGTCAAACGCGATCCGCTTCGCTGGGTTCGCGTTTGAGAAAGGCTGCGTGCCGCTGCGCGCATAATTTGTGCGCAAACCGCGCACAAATTCCACACTTGCAGCACGTAATGTGTTTTGCCCGACGTACACGCCGCCGGACAAAACAGATTGACATTTCATTCCGCCGTGCGCGGCGGAACTCTACGAGGTTTTTCGATAAGCTGAAGGAGGCGGAGCCTTAGGCCCTGCCTCCTTATCTCAGCGTTCTTCGGAAGAAGAATTCTCTTCCATTTCTGCTTTCTTCGCCTTCCTCCGCTCGCTGGCTTTATGCCAGATCAGGCCCCCCACAGCACCGATGAGCGCATAGCCGCCCACACGAAACAGGACATCCTCCCATGTAGTGACGGCAGTCGGCGCGTCAAAAACCGCCTCCGTAATGCGGAAGGACTCCATCACGCCGCTGCCCCGGGCGGTCTGCAAGGCCTCCTGGGTCGTGGTGATATAGCCCACGCAGAAGCAGTGCTCCTTCGCCAGCAGGATCCCGAAATACAGATACAACGGGAAAACCATCTCTCCGCTCTCTTCATCGTCATAGCGGACATCGAAGCTGGCATCCAGTAGCACCGCCGGCTGCCCATCCCCCCACTCCGTAAGACGGAGGTCCTTCTTCCGCTCCTCCACCCGGCAGGGGAAATCCTGATCGGTCATACTCTGCTCCAATTGGCTGCGCAGACTGTCGCCGATCTCATCCGCAACGTCGATCATGTCTTCTTCGCTCAGGTCAAAGGGATTGCCTCCGTCTTCGTTGTCACTGGGGATCACCACGAAGGAAATGGACTCGTCCGGTGAATCGTACTCATACGTTCCGTCATCCCGGTCCGCCGCCGTCCAGTCTTCCGGAATATCCACGGAAAAGCCGGTGCCCTCCACGGCGCACACCGGATACGCGCACAGGATCATTGCCAAAAAAAGAGCCAGAACATTCTTTTTCATCCCGCAGCCTCTCTTTCCTCTGTTTTCCTCATTTTATCAGAGGTCGCCTGCGCCTGTCAATCGTGCCGCAAAGCAAAAAGCGCCGCCCCGCAGGGCAGCGCTTTCATGCCATTCCTTATTCTTTTTCCAGTGCGCCCAGGGCCGCCTTGGCCGCCATCTGTTCCGCTTCCTTCTTGCTGTGGCCGGAGCCGCTTCCGATCACGCCGCCGTTGAGCAGCACCTCCGCCTGGAAGGTCTTGTCGTGATCCGGGCCGTGCTCTCCCACCATTCGGTAGGCCAAGACCTGGTCCGCCTGCCGCTGCACCAATTCCTGCAGCGCAGTCTTGAAATCCCGGCGGCGTTCCTCCACCGCTTCTTCCTTTTCCGCATCCAGCAGCACCCGATGGATCAGATCCGATGCCGCCTGGATGCCTCCGTCCAGATAGACCGCCGCAAAAACCGCCTCCGTGGCGTCTGCCAGGATGGAGGTGCGCTGACGGCCGCCGCCGGCCTCTTCCCCGCGCCCGAGTTTCAGATAACGTCCCAGCTCCAGCTTTTGCGCCACCTCGTAAAGGCTCTGCTCACACACCAGGGCCGCCCGGATGCGGGTCAGATCCCCCTCCGGAAGGTCCGGGTGCTGGCGGAACAGAAAAGCCGCCGTGACAAAGCCCAGTACGGAGTCGCCCAAAAACTCCAGCCGCTCGTTGCTGTTCAGATGGGCCGCCCGGTGCTCGTTGGCATAGGAACTGTGATTCAGCGCCTCGGACAAGAGCTCCGGCCGGCGGAAGGTATAATTCAATTTTTGCTCCAATGCTTCCATTCCGGTTCCCCCTTTGAAAAGGAGACCCCGCCTGCAGCGGGGCCTCATGTGCGCCTAATTGGTTACGTGTTCAGCTTTCCGGCCAGGAACTGGACCGCATCCCCCACGGTCTTGAGCTCGGAGAGCTCGCTCTCGGGGATCTCGCCCACATCAAATTCCTCTTCCATAGCCATTACCAGCTCCACCAGATCGACGGAGTCTGCGCCCAGATCCTCTTCAAAGGATGTGTTCACATTCACCTCATCCGGTTCCACTGCAAACTGTTCCGCAACCAGGTCCTGCATCGTCTTCAAAATTTCTTCGTTGGACATGCTCGCTTTCACTCCTTAGCAAAAGTCGGTTTTCACTTGGGTATCATACGGCAAGGGCCGTGGCCTGTCAATAGGGAATTTACGTTCTTTCCCCGTTCCGGTCCAGGCGCATATAATCGATGTTGGCCTCGACGTCATCAATAAAGCCGCTGGCAGCAAAGCTTCGGGCCTGGCGCACCGCATTGAAGACCGCCCGGGCATCCGAGGAGCCGTGCGCCTTCAAAACCGGCTTGGAAATCCCCAGGAAGGGCGTGCCGCCCACCTCGCTGGGATCCAGCATCTTCTTCACAGCGCCGAACTCATCTTTCACCAGCAGGGCCGCGACCTTGGTCTTGCCGCTGGACAAGAACATTTTCTTGATCACACCGGACATCATCTTGGCCGTTCCCTCAATGCCCTTGAGCAGAACGTTTCCGGTAAAGCCGTCCGCCACGACCACGTCGGCCCCGCCCATCATCGCCGTGGAAGCCTCCACATTGCCGATAAAATGGATCCGGCCCGCCGCGTCCGCCGCCTGCAGCAGCGCAAACGTCTCATGGCGCAGGGCGTCGCCCTTCTCCTCCTCCGCGCCGATGTTCAGAAGGCCCACCCGGGGCCGCTCGATCCCAAGCATACGCTTGGCAAAAAAACTGCCCAGAAAGGCAAACTGCAGCAGGTATTCCGCCGTGCACTCGGCATTGGCGCCGCAGTCGCACAGCACCATCTGTCCGGCGGCGGAGGGAATCACCGGCGCCATCGCGGCCCGCCGGATCCCGCGGATCCGTTTGACCACCAGCGTGGCGCCCGAGAGCAGCGCGCCGGTGGAGCCGGCCGAAATAAAGGCGTCGCCCTCCCCATCCCGCAGCATATTGAGTCCCACGGTCATGGAGGAGTCCTTCTTCCGCTTAAAGGCCATGGCCGGGTCATCCGACATTTCGATCACTTCCGAGGCCGGGCGGATGGTGATCCCTTCGGGAAGCTCCGCCGCGCCGCACTCCACGGCCGCCGCGCGGATTGCCTCCTCCCGGCCCGTCAGGACAATCTCCGTATCCGGCCACTCCTTCCGGGCCAGAAGGGCCCCCTGGACCATGGCCTTGGGCGCGTTATCGCCGCCCATGGCGTCAATGATGATTTTCATAGCGTCTCCCTTTCCGGCGATCCTGCCCGCACGTCAGCGCGCACATCCGCCTGCATCGCGTCGATCCGCGCCAGGGCACGGGCCGAAAGCTCCGCATTTTTGTTGCGCTTTCCCCGGACCCGATGGTCCAGCGGCGGTATGATCCCAAAGTTCACATTCATAGGCTGGAAATTCCCTCCCGCGTGGCTGCTGATGTACAGCGCCAGGGCACCGATGGCCGTTTCCTGCGGGAAATCCGCCGGAGGCCGCCCCAGCAGGCGGCGGGCCGTCTCCACTCCGACCAGAAATCCGGAGGCAGCCGATTCCACATACCCCTCCACACCGGTCATCTGCCCGGCAAAGGAAATGCGGGGGTCGCTTTTCAGCTGATAATAGCGGTTCAGCAGTCTGGGGGAATCCATAAAGGTATTACGGTGCATCACGCCATAGCGCAAAAACTCCGCCGCGTGCAGGGCCGGAATCATGGAAAAGACCCGCTTCTGCTCCGGGAAGCGCAGATGCGTCTGAAATCCCACCAGATTGTAAACCGTCCCTTCCGCATTATCCCGGCGCAGCTGCACCACTGCATAGGGTTCCTTTCCGGTCCGTGGATCCCGCAGCCCCCGGGGCTTCAGCGGGCCATAGCACAGCGTGTCGTGGCCGCGCCGGGCCATGACCTCCACCGGCATGCAGCCTTCAAACACCTTCTGATCCTCAAACCCGTGTACCTCCGCCTCCTGAGCCGTGGTCAATGCCTGCCAGAAAGCGTCATATTCTTCCTCCGTCATGGGGCAGTTTACATAATCCGGAGTTCCCCGGTCGTAGCGGGAGCCCAGCCAGGCCTGCTCCATATCCACGCTTTCCGCCGCCACCAGCGGGGCCGCCGCGTCATAAAAATGCAGCGCAGACGCCTCGCCCAGCAAGCCCTGAAGCTGCTCAGCCAGTGCATCGGACGTCAGCGGTCCGGAGGCCACGATCACCGTTCCCTCCGGAGGCAGCTGTACAACCTCCTGTTCCCGCACCGTAATGCGGGGATGCGAGCGGATCTTTTCCGTCACCAGCCCGGAAAATCCGTAACGGTCCACAGCCAGGGCTCCACCGGCCTCCACCCGGGTCGCGTCGGCGCAGGCCAGGATCAGCGAATCCAGGCGCCGCAGCTCCTCTTTCAGAAGGCCCACCGCATTCTCCAGCTGATCCGAACGGAGGGAGTTGGAGCAGCACAGCTCCGCAAAATCCCCGCTGGAGTGAGCCGGCGTTTTCTTTTCCGGCTTCATCTCGTACAAGACGACATCCACGCCCCGCTGGGCCAGCTGCCACGCTGCCTCACAGCCGGACAGCCCTGCTCCGATTACCGTTACCGTCATCGCATCTCTTACTCCTCTTCTTTTTCAGGCGTCTTTTTCGCAGCCGCCTTCTTACGGGTCTCTCCGGCAGCCGCCTTCCTGGCCGGCTTTTTTACCTCTGCGGCCCCTTCCGCCGCGGCCGTCTTTGCCGCTTTTGCCGCCGTCTTCTTTGCCGCGGCGGTCTTTCCGGTCTTGGCCGCGGTACTCTTGCGCGCAGGTTTCTTTTTCTCCTGGGCCGGCTGCTCCTCCGCGGCGGCTGCCGCCTGCTCACCGGCCTTTTCGGCTGCGGCGCTCTCCTTGCCGGCGGCACTCTTCCGCTTGGGATAGCCCCGCTGATCCTCCGGCAGGAAGTTGGCGCATTCCGGATTGATGCAGAAGGGCTTGCGGAACCCCTTGCCCGCTTTTTTAAACTGGGTATGTCCGCACACCGGACAGTCATCCTTCACCGGCACATCCCAGGTCATGAAGTCGCACTTGCTGGCCTCATTTTTGTCGTTGTTGTGTTCACAGCCGTAATAGGTATACCCGTTGCGGGAGGTCTTCTTCAGGATCCGGCCGCCGCACTTGGGGCAGCGGCCTGGCATCTCCACCACCAGCGGCTTTGTGAATTTGCACTCCGGATAGCCCGGGCAGGCCAAAAACCGGCCAAACCGGCCGCTCTTTACAACCATGTTGCGCCCGCACAGGTCGCACTTCTCGTCGGAAACCTCATCCGGCACCTTGATACGGGTCCCCTCCAATGCCGTCTCCGCATCGGTCAGATTCTTTTCAAAGGGGCCGTAAAACTCCCGCAGGATGGTTTTCCAGGGCGTCGTTCCCTCTTCCACGGAGTCCAGCTGCTTTTCCATATTGGCCGTGAATTTCAGGTCCGCAATGTCCGCAAAGCGCTCCTTCATCAGCGCCGTGACGACGCGGCCCAGATTTGTAATGTGCAGGTATTTGCCCTCCCGCACCACATATTCCCGGTCAATGATCGTGGAAACCGTGGGCGCATAGGTGGAGGGACGGCCGATTCCCTGCTCCTCCATGGCACGGATGAGCGTGGCGTCCGTATAATGCGCGGGCGGCTGCGTAAAGTGCTGCTCCCGGGAGAAATCCTTCAGCGTCAGGGCCTCTCCCTCCTGCAGCTCCGGCAGGGGGGAATATTTTTCCTCCTTTTCCTCATCCCGCCCCTCTTCGTAAACGGCGGTATAGCCTGCAAACTTCAGGCTGGAGGAGCTGGCCCGGAACCCGTGGGAGGCCGATTCCACCTCCACGGCTACGCTGTCATAGACGGCGTTGGCCATCTGGCAGGCCAGAAAGCGGCTCCAGATCAGGCGGTACAGCCGGTACTGCTCGCCGGTCAGATCCTTTTTCACCCGCTCCGGCGTCAGCTCCACATTGCTGGGCCGAATCGCCTCATGGGCGTCCTGCGCGCCGGCCTTGGCCTTGTAGCGGTGCGGCGTCGCAGGATAATACTCCGTTCCGTAGCGGCCGCCGATAAACGTCCGGGCGGCGGCAATAGCCTCTTCGCTGATGCGCAGCGAGTCCGTACGCATATAGGTGATCAGGCCGACGGTCCCCTCGCCCTCGATGTCCACACCCTCATAAAGCTGCTGGGCGATGGCCATGGTCCGGCGGGGCGTCATGGAAAGCTTGCGGGACGCCTCCTGCTGCATGGTGGACGTGGTAAAGGGCGGCGACGGGGAACGCTGCTTATCCGTCCGCTTGACGGACTTGACCAGAAAGGTCTCCTGTTCGGTCTCCCGGACAACGGTCTCTACGTCTTCCGAAGAGCGAAGCTCCGCTTTTTTTCCGTTCTTCCCGTAATAGCGGGCGCTGAACTCCAGCTTCTTCAGGTCGTTGCCCATCAGGTTTACATCCAGCGTCCAGTATTCCTCCGGCTTGAACTCCTCGATCTCCCGGTCCCGGTCGTCCACCATGCGGGTCGCCACGGACTGGACCCGTCCGGCGGACAGGCCCCGGCGGATCTTTTTCCAGAGCAGCGGGCTGAGCTCATAGCCCACGATCCGGTCCAGGATCCGGCGCGCCTGCTGCGCATCCACCAGGTTCTGATCGATGGCCCGGGGCTCCCGGATGCTTTCCTGCACCACGCCCTTGGTGATCTCGTTGAAGGTGACGCGCCGGGTCTTTTCATCCGGCAGATCCAAAAGCTGTTTCAGGTGCCAGGAAATGGCCTCTCCCTCGCGGTCCGGGTCGGTCGCGAGATAGACCATATCCGCCTCGTCGGCAGATTTTTTCAAATCGTGAATGATATCCTCTTTGCCTTTGATGGGCTTATAGACCGGCTCAAAATCATGCGCCGTATCCACGCCCAACACGCTTTTGGGCAGATCGCGCAGGTGACCCATGCAGGCCTTGACTTCAAAATTTCTGCCCAGGTATTTCCCGATCGTTTTCGCCTTGGCCGGCGACTCCACGATCACCAGGCTGTGTTTTGCCATACGTTCCCTCCGGTTGTCTCTTCCGTCAAATTCAGTCTGTCAGCACAACATTGCGGGCATAGCGCTTCCCGCTGCTCTGCTGCACGTAGTTTTCAATTTCAAGCATCGTCAGGGCGGACAGCACCCGCCGGGCCGGAATCTGCGTCGCCTCGATCAGGTCATCCACCAGCATGGGCTCATCCCCCAGCGTTTTCAGGATCGCGATCTGATCGTCCGTCAGTTCCGTATCCGCCTTGGAAAGGCTCAGTGTCTCCCGGGCCGGCCGGGTCGGCGCATGCGCCGCCTCCCGTTCCTGATAGCCCAGGACCCGCGGCTTCTCCCGGGCACCCTCTTCCCGGATCTTTTCCGGCCAGCGGGCCGCGTATTCCCGCAAAATATCCCACGGATCCGCGGCCAGGCCCGCTCCATCCCGGATCAGCCGGTTGCAGCCCCGGCTCATCGGTGCATCCACCGGCCCGGGCACGGCAAAGACATCCCGTCCCTGCTCCAGGGCCGTACCGGCTGTGATCAGCGCGCCGCTTTTCTCCGGCGCTTCAATGACCAGCGTTGCCAGGCTCAGCCCCGACAGGATCCGGTTTCGTACGGGAAAGTGTTTCCCGGCCGGCTCCGTTCCGGGGGAATACTCGCTGATCAGCGCACCGGCTGCCGCCACATCTTCGTAAAGATAGCGGTTCTCCGGCGGATAGATCACATCCAGGCCGTTTCCGACCACGCCGATCGTCATTCCGCCGGCCCGCAGCGCGCCCCGTGCCGCGGCTGAGTCGATGCCCCGGGCCAGGCCCGAAACCACTGCGGCGCCGCCCTTGGCAAGGCCGAAGCCGAACTTCTCTGCCTCCCGCAGTCCGTAGGGCGTTGCCGTGCGCGTTCCGACCACTGCAATGGCCGCCTCTTCGTCAATAGCCGGCAGACGCCCCTTGACATAGAGTACGCAGGGCGGGTCGTAGATATTGCGCAGCCGGACCGGATAGGCCGCATCCTGCAGCGTCAGGATCTGCAGGTTTTCCTTTTCGCATGCGCCCAGGATCCGGTCCGCCTCGGAAAGGTCCTTGTTTTTCAGGCGGTCCGCCTGCTCCCGGGTGATCCCCTCCGTCAAAGCGACCTCTCCCGGATCCGCGTAGTACGCCGCTTCCGGCGAGCCGAAATGCTCCAGCAGCGCAAGGCGCGTCTGATTTTTCAGGCCCGGCAGTTCCCCGAGCCACAGCCAGTATTTGAGCATGGACACAACGCCTCAGCCCCTTTGTTCGTTTGATTCTTCCGTTTCGTCCTCCCGGGCCATCTCCCACAGCAGCACGCTGGCCGCCATGGCCGCATTCAGCGACTCACACCGGGCGCGCATGGGGATCTTCACCGTCCGGTCACACAGAGACAGCACCGCCGGAGAAAGGCCGCGGCCCTCGCTTCCGATGGCTGCCGCGCACCGAGTGTAATCCACCCGCCGCACATCCAGCGTATCCTCCTGCAGGGCCGCCCCATACAGGGGGATCCCGCTTTTTTTCAGCAGAGCGGCCAGTTCCTCCGCCCCTGTGCTCCAAACCGGGCAGCGGAACACTGCCCCCATGGAGGCCCGCACCGTCTTGGGGCCGAAGGGATCCGCGCAGCCGGGCAGCAGAAACAGCCCATCTGCCCCGAAGGCATCGGCCGTGCGCAGGATCGTCCCCACGTTTCCCGGGTCCTGTACCCCGTCCAGCACCACATAGCGCCGTCCCGAAAGCCGCTCCGGAAGGCCTGCCTCCGGAAGGGCACACAGGGCCAGAACGCCCTGGGGCGCCCGAGCCGGGGAAAGCGTCCCCATCAGGGACAGCGGGACCTCCACGCAGCGAACCCCCTCCGGCAGCGCCGGCAGTGCCGTTCCCTCCGCATATACCACCGTACGGATCCGATCCGGCTGCCAGAGCAGTGCCTCTCCCAAAAGCTTTGGGCTGTCGCACAAAAATTCACCGCAGCTGCGGCGATAGGCCGGCGACGTCTCCAGCTTGCGAATATGCGTGCAAAGAGGATTGCTGCGGCTGGTGATCCGTTCCATCGGTTCGTTCGCCCTCCTCTCTGCCTGAAACCGTGTGCTTACTATAATATAATGTATATCCAATGGCAAGTCCGCTTTATTATACTCACTTTTCTCAGGAGCGTCAAGGCCGGTCTTTTGTTTCCGTCCGCCGCGGCAGACGCAGGCCGGCAAAAACGCCCCGGAACGGAGTTCCGTTCCGGGGCGTTTTATAAAGCGGCCTTTTGGTTTTGGTTTAAAGGGTCTGCTCCTCCCGCTCTTTCTGCAGCGCTTCAATGATCTCCAGCGCTTCCGGAGCGGCGGGATTCGGCACCGCCGTCGGCCGCGCCAGGAAGAAGCCCTGCAGCAGATCGACCCCCAGGCCGATCACGCAGTGCAGCTCCTCCGCCGTTTCGATGCCTTCCGCAATGATCTTCTTGCCCCGCTGGTGGGCATAGGAGACGATGTTGATCACAATCTGCTTTTTGTCTTGGTCCGCATCAATATTGTGAATGATTCCATAGTCGATCTTGATGTACTCCGGCGAAAGCTCCAGCAGGTTTGTATCGTTGCTGTAGCCGCTTCCGTAATCGTCCAACGCGAAGCTGGCCAGCCCATCCACGCGTTTTTTCTTGCAGCGCAGCAGATCATAGTCCAGCTTCTCGCCCTCCGTGATCTCGACCACCATGTGCCCGCGCATGGCCTCCAGCAGCGGATAGCAGGAAGCAAAATCCTCATCCGTCAGCACAACGCTGGAAATGGAGTTGATAAACAGCTTTGTATCCGTCCCGACCAGATGCTTCTCCTGCAGGTCCAGGAATGTCTTCAGCGATTTTGAGACCGTCAGCTTTTCCACCTCGTAAAGCTTGTGCATCCGGTGGGCCACCGACATAACGTCTCCCGGAGACTTCAGCGTTTCCATATAAACGCGCATCAGCGCTTCGTAGGCAACCGCCTCGCCGGTACGGGCCGAGAAGATCGGCTGGAAATGATACTGCACGCTCTCCTGTTCCAAAAGCTGCACAAGCTCCCGGCGCATCTGGATGTCATAGTTATTCCGGTCATAGGCCGCCGCGTCGAACAGCTTCACCTTGCCCTTCTGGCTGTTTTTGACCTGATACATGGCAAAGTCCGCATATCTGCGCAGGGTCTGATAATCGGTGCTGTCCTCCGGATAACGCGCGATCCCGCACGAAGCGCTGACCGGGATCTTCGTTCCGTCCGGCATCTCCAGCATGTACTGCCGGGACGCTTTCAAAAACGTCTCTGCAGCCTGCGCCGCGGCATCGTCCTCCTGCAGGCGGCAGACAAAGGCGAAGAACTCATCTCCGGAAAAGTGGGAGCAGACCGCATCCTTGGGCAGATTGTCCCGAATGCAGCGGCTGGCAAGCTGAATGTACGCGTCTCCCCACTCGTGGCCGTAAAGATCGTTGATCTTCTTCAGATTGTCCAGATCAAACATAAACAGCGCTCCGCGCCCGATCGCCTCCGGCTTCGCAAAGAGCTCTTTCACATGTGCGGTAAAGGCGCTGCGGTTGTACAGTCCGGTCAGCGTGTCAAAATCCCGCTCATGCTCCAGCCGCTGGCGCTCAACCTCCGAATCGGTCACATCCTCGATGAGGCCCACCTGGCGTTCCTTCTCCTCCCGGATCTTCATAAGGATAAACCGCAGGGCGTGGTCCGTGCCCACCACCTCAAAAGTAAATTCATTTCTGCCTGACCGGGAGACGATCCTGGTCGAAGCGTAAAACCGTTCCATAAGGGCGCTGAACTCCTCCCGGGGGACCGGAATGGAACTGGGACTTTCAATTCCCAGCAGCGGGAAAAAGTTGTCCGTGACATACACCCGCTCATCTCCGCAGCGCAGCTCATAGCCGCCGATCTCCACGCTGGCCAGCTCGATGATCCGCAAAAACCGGGTCGATGTGTCCAGCACATCCTGGCTGAGCTTCGTAAAGGCGTCGGCAAAGCTGTCCACTTCCACGATCCCGGTATCCGGAAGCTTCGGGATCATGCTGACATCCTCGTGCTCATAATCCAGGATCTCGCGGTACAGGTTTGTGATCGGCCAGGAGATCTTCTGGCTGATGATCAGGCTGGACACCGCACCCAGCGCCAGCATCGCGACGGCGATCACCAGGAACAGGTTGTGCACGACCTTGGAAAATCCGTACAGCTGCTGCCGGCTGACTGTTGCCGACAGCGTCCACACATCGTTGGAAAAGGGTGCGTTGCGGCTGTACAAATCCAAATTGCAGGAATAAACATAGTAGCGCTGCCCCTGGACGGTCATCCACGCTCCGGCGTGATCGCAGTGCACGCCGAAGGAACCCTTCTCCTCCAAAAGTGCCTGGTTCTGGCTGGACGTCACGGTGCTGTGCAGTGCGTACGCATTTGCATGTGCCGTAGTTCCGTCCACATAGGCCAGCAGATAACCGCCGCTCTCCGCATAGTTCAGCTCCGTATACGGCAGCTTGCTCTGCAGATAGGCCGCCTGAAATTCCACGCCGATCACGCCGCAGACGGTCCCGTCCGCCAGAAGGATCGGCACCGAATAGGTCAGCACCTCCTTGGTATCGCCGGGAAGCCGAAACAGCTGCTCCGTCCAGTAGCCGTAAGAGGTATAGTCCTTCTGCTCGTCGTCCTCATACGCCGCCTGGAACGGCTTGTACACAAATGCCCCGTCCGCCGCGGTATATGCATACCCGGGCTGCCAGCAGCCATCCGTGCTGATCTTGCTCAGGTGCACCACCCGGGAGGGCGCAAATTCAAAGGAAATATCCTCGTTGCGGGCCGAGTCCGGCGCATCCGGATCCAGATCCCGCAGATAGATCCCCGGCAGCGTCGTCTCCTCCGGAACGTTCCGCAGATCCTGCGTGTTGTAGATGACAAAAATCCCGTTCACCGGCTTGGCGCGCAGCTCCCGGATCAGATCGTCCTTCAGATCGTTCAGAAGGTCCGCCGTCTCCTCCACGCTGTTGAGATCAGCCGCGGTGCGGCCGCCGCTGCGCAGATACTGCTGCGTTTTGCCGGAGACCGTGCGCATAAAGGAGTCCAGCTCCTCCGCTTCCAGCAGCATGCTGCGCAGATAGCTGGCCCGGTTTTCCACCTGCTCCATCAGGATCTGTTCGGCATTTCGCCGCAGCCGCTGCGGGATCTCCATGCCGAAAACGGCGCTGAGCATCAGCCCGATCTCCAGCACCACCGCGATCAAAAGCAGCGTAAACACTGTCTTGAAAATGGTCCGCCGCTTCTTGCCTGGCCCGTTGCGGGCCAGGCTTCTCTCTGTGTACCCGTTCATCTCTTTCCTGCCCGGTCCCGTCAGCCCTCAAAGGCTTTCAGCTGCCCCATCAGATCCTGATACCAGGCCGTAAAGGAAGCATCACTCAGGAAATCGGCCATGGCCGCCTCCCGGCTCATCCCCTGCTCCATGCGCGCTTCCACCGTTTCACGGTCCTGGGCGGCAAGGTCGGAGAGCGTGTACTCCAGGACGGAGCGGGCCTCCTTCCCCTTGGAAAACGCACTTGGCGTATAAAGCTCGGTGTTGTGCACGGCGTCAAAGGCCGCCTGCAGAACGCTGTTCACATTGTCCGTCAGCTCCGCGCCGCTGCTGCGCACAACCTCCAGGTCGTTGGCCGCGGTGGTCACCGGCAGATACCCCGAATTCACCGCAAAGGCAATGTTATGCTCCGGACTGGTGAACCACTTCAAAAAGAGGACGCTGGCCTGGATCTCCGCCTCGCTCTTCCGGGTGACGGCCATTCCCGCGCCCTGCTGCACCGAATACTTGGGCCGGCCTTCAAAGGACGGGCAGGGCAGCACCTTCAGGGCGATGTCATGTGTGTCCGTATCGTTGATGGTGGCGCTGGCGGGGAAGAAGGTCGCGCTGGAGCTGGAACCCACATAGGCCAGAATATTGCCGGTCTTCACAGCATCGCTCCGGAAGCGTCCGGCCATGCTGAAGTATCCCTTGATAAACGGAACGTAATAGCTGTCCCACAGCTTGCGGGCCGTGGCTTCCTGCAGCGTGACCGTCATTTTCCCGTCCGCATCCACGCTGAAAATCGTATCTCCCAGCTCCTTCGCGCCGATGAACAGATAATTGGCCATAGCATCCCTGCCGAAGAAGGCACGGCCATCGTCGGGCTCTTCCGTCTGCGCGTCCGTCCACTGGTAATAGCGCTCCGCCACGCGGATCAGTCCCTCCACCGTCTCCAGCTCGCTGTAATCCGTGCCGGTGGCTTGGGCAAAGGTCTGGTAATCCGTGTCGTTCAGAAACAGCAGCTCAGTGGATTTCGCCACCGGCAGGATCTTCAGGCTTCCGTTTCCGTCAATGTCCCCTTCGGCAAGATAGCCCGCCACATAGTCCGCGCATTCCGCTTCCGTCAGATAATCCTTCAGATTGACCAGCAGATCCAGCTTGTCCAGATACTGCGCCGTGTCGGCATAAGCGGAGAAAATATTGGGCAGGGATTCCGCGCCCACCTTGCCATCCGCGGCGCTGCGCACGTTGGCCTCCAGGTCGTTGACACTGCCCTGGCTGTAGCTTTCCACCGTGATCCCCTGCTTCTTTCCCTCCGTCTCATTGAACTCTTCCACCAGCTGATTGAAGCTGTCCAGCTGAGCACCGTTGTAGTAGGTCCACACCGTGATCGTCACCGGGTCCGCCTGGACCGTCTGTTCCCCACAGCCGCTGAGCACCGTGCCGACCAGCGCCGTGCACACAACCGCAGCCGCCGCTTTTTTGAATCCCGCGCTTTTTAACCACTTCATAGTTCAGTCTCCCATCTCATCTGTCTCTTTCTCATGCATCGTTTGAGCGTTGCTCCGGTTAAAAAACGCTCCGTCGGAACGGGGATGCCGTCGGTCCGCGGTGCTTCGAATCCGTCGAATCTGCGCCCATTTGGTCTATTTTTATCATTATACACCCAGCGGCAATCCCGTATATATAGAGAGAGAAAGAATTTTTTGTCGTTTTTACTCAAAATCCCGCACATTTTCTTCATGATTGTCAAAAAACAGGCAGCGTTCCGTCCGCCGGACGCACATTCAGCGTCTTTTCTTCTCCCCCGGTGCCGGCAGGTCCCCATACATGGCCCGCAGCAAACCCGTCAAAAACGCCCGGTCATCCACGCGCTCCACCAAAAGCAGCTTCTTTGCGCCGTCATAGGGCGCCTCATAGACTGCTTCCGGCAGATAGGCCACTGCCGACGGGACCGGCTTTACCAGCAGGCGGTCGTCGTAAATGCCGCCGAAAAGCCTGCCGCGGTCGTAAAGCAGGTATTCCCCCATCATCCGCCGGTATGTAATCCCCGGCAGCTCGGAAAGCTGCTCCAGAATAAAGTGCAGATAGGTCTCACTGGATGCCATCGCGTCCTCCTTTTCCACAGGCGCAAAGCCCTGCCTCAACCGAAAAAACGGGCGGTCCCGCAGGGGGATCGCCCATTTTCGTGTTTCTCTTCGCTTACTTATCCAGCGGCTTCATCGTCGGGAAGAGGATGACCTCCCGGATGGTATCGGTGCCGGTAAAGAGCATCACCGCCCGGTCGATGCCCATGCCCATGCCGCCGGTGG
>CAKTHE010000013.1 GCA_934563745.1 uncultured Dysosmobacter sp. | reverse complement strand
GGGCTCCACAGGGCAAGGATAACGGGTAACGCCCGCCCAGAGCGATCTGAGGAAAAGTGCAACAGAGAGATACCGCCTCCGTTCCCTTTCAGAGGGACGCGCAGATTCTGCGTGCGTGGGGTAAGGATGGAAAGGCGAGGTAAGAGCTCACCCGTCCCATGGAGACATGGCGACGCTGTAAACTCTATCCGGAGCAACACCGGTATGGAAGCATTAAGGCTTGCCCGGCCGCTTCCGGGGTGGCTTGAGCGTACTGGCAACAGTGCGTCGAGATAGATGACTGTCAAATACAGAACCCGGCTTACAGTTTTGCTCGTTTTTGGATACGATCCCGTCGGCGGAATACGCCGGCGGGATTTCCATATTTCCATCATACAAAAGCCCTGTACAAATACCAATTATTTTGGTATCATAATAGAAAAAGCCTGGAGGTTTTGTATGCCCAACTCATTAAACAAAGTCGAAGAAGTCGTCCATGATATTTATGATGGCCTTTCCGAAGAGGAGCTGATTGCTCACAGCCATCATAAAAAGCTGGAGCATACGATCTTGCTGCTTCGCAATCTGGCGGTTGCGGCCGCCGCAATTTTGTTTTTTATCTCCCTCTTCCCCGTTCACTCCGCACATACCTGCAAGGCGGTGGCCTATTTTCTTGGGGCCGGAGCCTATTTCAGCGAGATCTTACTGCTGACCGATTGCTTCCGTACGCGGGTCCCCCATTCGGAGATGTTTATGGCCTATTGCTTCGGCCCCATGTATATCCTGCTTGGGATCAGCTATCTGCTGGGCCACTGAGCGCATATCTGCACACTTCGCAAAAAAAGCTCTGCCCGTATGGGCAGAGCTTTTTTACTTTGGCTCAGTTATTATCCCAGTTATGCCAGACGTTCTGCACGTCGTCGTTGTCTTCCAGCATGTCGATGAGCTTCTCCATATTCCTCACGTCGCCCTCTGCGGTCAGCGTGATGTAGTTCTGGGGAACCATCTCGATCTCCGCGTTTACGAAGGTATACCCCTTCCCTTCCAGCGTCTTGACAACGTCGTTGAAGGCGTCCGGATCCGTGGTGATCTCCAGAGCGGTCCCATCCGCTTCAAAGTCGGCCGCGCCGGCGTCCAGCGCATCCATCATGACGGTATCTTCATCCAGCTCGCCCTCTTCGTTATCGATGACGATCACGCCCTTACGGTCGAAGGACCAGCTGACGCAGCCCTGCGCACCCAGATTGCCGTTGCACTTGTCGAAATAGTGCCGCACCTCGGGCGCCGTACGCTGGCGGTTATCCGTCAGCGCCTCCACGATGACGGCCACGCCGCCGGGGCCGTAGCCCTCGTACGTAACCGACTCATAGTTTTCCGTGCTGCCGGCGCCCAGGGCTTTGTCGATCGTCCGCTTGATGTTATCGTTCGGCATATTGACCGCCTTGGCCTTGGCAATGACGGTCGCCAGGCGGGAGTTATTCGCCGGATCGCCGGAGCCGCCGCCTTCTTTCACGGCCACAATGATTTCCTTTGCGATCTTGGTAAAGGCGGCAGAACGCTTGGCATCTGCGGCGCCCTTGGTCTTTTGAATGTTATGCCACTTGGAATGTCCGGACATGATGATTACTCTCCTTCAACAAAATATTGGATCGCTTCCCGATGGGAGGCGGATTTGAAAACGGACAGCTGAGGAAACTGCTCCGTCAAATAGGAAACCAGGGTATTGCAGATCGGATCCTCGGTCGGGAAGTGGCCCGCATCAATGAGATTGATTCCCTTCCCGGGGGCATCCAGAAACTGGTGATAGGTCAGGTCGGAGGTGACAAAGGTATCACATCCGGCTGCGAGGACCTGATCGATAAAATCACCGCAGGCACCGCCGCCCACCGCGACCCGAAACACCGGGCGCGAACCGGAAAAGCGGACGCCGTTGGAGTGCAGGGCCCGGCAGACCCGGGCGGCAAAGGCCGAAAGCTCCGTCGGCTGATCGAGCGTGCCGCAGCGGCACAGATGCTCTGCATCTCCAGGCAGCGGCCCAGGATCGACCAGCTTTAAAACCTCCGCAAGAACATCGTTTACACCGCCTTGCGCCACATCCAGGTTGGTATGCATGCAGATCGCCGCCACACCGGCGCGGATCAGCTTCATCAAAAGATGCCCCTGGGGCGTGTCGCTGCGCACCGTTTGAACCGGGAGCCAGGCACAGTTCATCAGAGGGTGATGCGCCACGATCAGCTGCGCGCCCTGACGCATTGCCTCATCGGCGACTTCCTCGGTAATATCCAGCGCCACCAGGACCCGCTGCACCTGCGCCTCCGGATCTCCTTCCAGAAGGCCCACATTGTCCCAGCTCATAGCCCCCTCTTTGGGAGCCAGGCGGAACAGACTTTGTTCAATTTCCCGTGCAGTTGGCAACTCTCCACGCCTCCCTCATCTCAAACAGCTCTTTCAGCAGGCTGCGATTTTCTTCCAGCCGTGCGCGGTCCGCCTCAACCGCGGACTGCCGCAGGCCGTATATCGTATTCTGAACCCGGATGATCCGCTCGATCAGATACCGGTCCCCCAGCGGATCGTTGGTCAGATCCGTGCCGCAATAAGCCTGACCGGGCGTCAGCTGCATGGAGCCGCCCCGGACAGCCAAAACGGGATACAGTGTTCCGCGATCCAGCACCAAGCGCTCCCGCACGATCCGATAGCCGCCGGAGGCCAACGCAGCACGCAGCGTCTCAGGCCGGGTCATGGGCTGCAGAAGCAGCGTATGGCAGCCATCAGCGGTCCAGGGGGCCGCCGCGAGGATCCCGGCAATGGTCTCTCCGCCCATTCCGGCAATGACGACCGTGGAGACCTCTTCCGGCCCGACTGCCGAAAGCCCGTCGCAAAGGCGTGTGTCCATCCGGTCCTGAACGCCGAAATCCACAGCCGCCTGGCGCGCCCGCGCCAAAGGGCGCTCACGCAAATCGCCGGCTATGGCGCCTGGGCAGATTCCGCTGCGAAGCAGCCAAATCGGCAGATAGCCGTGATCGGTGCCGATATCAGCCACCCGCTCTCCCACAGGCACCCAATCCGCCAAAGCCTGAAGCCGCGGGGTCAGTTCCAGTTTTTTGTGTCCGCTCATACTCTCTCCCACCGCTTAAACAGGCAATCGGTTTAAGACGCATACGGATCTGGATCCGTATGCGTCTTAAGGCTTTTTATTCCGTAGCGCCCTTATTGGCCTCTTCGTTGACCAGGGCCAGCAGCTTGTCCACATCCACGCCGTGGACCATGCAGGCCTCTTCCACCGTTTCACCGCGGGAAGACGGGCAGCCCAGGCAGTGCATGCCGATGGACAGGAAGATAGGCGCCGTCTGAGGAGCGACGTCCAGGATATCACCAATGATGGTGTCTTTCTTGATCTCGACCATGAGAAATTCCTCCAATACAAGATTTGCCGGACAATGCCGACAATGGAACGATGGTATTATACCTCAATTTTCAAGAAAATTCAATAGAAAATAACAAAAAGCGAAAGGATGCCCTTGCAAATATAAAACGGACGCCCACTTCTGTGGGCGTCCGTTGATCTCTGAAAAGAAATCCGATTATCTCTGCTGCTCGCGCATCTTGGCAAAGCACTCGCTGCAATAGACAGGACGGTCAGACTTGGGCTCGAAGGGAACTCTCGCCTCGCCGCCGCAGGAAGCGCACACAGCGGTGAAATACTCCCGGGGACCGCGGGAAGCAGCCTTGCGGGCATCACGGCAGGCCTTGCAGCGCTGGGGCTCGTTCTGGAAGCCGCGCTCAGCGTAGAACTCCTGCTCACCAGCGGTGAACACGAACTCCTGGCCGCACTCTTTGCAAACTAAAGTCTTGTCTTCGTACATGATTTTACCCTCTCTTTGAAAAGAAAAATATATTGCGTTCAGCTTCCGCTGAATTCGCCGGAAATGATTTGCTGCGCCACTTTGCGACGGATTCTCTGCACAGCGTTGTCCACAGACTTTGGGGTTTTGCCGACTGTCTCGGCAATCTCCCGACAAGAAAGACCGTCTAAATAGTACCCCAAAATCTTCGCTTCGAACTCGGACAACTGTTTCCGGACACCGGATAAAAGGCTTTTGGTACGTTCCCGGTCGATGAGATCATCTTCGGGATTGCGCTGTGCCAAATTACGGGGGCCAGAGGTGTAGGAATTACTGTCAAAGAAGGGTGTATCCAGGGGAACCGACTGATTCAAGGGCATATGCTTATCCCGCGCCGCCGCGCGGAGTGCCGAATACAGCCGGCTTCGTATACAAAGTTCGGCATACGTGCGGAAGGAAGCTTCTTTTGAAGCGTCAAACTCACGCACCGCCTTGATGAGCCCCAGCATGCCCTCCTGCGTCAGATCCTCGCTGTCGCCGCCGGCCAGGAAAAACGGCCGGGCACAGCTGCGGACCAAACGGGTATACCGGGTGACCAAGGCCTCTTCCGCGAAACGGACACCCTGCGCCGACAGGCTGCAAAGCTCCTCATCCGGGAGAGAATCCAGTTGGTCAGAATCGCTCATATAGGATTTATACATAGGCTTATTATATATGTTGTTTGTTGAAAATGTCAAGTAAAATATCAAAAAGTCCCGGTCAAAATCTTACAGTTTTAGTGATTTTATAAAATTCGCCAGGCGCTGCGCCGTTTCATCCGCAATCGCCTCGGTTTTCGCTTCGACCATCACGCGGATCAGCGATTCCGTCCCGGAGGCCCGCACCAGCACCCGGCCGGCCCCCTGCAGGGCCACCTCTTCCCGCTCGCAGGCCTGACGAAGCGCTTCCGAGGCCATAATCGCTTCCTTCATGCCGCCGGAATGCGGTACCTCGACGTTGATAAGCGTCTGGGGATACTTGGCGCACTGCCCGGCCAGGACGGACGCCTTTTTCCCGGAGGTTTTCAGCACCTGCAAAAACTGCAGCGCCGTCACTTCCCCGTCGCCGGTGGTTTCCACATCGGTAAAGATCGTATGACCGGACTGCTCGCCGCCGATCCGGAAATCCCCGGCCAGCATCTTTTCCAGCACATTCCGGTCCCCCACGTTGGTGCAGACCAGGTCGATCCCGTTGCTGCGGCAAAACTCGTGCAGGCCCAGGTTGCTCATAACCGTAGCCACAAGCGTGTTTCCGACCAGCTTTCCGCGGCGCTTCATATCCGCCGCGCACACGGCCAGGACTTTGTCTCCGTCGATCTCTCCGCCCGTTTCATCCACCAGCAGGCAGCGGTCCGCGTCGCCGTCAAACGCAACGCCGATGTCGTAGCCACCGGCCACGACCTGGCGGCTCAGATCTTCCAGATGCGTCGATCCGCAGCGATTGTTGATGTTGAGGCCATCCGGATCCTTATGGATAAAGTCCGTGTGTGCCTTGAAACGGCCAAACAGCTCCGGCGCGGTGGCGGAGGCGGCGCCGTTGGCGCAGTCCACCAGGATGCGCAGGCCGGAAAGGTCGCTTTCAATGGTAGACGCCACAAAATTGATGTAATCCTGCTTGAGCTGGCGCATGCCGTGGTGACGGCGGCCGATCTCATCCCGGGTCTTCCAGGGCATCTCCTCCGGAGAGAGGATTTTCTCTTCCACGCGGGCCTCCGTCTCGTCAGAGAGCTTGTAGCCTTGGCCGTTGAAGACCTTGATTCCATTGTGTTCATACGGATTGTGCGACGCGGAGATCACAATTCCCGCATCCGCACGTTCCCGCACCGTCAGATAGGCAACGGCCGGGGTGGGGATCGTCCCCAGCGGCATCACATCGCCGCCCACCGAGCAGATCCCGGCCATCAGCGCGGATTCCAGCATGTCGGAGGAAATGCGGGTATCCTTACCGATCACGATCACCGGCCGCCGGCCGGTTTCCTCCATCAGCACGGAAGCCACCGCCTGGCCGACGCGGAAAGCCCGATCCGCCGTTAAATTCTCGCCGACCACACCGCGGATCCCATCGGTTCCAAACAAAAGACCCATCGTCTTCATTCTCCTTTATTTCAAAGTTCCATTTGGCCCAGGTATTCTTTATGAAGATGCGCATACGCCTTCTGCGTGGCGCAGCGGCCGCGGGGCGTCCGCGTCAGAAAGCCAAGCTGCATCAGATAGGGCTCATACACATCCTCCAGCGTAACGGATTCCTCACCGATCGTCGCCGCCAGCGTATCCAGGCCCACCGGGCCGCCGCCGTAATGGTCGATCATGGCCAGCAGCATTCGGCGGTCCACAGAGTCCAGCCCCAGATAGTCGATTTCCAGCGCGGAAAGCGCCTGATCCGCCACCTCACGCGTGATGACGCCGTCCGCCATCACTTCCGCAAAGTCCCGCACCCGGCGCAGAATCCGGTTTGCAATCCGGGGTGTCCCCCGGGACCGGCGGGCGATCTCAAAGGCGCCATCCGGCTCAATGGACACGTTCAGGATCCCGGCGCTGCGGGTAACGATCTCCGCCAGCTCCTCCGGAGTATAAAGCTCCAGCCGGAGGGTCACGCCGAAACGGTCCCGCAGCGGGGCGGAAAGCTGACCGGCCCGGGTGGTGGCCCCGATCAGGGTAAACTTGGGCAGATCCAGGCGGATAGAATTGGCGGAAGGCCCCTTCCCCACGATGATATCCAAGGAATAGTCTTCCATGGCCGGATAAAGGATCTCCTCAACCGAACGGTTAAGCCGGTGAATCTCATCCACAAAGAGGATATCGTTTTCGCTCAGATTGGTCAGCAGGGCCGCCAGGTCCCCGGGCTTTTCAATGGCGGGGCCCGAGGTAATGCGGATATTCACGCCCATCTCGTTGGCGATGATGCCGGCCAGTGTCGTTTTTCCAAGGCCAGGCGGTCCATGAAGCAGCACGTGATCCAGCGGCTCCATCCGTTTACGGGCCGCCTCGATAAAAATGGACAGGTTGCGCTTGGCCTTTTCCTGCCCGATATATTCCTTCAGCAGCTTCGGGCGCAGAGAAACCTCCCCGGCGTCTTCGGACAAAAAGGTCTTGGCAACGATCGGCTCTTCGTATATATCGTTTCCGAAATCAATACTCATACGGTTCCTTTCCGGCTTTTGCAGGCGGAGTCCGGGATCCTGCCCGGAGCCCGCTTCTCCCTCTTCTGCTCAGCAGCCCTTCACTTCACCATTTTTTTCAGGCTCTGACGAATGATCTCCTCCAGGGGAAGCTGCTCCGTGTCGATCCCCTTCAGGGCCATTGCAGTTTCCTGCGCGGAATAGCCCAGCACCGCCAGGGCGGCGGCAGCCTCCGCAGCCTTGCTGGTGACCGTGCCGGCAGCTGCCGCACCGGCAGAGGCAAGATCCAGTCCGCCGGCCGTCTCTTTCTGCAGCTTGTCCTTCAGCTCCAGAATGATCCGCTGGGCGATCTTCTTGCCGATGCCCGGCGCCGCGGTCAGGGCCTTTTCATCCCCGGTGATCACGGCCATGGCAAGGCTCTCCGGCGTGGAGGAAGAGAGAATCGCCAGCGCAGCCTTTGGGCCGACACCGGAAACGCCGATCAGCTGCCGGAAGCTGTTGAGTTCGTTCCGGGTCGCAAAGCCATAAAGCTCAAAGATCCCGTCCCCCACATGCAGGTAGGTATAGATCCGGCTGCGCTGCCCCTTTTTCAGGTGCGCCAGCGTATTGTTGGTGGTTTTGCAGGCGTAGCCTACCCCGCCGCAGTCAACCACGGCCATATAGGGCAGGATCTCTGCAACGGTTCCGTCCAAATAATAAAACATGGATTGTATTGCTCCTTATACCGTCTGTTTGGCCCCCGGATTCTGCTTGAGAAGCGACGTGGCGCTGCGGGCGTGACAAATCGCCAGTGCCAGCGCGTCGGCCGCGTCATCCGGCCGGGGAACGGCCCGCAGCTTCAGAAGCCGCCGGGTCATATCCATGACCTGACGCTTTTCTGCCCGGCCATATCCCACCACGGCCTGCTTGACCTGGGAGGGCGTGTACTCGAACAGAGGGATCCCGCACGTCTCGGCCGCGCAGAGAATCACACCGCGGGCATGCGCCACAGCAATGCCGGTCGTAATGTTGTTGTTGAAAAACAGTTCTTCAATGGAGATCACATCCGGAGCCAGCTGTCCGATCAGCGCCTCCATATCCCGGCTGATCTGATAAAGCCGCTTGGAAAGCGGCAGCCCCGCCGGCGTGGTGATCGCCCCGTAGGTTTCCATACGGACCTGCGCCCGGTCCGAAACCACCAGGCCGAAGCCGATGGTGGCAACGCCGGGATCGATTCCTAAAATCCGCACGGATTTCCCCTCCTGATCAAGCCGGATCCTGAATCAATGTTCAGACTCACATGAAGACAGTATAACAAAATCTGCGGCTCTGCGCAACATGAAAAGGGCGTCTGTTTTTGCAGACGCCCTTTCGGATTCTTCAGTTTTCGCCCTCGCGCGGAAGAGCGACGGACAGCGGCACATCCAGCCGGGTGATCCGGGAGTAGGTCGGACAAAGCCAGACCCCGTCTCCCGTGTATCCCGGAAGCACAATGGTATCGGAATACCGCGCCTCCGTCTGCGTCTGCAGATCGGCCCGGTACGTCAGCGTCCCCTCCGCATCGTCCGGCCGCAGGACCGCGGACGTGATCGTACGCTGATCCCCCATAGCAAGCGGCTGACCCTGCGCATCGAAGCAGGCATCGCGCCAGATCTGCCCCAAGGCGCAGCTTCCCTGACGGTACGGAGCGCTGGCGGACAGCGTCCATCCGTCTGCCGTCTGTTGGATCCACTCGATCCGGACGCCCTCCGGAAGGTTTTCGCAGCGGCCGCTTTTCAAATCCACCCATACCCGCTGTGCATCGGAATCCAGCCAGATCGCTCCGGTGATCCGCAGCGTCAGATTCCGACTGTTCAAAAAGTAGGGGCTTTCGGCCCAGAGGGAGGTGACGGCGGCCGTGTCCGGATCGGCAATGCCGCTCAGCCCTCCGGCCGGTTCAAAGCGGCGGCCGTTTTCATCCTCCACGTAAAAATACAGGCCTGTCAAAACGGCAGTATTTTCCGGAGCGCAGGCGAGGTTGAGCCGCAGGCTTGTGGGATAGAGCTCGACGCTTTGCAGCGTGATCTGCTGGCCATCCAGGGTAAAGCTGCGGTCCACCTCCAGCATAGTCCCCTTCTGGGTATACGTGGGATCGAAGTGCAGCGTAAACGTGAATTCGGCCAGCGTCTCCCGCGCGCCGCTTCCTGCCTCCGCCGTCCCCTCCCATTGGGCGGTGCTGTCATAAACCGGCAGCGTCAATGTCAATTGATCCGGAGTGTCCCGCTCGGTAAAGTGAACGCTCAGATCCCGCAGCGCCCCGTCCGCTTCCCCATAGGCTCCCAGCGTGGAAACGTAGCCTTCCTTTTCATCCGGGACGGTGATCGTATAAACGCCGATGTCCAAGCAGCTGTGCGTTTGGGATGTGAGCGAAAAGAAGATGTCCACCCGGCTGCGGTCCACGATCAGATACTCGACCCGGGCGGTGATGCCGTTTTGGCTCTGCGCTTGATTCATCACCTGAACATACTCGTTTTCCACCGCGGCAGACAGGCTGGGCGACCATGCGGCTGCCTGCGCCAGCTGGCGCAGGACCGGGATCTTTCCGCAGGCAGAAGCAAAAGTCGGGAAGCAGTTGACCAGGACGATAAAAAGTGCCAGACAGGCGGCCAGACTCCCGATGGGGATGCCCCAAAGGCGTCGGCGGCGGGCGGTGCGCAGACGATCCTGCGCCCGCTCCAGGGTGTGTTCCAGCTCCGGCGGTGTCTCTTCCAGGCGCGCAAGCAGCTGCCGATATTCATCCATTCGATCCATGGCGGTCCTCCTCTCCCAGCTCCAGCCGCAGCAGCGCCAGCGCCCGGCGCTGACGGGTGGCGGCCGTTCCCTGCGGAATGTTCAAAATGGCAGCGGTTTCCGCCTGCGTATAGCCGGCAAAAAAACGCAGGATGATCACCTGACGCAGTTCTTCCGGCAAACGGCGGACCGCTTCTTTCAGCGGCAGCGCATCGTAGGCGTCCGCCGCAGCCGATTCCGGCAAAGGCTGCTCGGAACTCAGGCGTCTGCGCCGCCGCAGCTCCCGGCAGCATTGATGAATCAGGATCCGGGTCAGCCATGTTTCGAAATACTCCGGCTGACGCAGGTCCTTCAAGGCCCGCAGTGCCTGATAAACCGACTCGTCCACGGCCTCCAGGGCATCCGCTTCATTCCCCAGATACAAGAACGCCGTTTTGTAAAGCCGGCCGCGCAGATTTTGAAGCCGGTCTGCAAATTCCTTCCGGTCCAACATTCCGCCCCCTTTCTTTTCTACTGATTAGAGTCACCCCGGCCCATTTTTGATTGCGTGCCGCAAAAAATTTTTCCGCCGCCGAAACGTACGGCCCCTGGAGATTAAATCCGGATCCCATAAAAAAAGCAGCACGGCGTCTGCCGTGCTGCTTTTCAATCCGCTCAGGCCCGGGGATGGGCTTTGTTATAAATGTCTTTGAGCTGCCGCTTGACCACATGGGTATAAATTTGAGTCGAAGAAATATCCGCATGGCCCAGCATTTCCTGAATGGAGCGCAGGTCCGCCCCGTGTTCCAGCAGATGCACAGCAAAAGAATGGCGCAGGGTATGGGGGGTAATATCCTTAGAGATGCCGGCCTTTTCCTGGTAATACTTGATGATCTTCCAGAACCCCTGCCGGCTCATGCGTTCGCCGCTCATATTGACGAACAGCGCTTCCTCCTCACTGTCCGCAATGATCTGCGGGCGGATATCCCGCACGTAATCCTGCAGGGCCCGCACCGCCGTATGATAAAGCGGAATGATCCGCTCCTTCCCCTTGCTGGCGCAGTGGACAAAGCCGGCCGACAGATTCAGGTCCTGCAGATTCAGGGAGATCAGCTCACTGACCCGGATACCGGTGGCATACAGCAGCTCCAGCATGGCGTGATCCCGATAGCCCTTGGCATCCACGCACTGGGGCTGCTCCAAAAACAGCTCCACTTCCTTGTTGGTCAAAATCTCCGGATACTTCCGCTCCGAGCGGGCGGCCGTCATACCCTTGGCCGGGTTTTCCCCCACGGCACCCACCGAACACAGATAATTATAAAACGACTTGACCGAGGCAACGAACCGGGTGATGGAGGCGGCCGATTTTCCCCGCCCCTGCATCCAGGTCATATATGCACGGATCATTTCCGGCTCCGCCTGGGTCAGCGAACAGGTATGAACGCTTTCCAGATAGGCCTGGAACTGTGTGATATCCCGCAGGTAGGAGCTGACTGTGTTCTGGGACGCCTGCTTTTCCGTTTTCAAAAACACTTCATAATCGGCAATGTAATCCTCGGACACATTCCTCTCCTCCTTCTTCGCTGTTTCTATCCGGCCAGGATCCGTGTCAGCGTCAGGCGCAGCAGCGCCGGCGTCAGCACAAGCTCCGCGGCGGCGCCGGCCAACAGTATAGCGCAGACCGCCAGAAGCCGGTGCCACGACCCGCCCCGCCGGACCGGCTCGGTCCGCCGTCCGCTTCCGAACGCCAGGACAGCCAGAGACGCCGAGGACACAAAGGCAGGGACCGCCAGAAAAAAATAACACGGTAAAGAAGCCAGACAGCGGATCCCCAGCACAGCAGCGGCCAGAAAAACGCCCTTGGGCCCAAATACCGAAACAAAACAGCAAACGGAAAAAGAAAGAAAAAAACCGTAGAGTGCCGAAAGAAGCGGCAGCAGCAGGATCCCGATGGAAGCAAATCCAAGCAGAAATGCAAGCAGCGGATAACGGAAATAAAGAAGCAGGGCCGAAGGCAGCGCCTGAAGGGACCGCGCCTTTCCCTGTCCAAGCTCTAAATAATTCTTCAAATAACGCGTCAGCTCTTCTGCCGTGCTCTCCGGAATCCGGCCGCACAGGACCTGTCCGAGAATCAGACCGGCTGCAAAAAAGCCGGCCAGCAAAAGAAGCGGCGCCAACGGGACCTTTGTCCCAAACCGCGGGAAGCGGCCTGTCTTGATCCGGCTCACACAGCATCACCTCACGCAATCCTATGTGTTTACCGGAGCATTTATGAAAAGCGGCCGCTTATCACAAAGTTCTTTCTTATCATATTGCAAAATCCAAGATCCTGCAAGGCGAAACAAGGAAATCCAATCTTTTTTGTAAATTATAACGAAATATTATGTAAACTATATTATGTAAACCTCGGAAACTGCAAAAAAATCGACGGCGCCAGCCGCTGCCTCTTCGGCTATATCTGGTAGGCGCCGCCGCTTGATGACCCCACATCTGTAATTTTGCTTCCGTCAACGGAAACCAGGGTCTCTTCCCCACCCAAGGCCGCCAGAAACGGTTAATTCTTTAAAAATTTGTGAACTTTACCAATAGACCCTCTTCGCTTCCCCACGGAAGCACTTTGATAGCGCCCCGCCTTTTTACGCTTTCCGCGCTTGCCTCCGGCGCCGGCCAGAAGGCCGCCCACGCCTCCCCCGCCAAGCAAGGCTGCCAGCGTCGCTCCGTTCTGGACGTTTGCGGACGGAAGGCCGTACGCTGCCATACCGGCCAAAAGCAGGATTGCCGTTCCGCAGGCTGCCCCCAGCAGAGCCCCCGGCAAGGTTCCCCACGCTCCGCGGCGCCCGCTGACCCAGCCGCCCACGCAGCCGGAGAAAACCGCGCACGCAAGCTGTGCCCCCCCGGACATCCGTTCCGGCAGGGTCCCCCGTACCAGCAGCGCGGCCAGCAGCATCAGCAGCCCCAGATCGCACACAACCAAACTCACTCCGCCCTGAAGCAGCGGGACCCAGGGTCGCCGCACACTCTGTTTTTCCATAGAAAAACCTCCCCTGACATACGCTCTTACCCGAGCATATGCCAAGGGAGGGATCTTCTATGCCAAAAGCCGGATTACTCCTTCGTTTCCTCCTGAGAAGAAGACGCATCCGCCGCTTCCTTCTCCTCCGGCTTGGAGGACTTTTTCTTCTTTTCCGGCTCGGGGACCGTGGTGGTCTGAACGCCCTGAGAGGAAACACCCCACTTGGTGATCTCCATCCGCACGCGGTCATCGCTGGTCTCGATCACAACGGTTCCCTCGTTCACCTGGACAATGGTGCCGACAATGCCGCCGATGGTCGTGATCTTATCGCCCTTTTTCAGGCTGTTCTGCAGCTCCTCCGCTTTCTTTCTCCGCTTGTTTTCCGGGCGGATCATAAAGAAATACAGGATCGCAAGCAACACGAACATCATAATAATGGAATATGTATTCCCCATGGTCAATCTCCTTTAAAAACAGAATGAAAATATTATATCAAAATTTGACGTATTTGCAAGGGCTTTCCAGGATTCTTTTCGTTCAGGCGCGCAGCTCCAGCTTTCCGCTGTAGCGCCGGCGGAATTCCTCGAACGTACCAGCCTCCAGCGCCTGCCGGATCCGGGCCATCAGCTCGTTGTAAAAATACAGATTGTGAAGCACGGCCAGGCGCAGAGCCAGCACTTCATCCGCCTTGAAAAGATGGCGCAGATAGGCCCTGGAAAACCGACGGCAGACCGGGCAGCCGCAGCTTTCGCTGATCGGATGCGGATCGGTCTCGTACTTTTGGTTCAGGATGTTCACCGTTCCTTCCCAGGTAAACAGCTTTCCGTGCCGTCCATTGCGGGAGGGCATCACGCAGTCAAAGAAATCGACGCCCCGGCTGACCGCCTCAATGATATTGCTGGGCGTGCCGACCCCCATCAGATAGCGCGGCTTGTCCGCCGGCATGTACGGTTCCACCACGTCGATCATTTCATACATGACCTCCGCCGGCTCGCCCACTGCCAGGCCGCCGATCGCATAGCCGTCACAGTCCAGCTGCGCGATCTGCTGCATGTGCCAGGCCCGCAGATCCGCAAAGGTTGCCCCCTGATTGATGCCGAACAGCATCTGGTGAGGATTGACCGTATCCGGCAGCGCATTCAGCCGGTCGTGCTCCGCCTTGCAGCGCGCCAGCCAGCGGAGCGTCCGTTCGCAGCTGGCCTTTGCGTATTCATAGGTCGCCGGGTTTTCTACGCACTCGTCAAAGGCCATGGCAATATCGCTGCCCAGATTGGATTGGATCTGCATGGACTCTTCCGGCCCCATGAAGATCCGATGGCCGTCAATGTGCGAGGAAAAAGTCACGCCCTCTTCCCGGATCTTCCGCAGCGCGGCCAGGGAGAAGACCTGAAATCCGCCGGAATCCGTCAGGATCGGGCCGTCCCAATTCATGAAGCGATGCAGTCCGCCCATTTGCCGCACAACCTTGTCGCCCGGGCGCAGATGAAGATGGTAGGTATTGCTCAATTCGATCTGGCAGCCGACCTCCTTGAGGTCAAACGCAGAAACGCCGCCCTTGATGGCGGCCTGTGTGCCGACGTTCATAAAAACCGGCGTCTGCACCGTGCCGCCGTGGGCGCAGGAAAACTCGCCGCGTCGGGCCCGGCCCTCTTTTTTCAACACTTTAAACATACGTTTGTTCTCCTCATTCCGGATCAAAGGGAACGCAGCGCCCTCCCCCGTCCGGTCCGCACAATAATAAGTTATTATAGTACAAACCCGGGCCCGGCGCAAGCCGGATTCATGGGTTTTCCTTTCGGCCGGTCCCCGGTGCTTCCGAAGACGCCGTCAGCATCCGTCCGCGCTGTTATTGCTGGAAAACACATCGGCAACCTCGCTGATCGTAATGTAGGCCGCAGGATCAATGCTGTGGACCAGGTCCTTCATCCGGATCACCTGATACCGGTTGACCACGAAATAGATCATCGATTTTTTGCGGTTGGAGTAGCCGCCTGTCGCCTCAAGCTGTGTCATGCCGCTTCCGAAGGCTTCGCTCAGGGCGCTGCATATTTCGTCGGGATGCTCCGTGATGATCATGGCGCATTTGGCCCGGTCAATGCCCTCCACAATAAAGTCAACGGTTTTCAGGGCGGCCGAATACGTAACGATGGAGTACAGCGGA
Organism: uncultured Dysosmobacter sp.; assembly: GCA_934563745.1. Taxonomy (GTDB): domain Bacteria; phylum Bacillota; class Clostridia; order Oscillospirales; family Oscillospiraceae; genus Oscillibacter. The sequence goes on along the minus strand of CAKTHE010000013.1, from coordinate 41,003 downwards.
AGCACCCAGCTTCTAAGCACGATCCCGCAAACAATGTATAAAAGCAGATTGTAGATCATCACGAACGAGCCCACGGTAAGGCCGATGCGCTTGGAAAAAATGACCGCCATCACTTCAATGCCGTCCATGGCCCCGCCATAGCGAATGGCCAGGCCGCTGCCGATCCCGGAGATCACGCCGCCGAACAGCGCGCAAAGCAGCAGATCGGTCCCCGCAAGGGGCGAAGCGATCTGGACATTGATGGGGAAAACGTCCGTGATCAGCCATGCAAACAGCGAATAGACCGCAACGGCATAGATCGCATAGACGGTAAAAAGAAAGCCTTGCCTTTTCAAGCCGAACAGGAACAGAGGAACGTTCAGCAGCAGAAGAAAGAGCGACAGTGTCAGATACGGCGGCGTGATCTGCTCAAGCAGCATGGAGGTCCCCGAAATGCCGCTGTCATACAGTTTGACCGGCGTCAGAAAAAGCGTAACGCCAAAGGCGTTTATGATCCCCGCCGCCGTAAGCATCAGAATGTTTTTCACACGAAGTCTCTGGGGGTGTTTCATCAGGCATGCACTCCTTTAACAAAATAAGCCTCCACAAATTTTGCTTTGCTTTATAATACCTTATTTCCGCGCCGGCCGCAAGAAGCAACGGGATCCTCAGTGCCGGGGCCTCCTGCGTTTTCGGACCGCCCCCTTCCGGCAGCCTTGACTTCAAAAACGCAGAATGCTATCCTGATGTTCGATCCCGTGTTCCGGAACAGCCGGAACACGTATGCCAAGGAGGACGGAATGCAGACGATGCCGCAGATCGGAACGCTGGATGAAGCGTTGGACCAGATCCAATCCGGCGACACGATCATGACCGGTCTGTTCGGAAACGAGCCGGTCCATTTTCTCTCGAAGCTACACACCATCGCACCCCGCGTACAGGGTGTGACCTTGTGGAGCATGACCATCATGAACCCCTACCCTGTGGTTTACGACCCGGCCCTGAAGGGGCGGATCGACATTCTTTCCACGTTCTATAACGGCGGCTGCCGGAAGGGCCAGTCCAGCCGGCGGTATTCCATGGTCCCCACCAACCTTCACTGCGCCGCACAGACGATTCTGGAGGCCCGGCGCCCCAACGTTTTTGTGGCTGCGGTTTCCCCGGCCGCCCCGGATGGAACGGTCTCCTTGTCCTTTGACCTGGAAATGACCCTGGAGGGGCTTGCGGCCGCGGACACGGTTATTTTTGAGATCAATCCCAGCATCCCTCCGGTCTGCGGGGAATGCCGGGTCCCGCTTTCCCGTGCCTCCTTCTGCTATGAGGCGCAGACGCCTCTGCCCCTCGCCGACGAGCCGCCGATCACCGATGCCGACCGGGCCATCGCCGAACAGGTGGCCTCTCTGGTCCACGACGGAGATTGTATCCAGCTTGGGATCGGCAGCGTTCCCAACGCGGTGGGTGAGCAGCTGATCGGCAAGCACGACCTGGGGATCCATACGGAGATGCTGACCGCCTCTATGGGGCGGCTGATCCGGGCCGGGGCCGTTACCAACGCCCGCAAGAACCTGCACCCCGGCGTGACCATTGCCACCTTTGCCCACGGCGACGCGGAGCTTTACGCGCTGATGGCGGACAATCCGGCCATTGAGCTGTGACGGGCCAGCTACGTCAACGATCCGGCCGTCATCGCGGCCAATGATCACATGGTTTCCATCAATACGGCGCTGGAGCTGGACCTGACCGGTCAGGTCTGTTCCGAAAGCATCGGTCCCCTGCAATACACCGGGACGGGCGGCGCCACGGATTTTGCCTACGGCGCCTATCATTCCAAAGGCGGGCGGGGTATTGTGGCGCTTCACGCAACGGCCAAGGGCGGGCGCGTTTCCAAAATCAAGCCTTTTTTGACACCGGGCGCCATTGTTTCCATCTCCCGGAATCTGACGGATTATGTGGTAACGGAGTATGGGATCGCCAAACTGCGCAGCGCCAGTGTACGCCAGCGGGTAGACCGGCTGATTGCCGTGGCGCACCCGGATTTCCGGGCGGAACTGCGCAAGGAGGCCGAGCGCATGCTGCTGTGGTAAAAGCGGCTGTTGTCCCGGCGCATCCATTCTTTCCATCCACGCCACCCTTTCGGGGCGCGACGTCAATTGAAAATGAAAGAGGGTCCCCGGTATTCGCCGGGGACCCTCTTTCATTTCAGTCTTAAAAATCCGCGATCAGCATGGCGTCGCCAAAGCTGAAGAAGCGATACCGTTCCTGCACAGCCCGCTGATAAGCGGACAGCACATGCTCCCGGCCGGCAAAAGCCGAGACCAGCATGATCAGGGTGGACTCCGGCAGGTGGAAATTAGTCACCAAACCGTCCATCACCTTAAAGCGGTATCCGGGGTAAATGTAAATCCCGGTCCAGCCGGCCTTCGCCTCCATATGGCCGTCCTCCGCCGCCCAGGATTCCAGCGTGCGGCAGGAGGTCGTGCCCACGCAGATGCAGCGTCCGCCGGAGGCCTTGGTCCGGTTGATCAGATCCGCCGTTTCCTGCGGGATCATGCAGTATTCCTTGTGCATTTCGTGGCTTTCAAGGTCCGCTTCCTTTACCGGGCGGAAGGTACCCAGCCCCACATGCAGCGTCACGTAGCCGATCCCCACGCCCATGGCCCGGATCTTTTCCAAAAGCTCCGGCGTAAAGTGCAGCCCGGCGGTAGGGGCGGCGGCGCTGCCCAGCTCCCGGGAATAGACCGTCTGATAGCGCTCCTGGTCCGCAAGCTCCTCTTTGATGTACGGCGGAAGCGGCATTTTCCCCAAATGCTCCAGCCGCTCCAGAAAAATCCCCTCGTAGTCGAAACGGATCAGACGGTTTCCGCCCTCCACCTCCGCGATAATCTCGCCGGTCAGCTCTCCGTTTCCGAAGCTGACCCGGGCGCCGGGCCGCATTTTCTTGCCCGGCCGCACCAGACACTCCCATACCTTGTCGCCCCGGTCGATCAAAAGCAGCACCTCGCAGGCGCCGCCGCCCGGCAGGCGCTGCCCCAGCAGGCGCGCCGGAAGGACCCGGGAATCATTCAGAATGAGACAGTCCCCGGGACGGAGAAAGTCCGGCAGATCATAAAAATGATGGTCGCCAACCGCCCCGGTGTGTCGGTCCAGCGTCATCAGGCGGGACCCGTCCCGCCGCTGCAGCGGCGTCTGGGCAATCAATTCCTGGGGCAGATCATAATAAAAATCATGGGTGTTCATATTGACCTCGGTTCTGCGGCATCAGCCGATGGTAATGCCGGTATAATAAAAATTCAGAATATCCCTGTAAGAGCAGCCCGTCTCGGCCATGGCCTTTGCGCCGTACTGACTCATACCCACATTGTGGCCGTTGCCGGTCCCGTTGACCGTAAAGCCTTCGGCGGAACTTCCGCCGGTGCTTCCGGAGCCGGAAGCCGGCGCGGTGCTGGAGGCGGTGATCACACTGGGCGTCCCCGTCAGGGTGCTGACGGTGCCGGATCCCGAGATGACCGACAGGCCATCCAGTCCGGTGCGGGTATGCGCCGCATCGTTGATGCAGAAGGAATTCCCTCCGCTGCTGCCGCTGCCTCCGGAAATGGTAAAGCGCATGCTGCGCACGCTTTTTCCATAAGTACTGGAATAGAAGATCGACCGGCAGGTCGACCGGCTGACCGTAAGCGCCTGGCCGGTCGTGCTGACAAAAGTCACCTTTTTCACATTCCCGGTCCCGGTCCGTTCCGATACGTACACATCGGCCACCGTTCCCAGAGAGTAGCCCTTGGCCCGCAGGATCTCCGTCAGCTGCGCTGCGCTGTAAGTCACACTGTAGCTGTAATTGGGGATCGCGGTCAGCGCCTCATAAGGATCCTCCTTCCCCAGAAGGTAATCCACAGCGCCGCCCCAGACGTTTTCGGCATCCTCCGTGGCGCCGCCGTCCGAGGAAAAGTAGACCGCGTCGATCAGCTTTCCTCCGTAGTACATACACACGCCGGCAGTGGCGTCCACAGCCTCATCACTCAGCGCCGTCGCTCCGCCGGAGCTTCCCCCGACGCCGGAGTAAACCTGACAGTCGGTCGTGGCGCACACGTCAAATCCATAGGCGCTCAAATGCTTGGCCGTATTGCATACATAGGTCCGTGCGCAGACCGCCTGCGCTTCCAGCGCGGCCAGGGGCCAGCTTCCGCTCATCTCATAGGGGACCACACCCTTGACGTAATCCTCCAGATCCACCATGTTGATCACATTCAGGTTTCCGCCGGTAATGCGGCTGTAGGAAAAGCCGCCGTAATACTTCCGGCCCTTGAACCAGGTCACGGCTGCTTCCCCGTTCCCACGGGGCATGACCCCCAGGCTCCCCAGCCCCGAGCAGTCAAAGGCGAACAGGCGCTTTTCCGTTCCCGTCACGCCGACCACCACCAGCGTCCCGGTCGCCGCCGTCACCTGGGCAGACGGCTCCAGCGCGGTGCGGGCCTGCTGGGCCTCCGCCTCCGAGGCGTAACCGCCCAAACGGACCCGGAAGCTTCCGTTGATATAGGCGGGATACGCGTTTGCATAGGCTGCCGCCTGCTCCGCCGCCTCCTCATAGGAATCCCATTCGTCCGGAAGCTGCAGATAGAACATGCCGGAGGCCGCATGCATGGTAATGGTCCGCGCATCGGTCCCGCCGAAGGGAACGAAGCTGCGCTCGGCATCAAAATAGCCGAATGTGTAACCGCTGCCCACAGCGTTTTCCAGGTTTGCTTCCGCCAAAGCCGTTCCCTGATAGCGCAGGCCCACGCTGACCACATCGCCGCGCACCGCCTGGGCGGAAACCGTGCACAAGCCAGCCAGGATAACCAGCAGCATCCAAAGTCCCCATCGTTTTTTCATCTGTGTTCCTCCCCTGCGCCGTATTGACGAAACCGGAAAGCTGTGCTATCTTATGAACAAATGTCCTTGGAGAAGACACACAGCGCACCATCCAATTGGCATACAATGATATTATAGTATAAAACAGCGGCGGATTTCAAGCAGTATCGACCGAAAAGGCCGTCCGTTTTCAGGCAAGTATTGATGAGGAGGAACATACTATGAAGCAGTATCAGGTTGGGATCGTGGGGGCCACCGGCATGGTCGGTCAGCGCCTGATCACCCTTTTGGCCCGGCATCCGTGGTTTCATTTGACCGTTCTGGCCGCCAGCGCCCGGAGCGCCGGCCGTACATATGCAGAAGCTGTTTCCGGCCGCTGGGCAATGGAGGCCCCCCTTCCGGAGGAGATCGCCGCGCTGCCGGTGCTGGATGCCGAAAAAGACGCAGAGACCATTGCCGCGTCCGTGGATTTCATCTTCTGCGCCGTAAACATGAAGAAAGAGGAGATCCGCGCTTTGGAAGAGCGCTATGCCCGGCTGGAATGCCCCGTCATTTCCAACAACAGCGCGCACCGCTGGACCGAGGATGTTCCTATGATCATTCCGGAGATCAACGCCGAGCACGCGCAGGTGATTGAAACCCAGCGCAAGCGCCTGGGAACCCGGCGCGGCTTCATTGCCGTAAAGTCCAACTGCTCGATCCAGAGCTATGTTCCCGCGCTGCATCCCCTGCGGAAGTATGGACTGGACCGCGTTTTGGTCTGCACCTATCAGGCCATTTCCGGTGCCGGCAAAACCTTCGACCGCTGGCCGGAAATGGTGGATAACGTGATCCCCTACATCGGCGGCGAGGAGGAAAAGTCCGAGCAGGAGCCCCTGAAGGTCTGGGGACGGCTGGAAAACGGAGTCATTGTCCCTGCCGCCTCCCCTTCGATCACGGCCCAGTGCTTCCGGGTCGCCTGCCAGGATGGCCATATGGCCGCCTGCTTTATGAAATTCAAGGACCATGTGCCCGATATGGATGCGATCAAGGCGGACTGGGCGTCCTTCCGCGGCCCGGCACAGGAGCTGGCGCTCCCCTCCGCTCCGGCACAGTTTTTGCACTATTTTGATCAGCCGGATCGTCCGCAGACCCGTCTGGACCGCAACCTAGAAAACGGCATGGCCATCTCCATCGGGCGTCTGCGTCCGGACACGCAGTATGATTATAAATTCGTGTGCCTGTCCCACAACACGCTGCGCGGTGCCGCCGGCGGCGGCGTGCTGCTGGCGGAGCTGCTGTGCAAGCAGGGCTATATTGATCACAAGTAATACTCGTCCGCTATACGAAAGAAACGTGCACCTCTGCGAATGGCAGGGTGCACGTTTTTCTCTTTTCTGCCGCTGCCGGGCGGAACGCGCCGGCCATTTGTATTGTGAAAAAGGAGGATTTTATTGTGAAGCTGCCAATCTTTACAGGCTCCGGAACCGCAATCGTTACGCCCTTTTCTGCCGACGGAAGCGTAAATCTGCCCGCGCTGGGGCGGCTGCTGGAACGCCAGCTTCTGGCCGGCACGGACGCCGTCATCGTCTGCGGGACCACCGGTGAAGCCGCCACCATGACCTATTCCGAGCGCATGCGCACCATTGAATTCTGCGTGCGCTATATCGACGGACGGATCCCCGTGATCGCCGGAACCGGCTCCAACAACACCGCAACGGCCGTGACGCTCTCCCGGGATGCAGCGGCCGCCGGAGCGGATGCGCTTCTTTTGGTGACGCCCTATTACAACAAGGCGACCCAGGAAGGTCTGATCCGCCACTTCCGCACCGTTGCCGATGCCGTGTCGCTTCCGCAGATCCTTTACAACGTTCCCTCCCGCACGGGCGTTTCCTGCACCGCGGAAACTTATGCGGCTCTTTCCGAGCATCCGCAGATCCTCGGCGTAAAGGAGGCCTCCGGCGACCTGAAGCTGGTCCAGCGGACCCGACTCCTCTGTCCGGACGATTTTTACATCTGGTCCGGGAACGACGACGAAACCGTTCCGATCTGTGTGCTGGGCGGCGTAGGCGTGATCTCGGTAGCTGCCAACCTGGTCCCCCGGGAAATGCACAGAATGACCGCGCTGTGTCTGGAAAACCGCTTCCAGGAGGCCGGCGCCCTGCAGCTGCAGCTTCGTCCCATGTGCGACGCCCTGTTCTGCGAGGTCAATCCGATCCCGGTCAAAACCGCGCTGGAGCTGATGGGCTTTGATGTCGGGCCTCTGCGGCTCCCTCTCTGTCCCCCTTCCGCCGAGCACCTGCTTCAGATCCGCCGGGCCTTGGATGCCTGGTCCTTGGATCCGGCCGATCCCTCGCCCTTTTAGGGTATAGTCAAGCGCCGGCACCCGACCGAATCGGGCGCCGGCGCTTTTTGTCGGATCTTATCCGTTCATTCGGGCCAGCATCTGTTCACGCTGCTCTTCAATATACTCATCGTAGGTGCACATTTTGTCGATCAGACCGCCGGGAACAAATTCCATGATCCGGTTGGCAATGGTCTGCACAAACTCATGGTCATGCGAGGCAAACAGGATCACGCCCTTGAAATCGATCAGGCCGTTATTCACCGCCGTGATCGACTCCAGATCCAGATGGTTCGTGGGCTGATCCAGCACCAGCACGTTTGATCCGTAAAGCATCATGCGCGAGAGCATGCAGCGCACCTTCTCTCCGCCGGAGAGAACCTTGACGGGCTTATATACATCGTCGCCGGAGAACAGCATCCGCCCCAGGAACGAGCGCTTGAACGACTCGGTATTGGCCTCCGCCGTGTTGGGCGTAAACTGGCCCAGCCAGTCCACCAGATTCAGGTCGCAGTCGTTGAAAAACGCAGAGTTGTCCAGGGGGAAGTAACTGGTCGTGATGGTTGTTCCCCATTTGTAAGAACCCTCATCCGGCTCCATCTCGCCCATGATGATTTTAAAGAGCGTGGTTTTGGCCAGCTCGTTTTCGCCCACAAAGGCGATCTTGTCGCCCCGGTTGACCCGGAAGGAGACGTGATCCAGAACCTTTACGCCATCCACCGTTTTGGAAAGGTTTTCAACGGCCAGGATCTCTTTGCCGCACTCCCGGTCCATGGTAAATCCGACAAAGGGATAGCGGCGGGAGGAAGCCGGCATCTCCTCAACGGAAAGCTTGTCCAGCAGCTTGCGGCGGGCCGTGGCCTGCTTGGACTTGGATTTGTTGGCAGAGAAGCGTTCAATGAAGCTTTGCAGCTCCTTGATCTTCTCTTCGTTCTTCTTGTTCTGGTCCCGCATCATCTTCTGCACCATCTGGCTGGACTGGTACCAGAAGTCATAGTTGCCCACGTACATCTTGATCTGACCGTAGTCCACATCCACAATGTTGGTGCACACGGTATTCAGGAAGTGCCGGTCATGGGAGACCACGATGATCAGCCCTTCGTAATCCATCAAAAAGTCCTCCAGCCACTCGACCGCCTGCAGATCCAGATGGTTGGTCGGCTCGTCCAGCAGGATAATATCCGGTTTTCCGAACAGAGCCTGGGCCAGCAGGACCTTCACTTTTTCCTTGGCGCTCAGGCTGCTCATCTCGGCATACAGCAGATCGTTGGAAAGCCCCAGGCCCTGGATCAGACGGCTGACGTTGGACTCCGCTTCCCAGCCGTCCATCTCGGCAAATTCCGCCTCCAGCTCCGAGGCCTTCAAGCCGTCCTCTTCGGTAAAATCTTCTTTTTCGTACAGGGCGTCCTTCTCCTTCATAACATCGTACAGATGCTGGTTGCCCATGATAACGGTATCCAGGACCGTGTAGGCATCATACCGGAAGTGGTCCTGCTTCAAAACGCTCATACGCTCGGTGGGCGGGATAATGACCTCGCCGCTGGATGGCTCCAGATCGCCGGAGAGGATGCGCAGGAATGTCGTCTTCCCCGCTCCGTTGGCGCCGATGATCCCGTAGCAGTTGCCCGGGGTGAACTTCAGGTCCACATGCTTGAACAGGGACTGTCCGGTAAAATTGAGACTGACGTCGGAAACTGTAATCATATAATCGCGTTCATCCTTTGCTTAGATTTGCTTTGTTTTTGCCCCGCGCTCTTTTCAGCACGTATAGGCCCGGTGGAACACCTTTTTGCCCTTCTTGATGACCAGACCGTCGCCGGCAAACCGCTCCTGGGCAAAGGTCGTATCCAGCGCTGTCACCTTCTGGTCATCCACGGCCACACCGCCCTGCTGGATCAGTCGGCGGGCCTCTCCGTTGGAGGCACACAGCCCGCAGGCTACCAAAAGCTCGATCACGCCGATGGCACCGTCGGTAAAGCGGGCAGCCGGCAGCTGCGTGGCCGGCATATGAGCGCTGTTCCCGTTTCCGCCGAACAGGGCCCGGGCCGCCTCCTGCGCCTTCTCAGCCTCGGCTTCGCCGTGGACCAGCTTCGTCAGCTCATACGCCAGGATCTCCTTGGCCTGATTGAGCTGGCTGCCCTCCCAGGTTTCCATGGCATCGATCTGCTCCAGCGGCAGGAAGGTCAGCATGCGGATGCATTTGAGGACATCCGCATCGCCCACATTGCGCCAGTACTGATAAAAATCAAAGGGCGTCGTCTTGTTGGGATCCAGCCAAACGGCGCCGCTGGCAGTCTTGCCCATCTTCTTGCCCTCGGAGTTCAAAAGCAGCGTGATCGTCATGGCATAGGCGTCCTTGCCCAGCTTTTTGCGGATCAGCTCAGTGCCGCCCAGCATATTGCTCCACTGGTCGTCGCCTCCGAACTGCATGTTGCAGCCCACCGTCTGGAACATGTGGTAAAAGTCATAGGACTGCATGATCATATAGTTGAATTCCAGGAACGAAAGGCCCTTCTCCATGCGCTGCTTATAGCATTCCGCGCGCAGCATATTATTGACCGAGAAGCAGGCGCCCACCTCCCGCAGCAGATCCACATAGTTCAGCTTCAAAAGCCAGTCGGCGTTGTTGAGCATCATGGCCTTCCCCTCGCCAAACTCAATGAACCGCTCCATCTGCTTTTTGAAGCAATCGCAGTTGTGCTGAATGGTCTCGGGCGTCATCATCGAGCGCATGTCCGTCCGGCCGGAGGGATCGCCGATATAGCCGGTGCCGCCGCCGATCAGCGCAATGGGCCGGTTTCCGGCCATCTGCAGCCGCTTCATCAGGCACAGCGCCATAAAGTGCCCCACATGCAGGGAATCGGCCGTAGGGTCAAACCCGATATAGAAAATTGCTTTTCCGCTGTTCACCAGCTCCCGGATCTCCTCCTCGTCCGTGACCTGAGCGATCAGGCCGCGCGCTTTGAGTTCTTCATAACAGTTCATACCGCATTCTCCTTTTATGATTATTGATATCGTTCAATTCTTTTTGAAATCTTCCCGCCTCTGCAGAGCCTCAAAAGCAAATTGCTCATAAGGATTGTGAAGTCTTCTCCCCGCTTTTATCCGGCTGCGGCCGGCGCGCCAGCCGTACGTTATAAACCGCGACGGTCCCCACCACGATGGCCGCGCCGATCAAAGACAGGGTTCCCATTGTCTCGCCGTAAAAAACCGCCACCAGGATTGGATTCAGCACCGGCTCAATCCCGGTGATCAGGCTGGCCGTCACCGGCGGCGTGGTCCGCAGGCCCACGGTCAGGAGAATAAATGCCGTTCCCATCTGGAAAACGCCCAAGATCACCAGGCTGATCCGGGCCACCGCGTCCAAAGCCGGCTGCCCCGGAAGGAAAGGCAGCCCGATCAAAGCCCCCAGAACACCGCCCCAGAACACCGAATCCATGGGGCTGCCGTCAGGCAAATCATTCAGCAAAAATACCCCACCGTAGCAAACGCCCGAAATCAGTGCAACCGTGTCACCGGCCAGATCTCCGCCGCCCAGGCCCTCCACGAAAAAGCAGACGACCCCGAGAAAGACCAGCATGCAGGCGGCCACATCCATCCGCTCCGGCCGTTTCTTCAAAAACAGGGCCGAAAGAACGATCACAAAAATGGGGGCCGTGTACTGCAGAACAATGGCATTGGCCGCCGTGGTCATCTTATTGGCAATGGCAAAAAGCACATTGGTCCCGCAGACGGCCAGAGCCCCCAGTGCGATCCAGCGGTTCATGCGCGGCCTGTGGCGGGTCAAGACAAAATACAGGGTATACAGCAGCACTGCCAGCAGGCTGCGTCCGCTATTCAAAGCAATTCCGCTCCAGGGGATCAGCTTCATGCACAGGCCGCCCAGACTATAAAAAACAGCCGCCAGAAAAACCGGGATCACACCGCTTCTCTCCCGCGGCGCCAGAGGGTTGTTCACAAAAAATGCGCCTCTTTTCTCCGCTGCATAAAAACACGCCCCCTGTCCTTCCGGACAGAGGGCGTATGATTTTACGCGGTACCACCTCTGATGCGCCGCCGGCCTCACGACCGGCAGCCTCACGCCGTGCCATCACACGGCTGCGCGTTATCGGGCGCACCCGGGCAAGCCTACTGCGTCCAGGACGGTTCAGCTGCCGGCTCCACGGTGTATTCGGCAGGAACCCTTGTCTCCCTTCCACCCCAGCGGGAGCTCTCTTTGCAACGGCAAACCTGCGTACTTCTCCGTTTCTTCACCAAAATATGCAAGAGTCATTGTATCCGTTCCCGGGCGGAATGTCAACAGAAAACTTTTCCGCTTCAGCGGGCCGCCCGCCCCCTCTGCGGCGTCACAATCCGGAACGGTACCGCTCTGCCGCGTCCAGCAGCTCGCCCGCGCTTTCCAGCAGGGCGCGCGTCACCTGGGTTCCGCCGGTAATCCGGGCCAGCTCCCGCTTTCGCGCATCCCGGTCCAGTGGAAGCACCTCGGTAAAGGTCCGGCCGTCCCGCTCCCGCTTAAATACGGAAAAATGCGTGTCGGCCATGGCTGCCAGCTGCGGCAGATGCGTCACGCAAAGCACCTGCTTATGCCGGGAGACCTGAGCCAGCTTCTCCGCCACCTTCTGCGCCGCCCGGCCGGACACCCCGGTGTCCACCTCGTCGAATACCAGGGTTCCAATAGCCTCCTGCTCGGCCAGAACATTCTTCAGCGCCAGCATGATCCGAGCCAGCTCACCGCCGGATGCCACCTTTGCAATGGGCTTAAGATCCTCGCCGGCATTAGCGGACATCAAAAAGCGGATCTGGTCGCAGCCGTCTGCAGCCGGGTCCTGCGGCTCGATCCGAATCGCAAAGCGGACATTGGGCATGTCCAGATCCCGCAGCTCCTTCAAAATGCGCCCCTCCAGCTCCCGGGCCGCCTGCCTGCGGGCCCCGGTCAGCACCTCTCCCTGTGCCAGCACCTGTTTATAGGCCGCGGCGCGCTTCGCTTCCAGCCGGCGGTGCAGATCCTCCGCCGTTTCCATTGCATTCCGTTCGCTTCGGCAGCGCTCCAGATATGTAAGCATCTCCTCCACTGAAGGGCCGTACTTGCGCTCCAGACGGCGCAGCTGATCGCAGCGGGCTTCCACCGCATCCAGCTCCTCCGGGGAAAACTCAAACTGCGCGCGCCGGTCCCGGACAATCTCCGCAAGGTCATATACTTCACAGACGCTCTGGTCCAAACGGTTAAAGAGGTCCATCAACTCGTCATCCAAGGTCTTGATTCCGTTCAGTGCCTCCTGTGCGCTGCGCAGGGACGCCACAGCCCCCGCCTGCTCATCGTCGCCGTTCAGGCACAGGTCCGCCTGCTCCAGAGAGGCGAGATACTTCTCCGCATTGCGAAGAAGATTCCGCTTGGATTGAAGCTCTTCCTCCTCGCCCGGGACAAGCTCCGCCTGTTCCAGCTCCCGGATCTGAAAGTCCAGCGCATCGATCCGGCGGGCCTTCTCCGCCTCGTCCATCTCCAGGGTCCGCAGCTTCTCATCCAGCTCTGCAAGCGCTGTATACACCTGCTGATACTGCTCCAGCTGGGGCTGAAGTCTGCCGAAACGGTCCAGATACAGCCCGTGCATCTGTTCGTCCAGCAGCTGCTGTCCGTCATGCTGTCCGTGGATGTTCAAAAGCTCCGCGCCAATCTCCCGCAGCTGCGTCACCGTCACCGGCCGGCCGTTGACCCGGCAGATATTTTTCCCGTCCGCGCCGATCTCCCGCTGGATAAGAAGCGTTCCGTCCTCATCCGGGCCGATCCCGTTGGCCGCAAGCCCAGCCAGTGTGCCGGGCACCTGCGTAAACTCCGCACTGACAAAGGCGCGCTTGGCCCCCGTCCGGATCAGATCGCGGGAGGTGCGTCCGCCCAGGACCGCCCCCAGCGCATCGATCACAATGGATTTGCCGGCGCCGGTCTCGCCGGTCAGCACGTTGAAGCCCGGCTGAAATTCAATGTCCGCCGTTTCGATCACGGCGACCTGTTCGATATGAAGCAGCAGAAGCATATCGGCCCTCCATCTTATCTGTAAAGTGTTTATATTTTACAGCATATCACGGATCTCACGGCAGAAAACCTCTGCGGATTCCGCGTCCTTCATTACCAAAAAAGCGGTGTCATCCCCCGCCAGACTGCCCAGCATATAGTTGATCTCCATGTCGTCCAAAGCCGCACAGGCAGCCGATGCAAGCCCCGGCATGGTCTTGACCACAACAATGTTCTGCGCGCTTTCGATGCTGGTGATGCTGGCCCGGAAAATCGTCCGCAGTTTCTCCGCAAAGTTCAGGCGCGTCCGGTTTCCGGAAACAGCATATTTATAAACACCGTGCCCCACCGGCTCCTTGATCAGATGCATCTGCTTGATATCCCTGGAGATCGTCGCCTGGGTGCTGTTGATCCCCCGGGCCTGCAAACGCTCCAGCAGCTGCTCCTGTGTCTCGATATTCTCTTCGGAGATAATCTCCAGGATCTTGCTTTGACGGTCATTTTTCATAGCTTGTTCCACCTCCGGGCAGCATTTTCTTTGCGAACACTTCGCAAAAGCTCTTTTCAGACAGCCGGACCAGGCGCATGGTGTGCTGGGAACGGCGAATCAGCACCCTGTCATCCGAGCGCAGCGCAAAGCCCCGGCTTTCATCCACAAAAAGATGCACCGGTTTGCGGCCGTTCCGCTCCAATTCCACGCTCAGCGCATGCTCCGGCGTCAGGACATAGGACGAAAAGCGCATATTATGCATGCAGATGGGGCACACCACCATAACCTGCGCCACCGGCTCCACCACAGGGCCGCCGGCCGAGAGGGAGTATGCCGTGGAGCCGGTCGGCGTTGCCACGATCACGCCGTCGCCGGCGATGTCCACCAAGTGCTGTTCATCCGAGCAGAGCCGCAGATGAATGGCATGCGAAATGGGCCCCTCCCGGATCACCGCCTCATTAAGGCCCAGATTGCTGTAAACACGCTTCCCGCCCCGCAGCACGGAGACTTCCAGCATCATGCGCTCTTCCGTCTCAAACTTCCAGTCCTTCAGAAGCTGCAGCCGGTCAAGCTCAGATGCCTCCAGCTCGGCAATGAAGCCCAGGCTGCCCATATTCACACCCAAAACCGGCACCTTATTCAAAGCTGCCAGCTTGGCCAGGTGCAGGATCGTCCCGTCACCGCCGAAGGTAATCAGCAAATCTGCGGAGCGCAGCTCCTGGGGCAGCGGACGCGGGTTCAATGCAAAAAAGGCCGGAAACAGCTCCTGCTTCAGATCCCGAAACGGCGAACAAATCACCGTTTTAAACCCACACCCGCGCAAAAGCTCCTGGGCGCGGAGGGTAGTATTCATATCTACGTCCCGGCTGGGGTTCGGCGCAAGAACGATTTTTTTCATGTGGCGGCCCCTCCGTGTTCTTTCAAAACAGCGTGCGATTCTTCCACCAAAGCCGCAAGGTCAAAGGAGGACTGGGCGGCTTCTCCCTTTTGAAGATATCCCAGATATTCAATGTTCCCTTCCGGGCCGCGAATGGGCGAATACGTCACGCCAAGGACTGTAAAGCCAGAATCCTTGGCATTTTTCAAAAAGGCTTCCAGGACCTGCAGGTGTACGGCCGGGTCCCGGACCACGCCCTTCTTCCCGACAAGCTCCTTCCCTGCTTCAAACTGCGGCTTGACCAGGCACGCCACATGGCCGCCGTCCTTCAAAAGGCCGCAGACGGCCGGAAGAATCAGGCGCAGGGAGATGAAGCTGACGTCAACGGACGCAAAATCCAGCTTATCCGGGACCTGCTCGTGGGTCAGATACCGGGCGTTGGTACGTTCCATGCATACGACCCGCTCATCGCTGCGCAGCTTCCAGGCAAGCTGCCCGTAGCCCACATCGACCGCGTAGACCTTACTGGCTCCGTTTTGCAGCATGCAGTCCGTAAAGCCGCCGGTGGAGGCGCCGATGTCCGCGCATACGGTTCCATCCAGCACAATGGGAAAGGTCTGCATGGCCTTTTCCAGCTTCAGGCCGCCGCGGCTGACGTAGCGCAGCGTATTTCCGCGAATCTCGATCCGGGCGTCGGAGGCAACGGATGTTCCGGGCTTGTCGACCCGTTTGTCATCCACAAATACCAGTCCGCTCATAATCGTGGCCTGCGCCTTTTGCCGGCTTTCCTGAAGTCCCCGCTCGACCAGCAGCACATCCAGTCTCGCCTTATTCGTACTCATGTCCCAACGCCTCCTCTGCTGCCTGAGCGATCCCCTTGGCATCCAGCCTGAACTGATGGCGCAGCTGTTCCACACGCCCCTCCCGGGCGAAGGTCATCCCCAGGTTGCACAGCCGAACCCGCTCTGGCGCACGTCCCTGCGCTGCCAGGGCCGCCGTCAGTCGCTGACCCACGCAGCCCTCTTCAAAACAGTCCTCCGCCACCACCAGGGCATGGGTATCTGCCAAAAGCTCTCCCAGCAGTCCGACGGGCAACGGCGCGATCTGATTGATTTTTACAACGCCGGTGGAAATGCCCTTCTCGCTCAAAAGCGCGGCCGCTTCCTGCACGGCGTTGATCAGCGTTCCGTAGGCCACCAGCGTTACATCCGTCCCCTGCCGCAGGGACAGAGCCGCCGTTTCCGAGGTATCGGTCCGATACGCCCCCTCGCCGCCCCGGGGATAGCGAAGCGCCACCGGGCCGTCGAGACGAAACAGGGCCCGGCGCAGCATTTGCCGCAGCTCGGCAAAATTGGACGGGCACAGCACTGTAAACCCGGGGATTCCGGATAGAAACTGCGCGTCAAAACAGCCGTGGTGTGTTTCTCCATCCGCGCCCACAAAGCCAGCCCGGTCCACGGCGAACACCACGTGCAGCTTCTGAAGGGCCACGTCGTGGATCAGCATATCATAACTGCGCTGCAAAAACGACGAGTACACGGCAAATACGGGGATCAGTCCCTGCTTCGCCATCCCGGCGGCCATCGCCGCCGCATGCCCCTCGGCAATGGCAACGTCAAAAAAGCGCTTTGGAAAATGCTTGGCGAAGGGCGTCAGGCCGGTCCCCGCCTCCATGGCCGCCGTGATGGCGCAGACCCGGCTGTCCTCTTCCCCATATGCGGTCAAAGCCTTTCCGAAAACAGAGGAAAAGCTCTCCCCCTCCGGCTTCAGGGGCAGGCCGGTCGCCGGGTCAAAGGGCGCCACACCGTGGAAGCGGCCCGGATTCTGCTCGGCATAAGGATAGCCTTTTCCTTTTACGGTGTTTACATGCACCACCACCGGCGCATGCAGCTCCTTCGCCCAACTGAGCACATTGCACAACCGATCCAGATCGTGTCCGTCAATTGGCCCCAGATAGGTAAAGCCCATATCCTCAAACAGCGTGCTGCCAGGCCAGATCGCCTTTTTCAGCGAGGTTTTGAGCTGATGGTTGAAGCGGTACAGCCCCTTCTCCATCGGATGGGGTCCGAAAAGGCTGCGGTACCACTTTTTAAAGTGGTAGTACGCCGGCTTGGAACGCAGGCGGGCCAAATGCCGGGACATGGCACCCACGTTGGGATTGATGGACATACCATTGTCATTCAGAATCACGATCAGCGGCTCCTGGGAGGCCCCCGCATTGTTCAGCCCCTCATACGCAAGGCCGCCGGACAGCGCACCGTCGCCGATCAGGGCCAGGACCTGATAGTCCTGCCCCAGCAGTGTCCGGGCCCGGGCCATGCCCAGGGCCACCGACACCGAGTTGGAGGCATGTCCGGCAATAAAGGAATCGTGCGGACTTTCATAGGGCTTCGGAAATCCGGAAAGCCCCTCAAACTGGCGCAGCGTGGAAAAAAGCGCCTGGCGGCCGGTCAACGCCTTGTGTACGTAGCATTGATGCCCCACGTCAAATACAAGCCGGTCTTTTTCCGTGTCAAAGACCCGGTGAATCGCCACAGTCAGCTCAACGGCGCCCAAATTGGAGGCCAGGTGTCCGCCGGTCCGGGCGACATTTTCGATCAGGAACTGCCGCAATTCGACACATAACTGCTGCAACTCCCGCTCGTCCAGCGCACGCACGTCCGCCGGCGATTGAATTTTGTCCAGAATCATAGTCTATAAGTCCCTTCAGCTCTCGGAGCGATGGAAAAAGTGCAGCACCCGGCCGGCGGCATAAACCACCTTGGTGCTCTGTTTCATGGCAAAGGGCTTGGCCAGCGCCTTTCCGCCGATGGTCAGCCCGGAAATAATGGCCGTGGTGGCAACCGACAGCAAAATGGTCTGCGTATTCAGGATCCCCTGCAGCCTTGCGACGATCACCGCCGCCGTCGAGCCGCTGACAATGCCGCAGATATCGCCCACCACATCGTTGCAGATGCTGGAAACATGGCTGGCATTGCGCAAAAGGCTCAGCGCTTCCTTGGCACCCTTTTCCCGGTGCGCCGCCATGGAATGGAACGGCTTCGGATCCGCCGCCGTAACGGCCACGCCGATGATATCAAACACAATGCCCAGAGCAATGAAAAAAATCAGGATAAAAAGCGCAAGGGTCATGCCGGCGTCCGAAAGCACCGAAGAGGAGACCAGGCTCAGCGCCGCAGACAGCGCGACCGCCAATGCAAACGCGGTCAGCGCCCAGCGGTAGGAAGAGCCGGATGCCCCCCGCTTCCCTTTTGCACCAGATGCTTTTTTCAAAAAGTTCCCTCCACCTTGTCAAAATGTGCATACTTCAAATCGGCCCCGGTTCCGGCGGCAGCCAGCGGGCTGCGCACTGGAAAAGGCCGATCGCAAATGAGTCCTGTTAAAAAAGCTGCTAAGCCGGCGGCGGCAAAAAAAGTAAATCTTACGGCTTAGGTACGGGTTGGTTTTCCCCGTGACGCACCCCTCGTTGCCGATGGGGGCAGTTCCCTTTTCAGCGTCACGGCACGGCGTTGCCGACCTGTGCGACCCGACTGCCACTTAGTCCGCACTGCAATCCTTTTTTTGCCCGGAAAGACAGCCTAGGTGATTTCCACTGCAGTCTGTCCATTTCTTTAGCCTCTTTTGCAGACATGGTTTCAAAGAGCAAGGGGCCGCAATTGCTCCGGCCGGGAGCGAATACGGCCTGACCTCTCATTCACCAGATCCACGCAAGGCAGGCTACGTCTGCACACAGCGTTACGGCCCCAAAGGACCGATGCACCGCATTGCAGGTTCACAATCTGCTTCGTACACAGGCCGGAATACCACCAAGGGAGTACGTCTGTGCACAAGAGCAGGTCTCCACGGAAGCAGGGACGGGGTAACCATGCCATTGGAAATCGCCCTGAATCCGCAAGCGCGCGCAGCACGCTTCCCCCCAGCACCCACCCAAAACTGGGCGTTTCAAGCAAGCACCAGAGGTTTCATCGGTATGCCCTTCAGAGGATTTTTAGGCCCTCCTTCGGAAACGGCAGATCTGACTAGAATACTGCGCCGCCGCTTAGCCTGTTCAGTATAACACCTTTTTCATAAATATACAAGATATTCATGGAATTGTAAATGTAAATTTTCAGGGGCAGTCCCCCCAAGCGAGGACTGCCCCTTCATGATTTTCCGCGCAGACGGAAAAGGGTCCGCCTGCTGCGCGCTTAATAGGATCTTCCGGCTAGCAGCTCCGCAAAGCGCAGCAGAAACGACCGGTCCTCCACGCCTTCCAGCGCCGCTTCCGCGCGGCGGGTGCACGCCTCGATCTCCTTCTGGCAGCCTTCAATACCCAAAAGGTCGGCAAACGTTACCTTTCCCTCTTCACGATCCGAGCCGATGGGTTTTCCGAAGGTCTTTTCATCGCCGATGACATCCAGCAGGTCATCCCGGATCTGGAACGCCAGACCCACCTGTCCGGCATAGCCCAGTGCCGCAGAGCGCAGCCATTCCGGCGCACCGGAAACCGCACAGCCCAACTCCGCCGCGCCGCAGATCATGGCGCTGGTCTTCAGCCGATGGACCTGCGTTACCTCCTCCATCGTTGCGGGTTCATGCAGCGTATCCAGAACCTGGCCCGCCACCATGCCATCCGCGCCGGCCGCCTTCGCAAGAATCAGGGCGCAGTCCGCCCGCTTCTGCGCGTCAATCCCCGGCGCAGTGAGGATCAGCCGGAACGCCTCCGGCTGAAGCGCGTCGCCGGCCAGCACAGCCAGGGTTTCCCCGTAAACCTTATGGTTGGTGGGCTTGCCCCGCCGCAGGGCGTCGTCATCCATGCAGGGCAGATCGTCATGGATCAGGGAATAGTTATGAACCAGCTCCAGCGCGCAGGCCACCGGCAGCACAGCCTTCCAGTCCATCCCCCCCAGCCGGGCAAACTCCAGCGTCAGCACCGGCCGGATCCGCTTTCCCCCGGAAAGCAGACTGTAGCGCATGGAATCATAAAGGTCCGACCAGGCCGGCCGTCCGGTAAACAGGCCCTGCAGATAATCCTCCACAGCCTGCCGGTAGCCCTCGTAACGCGCTTCAAAGTTCATCGCTTCCATGCTTACTCCTCCGTATCATCCGCAAAGGGCAGCTCCACCGGTGCGCCGTCGGCCCCCTTCATAAGCTTTACGACCTGCTGTTCTGCCTGATCCAGCTGCTTGGAGCAGGCCGTGATCAGTTTTGCGCCCTCTTCAAAAAGCGCCAGTGCATCGGCCAGCGGTGCATCGCCCCGCTCCAAAAGCGCCACGATTTCCTCCAGACGGGCGATCTGCTGTTCAAACGTCAGTTCCTTCGCACTCACTTTTCCGTAACCTCCTTCAGCGGCTTATCCACCGTGCAGGCAAAACCGCCCTTACCCAGCAAAACGCGCACGGATTCGCCGGCGTGTACATCCTGATAACTTTTGAGAATGGTCCCTTCCCCGTTCTGCGCCACAGCATAGCCGCGGCCCAGAACCTTCAGCGGACTGAGGGCGTCCAGCGACGCACTCAGGGCCGCAAACCGCCCGCGCTGACGGGACACCGTGCCCGCACCCAGGTCGCACAGGCGTTTATGCAGATGGTCCAGCTCCAAACGCTTGTCCTGCACATAGGCCATCTGATCCCGCATGACCCTTTGATCGGAAAGCCTCTGCAAATGCCGGCGCTCCGTATCCAGGCGCTTGCACATCGCCTGGCCCAGCCGGTCCCCGCTCTCGCGCAGCCAGCGCTGCAGCTCGGCCTGATCCGGCACGGCGATCTCCGCCGCGTTGGAGGGCGTGGAAGCGCGCCGGTCCGCCACGAAATCCGAGATCGTCACGTCCGGTTCATGGCCCACTGCGGAGATGACCGGCAGCGCAGAATCATAAATGGCCCGGGCCACCCGCTCGTCATTGAACGCCCACAGATCCTCGATCGAACCGCCGCCGCGGCCGGTGATGATCAGGTCCCCCACCTTCCAGCGGTTGGCGTAGCGAATGGCGCCTGCGATCTCGGCCGGTGCCTCCTTCCCCTGTACCCGCACCGGCAGCAGGATCACCTTTGCCAGGGGATAGCGCCGGCGAAGAATCCGGATCATATCGTGTACCGCCGCACCGGCGGAAGAGGTGATCACGGCGATCCGCTCCGGATAAAGCGGAAGCGGCTTTTTATGGGCCGGATCGAACAGCCCCTCTTCCCCGAGGCGGGCTTTCAGCTGCTCGTAAGCCACCGCCAGATCCCCGGCCCCCTCCGGCTCCAGCGTGCTGCAGTAGAGCTGATAGGCACCATCCCGGGGAAAGACGGTAATGCGGCCGCCGGCCACCACTTTCATGCCGTTTTCCGGGCGGAAGCGCAGCTTCCCGGCGCTTCCCCGGAACATCACACAGCGCAGGGCGCCCTCCGGATCCTTCAGCGTAAAATAGTGGTGACCGGAGGGATAGATCTTATAATTGGACAGCTCTCCGCGGATCAGGATCTCCTGCAGCAACGGTTCCTGATCCAGAAGCAGCTTGACCAGCCGGTTTACCTCCGAAACGCCAAAAATATGCCGTTCCATATCCACCTCTCTTACAAAAAGCAGAGCCGGACAGCGGTTCAGAAAACCGCCTCCCGCTCTGCCGGTTTGTTATTCGGAAAGCTCCTGACGCGAAAAACTGCCCAGAATGCCGTTGATGAACCGGACGGTCTCCGGTGTCTCGTACTTCTTGGCAATTTCCACCGCCTCGTTGATGGAAGCGCTGGTCGGGATATCGGGCATATACAGCATCTCATACATCGCCACCCGCATGATGGCGGAAGCCACCAGCGGAATCCGGGCAAAGTTCCAGCCCTTGGCATACTTGGCAATGTACTGATCCAGCTCCGCCCCGTGCTCTGCAACGCCTTTCACCAGGCGGCGGATATACTCCGCCTGCTTGGCATTGGGCGCCTCCTGGTAAATCGGGTCTTCCTGCGCCAGGGAAGCAAACCGCTCCGCCGTCAGGCGCTGATCCAGCAGTTCATCCACCGGCTGACGAACAAAGCTCAGCTCGTAGGACAGGTGGATCGCAATCTCTCTCGCCGTGTTCCGAATCATAAACGATACGTCCTTTTCTCTCTTTTCAGGCCATGGTAATGCCGCCGACGTGGACATTCACCGCGCCGACCTTGCTGCCGGTCATTGCCTCCACCGCCGAAGCGGCCGCCTTCTGCACATTCTCCGCCACCTCGGGAATCGGGAAGCCGTACTGGACCGTCACATAAAGATCCAGCGTCATCTCCGGCTGCGTCATGTCGATCTTAACGCCGCGCACGCCCTTGGCCGCGCCCTTTTTATTGACCAGCTCCGCCACATTGCTGCCCATGGTGGTCATCATGTCCGAGATGCCCTCCACATCCCGCACCGCGCCCACCACGATGGCAGCCACGACCTCTTCTGAAATGTTAATGCTTCCGTTTTCCTCGGTCAGCGTCAAATATTCCTTATTTTCAGCCATAATTCCAGCGCTCCTTATCACAGGATCCGCGCAAGTGCCGCGAATCGTATTGTCCTGTCGTAGTGCTGTAGTATTTTACCATAGAAGCGCGGGAAATACAACCTTTAATTTGCCGCCATGATCTTGATGGACGAGGCGGGATATCCGGTCTCGGTCTTGGTAATATCCATGATCCGGGCGACGTCCTCGTCGGAAAGCTCCGCCCCGTCTTTGGAGACCACCACGCTGATGCTCTCGTCACTCATAAACGCGACACAGTCGGCATAGCCCTTGGCCGTGACCAGATTCTCAATCTGCGATTCGGCCAGCGTGTAGGCCGCCAGAGCCTGGATCCCCTCCGACGCCTGCGTGCAGGCTGATGCCGCCGCGCCCTCTTCATCCGCTGCCTTCTGCAGCAGGGCGATCGCATTGTCCCGGGCCTGCTGCCGGGTCAAACGGGCCGACGCAAAATAATCGCTGCCTGTGTAGGCCCCGGCCTCGTCCGGCTCGGCAGAGCTGCTCTCACCTCCGGAGACCAGCGTTGCCTCCCCCAGGATCTTGGTTCCGGCCTGAGTGTCGGCCGGGTCCTCCGTCTTCGGCGCGCTGAATTTCCAATTCAAAAACATGGCTCCCGCCACCAGAACGGCCATCACGCACAGGGCCGTCCTCCGTTTCCAGCTTTTCCGCATGGTATGCTTCCTCCTCCATATTACGATTGACATAGAACCACCGAAATCCGATCTGAGCTCAGCCCTGTCAGGGCCGCCACCGCCTGTGTGACCGCCAGCTTCACCTCCGCCCGGTCCGCCCCCTCGCAGACCACCAATGCTCCCCGGTAAACCGGCCCCTGCGTTCCGGTCACCACGGGCTCTTCTCCGCTTCCGCCGGAGACCAAAACTGTCTCGGAACGCCGCGTATAGTCATCCGGCGCCGCCGTATCCCCCCGGTAGGAGAGCTCCGTATCCTGCGCAAGCCGCCGTTCCGGCCCGCTCTCCACCGTCAGCATCAGCTCCAGGCGGCCAACGCCCTCCACCTGGGAAAGGATCTCCTGCATCCGCGCTTCGGTCTCGGCCAGACTCTGCCGGGTCTCGTCGGCGCCGTAGGAGCCCGCGTCTTCGTCTCCCGCCCGGGCTGTCCGGTCCGACGACGTTCCGCTGGGCAGCAACAGTAAAACAATGCCGACACCAACCACAGCCGCCACGTATTTGTAGCGGCCCAGGACCTCCTTGAGCCACTGTGGGCTTTTACGCTGTGCCATTCCAAACCTGCCTTTCTTCCGGAATATCCAGATCCTGTTTCATAACGTTCGCCAGCGCCTGGGTGCGCCGGCAGGACAGTACAGCCGCATACGGAAGCGGGACGCCGTCCTCCCGGGTCTGCACCGTGACGCGGACCTCACAGACAATTCCCATCGCGGCCGCTTTTTCCAATATGTATGTCTCCGTCCGCTCTTTTATGATTGCCGCAAGCTCGTCCGCCTGCTGCGCCTCCAGCTCCTGCGTGCGCGTCTGGACCGCCGCCCGGTAATCGCCGGCATCCAAGCGCAGCGCATCCAGGTCCAGGTTCAGCAGCGGGCGCAGCATCGTCAGCATCAGAATCAGGCCGCCCAGCAAGGAGAGAAACCGCTTCCATGTTCCGGCCGGCAGCAGGCTTTCTGCCGCGGAAATCAGCAATGCGGCCGCCACTACACTGAGCAGCCACTCCCGCATGGCCGCCATCATACCGCCACCGCCGCCGTGCAGGTCAGCACGGAAATCAGAATCAGCAGCGCGCAGGCGCCGGTCATGCCCAGAACCAGCCCAAACGCCCCGCCCAGCCCGTTGATCAGCTTTCCAAGATCGCCGGATCCCACCGTGCCGCAGAGCGCCGCCGCCAGCTTGTAAAAAAGATACTGCACGCCCAGCTGCAAAAAAGGATAGGCACACAGCGCCAGTACAGCCAGCAGCCCGAACAGACCCACCGAGCTCCGCAGCACGCCGGCCCCGGCCAGAACCGTCTCCGACGCTTCGGCAATGATCCCCCCCACGACCGGGACCACCCCGGAAATGGCAGCCTTGGCCAGCTTTACCTTGGCGGCGTCAGCCGTACCGGAAATCACGTGCGCGGCAGAGAGGTAAAGCGTAAAAAGCGTCAGCGCAATGCTCAGCACCCATGTCAGCGCTTTTTTCAAAAACTCCGCCAAAGCGCCCAGCGTGTGATCCGGCAGCATGGTGCCGGCCGTCAGCGCCGCAATGTATAAATACACCATGGGAAGCAGAATGCCATGGATCAGGCCGATCAGGAGCTGGGATAAAAGAACCGTGCTGACCTGCTGGACCGTCGCCGTGGTCACGGCGCCGCTTGCCGCCGTGGCGGCCGCCAGGACCGGAAAAAGAATCTTGGCAAAGCTGCCGAGCTGCGCAATGGTTTCGCTGCCCAGCCCGATCAGCGTATGCAGGCTTCCCGCGCTTAAAAGTGTAATGGAAAGCGCCCCCACGATCGGTACCAAACGCAGCCCGCTACGGTCCGTGCAGGCGCCTGCAAAGCCTTCCGCCGCCCCGCAGGCCAAAACGACCAGCATCAGGCACACGGTACCGCGCATCCGCTCCCGCACAAGGCCCCCCAGCCTGGAGGCGGTCTCGTTCCAGATCGCAGCGATCCCGGAGCCCAGGGCCCCCGTCTCCGCGGGATCCACCTTGTCCAAAAGCCGCAGAGTATCCCGGGGCAGGGCGCGTTCCCACTCCTTTGGGATCTCGGCAGCTCCTGCCGAAACAGTCATCAGCAGCATCGCCGCTGCCAGAACAAACAGGTATCGTTTCATTTCATCAGCTCCGTAAGCAGATCCAGTACATTCCGGAACAGCGGCAGCGCCGCCAGCAGCGTACATAGGGCCCCGGCCGCCTCCAGCACGGAAGACAGCGCCGACTCCCCCGCATCCCGGCACAGTCCGCCGCCGATCCGGACCACCAGCGCGATCCCCAGGGTTTTATAAAGCGGGATTAGCAGCTCGGAGGACAGTCCGGCACGGTCGGCCAGCTCTTCAAAAAAAGCAAGCGCCTCCCGCAGACAGCTTCCCAACGCCAAAAACACCGCCGCGGATACGGTCAGAACCAGAACCAGCGCATGCTCCGGCTGCGTTTTCCGGATCATCAGAGCCAGCAAAGAACCCAGCACGCACACCGCCGCAACCTTGATCACCATATCCACAATCAGAAATCAAACAGGGTCTTGATCAGGTCAAAAAGCTGGCTGATCTGCCGCACCATCATCATCAGCACCACCACCAGGCCGGCCAGCGTTGTCATCAGGGCCTGCTCCTCCCGTCCGGAACGAGTCAGAAGTTGATTGAGCACAGCCACCAGAATTCCAATGGCCGCAATTTTAAAAATCAGATCCACATTCATATTCCGCGTTCCCTTTCTTTATAGCAGTAAAATGACCAAAAACGCCGCCGCGCTGACATAAAGGACGGCGGCCCGTCGCTCTTTGTCCCCACGCTCCCGGCGCAGCTTCTCCGCATCGGCCGCCAACTGCTGTGCG
Organism: uncultured Dysosmobacter sp.; assembly: GCA_934563745.1. Taxonomy (GTDB): domain Bacteria; phylum Bacillota; class Clostridia; order Oscillospirales; family Oscillospiraceae; genus Oscillibacter. Next base: position 15,543 of record CAKTHE010000013.1, on the reverse strand, counting down.
GCCAGGCGCAGCGCTCGGCAGGCGCTCTCCTCATCACCGCAGAGCTTGTCTCCCACCTCCCGGATCAAAGACCGCGTATGGGCATCCGCCGTCAGATTCCCGCTTTCGCGCCGCCACGCCCCGGGCAGGGAGGCACCCCGCTCCGCCGCCTGGACCGCCGCCTCCAGAAACCGCCGTACCTCCCGCCGGGTGCCGGGCAGCAGGCGCCTCATCAGCTGGACAAGCGGCGTCCGGTTCAGGCGGATCTCGGTTTCCATTCGCTCAAACAGAGCGAAAAACCCCTCCAGCGTCTCCAGAAGCCTCCGGGATGCCCGGGCGTGCAGGACCTCCGCCCCCACGCCGCCGCTCAGAATCAGCAGGCAGCCCAGCCCTCTAATCATGCAGTGCCTCCACGGAATAGCTCCGCACACCGGAGGCGGTCTGAATGCAGATTGCCTTTTCAAAAATACCGGCCGCCAAAAGCCGGACATAAAGCGGCTTTCTTTTCAACTCCTCCCGATCGGCGGCATGGATCGTGGCCAAAAGCTTCACTCCGCAGTTTGCCGCCATCAGGATAGCGGTCAGATCCTCCCGGACCGTCACCTCGTCTACGGCGATGATCTGCGGATTCATGGTCCGCAGTACCAGGGAAATTCCCAGCGCCTTCGGACAGCCATCCAGAACATCCGTCCGGGCGCCCACATCCATCTGCGGCTCGCCCCGATAGCACACCGCCACCTCGCTGCGCTCGTCCACCAGGGCGACCCGCTGCCCCGGAAACGACGCGGATCCGTCGGACAGGCAGCGGATCAGATCGCGCAGCAGCGTGGTCTTCCCTCCGCCCGGCGGGGAGAGGATCAGGACACTGGGAACGGTCCCCGCCTCCAGAAGCTGCGGCAGCAGCGCCTCCGCAATTCCGGGGCAGGGGCGGGCGATCCGGATCGCCGCGGAGGAAAAGTCTTTCAGGTTGGTTATGATCCCACCCTTGACGACCGCCGTTCCGCAAAGCCCGATCCGTCCGCCGCCCCGGATCGGCAAAAACCCGGAGCGCAGCGTCTCAGACGCTGCATAGCGTGAAAATTCCGTTGCCAGGTTGCAAAGGGCCTCCAGATCCTCCGTCTGGACCACGCAGGCCGAAGGTGCCTCCCTGCCGTCAAGCAAAATGCTCATGGGCCGCCCGGCCCGCAGCCGGAACTCCTCCGCCCGGCAGCGCGTCTCTTCCGGCAGACTCAGCGCCGCCTTGCGCAGCCGCGGCGGCAGCAGCGACGCCGCCCGGTCATATTGTTCGATCGCCGTTTTTCGATCCATACCTTGTCCCTCCTTTGTGCTGTTCCACCTTATGCCGTCCCGGGACCGGCTATGCCATAAAATCCGCCGCGTGCCGGATAAAAATCAGCCTGCCGGAAAAAGGCAGCGCCCGCCGTTTCCGGCGGACGCTGCCCGGGCTTCAATGCTGTGCGCAGTAATTTTTGGTGTCCTCGTAGGTTTCCGGCATGCGAATGGTGTTGGGCGGGAAGAACTCCCCCACCGGAAACGCGATGTTGCGGAACAGCCCGCAGGGATCTTCCCCGCCGTCGCCGGCGCACTCTTTTTCCGGCATGCAGTAATCGTACACCGGGATCAGCAGCTGCGAATCCCGCTCCAGCCGGACGATGGAGAACTGCCCCAGGGTCACATAGACCCGCCGGGCATCGTCCCCGGTGCACAGCTGATCTCCGAAGAAGCTGCTGATCGCAGCCGGCACCTCGGTAAGGTCGCAGTCGCAGCAGTTTCCCTGGCAGCAGTCCACGATCCGGGAGTCCAGTACAATGGGATCCACGGCCTCCACCACTGCCACCGGCAGATTGGTCTGCCGCTGGAAGGGCCGGTCCGGCGCGTCCTCCCGCAGCTCCGAGGAAAAGATCTTGGCGTTTCCCTCACTGCCGAAAAGGATCACCCGTTTGTCAAATACGCACAGGCCCTCCACCGGCACTGGGATCGGTCCGCTGGTGTACGCCTGCAGGGTCACGCAGTAGAAAAAGCGCAGATCGATGGAGTAAAAGCCCCGGTTGAAGCTTACCGGTTCCACATCCGTATAGACATACAGCAGCCGGGCGGAGCCGCCCTTCACGGATAAGGCCCGGCTGAGAACATCCACATAGGGAAGCTTCGGATAAAAGCGCAGATCTTCAATGCAATCTTTGTCTCGGCACGAGTCATAGATTTTTTTCGTATGAATACAAACAGCCTCACGGATGCCGCAGGAATCCTCCACAGGTCCGGGCACAACTCTTTCGGGCATTGCAAAAACCTCCTAGTAAGTAAGCTTGAAAGCTGGGTCCTCTTTCACTCCAATATATGCCCGCCCCGCCGGAAGGTGAAAAAGGGCGCAGCCCGCAAGGGGCTGCGCCTGATGATCCCGCGTATTTCAAACCACCCTCAGGACACTGTGACCGAACTGGTCTTGGGACTGATGATGCAGATATAGCTCGTCCCCCGCCGAAGCTCCAGCGGACGGCCATCCTCGGTGGTATATGTAAAGGGCTGCGAGCGTGCGCTTTTGCTCCACCGAATGGGAATGGCGCAGCCGCCGCTGTATAGCGTGCCGCTTCCCTCGCCGCTCAGCCGGACCTGCTGGCGGCCGGCCGTATCGCCGGAAATCGTCGAGATCGCGGTCTCCAGAACCAGCAGATTGCTCACCGCCACCTGCTCATCGTTGTTTCCATCCCGATAGGCGTCTCCGTACTGTCCCACCCAATAGGTCTGCTCCGCAGGCTGATAGTCGAAGGTCCCCGTTTTATAGTTGGAAAATCTGACGCTCACATGCGCGGCGGGGCTTCCGCCGTCGGCCGAGCTTCCCTGCGCGGCAAAACGCAGTCCTTCCTGATAGTCCTGGGCATGCTCGGTCCGGAAGTGCTCTTCGGCGTAGGCTTTGATCTCCGCGCCGGAGGTCAGCATGCTGTGCTCATACCCCGCCTTCTTCCGGCGCTCCGGATCCCGCCAGAAGATTTTCGCGTCGCTTCCGCCGTTGACACCATCCATATTGTCCACGCCCCAGGCCTGAATGTCCGCATAGGCCTCCGGCGAGCCGCCGGCGTGCGCCAAAAGCGCGTCATGCCCCAGGGCCAGCTCCAGATAGTACGGCCGGGTGCTGCGGATCGAGCCCAGATTTTCCACGCCCTCAAGCGTCTGATAGACCGCCAGCATCCGGGTAATGCCGCCCTCGGCCACCACCTCGTAAATCAGATCAGCCCGGGAAACGCCCAGCTGCGGCTGGGCCGCCTTCAGATTGTTGAGCATCACCGCCGTGGGCCGTGCGGTCTCATAGCACGCCTCCATCGGCTCACCGGTCAGCGGATTGACGCCGTCCGGTCCCTCCGGCAGCGGCGGCTCCTCCTCGGACGAAGCGGCCCCCTGTGCGGAACTGCCCGCGGGTTCGGAAGACACCGCACTCCCCGCGCCGTTCCCGCAGCCTGCGGGCAGCAGGCATGCCAGCACACACAGCAGGCAAAGAAACCGTTTTAATTTCATGGCAGGCTCTCCTTTCGGCGCGGCGCTTTTTCTGTGCCCGGCGACAGCCTTCTTTATGCTCCGCGCCCGGATCCATCATAGCAAGTCTGTCTTTGCCGCGTCAAGACGGCACGCAGGAAATTCCGGATTCCCCCTACCATTTTTTCTTCCGATGCGTTATACTGAGAAAAGAGATGCCAGAGCGATTGCTGCCGCGCCGGATCCCCGGGCGCACGGCCATCTTTTCTGGAACGGAATCGACTGCAGGCGGACGCTTGGTGTGCAAACCGCCCGGAAGGAGGCGCAGCCGTGCCTGGTTATGGCTTTATCCACGACAAACTGGAGATCAAATTTCTGATCCTCTACATCGCCGCGCGGGTGATTGAACCCATCCCCTTTGACACGATGCTGGATCTTACCCTTTGCGACGATGCCATTGATTATTTCGATTTTTCGGAGTGCCTGGCCGACCTGGTCCGGACCGAGCATCTGAAGCTGGAGGATGATAAATACGCCATCACGGACAAGGGCCTGCGCAACGGCCGCATCTGCGAATCCAGCCTGCCCTACTCCGTTCGGCTGCGCTGCGATAAAAACCTGGCGGAGTGCAACCGGAAGCTGCGGCGGAAAAGTCAGGTCAAAGCCTCCCACGAGCAGCGTCTCAACGGCACCTATACCGTCAATCTCTCCCTCTCCGACGATATGGGCAGCGTTATGGACCTGAAGCTGATGGCCGTCCGGGAGGATATGGCCAAAATCTTTGAAGAGCGCTTTTTAAAAAATCCCGAGCAGCTTTACGGAAAGATCGTCTCCCTGCTGCTGTCGGATCCGGATGAAAGCAGCGATCCCGCGCAGCGGCCGCCGGATGCCGGGTCGTCCCTATAAGACCTCCCTTCCGGGCAGACCGCGCAGCTGTTTTCAGTGCCCGGTTTTATAGCCCCGCAGCCGCGCTTGTGCCTTTCTAAATCTCCGGAAGATCCGCGGCGAGCCCCATTGACGCAAAAGGCATGCCGCCAGACATAGGCCCAAAGCCGGCGGATCACGCAAACGCAGCCGACCTTGTAAAAAGAGCCCCCGGTCCGCCCTGTTTTCAGGGCAGGCCGGGGGCTTTAAGCACAAAAAGGGAAAGAAAACACGGCTCCGGGCTGCGGAACTCAGCGGATCACGACCTGCTCCTCCCCCAGTACCTCCTTGGCCTCTGCGACCAATGCCCGATGCAGCAGGCAGGAGGTTCCCAGCACCTTGCGGCTGTCTGCCATCACCAGTCGCACCGGCGTCGTCCCGGGGAACATGGACAGCACCAGCTTCATGTGCCGCAGCTCCGGGCTGGAAAGGCCGGGCAGCTTCAGATAAAGCGTATGGCCGTTCAGCAGCGGTCCTGCTCCGGACTGTGCCGGCGCGGAGGCTGCTTCCTCCGGGGGCTGCTGCCCATCCGGCGTCAGCAGCTGGGCAGCATCGCAAAGGATCTGGGGTGCCTTTTCATCCCGCACGGAAATTTTTCCGTGCACCGCCACCGTCTGGTTCTCCCGCAGATAGCTGCCGCAGGTATCCAGCACGCGGGAAAAGCACAAAAGCTCCATGGCGGCGCTGTCGTCCTCCAGCGTCACATAGGCCATCAGGCTATTGTTCTTGGTCGTTTTTGTCTTACTGGACGTAACCATCCCGGCCACGGTGATGCGCTGCTCATCCCGGAAGCGGGTCGGCCCGTTCTCCTGGGCAAAATCCTCCAGAATCGCCGCGATAGGCACGGCCCCCACCCGCTTCACCGCTTCATGGTAATCATCCATGGGGTGGCCGGAGAGGTAAAGTCCGGTGGTCTCCTTTTCCATACGCATCAGCTCTCCGGGGGTAAACTCCGGAATATCCGGCAAGGGAATCTCCTTTTCAGACTCCGCCGTCTCCCGATTTCCAGCCCCCATAGAGAAAAAGTCCAGCTGTCCCTCCACGTTCTGCCGCCGGGCGCCGGCAATGGAGTCCATCACCGTCTCGTAAACCTTCAAAAGCTGAGAGCGGCGGGCACCCAGGGCGTCAAAGGCGCCGCTGCGGATCAGATTCTCCACCGCGCGCTTGTTCAGCTCCCCGCCGGTCATCCGCTCGCAAAAGTCCCGGAAGGAGGAAAACGGCCTCTGTTCCCGCTCCCGAATTACCGAGCGAATAAAGCTGCGCCCGATGTTCTTAATGGCGGCCAGGCCAAACCGGATTCCGCCCTCCTCCACCGTAAACCCATCGTACGAGGCGTTGATATCCGGCGGCAGCAGCGCGATCCCACAGTCCTTGCACTCACTGATATAGCCGGCGATCTTATCCGAATTGTCCAGAACGCTGGTCAAAAGTGCCGTCATATACTCTTTGCAGTAATGACATTTAAAGTACGCCGTCTGATACGCCACCACCGCGTAGGACACCGCATGGGCCTTGTTGAAAGCGTAGTTCGCAAAATCGTAAATCTCCTGATAAATGGCCTCTGCCGTAGCCTCCGGGATCCCGTTGGCCACGCAGCCCCGGATGTTCCGTTCCGGATCACCGTGAATAAAGGCGTCCTTCTCCTTCTGGATCTGAGAAGCCTTCTTCTTGGAGATGGCACGCCGCACCATATCCGCCTGCCCCAGCGAATACCCGGCCAGGCGCCGGAAGATCTCGATCACCTGCTCCTGATAGACGATGCAGCCATAGGTAATGGAAAGGATCGGCTTGAGCGCCGGGTGCAAATAGCGGACCCGCTTGGGATCCTGGGAACAGGCAATGAATTTGGGAATGGAATCCATGGGCCCCGGACGGTAAAGGGCAATGACGGCGGTGATGTCCTCAATGCTTTTCGGCTTGAGTCCCACGCACACGCCGGTCATCCCGGAAGACTCGATCTGGAATACACCGGAGGTCTGCCCCCGGGAGATCATCTCAAAGGTCGCCGCATCATCCTCCGGGATCTGATCCAAGCGGAACGATGGTTCTTTTTTCTGCACCAGCTTGACCGCGTCATCCAGGACCGTCAGATTCCGCAGCCCCAGAAAATCCATTTTCAAAAGGCCCAGCTCTTCCAGCGTGGTCATAATGTACTGGCACACCACCGCTTCATCGTTGCGGGCCAGAGGAACATATTCATAAACCGGGTCCTTGGTGATCACCACGCCGGCGGCATGAGTCGAGGCGTTGCGGGGCATCCCCTCCAGCTTCCGGGCCGTGTCGATCAGATTTTTCACCTGCGGATCCCGCTCGTAAAGCTCCGCAAGGGGCTTGCTGAGCCGCAGCGCATCATCCAGCGTGATATGCAGCGCGTTGGGCACCTGTTTTGCAATGGCGTCCACCTCGGCATAGGGCATCCCCAGCACCCGGCCCACATCCCGGATCACACCCCGGGCTGCCATCGTGCCGAAGGTCACGATCTGCGCAACGTGGTCATCGCCGTACTTCCGGCGGACATAGTCCACCACTTCCCCCCGGCGGGTATCGCCGAAGTCCATGTCGATATCCGGCATGCTGACCCGCTCCGGATTCAGGAAGCGCTCAAAATACAGGCCGTATTTCATAGGGTCAATGTCCGTGATGGAAAGACAGTAAGACACCATGCTACCCGCTGCACTTCCGCGGCCCGGCCCCACCGGGATCCCCTGCTCCTTGGCATAGCGCACAAAGTCGGAAACGATCAGGAAATAGTCGGTAAAGCCCATCTTCTCGATCATGTCCAACTCGTAGGAAAGCTGCTTCCGGTCCGCCTCCCCTCCCTGGGGATACCGTTTGGCAAAGCCCTCCTCGCAAAGCTTGCGCAGATAAGTGGGCGAATCATACCCCGCCGGCAGCTTAAATTCCGGCAGATGATATTTTCCGAATACAAACTCGACGTTGCAGCGCCGGGCGATCCGCGCCGTATTTTCCAGAGCCTCCGGATAATCGCCGAACAGCGCCCGCATCTCATCCTCGGAGCGCAGGTAAAAATTCTGCGGCTCATAGCGCATCCGGTTCTCATCGTCCACCGTCTTGCCGGTCTGGATGCAAAGCAGCACGTCATGCGCCGCCGCGTCCTCCTTGCGCAGATAGTGTGCGTCGTTGGTGCACACCAGCGGCAGCCCCGTCTCCTGGTGCAGCCGCAGAAGCCCCCGGTTCACCACGGCCTGTTCCCGGATCCCGTGATCCTGCAGCTCCAAATAAAAATGCTCCGGGCCAAAAATCTCCGCCATCTCCAGGGCGCAGGCCTTGGCGTTTTCATATTCCCCGTTGCGCAGCCGGCGGGGGATCTCTCCGGCCAGGCACGCCGACAGGGCGATCAGCCCTTCGTGGTGGGCCCGCAGAAGATCCCAGTCGACCCGCGGCTTGATATAAAAGCCCTCCACCCAGGCCATGGAGACCATATAGCTCAGGTTTCGATAGCCGGTCTCATTTTCGCACAGCAGCACCAGGTGCCGGCTCTCCGCGTCAAACTCGTGGACCTTATCAAAGCGCGTCCGCCCCTGCGGCGTCACATAGACCTCGCAGCCAATGATCGGCTTGATCCCCTCCGCCTTGCAGGCGCGGTAAAAATCCACCGCCCCGTACATGACGCCGTGATCCGTAATGGCGCAGGCGTCCTGCCCCAGTTCCTTGAGGACCTTGGGCAGTTCCTTGATCCGGCAGGCGCCGTCCAGCAGGCTGAACTCCGTATGAACGTGTAAATGGGTAAAGGGCATAGCGCATCTCCTGTTCTTTTCCGCTTAAAGGCTGCCTCCCGGCTCTGCGGGTCCGATTCACCGGGCTTCCCGCTCGGAAAGCATCTGCTCCAAAAGCTCCACTGCCGTAACGATCATAATATCGCAGTGTCCGGTCAGGCCCAGGGCTTTGGCCGCCGGCGTCGTCTCATCCGGCGTAAAGCCGCCCCGCTGCAGCAGGTCCTGACAACGCAGGGCGCCAAAACGCTCCGAAAAGTGCTTTTGCAGCTCCTTGGCCAGCGCAACCGAGCGTTTCTTGCTTCCCACCGGGTCCGCCGGATCCACCGGCGTCAGCAGGCCCAGGGCCATGATCGCCCCGGTCAGCGCGCCGCACAGCTCTCCGGTCCCGGCGCCGCCGCCGAATCCGCCGCCGATGTTGAAGCTCTCCTGCTCGCTCAGCCCCGTGCAGTCGTGAAAGGCCGCCAGCACGCTCTGGCAGCAGTTAAAGCCCTTCTGATGATAGCTGTGGGCCAGTTCCGTCCGATTTGTATGCATGTGATCCGCTCCCCTTTTTTTCATTCGTATTCTGCAGCGCCGCCGCACGCGGCTTTTTTCCAAATGCAGGTCTCCGCTTCCAAAATCCCGCATGCTCGCTTTCTGCCTCACAGCCCGCGGGAAAGCTCCATCAGCTTCCGCAGGCGGTGATTCAGACAGGACTTCGTGATGGGCGGATCAAACTCCGCCGCAAGCTCCGAAAGCGGAAGCTCCGGATTTTCCAGCCGCAGCGACGCCGTCTGCTGCAGCTTGTCCGGCAGCTGATCCATCAATCCGGCCGCGATCAGCTTCCGGATTCCATCCATCTGCTCCTGGGCAGCCTCCACCGCCTTGTCCAAATTGGCCGTATCGCAATTGAGACGCCGGTTGACGCTGTTGCGCAGATCCTTCTCCATTTTCGCGCTCATAATCTTCATCGCCGCGACCGGCGCGCCGATCAGCGTCAGAAAATCCTCAATATGCTCACTCTGTTTGAAATACGTCACGTATCCGCCGTTGCGGACCACCGCCTTCGGCGTAAACCCCATGTCCATCAGCAGCGCCGACAGCTCCAGGCTGACCTGATAATGCGACGTCGTCAGCTCCAGGTGATAGCGCTTCTGCGGATCCGTACTGCTTCCGCCGGCAAAAAAGGCCCCCCGCAGAAAGGCGGCCCGGCAGCAGGCGTCCTCCAAAATGCCGAAGTTGATATGCAGCACCAGATTCGACTCCGGCGCATAGCCAAACTGATTGATCATGCGGGCAAGCTTTTTCGGGTCTGTGATCTGAAAGATCATCTTTCCGGGCTTTCCCTCTTCGGCCGTCCGGTCAAACTGCAGGTTGAACGCCCGATGAAAAAGCTTCGGCAGGCGGGCGGCAAAGTTTGGATTCTCCGTAATGATCCGAACCTCCGTGCTGCTGAAGGTATTGCAGTAGAGCAGGATCCCGTATGCCTCCGCCCGGGCGCAGCACAGCCTCTGGACCGGCAGGCGGCACAGTTCGTTTTTTGCATCGAATGAAAATGACATAAGCTCCCTCCCGGCCCCCTTTTTCGCCGTCTCAATTCTTGTGGCCGGACTCCGTCCGGTAGCGATTTCTCTGATCCGAAAAATGGTCACCTGCGATCCGGACGCTGCGCGCGGCGTGCAGCTCCAAAAGAGCCCGGGCCAAGCGCTCCGGATCATGCCGCACAAAGCCGTTTTTCTCCGCTGCGATGGGCCGGCGGATCAGCTCCACGCCCAGTTCCGCGCACCGGGCCGCGTCACAGCGGATCCGCTCGGCCCCCTCCTGCGCATAGCGTGCTGCCGCCGCCGCAGAGATCGGGGAGGAATTGGTCAGGCACAGGGTGAAAAGCCCTGCCGCCGAATGATGAAACAAGGCCTCAATATGATCCGAGACGGTATAGCCCTCCGTCTCCCCCTCCTGGGTCATGATGTTGCACACATAGACCTTCAGGGCCGGAGCGGCCTGGATTGCCTCAACGATCCCGTTCACCAGCAGATTGGGGATAATGCTGGTGTACAGGCTTCCCGGTCCCAAAACGATCATATCGGCCTCCCGCAGCGCCCGCAGCGCCTCCGGCAGGGCGGCCGGATGCTCCGGAAGCAGATGCACGCTGCGAATGCGGCACCGGCGCCGCTGCTTGCAGCGGCAGATATGCGACTCCCCCAAAACGTGGGTCCCATCCTCCAGTTCCGCCGCCAGCTGCACGTTGGCCGTAGTGACCGGAAGCACCCGTCCGGTAATGGCCAGCACCTCGCTCATGCGGCTCACTGCCACATCAAAAGAGGGCGAGATCCCATTGAGGGCCGCCAGGAAAAGATTTCCGAAGCTCTGTCCCGCCAAAGAGCCCTCCTGAAAGCGGTAATGCATCAGTTCCGCCATCAGCGGCTCCGCGTTGGCCAGCGCCTCCATGCAGTTTCGGATATCCCCCGGCGGAAGCATCCCCAGGTCCTGACGCAGCCGCCCGGAACCGCCGCCGTCATCCGCCACGGTCACAATCGCAGTCAGATTTTCCGTATAGTTTTTCAGTCCCCGCAGCATGGTGGACAGGCCGTTTCCGCCGCCGATCGCAACGATCCGCGGGCCATGCAGCCGGGAATAGCTTCTTCGATTGATCTCCATAAGCTCCTCTCTCCGTACGTCCGGCTGTGCGCATCCCCACCGGACATACGCCGGCACACCTCAGCCGCGGCCCAGGTCCCGGTGGCTTTCCGAAACCTGATACCCCGCCGCGCGGATCGCCTGGGCCAAGGCATGCGTCACCGCCACCGAGCGATGGTGTCCGCCGGTGCAGCCCACCGCGATCACCAGCACCGTCTTCCCCTCTTCCGCATACAGCGGCAGCGTAAAGCTTAAAAGGTCCTCCAGCTTCTTCATAAACTCCGCCGCCTGCGCAGACGCAAACACATAGTCCGCAACCTCCGGATCCAGACCGGTTTTCCGGCGCAGCCCCTCCACATAAAAGGGATTGGGCAAAAAGCGCACGTCAAACACCAGATCCGCCTCCAGGGGAAGCCCGTATTTGAAACCGAAGGAGGTCAAGCTTACGCTCAGCTCGCCCTTGGCGTCCCGCGCGTCGAAAAGACGCAGCAGCTCCCCCCGCAGCTGCGCGGTGGAAAGATGGGAGGTGTCGATCACAAAATCCGCACGCTCCCGGACCGGGCGCATCAGCTCCTGCTCTTTCCGCACGGCATCCTCCAGAGAGGTGGAATTGTTGGAAAGCGGGTGGCGGCGGCGTGTCTCCTTATAGCGCTTGATGACAGTCTGCGCGTCTGCATCCAAAAACAGCATCCGGCAGGTGCAGTCCATGGCCTTGAGCTTATCCAGCACCTCAAAAAACTCCGTAAATGACTTGGACGTGCGCACATCGTACACCAGCGCCACCCGGTCATAGCGGCCGTGCCCGCCGGAGCAGAATTCGGCAAATTTCAGGATCATGACCGCCGGCATATTGTCCACAATATAAAAGCCCATATCCTCCAGAAAGGATGCGGCCTTACTTTTCCCCGCGCCGGAAATACCGGAAATAATCAGGATCTCCATGGTTTTACACCCCTCTCCCGGCCGCCGGGCCCCGACGGATCCCGCCGGGGCCCGCGGTCCTTTTATGCTTCAAGAATCCGGACCTCCGGCTCCAAATGAACGCCTTTGGCCTCATAGACCCGCTGCTGCACCTGGGCGATCAGTGCGCAGACGTCCGCACAGCTGGCGCCGCCGCGATTGATCACAAAGCCCGCGTGCTTCTCCGAAACCTGAGCCCCACCGACCGCCAGACCCTTCAGGCCGCACTGATCGATCAGCGTCCCGGCAAAAAAGCCCTCTGGGCGCTTGAAGGTACTGCCTGCGCTGGGCCACTCCAGCGGCTGGCTTTTCTTCCGGCGGTCCATCAGGTCCCGCATGCGGGCACGGATCTGCTCCGGATCGCCCGGCTGCAGCCGGATCTCCGCCTGCAGCGCCACCGCCTCCGGGCGGGTCCCCAGCACACTGGTGCGATACCCGAACCGCAGGTCCGCAGGCTCCAGCACCCGGATCCCCTCATCCGGAAACAGCACCCAGACCCGCTGTGTCACCTGGCTCATTTCACCGCCGTAGGCCCCTGCATTCATAAAGAGGGCGCCGCCCAGCGTGCCCGGAATGCCGTGAGCAAATTCAAATCCGGTCAATCCCCGCTGCTGCGCATATTCTGCCAGGCGGCGCAGCGAAACGCCGCAGTCCGCCCGGATCACACAGGGGTCCTCCTGGGGCGTGATGGCATCCAGTCCCCGGGCCGTCTGGATCACCAGCCGGTCCACGCCCGCGTCGGGACACAGAACGTTGGAGCCCTTGCCCAGGATCACCGGGCGCGCCCCGCAGTCCCAGGCAAAGCTGACCAGCAGCACCAGCTGCTCGCTGCTGACGGGAAACGCCAGCCGCCGGGCCGGACCGCCGATCCGGAAGCTGGTATAGGGCGCCAGCGGCACCTCTTTTTGATAAATAAGATCCGGAAGCTCCCGCTCCACCCGCTGATCCAAAACGGACTGCCAGCTCATAGCCTGTTCCTCCCTGTCCCGCAAGTCTCCCGAAGCCGGTGCAGCAGCGCCGCTCCGATGATTCCCGCGTCATTTCCCAATTCCGCCCGGACGATCCGCGTCCGGACGCCGCCGTGAGCGGCATAGCAGTCCCGCTCCACACGCTCCCGCACGGGCTGCACCAGCCGTTCCTCCCGCTCGGCGCTGATGCCGCCGCCGATGGCCAGCACCTCCGGCTGCAGAATGTTCACCAGGTTGGTGATCCCATCGGCGAGATACGCCCGATACCGCCGGCAGACCGCCTGTCCCGTCGGGTCTCCCTCCGCCTCCGCCTCAAAGGCGATGCGGGCATCCGTCCCGCCGGCCGCGGCCGCCAGCTGCGCAAGGCGCCCGTGCGGGTCCTGCCGGATCGCCTCGTCCGTCATGCGGACCAGCCCCGTGGCCGAGGCATATACCTCCCAACAGCCCCGCCGGCCGCAGCTGCAGGGAAGGCCATCCCGCTCCAGCACCATGTGGCCCACCTCGCCGGCCATGCCGGCTCCGCTGTATAAGGCTCCGTTCAGGATCATACCCCCGCCGATCCCGGTCCCCAGGGTAATGATCATAAAATTCCGTGTCCCGCGGCCTGCGCCGCAGAAGTATTCCCCAACGGCCGCGCAGTCGGCGTCGTTGCCCAGCAGGACCGGGCAGCCCAGCCGCTCTTCCACCCAGGGGCCCAGCGGCACGTTCCGCAGCGGCAGATTGCAGGTATAGATCACCTCTCCGCCCCGGACCGCACCGGGGACACCGATGCCCACGCCCTGCAGCGCCGCGGCGGACAGGCCGGCTCGCCCGGCCGCAGCCTCCACCGCACGGGTCAGGATCTCCGCCAGGGCGCGGGATGTTTCAAAGGCCGGGACCGGAGTCTTCTCCGCCGCCAGCATGTGCCCGTCCCCGTCGCAGATCCCGACTTTTAAGTTGGTGCCGCCCAGATCGATTCCCGCGTACACGCCGCTGCCTCCTTCTTTTTTATTCCAGACCTTCCGCCCGGCGGTCCACCCGGCGGACCAGCTCCTCCGCGGCGTTATAGCCATAGCGCCGATGCCGGTTGTTCATGGCCGCCACCTCCACGATGCACGCCAGGTTCCGGCCCGGCCGCACCGGGATCGTCACACAGGGAATATCAAGCCCCATGATGTCCACATAGTGATCCTCCACGCCCAGCCGGTCGTAGATCTTGGTGCTGTCCCACTGCTCCAGCTTCACCACCATGTCGATCTGCGCGCTGTTTTTCACAGCCTGCATGCCGAACAGCTGGCGCACGTCGATCACGCCGATTCCCCGCAGCTCCATATAATGGCGGATGATCTCCGGCGCCGTTCCCACCAGCTGGTTGGGAAACCGCCGGATCTCCACCGAGTCATCCGCCACCAGGCGGTGGCCCCTGGAGATCAGTTCAATGGCCGTCTCGCTCTTGCCGATCCCGGATTCCCCCATCATCAAAACACCTTCGCCGTAAACATCCAGCAAAACGCCGTGCTGCGTGATAAACGGCGCCAGCTTCCGGTTGAGGTAATCCACCGTCTGGCTGGTAAAGTCCACGGTCGTCATGGGGGTGCGCAGAAGCGTGCGCCCATGCTCCTGGGCGCTGCGCAGGCACTCCGGCCAGCATTCCAGATTGCGGCAGATCACAAGTGCCGGAATGTCGTACTGAAAAAGATCGTCCAGTGCCCGCTTCCGTCCCTCTTCCTCCAAAGAGCCCAGGAAGGTATATTCCGCCTTGCCGATCACCTGCAGCCGCCGGGGATCAAAGTAATCGAAAAAACCGGAAAACTGCAGTCCCGGACGGTTTACCTCCAGAATGGTCAGCACCGCGTCTTCATAATCGTTTCCGCGATTCAAAACCTCCAGTTCAAAGGCTTCTGCAAATTCCTGGATTTTCGGAACATCTTCTCGTGCCATGGTCCTCTTCCTTTCTCTTGCGAATCCCGCCGGGGTATCCGAGCCGTGCGGCGGCACACCGGAAACGCCGCCGTTTTCTGCGGCCGCACTCCGGAATTTAATCAATATCAGTATATATGAATCTGTCCCCTTTCGCAATACTTTCCGCAGCCGTGCGGCCGATTCCGTCTGCAGAAAAAGAGATTGGAATTTTTTGAATTTAGCCCTTGCATTTATCTTCTTTTTCTGCTATTATACTATCCGTGCCTGTTTACAGGCTGCATTTTGACATAGCAAGGAGGTGCAACGGATGGCTAAGTGCGAGTTTTGCGACAAGGGCGTTACCTTCGGTATCAAGGTCTCCCACTCCCACAGACGTGCCAATCGTCCCTGGAAGCCCAATGTAAAACGTGTCAAGGCTATTGTCAACGGTACGCCTCGCCATGTGTATGTTTGTACCCGGTGCCTGCGTTCCGGTAAGGTTACCCGGGCCGTTTGAGTTTATAACGACCGAAAAATCCCGAGTCTTTTGACTCGGGATTTTTTTCGCATCTGCCGCTCTTTCATGGCTCCAGGCCGCTTCTTCCCGAAAATAAAAACAGCAGCCGGGCCGCAAAGGCCGGCTGCTGTTCCGTTTTTTCTCTGCAGATCCGGCTTCCGGATCAGCTCTGATACATCCAAGCAAGCTCCAGCTCGTCTTTTTTGGCGCGGGTCATCAGCTCTGCGACCACATCACGCACCTGCTTCCCCTGGTAAAGCACCTCATAGGCGCAGCGGCAGATGGGCATTTCGATCCCCTTGCTCCGGGCCAGCTGATGTACGCTCTCCGCAGCGTAGTACCCTTCCACAACGGCGCCCACCTTCTTCATCGCTTCCTGTGGCGAAGCGCCCTGGCCGATCAGGATCCCGGCCCGGCGGTTGCGGGAGTGCATGGACGTACAGGTCACGATCAGATCCCCCATGCCGGCCAGGCCGCCGAAGGTCAACCGGGA
>CAKTHE010000012.1 GCA_934563745.1 uncultured Dysosmobacter sp. | reverse complement strand
GACCCACATAGCTGTCGCCCATTTCGCCCTCGATTTCCGCCCGGGGGACCAGCGCGGCCACCGAGTCCACCACGATCACATCGATGGCGCCGGAGCGAACCAGAGCCTCTGTGATTTCCAGAGCCTGCTCACCGGTGTCCGGCTGGGAGATCAGCATCTCTTCCACCTTGACGCCCAGGGCCCGGGCATAGGTGGGGTCCAGCGCATGCTCAGCGTCCACAAAGGCCACCTCGCCGCCGCGCTTTTGGGCCTCTGCCACCACATGCAGGGCCAGGGTCGTTTTGCCGGAGGATTCCGGCCCGTAGATTTCCACGATGCGGCCCTTGGGAAGACCGCCGATCCCCAGCGCCACATCCAGGGCCAAAGAACCTGTGGGGATGTAGTCCACATTCAGATCTGCCTTATCGCCGAAGCGCATAATGGAGCCCTTGCCGTACATTTTTTCGATCTGCGCCATTGCCGTGTCGATGGCGCGCTTTTTATCCTCCGCCGGAGCGGCAGTGGGCAGCGGCCCTTTATCTTTTGCCATACAGATATCCTCCCGACTATTCATTATAAAATCTTTGCACCGCCGCGAAGCGAAACGGCGGCAGCCTCAACTGCCGTTCCTGCCGCAAAGGGCCGGCGCATGTATTTTCGTTATTTGAGCGGCCTGCGGACTGTGCGCCGCCTTTAAAGCTCACCACACAAGGTGCCGAATACGACCCGGGGAATCCCCTGGGTATCCTTTACCACCTGGATGTCCCCGAAGCCCTGTGTGCGCATGATACGCAGCACGGCATCCGCCTGTCCGATCCCGACTTCAAAGTAAAGCCGGCCGCCGACCGGCAGCAGATCCTTCCATTTTTCCGAGATCGTGTGATAAAAATCCAGCCCGTCTGCGCCGCCGTCCAGCGCCAGATGCGGTTCATAGTCCCGGACGGAGAGGTCCAGCCCCGGAATGTCGCCGCTGGGGATATACGGGGGATTGCTGACGATACAGGAAAACTCGCCCAGATTGGCAGAGGGCTTTTCCCGGGCATCCATGGGCAGGACCGAAACACGCCCGGTCAGGCCGGAGCGCCGGGTGTTTTGCCGGCAGATCCGAAGCGCCTGCTCGGAAAGCTCGCCCAGCACGACCCGGGCCTCCGGCACCTGGGAGGCGAGCGCCAGCCCGATGCAGCCGCTGCCGGCGCACAGATCCAGCACCCGGCAGGGCCCCAGGGATTGGCAGTAGGTGATGGCCTGCTCGGCCAGTACTTCCGTGTCCGCCCGGGGGATCAGCACATCACTGGAGATGTCCAGCGGCAGTCCGTAAAATTCCCACTCACCGATCAGGTAGGCGACCGGCTCGCCGTCCAGATGGCGCCGGGTCAGGTCGGCCACCCGCCGCTCCAGCTCCGGCGCGGCGTACAGCCCGCCATCCCGGACCAGCTCTTCCCGCGTCTTTCCAGAGGCAAAACAGACCAGCTCCCGGGCCTCCAGGGTGGCAGCCTCGATTCCGGCGGCCTTCAGCCGGCGGCGCGTGTCCAAATATAGATTGTTATAGGTGATCGCCATAACACATTGTAAGGTCCGCACGGCAAAGGGATCGCGTACCGTGGGGCCATACTCCTCCTCGTTTTTGCCGGACCTGCCGGACCGGCGCGAAGTCTCACCAGGCATCCTTGCCCTTCTGCTCCGGAATGACCAGCTCCAGGGCCCGGATAGCGCATTCGATCATGCTGTCATCCGGCTCGTTGGTGGTAAAATTCTGCATCCAAAGGCCCGGCGCAGTCAGAACCTTCGCAAGAGCGTTGTCCTGGGCGTGCCGGCCGACCCAGCGGTTGAATTCATACGTGACGCCGACCATCAGGGGCAGCAGGATCAGATGCACCAGCGTGCGCAGCCAGACATTGGAGATCGGCCAGATCCCGAATACCACAGACGAAAACAAAATAGACACAAAGATGACAACAAACAGAAAGCTGGTGCCGCAGCGGGGATGGTGCCGGGGCTGAATGCGCACATTTTCAACCGTTAAGGGCAGCCCGGCTTCATAGCAGAAAATGGTTTTATGCTCGGCCCCGTGATACTGAAAAACACGGTAAATATCCTTCGTTTTGGAGCAGGCGATCAGGTATAGGAGGAAGATCAGGATCTTCAGCGCACCCTCCACCAGATTGCGCACCCACAGGGGACTGCCGGGAAACAGATGCAGCACGCCGCCGGCCAGGAAGGTCGGCAGGACCATAAACAGAAGAAGGGAAAGCCCCACGCCCAGCACAACGGCCGCCGTGACCAGAGCGCTTTCCAGCTTTTTGCTGGACACATGCTTTTCCAGCCATAGATCCAGCTTGGAGGGCTGGGCCGCCTCATCGTCCGGATAGAAATCCGCGGAGTACATCAGGGCCTTTACGCCCTTGACCATCGAATCGAGGAAATTGACAGTGCCCCGGATCAGCGGGACCCCCAAAATGGGATAGCGGTCCTTGATGAATTTGAGGTCCTCGGTCTTTTCCACCAGGTTTCCGTCCCGGTCCCGCACGACGATTGCCTGCTTTTCCGGTCCGCGCATCATAATGCCTTCGATCAGGGCCTGCCCGCCGATGCTGGTGCGAAAGGCCGTATTTTTTGTTTGTGCCATGGTAATTCCTTTCTAATGGACAGCTTACTACAGATTCTCTAAAAATGCAACAATTGTTCTAGAATTCACACCGCCGCGATGGGAAGGCGGATCGAAACCACGCAGCCGCCGCCTTCGGCGTTGGCAATTTCGAAGGAGCCGCCGTGCAGTTTGACGATCTCATCGCACACGGCCAGCCCGATCCCGCTGCCGCGGGCCTTGGAAGAGCCTTTATAAAACTTCTGCTTCACGAAGGGAAGCTCTGCCTCCGGAACGCCGGGGCCGTAGTCCCGGACGCGGATGACTTCCATTTCATCCTCGCAGACGATGGACACATCGATTCGCTTGCCGCTGCCGCCGTGCTTGACGGCATTATCCAGCACATTGCAGAAGACCTGCTTGAGCCGTTCCGGATCGCCAGGGATGGGGGGGAGCGCCTCGTCGTCTGCCTGATAGTGCAGCTCGACGCCATCCTGACGGAACAGCTCTTTATAGGTAAAGACTGCATCCTCCAGCTCGGCCTGCAGATCCATCTGCTCAATGCGCAGTGTCATGCGCCCGTCCTGAATTTTGGAAAATTCCAGCAGCTCCTCCACCATTGTGGTCAGGCGCCGGGATTCGTTGAGGATGATCCGGATGCCCCGCCGCATCTGCACGGGGTCTTCCGTGGTATCCGCCAGAATCGTTTCGCCCCAACCGTTGATGGCGGTCAGCGGGGTGCGCAATTCATGGGAGACGGAAGAGATAAACTCCGACTGCATTTTCTCGCTTTGACTGATTTTGGTGGACATGTCGTTGATGTTGTCCACCAGCTCCCCCAGCTCATCGGTATAGCGGTTGTCGATCTGAATGCCGTATCCGCCGGCCGAGATCCGCTTGGCGGCCTCGGACACCACGGTTACCGGCTCCACCACGTTGTTGATGAACAGCAGGCTGGAAAACAGGACCATGGCCATACACAGCCCGGCAAATACCAGAACCAGCAGGATACAGATCAGAATCTGATGATTGACGGCCCGCATGCCGGTGATGAAGCGCACCACGCCCACCGCCTTCCCGTTGAAGGACAAGGGTGCGGACACCGAAAGAATATCTTCGTTTGTCTGCGGGTCCGGCCCCAGATAGGTTTCCGTCCGTCCGCTGGACAGCGCGCGCTGGATCTCCTCCGTTCCCGGGGCGCTGCCGACCGTCAGTCCATAGGTGGATACCTGGATCCGCCCGTTGGAGTTGATGAACTGCATCTCGATTTTGTTTTTATCCTCAAAATTTTCCGCGTAGCTGACAGCCCGCTGATAAAACTCCGAGTAGCTGGTCATGAAATAGCTATTGAAGGATTCGGCCGCAGCCTGGGCCCGCCGCTCCAGGCCGGCCCGTACATTATTATAATAATAATTGGAGATGCCCGCGGCCATAAGCGTGATGATGACCAGCATCAGCAAAAACACCGGCATGACCGCGTTGACGATCCACCGTTTGCGCAGGCCGCGGATCCGCAATGCCCGGCGTTCCCGCTTTTCACTGTCCATTTCCGCTTCCTCCTTCCGCAGACTGTGCATCCGGGTTTAAAAGCCCCATTTATATCCGTATCCCCAAACCGTCGTGATGTAGGTGGGATTTTGCACGTTGTCCTCAATTTTCAGACGCAGCCGCCGGATGTTGACATCCACGATTTTCAGCTCGCCGAAATAGTCCCGGCCCCAGACCCGGTCCAGGATTTCTTCCCGGGACAGGGCCTTGCCCGGATTTTCCATAAATGTTTTCATGATGGAATACTCCACCTGCGTCAGCTTGATGCGCTGGCCATTCTTTTCCAGGGTGCGGTTGCGGGTGTTCAGCAGGAAGGGATCCTGACGGATCACGCTCTGCTCGGCCGCAGTCTCGCCGCCGGCACGGCGGAAGAGCGCATCCACCCGGGCGGTCAGCTCCGCCGGGGAGAAGGGCTTGGTGACATAGTCGTCCGCGCCGGTCATCAGCCCCGTCACCTTGTCCATTTCCTGGGCCCGGGCCGAGAGCATGATGATGCCGATCTTGGTATTGGTGGCCCGGATCCGGCGGCAGACCTCGAACCCGTCAATGCCGGGAAGCATAATGTCCAGCAGGGCCACCTGGGTATCCGGATTTTCCCGCAGACGCTCCAGCGCATCCTCGCCGGTCTCCGCCTCGATGACTTCGTAACCCGCACGGCGCAGGTTGATGACAATAAAGCTGCGAATACTGGATTCATCCTCCAGAACCAAAACCTTTTTCATAGGGATCTCCTTCCGCATGCGGCATGCGCCGTCAGACTGCATCCGGCAGCCATTCCGCCGTTATGAGATTGAAGCCGGCGCGCAATTCCTCCTGCGTCAGCCCGTACTGCCAGGATCCGTTGGCGTCCAGCAGCTCCGCGGCGTAGATCGTTTCCGTCTGCCGCCGAAGCACAAAGCGATTGCCCCGGATCCGATATTCCCGGCCGCTGCCGGTGATGGTGTAAAGATTCAGAAAATCCGTGCGGGACCCGTCGGAGTTGTTGATGGAAAAGGTGACGGTGACCTCGTTGCTGCCGGACTGCCAGCGCGTAACGGATATGCGGCCCAGCCAGGCATCCGGAAGCACCATGTACCAGCCGTCTGCCAGATCGTGATAGGTGATCTCCGCCGTCTTCTGCTTTCCGTTCCGGTCATAGCTCCGCCAGTTGATCCGGTATCCCGGCAGGGAAGAGGGATCGCTGTAAGAGGTTCCGGTCACCGGTACGGGAACCTCGGTGATCCCGTCGTTGTTGATGTCCATGGGATAAAGAGTCAAAAACTGAAAGATCTCGCTGGAGACGCCGGTAGCGGCGGAAAGAGTGATATTGGTCAGCTCCGTATTCCGGACGGTCAGGATGTCCATAATGACGGTGTTGGCGTCATCCACACCGCAGACAAACAGCGCAGGGGTCCCGTCGGTCAGGGTGCCCTCTTCGATCCGGGTCAGCTCGGCCATGGTCATGGAGAGCTTTGCCGAGGATAGAAAGGTCAGCGCGTTTTCCCGCCAGCCGTAATAGTCGGCAGAGCTGTTGCCTTCGCTGTCCGTGTGCAGCACCACGATCCCCTGCTGTCCATCCTGATCCAGATCCGCGGCGGCATATTTGACGTATACGGTGCGGATCAGCTCCGTCGGCTGATTGAAGGCGTCCAGGCTGTAAATGGAAAGGGCCTGCAGATCCGTGCCCAAGCGCCAGCCGACGATCAGCTCGATCCGTCCGTCATGATTCAGATCCGCATATTCCACCGTGCTGATCGACGAGGCGCTTCCCTCAATCACGGCGGTCTGCTCGTACTGATTGTCCACGGCGGAGAAAATATAGATTTTCTGCTGGCGGTCGTCCCCGCTTTTGCGGATAAAGGCCAGGGCTTCTTCCTGCCCGTCGCCGTTTAGATCCACCAGCTGTACGGGCTGAATGTTGGTGCCCGAGGTGGGGGCTGCATATTCGCCCCCGCTGTCCAGGATCGTATTGATGCGGGTTTCAAGCCCGGTGTACTCGTCGGGGAGACGGGGCAGCGTATAAAGATCCTCCGGCTCAACAATGATCTTCGGACCCGAGCAGCCGCCGCACAGCAGCGCGCTCAGACCCAGCAGAAGTGCCGCAGTCAGGGCCCGTGCAAATTGTTTCACCGCTCCACCATCCTCTCGTGGCCGGGTCGGACAGAAAAGTGCATGCCAAACCCAGTATGATTTTTTATCATACCACAGATTCGGCTGTTTTGGTAGGGGCTTTGCGAAATTTCAGGGCATCTGACCGGCTCAGATGATTCTTTTGCAGCGGCCGGAGGCAGGGGCGGGGAAAGTGCAAATCGCTCTTGAAATTTTTTAAAGAGTACGCTATAATAACAACGCACTTTGCCGGTGTGATGGAATGGTAGACGTAGCGGATTCAAAATCCGCCGGTGGCGACACCGTGTGGGTTCGAGTCCCACCACCGGCACCACGTCGGAGCAAGCTATGTATCGCTTGCTCCGACTTATTTTATAAGTCAGAGCAAGCTCACGCCGCTGCTCCTCCTTTTCAAACCGCAAATGCTTCGCTGGTTTGCGGTTTGAGGGAACGGGGAATCGAAAACGAAAATATCCGAATGGAAGCCACCTGACAGCTCGTCGCAAGCGTTATATCGCTTGCGACGAGCTTTTTATAAACGCTCATCGTTCGCTCATTCTGCTGCTCCTCACGTTCGTCCGGCAAACGCTTCGCTGGTTTACCGGACGAGGAAAAGGGGTGCGATGCAAAATATCCGAATGGAAGCTGCCTGACACGTCGGAGCAAAGTCCGCTTTGCTCCGACGTTCTTTTATTCTTTCAGAAAAAAGAACGCCATCCGCCCGCTCCCTTGCTCCTCCTTTCCAAATCGAACCCGCTTACGCTGGGCTTCGATTTGGGGAAAACGGGGGATGGGGGGTAAGTGCATCTTTTTCGTCAACACAATGAAAAAAAGGGAGACACGCGTGTGTGTCTCCTTTTTTGGTGCGTTTTCGGTTTGCTTCACAGATTGCCAGACTGCGGCACACGATGAAGGGGCAGTTGAGACCCGGCCTTCCGGAGCATTCAATTGACTAGGGAGAAGAGCATGACCACAATGCCCAGAATTACCAGCACGATGCCGGTGGCGCGGTTGAGGGTCCGGGGCTCGGCCTTGTTGGCAAATACGGCGGCGATCCGGGCCCAGAGCAGCGTAAAAAACACGCACAGGAAAAAGACGGTCCAGTCCGGCGCTCCGCCGATGACAAAATGGGAAACGGCGCCGGTCAGCGCGGTGAAAGTCATAATGAACACGCTGGTCCCTACGGCGGTCTTCAGCTCATAGCCCAGCACGGAGGTCAGGATCAGCAGCATCATCATTCCGCCTCCGGCACCGATGAATCCGCAGATCAGGCCGATCAGGATCCCGCAGACCAGCGACTGGACGACCCGTTTGCGGGGATCGACGCTCTGCATGGCCTCCTTGGTGGTCATCACCGGCTTCACGATGAATTTGATCCCCAGAAGGAAGGTCATGAACACCGAGAAGCTTCCCATAGTTGCGGAGGGAAGCAGGCTGGCCGCATAGCTGCCCACCACCGTAAAGACCAGAACGCTTGCCATCATGATCAGGCCGTTTTTGATATCCAGGTTTTTGTGCCGCCCGTAAGTATAGGCGGATACGGCGCTGGCCAGAACGTCTGAAGAAAGGGCGATGCCCACCGCCATATAAGGATCCATGCCCAGGAACGTGATCAGCATGGGGCTGATCACGGCCGCGGCACTCATGCCGGCGAAGCCGGTGCCCAGACCGGCGCCCATGCCGGCAAAAAAGGTGACCAGTAGGGTGAAAAGAAGATGCATGATGAATGATACCTCCAACTGTGATGGAATCGGCCCGGCTGTGCCGCCGGGCGGCGTTGAATTTCTATGGACAGAGTCTGCGCTTTTATGGTAAAATCGAAAAAACTTGGAAGCGGCGGGGGGAGCGTATGCCCGTAAACGTAAAGAGCATGATTGCGGATGCATTTGTGAAGCTGGCCCGGGAGAAGAACATCGACAAGATCACGGTCAAGGACCTTGTGGAGGAGTGCGGTATTTCCCGGCAGACGTTTTATTATCATTTTCAGGATCTTTTGGATGTGATCGAGTGGTCCACCGAGCAGGCCTTTGCGGATTTGCTGGAGCGCAGCCTGCAGGCCGACGACCCCGAAACGGTGATGCGGGAGTTTATTGACGCGTCGGAGGACGCGTCGGCCCTGCTGCAAAAGCTGCTCCACTCCCAGAAGCGGGAACAGATCGAGCGGCTTTTGGTGCGTTCGATTCGCACCTACCTGCAGGAGATGGCCAGCCGGCGGGGGCCGGCGGCGGATCTCTCCTATGAGGATGCGGAGGTGGCGCTGGACTTTTGCACCTACGGCGTGGTGGGCCTTCTGCTGGAGAATTGCGGGAAGAAGGGCGTGGACCGGGAGCGGAGAGCCCGGCAGATCCATCGCCTGCTGTCCGGCCGCATCGACGGAGCGCGGCAGAGCGGGAAGGAATCCCATGCGTAACAGTGTACCAGCCGCCGGGGCGGCGGAACATACGCAAATAAGTCAGACTGTATGGACAGATCCGGGTTTGTGTCAAACTTGTTTACACAGGCCCGGATCTGTCTATACAAAGAAGCGGAACTGCCAGTGGTGCGGCAGGGCGGGACCTGCTATAAAAAAGCTGAGATTCCGAAAGGGAGGAGCGATGCCTGTGGAAAACGGAGAGGGGCTTTTCAGCGCAAAGCTGAGCGAACTGGAGCAGCAGTATGCAACGGCGCTTCACTGCCTGCAAGCATATCAGCGGGCCGATCCGGCCCGGCTCCGGCAGGAGCGGGCGCGGCTCGCACAGGAATACAGGGACTGTCAGATGGCGATGCACCGGCGCGCTGCGCAGGGGCGGTCCCCGGCGGTGGCGGCGCTGGCTGCCGCGCAGCTGGAGTATGACCGGGCTGTCCAGCGGATCCGAGCGGACTTGCCGGCGCATCTGCATGAAGACGGAAGCGGCCCGGCGGAGGATCGGGCGGAAGCCGCCTGCCTGTATGGGGAATACGCCATGGATTTTGCCGCCCAGGCACTGCGCCACGCGCTGCTGGCGGCCCTTGCGGCTGTCGAGCTGGAGCGGGATGCAGCCGCAGATGGGAAAGACCGTATGAAAGGAGCTACAAGCCTATGAATGAAGTAAAATCACCGAAAAAACCACTGCTGTACTATTACCTGGTTGCGCTTTTGCTGGTCATGCTGTTCAATATGATCGCCATGCCGTGGCTTTCGGAGCACCGGATCCAGGAAGTGGATTACAACACATTTGTGACCATGACGGAAAACAAGCAGGTGGGCCGGGCGCAGATCCAGGAGCAGAATAACCGCATCTTGTTTACGGATCAGGCCGGGACAACCGTTTATAAAACCGCGATGGTTCCCGACGACAATCCGACGCAGCGCCTGCTGGATGCCGGCGCTTCCATCAGCGGCGAGGAGATCGAACAGACGTCCCTGCTGATGGAGATCCTGGGCTGGATCGTTCCGCTGGTGATCTTCATCGGGATCGGGCAGATCCTGTCCCGGAAGATGATGGCGAAAATGGGCGGCGGAAACTCCATGATGTTCAATATGGGCAAATCCAACGCCCGCGTTTACGTCAAATCCGCCGAGGGGATCAAGTTTGCCGACGTGGCCGGTGAGGACGAGGCGAAGGAAAATCTTTCGGAGATCGTGGATTACCTTCACGACCCCGGAAAGTATCAGGAGATCGGCGCATCCATGCCCAAGGGCATTTTGCTGGTGGGCCCTCCGGGCACGGGCAAGACCATGCTGGCCAAGGCGGTGGCCGGCGAATCCAACGTGCCGTTCTTCTCCATGTCCGGCTCGGAATTCGTGGAAATGTTCGTGGGCATGGGCGCCAGCAAGGTCCGGGACCTGTTCAGCCAGGCCAAGGAGAAGGCCCCCTGCATCGTTTTTATCGACGAGATCGATGCCATCGGCAAGAAGCGGGATGGCCAGCTGGGCGGAAATGACGAGCGGGAGCAGACGCTGAACCAGCTGCTGACGGAGATGGACGGCTTTGAGGGAAATACCGGCGTGATCATCCTGGCGGCAACCAACCGGCCGGAGTCGCTGGACCCGGCCCTGACCCGTCCCGGCCGCTTTGACCGCCGGGTCCCCGTGGAGCTGCCGGATCTCAAGGGCCGCGAGGAAATTTTAAAGGTCCACGCCCGGAAAATCAAGGTTGCGGAAGACATTGATTTTAATAAGGTGGCCCGTATGGCCTCCGGCGCCTCCGGCGCGGAGCTGGCCAATATCGTCAATGAAGCGGCCCTGCGCGCCGTCCGGGATGGGCGCAAGTTTGCCGCGCAGGCGGATCTGGAAGAGAGCATTGAGGTGGTCATCGCCGGCTATCAGAAGAAAAACGCTATCATGACGGACCGGGAAAAGCGCATTGTCGCCTACCACGAGATCGGTCATGCGCTGGTGGCGGCGAAGCAGACCAACTCCGTCCCGGTCCAGAAGATCACCATTGTGCCGCGTACCTCCGGGGCGCTGGGCTATACCATGCAGGTGGAAGAGGGCAACCATTACCTGATGAATCAGGAAGAGCTGGAGAACAAGATCGCTACATTCACCGGCGGCCGCGCCGCGGAGGAGCTTGTGTTCGGCTCGGTTACCACCGGCGCGTCCAACGACATTGAGCAGGCCACCAAGCTGGCCCGGGCCATGATCACTCGCTATGGCATGAGCAAGGACTTTGACATGGTCGCGCTGGAGACGGTGAACAATCAGTATCTGGGCGGTGACGCATCGCTGGCCTGCTCGGCCGAAACGCAGACCCGGATCGACCAGCAGGTGGTGGAACTGGTGAAAAAGCAGCACGACAAGGCGGCCGCGATCCTGACGGAGAACCGGGAGAAGCTGGATGAGCTGGCTGCGTTCCTGTATGAAAAGGAAACTATTACCGGCGAGGAGTTTATGAAGATCCTCAACGGGGACCGCGCGGAGTAAGACACGGTCCGCCGTGGCTGTCCTGAGAGCTCGGACGGCTTTACCGCCGCGGGAGGGGCCCGATCCCCCTCCCGCGGCGGTTTTTGTGCATTCCGGACCCTCCCGGCTAAGTGCCGAAGGAGGGGGAGAGAATTTGCGGAAAGTTCTACAAAATTTTGATGGAAGTTTGCAGATGAAAATGGTATAGTGGGCCTATCACGAATAAAGATGCAAAGAAGGGGAGGGATTTCTTTATGGAAATGCACGGAACGATCGATTTTAACGCGAAAAAGGGCTTTATCTGCGATATGGACGGTGTGATCTATCACGGAAACCGGATCCTGCCCGGCGCGGCGGAGTTTATTCAGTGGCTGCAGGAGGAGGACAAGGAATATCTGTTCCTGACCAACAACAGCGGCTATACGCCGAAGGAGTTGAATCAGAAGCTGGCCCGCATGGGTCTGGATGTTCCGGAGGAGCATTTTTACACCAGTGCATTGGCCACCGCGTCCTTCCTGCGGGACCAGGCGCCGGGCTGCTCGGTGTTTGTGATCGGGGAAGCGGGGCTTTTGAACGCGATCTACAACGCGGGCATCACCATGAACGATGTGAATCCGGACTATGTGGTGGTGGGCGAAGGACGATCCTACTCGCTGGACACCCTGACGAAGGCCACCAATCTGGTCATGCGGGGGGCCAAGCTGATCGGTGCCAACTCCGATGTGTCCGGCCCCATTGAAAACGGGATCGCGCCGGCGTGCCGGGCCCTGATCGCGCCCATTGAGATGGCCACCGGCAAGAAGGCGTATTTCTGCGGAAAGCCGAATCCCCTGATGATGCGCACGGGCCTTCGGATGCTGCACTGCCATTCGGCTGAGGCGGTTATGGTGGGCGACCGGATGGATACGGACGTGATCTCCGGACTGGAGAGCGGCATGTCCACGGTTTTGGTGCTCTCCGGCGTCTCCACGGAGGAGAGCCTGCGGACCTATGCCTATCGGCCCAGCGTGGTGCTGCCCGGCGTGGGGGACATTGCCGCGGTGGCCCGGGCGGAAAAGCAGGACGGACCGGCGGCGGAGGCCTGAAAAAACGCGGAAAAAGCGAAACGGGAAAAGGGCGCGGCATGCCGCGCTCTTTTTTTGCGGACCGGTGTGCAGGATGAAAATTCCCTTGCAGAGCTATGTGCAACCTGCACACTTTTTGGGCGGATTGATGGGCGGAGTGCCGTTGAAAATTTCTAAAACGAACGGTATGATACGGTTAGGGGTAAAACGTTCTAATATTTTTGCGCCCGGAAAGGGCTCCTGCGTACACGGAAGGTTCATGGCGGGCAGCATGAAGTGCGCCTGTGCAAAGGAGGAGACAGGGAAATGAACGCGGCAGTTGTGATCAGCAGTGTGGGAAACCGGGTCGGCCTGGTGCTGTATGCATCGCTGACCATGGGGTACTACATCTATGCCCGCAGCCTGGATGGGACCCGGCGGCGGGAGATCCAATGGCAGCTGACCTGGCTGCTGGCGGTTTTGCTGCTGACGGCGCTGGTCGGCAGCGTGCACGACACGCTGATTGCCCGACAGCTGGAGACCAGCCTGCTTTATGAGGTGATCCTGCGGATCAACAAGGTGGTGCCGCGGGTTTTGTGGTTCCCGGTGCTGGCGCATTTATGCGGGATCCGGATCAAAAGGGCGGATGCCCTGCTGATCGCGGCGTATGGCCTGGTGATGCTTGTTACGCCCCGGATGTCCAATCTGGCGTCGCTGATCTGGGGTGTCCCGTTTTTGTGGGGCGCCGTCCGGCTGGAGGCCCGGAAGCCGGAGCATATGAAAAAGCTGAAGGTATTTTTGCTGCTGTGCTTTTCCCTGCATGTGGCCAATGCGGTGATCAATATCAGCGGCTTCGGTGCCGGCGGTAAATTGCCGGCCGGTATGATGCTCCGGCTGCTGATCACATCGGTGTATTATCCGGCCGTCTTTGCAACGGATCTGACGGCCCGTTTCCTGGCGTGGCGGGACGGGAGGCAGCCTGCGGAGACGGCGAAGGCAGCGCAGGATGCCGCTCCGGCGCCGCTCCCCGCACAGGAGAGCGCTCCTGCGGAGCCTGCGCTTGCCCAGGTGATCGAAGGCATGGCGGACAGCTATGGCCTGACGCCCCGGGAGACGGAAATCGTTCAGTATATCTATGAAGGCATGACCAACCGTGAGATCGCGGAACGGATCTATACCGCGGAGGGGACCGTGAAAGCACACAATTATAACATCTATTCCAAGATGGGCATCACCAAGCGCACGCAGCTGATCCTGGCGGTCAACGAGGCCCGGGAAAAGCGCGTGAGCTAAGCGGAGCCGGCCGGAAGAAGGGGCGGCAGCCGTCCTGAACCCGACGGTTTAGGCGGGGCGGATGCAAACGGCAGGGGAGCCGTGCAGAAATCTGCACGGCTCCCCTTTTGCTTGAAAATCAAGGAAAATGCGGGCATAAACCAAAGATTAGATGCCTGAACTGTGTGAAAGATATGTCAAAGGTTTATTGGAAATGCCGGCGGCAATCGTTACAATGAACAAAGAAGACGGGGGTCAGAAAATCGGTTTCCGTCAAAAAAGCAAAACACAAGGAACAAGGAGGTATTCAGGGTGAAAAAAAGACTTCTTTCGCTTTTATTGGCAGTGCTCCTCATTTTGGGCGTGCTGCCGGTAACGGCGGCCGCGGCATCCAAGTTTCCGGATGTAAACGGACACTGGGCTGAAGCGGCTATCGAACGCTGGGAAGACTCCGGTGTGGTGAAGGGACGCCTGGACGGGCGTTTCCACCCGGACGATCCCATTACCCGGGCAGAGTTTGCCGTGATCATGGATCGGCTGTTTGATTATGAGGAACAGTCTGCCCAGCAGTTTGCGGACGTAGCACCGGATGCCTGGTATGCCGAGGCCATTGCCAAGTGCGTGGCGGCCGGTGTGCTTCAGGGCGGAAGCAAGGGAATGCGGCCCAATGATCATACGTCCCGTCAGGAAGCGG
Source organism: uncultured Dysosmobacter sp. (assembly GCA_934563745.1). Lineage (GTDB taxonomy): Bacteria > Bacillota > Clostridia > Oscillospirales > Oscillospiraceae > Oscillibacter. The sequence continues at coordinate 44,026 of CAKTHE010000012.1, read as the reverse complement.
TTACGATCCTGGCCCGGGCGTTTGGCATGAGCGGTGCATCCTCCGGAACGGAGAAATTTACCGATGCTTCAGAGATCGGCGCCTGGGCGCTGCCTCAGGCCAACGCCATGACGGCGGCCGGCTATGTGCGCGGCAGCCACGGGCGGTTCCTCCCCAACCGGGACATCACCCGGGCGGAGCTTTTGACCATTCTGAACAACATGGTGCGTACTTATATTACGACCTCCGGTTCTTATACGGTCAAGGGCGGCGACTTTGTGATCGTCACGGCCCGTGATGTGACCATCACGAAGGACGGCTTCACCGGGACCATCCTCAAGGGCGGCCACGGCGATTATAAGGAAGCCGGCAAGCCCTCCTCCGGCGGGTCCTCCGGCGGCTCCTCTTCCGGCAACACGTATCACCCCGGCAGCAACGTGGCCGAAGCGGTCACCGGCACCTACGTGGGCAAGCAGAGCGAGAACGGCCTGGTCAAGTATTCCAACATCACTTACGCGACGGCCGAGCGCTGGCAGGCTCCTGTGGCGGTCCCCAAGAGCAGCAAGACCTTCCAGGCGGATGCGGATATGACCACCGTCACCGTGCAGAGCCGGGCACCCGGCGCGCCCCAGGATGAGCACACGCTGACCTTGGACGTTTACACCAGCACCAAGAACACCAGCGCCAAGAAGGGCGTTCTGGTCTGGAACACCTGCGGCGGCGGCACCGCCAGCAACAGCAACAGCTTCAATCCCACCAAGCTGGTGGAAGAGCATCCGGACCTGATCGTCGTGGTGGCCAACATCCGCGTCAGCTACTTCGGCTGCATCGACCTGTCCGTTTTCCCAGACTATGAGGCGAAGAAGGATACCTATCAGTATTCCAACAACCTGATGCGTCTGGACTATCTGGAAGCGCTCAAGTGGATCAACAAGAACATCGCGGCCTTCGGCGGCGACCCGGCCAACGTGACGCTGGGCGGCCAGTCTGCCGGCGCGGCCAACGATTCCACCATGCTGCTGATGGAGCAGGCTCATCCCTATTTTAATAAGGTAATCATGGAAAGCGGCGTCGCCATCGACCGGATCTCTCTGGCCACGATGGAAGAGAGCAATGACGCAGCGACGATCTTCAAGAACGCCACCGGCGCCTCCACGCTGGAAGAGGCCCTGAAGCTGGATCCCCAGAAGCTGCTGGATGCGCAGGCGGAGCTGACGAAAAACTGCATCGGCGCCTATCTGCCCAACAGCCAGAGCAAGACCTTCACCACCGTGGTGGACAATGTGGTGATCCCCAACGATTACTGGTCTGCCATTCAAAAGGCAGCCGACGCAGGCATCAAGATCCTGGTTGGCTCCACCAACGGCGAGTATGACCGGGACCTGGCCGGCAAGACGGCAGAGGAAGCCCTGGAGGCAGTCGTCTCCGCCAACTGGGGCAAGCTGGATCCGGCCCGCGGCGGCGCGGCCAACGCCCAGGAGATCATCAACGGCTATGTGGAGCGCGGCGAGCGCACCGGAACCGAGTATGAGCGTGACACCGTCACGGCGTACAAGGATCTGAAGAACGACATCAACCAGAAGGCCAGCGCCGTGCTGATCGCGGAGGCATTCTCCAAGAAGTCCACGGCCTACCTCTTCTCTTACGAGTGGTTTGACGACGACGCGAAGAAAAACCCGCAGGGCAACCGTGCCACGCACGGCTCTGAAAAGCAGGCCCTGTATCCCGCGGGCGAAGACACCGTGCCGGAGGATCTGGCCAAGGCCATGCGCAGCGCATGGGCCAGCTTCGCCCTTTACGGCGATCCCAACCAGAAGAACGCCCAGTTCGCCAGCGCCCAGGTAGAGTGGAAGCCCTACAGCGCGCAGGATAAGTGGACCATGGTCTTTGATACGGCCATGAAGTGCGTTGCGGGCCAGCGCGTGGAGGACCTGGAGTCTCTGCTGCCGCTGTTCGCGGAGTATAACTATGTGCGTTCGACGGTGGCGAAGGCTGCCACCGGCACGTACGTCGGCAAGGTGCAGGCAAACGGAACGGTGGCCTGGAAGGGCATTCAGTATGCCACGGCCGGCCGCTTTGAAAAGCCCGTCATGGTTCCCGAGAGCAGTGAGACCATCGAGTGCTTCAAGCACGGCCCCGCCTCGAACGCCGGCGATCCCGGCGCGCTGAACCTGGTGGTTTATGCCAATCCCAACAGCACCAGCACGAATAAGTCCGTGTTCGTTTGGCAGTACGGCAGCGCCCAGATGGGCGGCAGCACCTCCAAGACGGACTGGTCCCGCTTCGTGGAAGAGAATCCCGACATCATCGTGGTCACGCCCAACCATCGCGGCGGCTTCTGGGGCAGCATCGATCTGTCCTCCCTGGAAGGCTATGATGAGGTGAAGGATACCTACAAATACTCCAACAACCTGGCCCGTCTGGACATTCTGGAATGCCTGAAGTGGGTCAACAAGAACATTGCGGCCTTCGGCGGCAACCCCAACGATGTGACCATCGGCGGCCATTCCTCCGGCTCCAACAACATGACCTGCATGCTGCTGATGGAGGAATCCCATCCCTACTTCCAGAAGGCAGCCTGCCAGGCGTCCTTCTCGGTGGACATCAGCCTGCAGCCCCTGGAGGATGCGCAGTTTGTGTCCAAAGACTTCTTCTCCAAGCTGGGCGTTACCACGGTTGACGAGCTGCTCAGCAAGAGCGCCGACGAGATCAACGCCGCCCAGAAGCAGATCCAGGCGTCTTCCCGCAACGGCTCCAGCGCGTACTCCAATCTGGAGTGCAAGCTCTTCAGCGCGGTTGTGGATGATGTGGTCATTCCCAAGGATTACTATCAGCGTCTGCTGACCAGCGAGACCCTCAAGGGTAAGAAGCTGCTCTTCGGCTCCAACGCCGGCGAGTATGACCAGCAGTACGTGGATAAAGAGGGCAACCCCCTGAGCGACGATGCGGCGCTGAACTTCACCGTCGAGCAGAACTGGGGCAAGCTCTCGGACCGCGGCTGGAACAAAGAGACGGCCCAGCAGATCATCAAGGAATTCTATGAGCACAACGCCGAGTATAACCGCGACAACTGGACGGCGGCCAAGGACCTGAAGAACGACCTGTACCTGCGCTGCGGCGCCATCATGTTCGCAAACGCCGTCTCCCGCTACACCGACACGTATTTCTATCACCTGGACTGGGACATCACGCCGGAGAACAACCTGCGCGCGTCCCACGGCTCTGAGAACAACGTCATCAACCGCACCTGGGACGCCGTGCCCGAGAATATGCTGGCTGACGCGGACATTCTCTCTGATACCTGGGCAGCCTTTATCCGCACGGGCAATCCCAACCATGCGGGGCTGCCGGTGGAATGGACCACCTATAACAACACCACCCACGACACCATGTACTTTGCTCCCGCTCTGAAGGACAGCGTGGTGAAGCAGGGCGTCCGCCAGAAGGACGTGGATCTGCTGCTGCCGCTGTTCCGCGAGTATCCGCTGCTGCAGGCTGCCCTGCAGGAGAAGCCGGAAGGCAAGGTTTCGGAGCCGGGCGTCTATAACGGCTATTCCGAGAAGATCTATGACGGCTACAACCGCTACAGTGTGTATGTGCCCGTCTCCGACGGCACCAAGCTGGCCGTGGATTACTGCATTCCCACCCAGAACGGCGTGGAAGTGCGGGCGGCCCTGCCGGTGGTATTCACCTTCACGCCCTACGGCCGTCAGCGCAACGACAACATGACCAGCGCGGAATACTTCACCTCCTACGGTTACGTTTTCGCGGCGGCGGACTGCCGCGGCATGGGCGCCTCCTACGGCACCCGTGATTCGGCCAACTCGCCCCAGGAGGCCCAGGACGGCGCGGACATCGTGGCCTGGATCAAAAACCAGACCTGGTGCGACGGCAAGCTGGGCACCATCGGCTCTTCCTACGTGGGTCAGACCCAGCTGGCGATCCTCAGCAAGAGCCAGCTGGTGGATGCGTCGGTCATCGGCTGCACGGACTATAATAAGTACGACGGCTGGATCCGCGGCGGCGTGCCCCGTGCCTTTGGCTCCATGCCCGATACCGACTGGAGCAAGACCACGGTAGAGGAAGTGGCGGCCAAAACGCCCGCCGTGGACGAGGACGCAGACAAGACCATGCTCAAAGAGGCCATCGAGCAGCACAAGGCCAATGGCCTGCAGATCCCCATGTTCCAGCGTCTGCTGTGGCGTGACAGCAAGTCCGAGGAAGTCGGTGGCGCGGAATACTGGAACGTGGTCAGCGCCAGCACCAATAAGGAAGCCATCAACAACTCCGGTTCCGCCATTTACCTGCTGGGCGGCCTGTACGACGTGTTCCGCCGGGATACCTTCGTGATGTTTGAGAACCTGTCCACGGAGAAGAAGCTGACCATCGGCCCCTGGTATCATACCAAGCCGAAGGTTGATCCCAACTGGGAAGTGGAGCAGCTGCGGTGGTTCGACTATCACCTCAAGGGCATTGACAACGGGATCATGGACGAGGAGCCCATCTATCTCAAGACCGCCAACCAGACGGAAAACAACGGCTACAGCTGGCACAGCGAGTGGCCGGTGGACGGCGGTACCAGCACCAACTACTATCTCAGCGGTACGGATGATGCGCTGAAGCTGGCGTCTGAAAAGACGAGCAGCGAGACCTACACCGACTATCAGGCGGTCTATGGCATCAAGACCGGCGTGGAATCCACGGATTCCAAGGATGTGGACGAGAAGGGCCTGTGCTTCACCACGGATGCTTTCAAAGAGGACTTCACCATTACGGGTCACACCATGGCGCATCTGAACTTTGAGATGCTCACGGATGATCAGGATGTGGACTTCTTCGTCACGGTGTCGGATTACAACCCCGCCACCGGCGAGAGCTTCCTCTTTGACGACGGACACCTGCGCGCCTCCCTGCGCAAGACCGCGGAAGCTCCCTATGACTTCCTGGGCCTGCCCTGGCATCCGGACAACACCGGCGACAACGAGTACCTGGAGAAGGGTCAGATCTATACCCTGGACATCGACCTGATGCCCACCTCTTACATCGTTCCTGCGGGCCATTGCCTGCGGGTGACCGTGTCCAACTCCATGGATCGCTTCTATTATCTGGGCAGAAGCGCGTATGAGGAAAATCCGGAGTGCGCAACGCCGAAGATCCGCCTGTTCACCGGCGGTGAGAACGCCTCTTACCTGGAGTTCCCCAACATCTACGCACCTTCCAATACCTGAGAGCTGTTCTACCTCCTTTCAAAAGCGGGAGGGACGCCGTTTGAAACGGCGTCCCTCCCGCTGCGTTTTCCGCGGCTGAACGAGAACTTATTTGCGGAGACCGGACCGCCCGGAGGCGGGGTGGCGGGAACGGGAGAAAAAGGTCTCCTGCAGGGCGCAGTATTTGTCCGCCAGACAGACCAGCCAGGCTTCCCGGCAGGCCGGCGGCACCGGTGTCAGGGGGAACATGTGCCGGGCGATGATGTTTTCCTCCCTGGGGCTGAGAGAAAAATCCGTACGGGCATTGTTCAGCGCCGTTTGGGGGTGGGTGAAGCCGTGGGTCATGGGCGGATGGGTGCTGCTTGGCAGGTGCCAGTCATAAAGAAAATAGTCATGCAGCAGGGCTCCGCGGATCAAAGCCTTCCGGTCGACCCGCAGGTGCAGCGCCCGGGCCAGCCGCAGGCTGACGGCAGCCACCTGGATGCTGTGGCGCAAAACGCTGGTGGTCCCGTGCTGGCGCAGCTTGCGCTCCTGCGGCAGACGGCTGTCTTTTTTCAGGCGGTAAAGCGCCTGGATCAGTTCGTGATTCATGCTGTATACGCTCCGGATTGCCCAATCGGGCAAAGATAGAGGGCGGCCGAAGAGGACGAACCGGGCGCTCCCGTGGCCATAGTAGCACACTTTGCGGCAAATGGAAGTATTTTTTTGCGCGAACCTGTTTGCGGAGACTTCCCGAGGCGGACTTTCGACCCAAAAGCGCCTTCAATGCCCCTTGCAAAAGACCGGGGAGGATGGGAAAATAAAAGAACCATGCGGCCCGGCGGCTGCAAAGAGGAGGGGAGCGGAATGACACTGACACAGGCGCTGGCTGTGCCGGCCGGCCGCGGCGTGACCGCGCTGGTGGGCGGCGGCGGAAAAACGACGCTGCTGTATGTGCTGGGGGCGGAGCGCGCCGCCCGGGGCGGGCCTGCGGTGGTGACGACGACGACCCGGATTCTGCCGCCGGCGCCGGAGCAGGCCCGGCTTTTGCCTGGGGAGGCACTGCGGGATCCGGCGCAGCTTCCGGGGGGCGAGGTCCTTTGCGTGGGCAGTCCGGGGCCGGACGGAAAGCTGCATGATCCCGGGGCGGCCTGCCTGCGCCGCTGCCTGGAGGCGGCGGGCCGGGTGTTTGCGGAATGTGACGGCGCCCGGCGTCTGCCGGTCAAGGTGCCGAATGCGACGGAACCCTGCTTCCCGGAGGAGACGGACAGCGTGGTGGCGGTGGCGGGACTGAGCGCGCTGGGAAAGCCGCTGGCGGAGGTGTGCTTTCGGGCGGAGTTGGCGGAGGCGCGCTTCGGCGTCGGCGCCGGGACGCTGCTGACGCCGGAGCTGCTGGCCCGGATCCTGACGGACCCGGACGGACAGTGCCGGGGCGTGCAGGACGGATGGCAGTTTTCCGTGCTGCTCAATCAGGCGGACACGCCGGAGTGGATCCGCCTGGGGCTGGATACGGCCCGGGCGATCCGGAGGAGAAGACCCGGCTGTCGGGTGGTGCTGGCCCGCCTGCTGCCGGTCCCGGGCTGCTGGAAGATCGCAGAGGAGAGGCAAACGGCAGCGGAGGAAAAAGTTTAATAAAAAAGACTTGAAATTTTGCGGAATCGGTGTTAAAATGCAGCAAATTGTGGCGAAAAGGCAAGAAAACGCACTAAGATTGTTAGATAAACTAACTTTCAAAAGAGAAATGCCTGCCGCCGCAGATCCAGGGCAGCAATTTTATATTTTCAGAAACAGGAGGGTTCTGTATGGAATTCAATTGGAAGAAGATCGGTGTTTTTGCCGGGGGCGTTCTGTTCGGTACGGCCGGTATTAAGGTTCTGACCAGCAAAGACGCCAAGAAGGTTTATACGCATACGACGGCAGCGGTGCTCCGCGCGAAGGAGTGCGTGATGACCACGGTGACCAACCTGCAGGAGGAGTCCGGCGACATTCTTGCAGATGCCAAGGCCATCAACGAAGAGCGCGCCGCCGAGGCCGATGCCGTGATCGAGGACGCTGCTTCCGAAACGGAGACCGCCGAGGCGTAAAGAGAGCGTAAGGAGAGCCGCATCCGATGCGGTTCTCTTTTTTGTGGAGGCTATTTATGAGATGCAAAATCGTACATGAATCTGCCGGCCGCCTGCGGGTGCACCTTTCGGTGAACCGCATGACGCTGGAGCAGGCAGATCTTCTGGAATACTCCCTGCGGGCAGTGGAGGGCGTGCGGGACGTCAAGGTCTATGACCGCACGCAGGATGCCGTGATCTGCTATCGGGGAGACCGGGCGTCGGTAGTGCGGGCCCTGGCTACGTTTTCCTACGAGGAGGCCCGGACCCGGGACCTGGTGCCGGAGCATACCTCCCGGGCGCTGAACCGGGAGTATCAGGATCGGCTGGCCGGGATCATTCTGCGCCGCTGCCTGTCCAAGCTCTTTTTGCCGATGCAGGTCCGGGCGGTGATCTCGGTCTGTCGTGCGACCGGGTACATTCGCAGCGGCCTGCAGGCCCTGGCCCAGCGGAAGCTTTCCGTCGCGGTCCTGGACGCCACGGCGGTGACGGTCTCGCTGCTGCGGGGCGATTTCAACACGGCCGGCTCGGTGATGTTCATGCTGAACCTGGGCGAGATCCTGGAGGACTGGACCCACAAAAAGTCCGTGGCGGACCTTGCTGAGGCGATGTCCCTGAATGTGGACAAGGTCTGGATGCTGGCGGATGGCCAGGAGGTGCTGGTACCGGTTGAAAGCGTCTGCGCCGGCGACCAAGTGATCGTGCGCACCGGAAGTGTGATCCCGCTGGACGGAAAGGTCGTGGCCGGCTCGGCTATGGTCAATCAGGCGTCCATGACCGGGGAGCCGCTGCCGGTCCGGAAAGAGAGCGGCAGCTATGTGTATGCAGGCACCGTGGTGGAAGAGGGCAGCTGCACCGTCTGCGTGGATAAGGCCTCCGGCGGCGGCCGGTACGACCGGATCGTGCACATGATCGAAGAGTCGGAAAAGCTCAAATCCACGGCGGAGGATCAGGCCGCGCGCCTGGCGGACCGGCTGGTGCCGTATACCCTGGGCGGCACGGTGCTGACGTATCTTCTGACCCGGAACGTGACCAAGACGCTGGCTGTTTTGATGGTGGACTTCTCCTGCGCGCTGAAGCTGTCCATGCCCATCGCCGTGCTTTCCGCCATGCGCGAGAGCAGCCTTTACAACATGTCCGTCAAGGGCGGCCGCTTCCTTGAGGCCGTGGCGAAGGCGGACACGGTGGTGTTCGACAAGACCGGCACGCTGACCTATGCCACGCCCAAGGTGGAAGCGGTCATTCCCTTCGGCGGTCGGGAGGAGCAGGAGATGCTGCGCCTGGCGGCCTGCCTGGAGGAGCATTATCCCCATTCGCTGGCCAACGCCGTGGTGGCGGAAGCCAAGCGGCGGGGTCTGAATCACGAGGAATATCACTCCAGCGTGGAATATGTGGTGGCCCACGGTATTTCCAGCAAGGTCAACGGAGAACGTGTGATCGTGGGCAGCGCGCATTTCGTTTTTGAGGATGAAAAGTGCAGCGTTCCGGAGGGAGAGGAAGAAGCCTTCCAGGCACTTTCCGGGGCGTATTCCCATCTGTATCTGGCGATTTCCGGCCAGCTGGCGGCGGTGATCTGCATTTCCGATCCTCTGCGGGAAGAGGCGGCGGATGCCGTGAAGGCTCTGCACGGCTGCGGGATCCGCAAGGTCGTGATGATGACCGGCGATAATGAAAAGACCGCGGCCGTGGTGGCTGCGGCCGTGGGCGTGGATGAGTATCACGCCGGGGTCCTGCCGGAGGATAAGGCGAACTTTATCCGCGCGGAGCGGGAAGCCGGGCACTGCGTGATTATGATCGGCGACGGCGTGAATGATTCGCCGGCCCTTTCGGAGGCAGATGCGGGCATCGCCATCAACAGCGGCGCGGCCATCGCCCGGGAGATCGCGGATATCACGATCTCCTCGGAGGATCTGTTTGAACTGGTGACCCTGCGGCGTCTCAGCGAGGCGCTGATGGCCCGGATCCACTGGAATTACCGCTTCATCGTCAGCTTCAACCTGGCGCTGATCCTGCTGGGCGTGGGCGGCGTTATTCCGCCGACGACCTCGGCCCTGCTGCACAACCTGTCCACCCTGGGCATCGGCCTGCACAGCATGACCAATCTGCTTCCCCAGGAGACGGAGCGCCCGGCGGCGGAGCAGTCCGGCTGCTGTGCGGAGGCGTAAGGCCGCATCGGAAAACATTCATAAGAAAGCCCCGGAACCGTCGGTTCCAGGGCTTTCTTTCATGGACTTGTACGGTTCAGCTGTGCAAAGGCATACACGAAAACCGTTTGGGCGCTTACATATGAGCCGGCGTGTTGGAGATGAGGAAGACCAAGCGCTCCTCGGCCACCTGCTCATCGTTCTGGTTATAAACGAACACATGGAAGGTCACAACGCCATGATCCGGGTTTTTGGCGCTGGGTCGTTTTTCCGCGACGCTGAACTTGCAGTAGATCGTGTCCTCGAAACGGACCGGCTCCTGATAGCTGATCTTCATATCCAGCAGGGCCAGGGTGGTGCCCTCGAACATCAGCGTCTGAGCCAGCAGGCCGGTGCTGACGATGAAGGTGACGTTGCCGTAGGCGATCCGGGAACCGTAAATGGTGCTCTTGCCGTAAACGTCGTTGGTGTGCGTGGCGCTCCAGTCGCCGGACAGGCCGGCGAAGTTCACAATATCGGCCTCGGTGATGGTACGGGCGCCGGTAATGTACTCCTTGCCGACTTCCCACTGGTCATAGGTTTTTCCGCAGAAAGCGTAATCTTTGATACCCATAATTCGCCCCTCCTTATTCCATGTGATCCCGGTCGGTCGCCATCAGGATGATCCACTGGCCGTCCATGACCATTTCATCGTTCTGGTTGAACACGGAGATGCGATACGTGATGATGCCGCGGCCGGGCTTTTTGGAAAGACGCTTGGCAACGGGCGTCATGGTCAGATAGATGGTATCACCCACATAGACCGGCTTCAAAAAGCTCATCTGCTGATCCAGCAGGCCGATGTAGCTGCCGTCGACCCACAGGGTCTGGCAGTCCAGACCGTTGGAGATGATGAAGGTCAGGCCGCCGGGGACGATGGGCTGCTTGTAAAAGCCGTTCTTGGCAAACAGCGCATTGGTATAGAAGGGATTGTAATCGCCGGACAAAGCGCAGTAGCCGCAGACGTCCGATTCCGTAATGGTGCGGGCAGAGGTATGGTAGGCCTTGTTCAGTTCCCACTCGTCATACAGCATGCCCTTAAAATCATAATGCAGGACACCCATGTTTGATCACGACTCCATTCTTAATATCATGTAGGATTTGTTTGCAGCTGGCAGCTTAGAGGATCACGCCGCCCTCGCGCAGCTTGGCCAGCTGATCGGCGGTATAGCCCAGGCTGCCCAGGATCTCGTCGGTGTGCTGGCCCTGGGTGGGAGGCATCAGACGGATGCTGCCGGGGGTCTTGCTCATCTTGACGGGGATACCCTTGTCCTTGTACTTGGTGCCGCGGTATTCCAGATCCACCACCATCTCGCGGTGCAGCACCTGCGGGTTCTGCATGACCTCGCTGGGCTTGAGGATGGGGGAATAGAGCTGACCGTGAGCCGTCAGTTCCGCTTCCACCTCGGCGCGGGTCCGCTGAGAGACCCACTCGGCGATGATGTCATGCAGCTCGTTCACGTGCTCCCAGCGCTTGTCGGGCGTGCTGTACTCGGGATCGGCGCCCAGATCCGGACGGCCGATGACCTCCGCGAAGGGAGCCCAGTTCAGCTGCGTGGCGTTGCCGATCTGGCAATAGCCATCCTTGGCCAGGAAGGTGTCGTAGGGATAGTCGGACACGTCGCGGTTGCCGATGCGCTCTGGATCGGTGCCCAGCGTGGAGACCTGGGTGAAGCCCTGCTGGATCAGTGCGATCAGGGAGTCCACCATGGCCACATCGATGTACTGGCCCTCGCCGGTACGCTGATGATGGAACAGCGCATACAGAATGCCCTGGACCAGGAACATGCCCGCGACGCTGTCGCCGAAGGCAACACCGGAACCGGTGGGCAGGCCGTCGGGCCAGCCGGTCATGTACATGATGCCGCTCTGGGCCTCTGCCAGGTTGGAGAAGGCGCCCTTCTGCGCATCGGGACCGGTCTGGCCGTAGCCGGACAGAGAGGCCATAATGATGTCGGGCTTCACAGCCTTCATGGCTTCATAGTCGATGCCCAGCTTCTTGGTGACGCCGGGACGATAGTTCTCCACCACCACATCGGCGGTTTTGACCAGCTCAAAGAGGATCTTTTTGCCCTCTTCCGTCTTCAGGTTCAGGGTGATGCTCTTTTTGTTGCGGTTGGAGTACATGAAGCCCATGCTTTCGCCGTTGACGTAAGGGTTCCAGGTACGGGAGCCGTCACCGTGGCCGGTGTTTTCAACCTTAATGACTTCGGCGCCGAAATCTCCCAGCTGCATGGTGCCGATAGGGGCGGAATAAGAGGTCGTCAGGTCGATGACCCGGATGCCTTCCAATGCGTTCATAATAAGATCCTCCTTTAGTCGGTTATTCGTTGATTACTTTTTCTTCTCTTCCCACCATTTGATTTCGCCGGCGGCTTCGAAGGGGATGTCCTCCAGCTTTTCAACCTGCAGTCCGCGGTTAACGGCCTTGGGCGTCACGCCGGTGGCGGAAGCACGCATGACCAGAACGGGCGGATCGATGATGCGGGCTGCGTTGGTCTTGCCGCCGTCCACCAGTTCGCCGACCTTGTACACGGCGCCTTCCAGATCGGCAGAGGTGTTGCCGTAACGGCTGAACCAGGTGCGGACTTCGATATAGTCACCCATGTAAACGGGGACGAACTGTTCGATATGGTGCCAGGCGGCCAGCAGACCTTCGTCGCCGCTCCAGGCGATCTGCAGTTCGGTGCCGGCATCGCTGATCAGACCGATCAGGCGGGCGCCGTCCACCAGATTGCCGCCGTAATGTGCGTCGTGCGTGCCCATGCGCATACGGATCGTACCGAGCTTATCGTTTTTCATAATCAAACATCCTTTCTTGACGTTGAGGTGGGAAGGTACAGGTGAGTCGGGTTATTCGTTCATGCCGTCCAGGATCTGCTGATCCAGGCTGACGCCGCTGGCTTCCAACTTCTTCTTGCGGGCGAAGTAGAAGATCAGGCTGATGGGTAGCAGAACGATGGAGGCGATGGTCATCTTCGGATCCGAGGTCAGCTGCAGGATCATGAAGATGATGCTGGTGATGATGACCAGAGCCGGCCAGATGTAGTAGAAGGCACCCTTGAGCTTGTATTCGGCCTCTTCATACTGCTTGGCAAAGGCGGTCTTGATCTTCAGGGACGCCACGGCGACCAGCAGCGCCAGCATCAGCAGATAGAAGCTGCTGATATTCACGAACTGCATGATGGTGGCGGAGAAGAGGACCATTAGGATTCCCATGATCATCAGAACGACGAAGGCGTTCTGAGGGGCGCCGCGCCGGTTGACCTTGCCCAGGGAGGCAGGGAGGATCTCCGACTTGCCCAGGACCATCAGCAGACGGGCCATACCGGCGGCAATGCCGTTGAGCGTGGTCCAGGAGGCGGCGATGGCGGCCAGGGCCACCAGGTAAGAGAACCACTTGGGGAAGATCAGCTCGGCAGCCATAATGGTGGGTGCGGCAACACCCAGCTCATTGGCGGGAACCAGGCCGACCAGGGCAACGCACATACCGATGTACATGACCATGACGATGCCGAAGCTGATGAACACGGTTCTGGGAATGTTCTTACCGGGGTTCTTGATTTCGCCGGCCAGCTCGATGATGCAGTTGACGCCGGCAAAGGCATAGTAGGTGGAGATGACGCCCAGGATCACCGGCATGAAGCCGCTTGGGAACATGGGATCGAAATGGCTCCAGTCAGCATGCGTGACGCCGCCGCCGGAGAAGATCAGCACCACGGCTACCAGAACGACCACGCAGATGTTCTGCACGGTGGTGGAGAGGGCGTTGCCCAGCAGCGCCAGGCCGCAGGTGAAAATGATCACAATAATGGAAACGATGGGAATGTAATCGTTCAGTGCCGGGAAGAAAATTGCCAGATAGGTGGCTGCGGTTTTGGACATGATGGGGAACAGGAAACTGTTGCTCAGCAGGAACGCAAACACATACAGGAAGCCCCAGGTGCCGTTAACGGCGCCGGTGCAGAGCATGTAGTTTGCACCGGAGACGGGGAGCACAGAGCCGACCTGCGCAAAAATGAAGCAGCTGAACGAGATCAGGATACCTCCGATCAGGTAAGAGAGCCATGCGGTGGGGCCCGTGGACGCGGACAGCTCACCGGGGACGATGAACACCGACGCACCAACGATGCAGCCGGTCATCATAGCGATGGCGGCAAACAGATTGATATTCCGTTTGACCTGGTTCTTATTTTCCTCCATTTCAAAACCTCCTTTGTTGATCCGGCCCGAACAGGGCTGCGGGGCGGAAACAGATGCTCCAATCTGTGCGCACAAATCAGATACCCTCGCTTCCTAATAAGCAAAGCCCGTGCCAGCTTGCCAAAAAAATAACAAAATCCCGGGAAAGCCTTGAAACCTGACAATTTTTTCACAGTTCAGATAAAAAGACGCCCTTCCCGAAAATGCGTAAACTTTTTGTTACACATTTTTGGGAAGGGCTTGAAAAATCATGTGGTTGACAGGCGTGTAAACAAAATGAGACAATGGAAACAAAAGTTTACGCTTCGCCATGCCGGTCCGCTATGCCAGATGGAACTGACGAATTTTTCTGTGAAGCATTTGACGAGAGATGCCCAGCAGCTGCGCAGTCTTGGTTTTGTTGCCCTCGCACTGGCGCAGGGTCGTTTTGATGATCTCGCTTTCCAGACGCTCCAACATCTGGGCCAGGGAGCCGCCCTCCACGGCAGAGAGATTCAGCTCCCCGTCATCCGGAACGCTGCCCTGCCGGCGCTGCGTCCAGTAAAAATTCGAGGGAGAGAGCGTGTTTTTCCACACGGTGGCCATGGCCCGCTCCACCCAGTTCTGCAGCTGGCGGACGTTTCCGGGCCAGTGCTGGCTCTTCAAAAGGGCGTAGACCTGAGGATCCACCTTGTCCACATGCTTGCCCATTTCCTCGTTGCACTGCCTCACAAAAAAGTGAACCAGGGAGGGGATGTCGCTGCTGCGCTCCCGCAGGGGCGGAACGTTGATGTGCAGCACGTTGAGGCGGTAATACAGGTCGCCGCGGAAGGAGTTTTCTTCCACCATTTCTTCCAGGGAGCGGTTGGAGATTGCGATGACGCGGATATCCAGCGGCAGAGTCTTGCTGCCGCCCACGCGGGTCACGACCCGCTCCTGCAGGACGCGCAGCAGCTTTGCCTGGGCCGGAAGGTTTAGGGAGTTGATCTCATCAAGCAGAATAGTACCGCCGTTTGCCTGCTCAAAAAGACCGGCCTTGCCGCCCCGGCGGGCACCGGTAAAGGCGCCTTCTTCATAGCCGAACAGCTCCGACTCGATCAGCTCCTGGGGGAGAGCGGCGCAGTTGAGCTTGATGTAGGGCTTATCCCGCCGGGCGCTGGCCCGGCACACCTCGTTGGCCACGACTTCCTTGCCGACGCCGGTCTCCCCTTCGATCAGCAGGGTGGCATTGTTCTGGGCGGCGTGCAGGATTTCCAGCTTCAGCTGCTGGATGGCCGGGCTGTCGCCGATAAAGTGGCGGTTTTCCGGGGTGGATTTGCTCAGGTGCAGGTACTGGTGCTCGCTTTCCAGCGTGTTCAGCTTGTCGTAGAGATTCTGGTAGCGCTTGAGCCACTCCTGCCCGTCGTAAAACATGAATCCCCGGCAGACGCCTTCCGCGTCGGTCAGGGGCGAACGGATGAAAATCGGGTGGTAGTCGGCCATATTGATCCGGTCCACATAGGGGATGTAGGGCGAGGCAAAATCGTTGAGCTCAAAGATCGGCGGCCGGCCGTGTTCCGTAAAGAAATCCTCCGCCATGGTGCCGATCACGTCTTCCGGCTTTTTTCCGAATTCCTCCGCGTAGCGGGAGTTGATGAATACGATCCGGCCCTCACTGTTGACGACCAGCTTTTCACTGTAGTTTTCCAGCTCTGCCCGATAAAGGGCCTCCTGCTCCTTGGCGGAGCATTGGCTGAACCAATCCTCACGGGTCATCATGGTACAAAACTGCCCCCTTTTTATCGTCCCGGCGCCGCAGGCGCCGGGACGTCCGGTGTGAAACGCTTTGCGGGCAACGGCCCGGGAACGGGTGCGCGCTCAGATCCGGGCGACGCCGGAATCCCGGGCGGCCTGGGCAACGGCCCGGGACACCGCATCCCGGATCCGGGGATCGAACGGCGCGGGAATGATGCAGGTGGCGCTCAGCTCCTCCGGGGCGATCAGACCGGCCAGCGCATCCGCCGCGGCCAGCTTCATGGCGTCGTTGATGTCCGAGGCCCGGGCGTCCAGCGCGCCGCGGAAGATCCCGGGGAAGGCCAGAACGTTGTTGATCTGGTTGGGATAGTCGCTGCGCCCGGTGGCGCAGACGGCTGCGCCGCCGGCCAGTGCTTCCTCCGGAAAGATTTCGGGCGTGGGGTTGGCGCAGGCGAACACGATGGCATCCGGGTTCATGGTTTCCACCATGGCGCGGGTGACGGTGCCGGGGGCGGACACGCCGATCAGAACGTCCGCACCGACCAGGGTCTGCGCCAGCGTGCCGGCCCGGCGGGAGAGGTTGGTGGACCGGGCGATGTCCTCCTTGACGGAGTTCAGCCCCGGCCGGCCGGCATAGATGGCGCCGTGCCGGTCACAAAGCGTTACGTCGGCAGCGCCTGCGCGCAGCAGCAGCCGGGCGATGGAAATGGCAGCGGCCCCGGCGCCGCTGATGACGATGCGCACGGCGGAGAGCTGCTTGTGAACGACCTTCAGGGCATTCTGAAGGCCGGCCAGCGTGATGACGGCCGTGCCGTGCTGGTCGTCGTGAAAGATCGGGATGTCGCAGCGGGCCTTCAGCTTTTCCTCAATCTCGAAGCAGCGGGGGGCGGAAATATCCTCCAGATTGACTCCGCCGAAGGAGCCAGCCAGCAGAGCGACGGTGTTGACGATCTCATCCACGTCCTTGCTGCGGATGCAGAGTGGAATGGCGTCCACGCCGCCGAAGGTCTTAAACAGGACGCACTTGCCCTCCATCACCGGCATGCCGGCCTCGGGACCGATGTCGCCCAGCCCCAGGACGGCGCTGCCGTCCGTCACGACGGCCACGGTGTTCCAGCGGCGGGTCAGTTCATAGCTTTGTGCCGGGTCCTTCTGAATCTCCAGGCAGGGCTGGGCCACGCCGGGCGTATAGGCCAGGGACAGCGCATCCCGGGAGTCGACGGTCATGCGGGGAGTGACCTCCAGCTTGCCGTGCCAGGTGCGGTGCGCCTGCAAAGAGGCTTGTGCGTAATCCATAAGCGAGGTTCCTTTCCGAAACAAATCCAAAAATTGATGGTAAATTTATTATAGGGGCCGGGGCTGCCCCTGTCAACGAAAAGAGACAGGTAAAGCTTGTAATCCGAAGGCGGTCATGCCATAATAGGAAAAAAGCCGGAAGGAGATCGTACGCGTGAAGATTTCAACGAAAGGCCGCTATGCCCTGCGGCTGATGGTGGATATTGCGGAGCATGACGGGGAGGGCTTCATCCCCTTGAAGGATATCTCGGCCCGGCAAAAGATCTCTTTGAAGTATCTGGAGCAGATCGTGGGCCTTTTAAGCAAGGCGGGGCTGGTGCGCAGTGAACGGGGACCGCAGGGCGGCTACAAGCTGGCCAAGGCCCCGGAGGAGTATACGGTGGGCTCGATCCTGCGGCTGACGGAGGGGGAGCTTGCTCCGGTGGCCTGTCTGGAGGGGGTCGAGAACCCCTGTGAGCGCTGCAATGAATGCGCGACCCTGGACTTTTGGACGGGCCTTTACAACGTGGTCAACGACTATATCGACCATCATACCCTGGCGGAGCTGGTGAGCAGCGAACAGCGCAGAAGGGCACAGGGTGCCCTGAATTGAGGGACCCTGCGGAAGAGGAGGCGCGTATCATTGCAGGTTTATGCAGATCATGCGGCGACCACGGCTTTATGCCCGGCCGCCTGTGAGGCGATGCTTCAGTGCATGCGGGAGGTTTACGGAAATCCGTCCAGCCTGCATACACCGGGGCAGCAGGCGGCCCGGGAGCTGACAGCCGCCCGGGAGACGATTGCCGCCTGTCTGGGGGCTCAGGCCCGGGAGATTACGTTTACCTCCGGCGGCAGCGAGGCAGATAACCAGGCGCTTCTTTCTGCAGCGGCGCTGGGCGCCCGGGCGGGGAAGCGCCATATTGTTTCCACACGCTTTGAGCATCACGCCGTGCTGCATATGCTGGACAAGCTGGCGCGGCAGGGCTTTTCCGTAACGCTTTTGGATGTTCCGCCCAGCGGAGTGATCGAGGCGGAGCAGGTGCGTCAGGCGCTGCGGCCGGACAGCTGCCTGGTGTCGGTCATGTTTGCCAACAATGAGATCGGGACCATCGAACCGATCGCGCAGATCGGGGCGCTGTGCCGGGAGGCGGGCGTTCTGTTTCATACCGACGCCGTGCAGGCGGCCGGGCAGCTGCCCATTGACGTGGAGGCCATGCACATTGACCTTCTAAGCCTGTCGGCACACAAGTTTTACGGGCCGAAGGGGGTCGGCGCCCTGTACGCCCGCTCCGGCGTTGTGCTGAGCAGCCTGATCGAGGGCGGCGCGCAGGAGCGGGGAAGGCGGGCCGGAACGGAAAATCTGCCCGGGATCGTCGGGGCCGCAGCGGCCCTGCGGGAGGCCTGTGCCCGGATGGAGGAGACTGCCGCACGGCTCGTTCCGCTGCGGGATCAGCTGATGGAGGACCTTGCCCGGATCCCGCATAGCTGCGTGAACGGGGACCGGAAGCAGCGGCTTCCCGGAAACGTCAACATTTGCTTTGAGGGGGTGGACGCAGTCTCTTTGCTGATGCTGCTGGACAGCCGGGGCATTGCGGCCTCGGCCGGAAGTGCCTGCACGGCCGGGGCGCTGGAGCCCAGCCATGTGCTGGCGAGCATCGGCGTTCCGGAAGAGGTGGCCCGGGGCTCGCTGCGCCTGAGCCTGGGGGCGGACAATACACCCGAGCAGGTCGACTATATCCGGAGCGTGCTTCCGGAGGTGGTTGCCTACCTGCGGGAGCATTCGCCCGCATGGCAGGCGATGGAGCGGGGAGAACGTCCCCACCGGATCTGAAGCGGGGACGATCGAAGAATCCAAAAGAAAGGACAAACGGCACCGGAGTCTACGGCGCCGGAAGACACATGGAGACAAAGGTATTCGCCGCCATGAGCGGTGGAGTGGACAGCGCTGTGGCGGCACTACTGGTGAAGGAGCGGGGATTTTCCGTTTCCGGAGTGCATCTGCGGCTGATCCATAACGAGGATCTGGGCGTCGGACAGGAGAGCGGGTGCTGCTCGCAGGCGGACGCGGAGGATGCCGGGGCGGTGGCGCGCCGCCTGGGGATCCCGTTTTACGTGTTCGACGAGGCAGAGGAGTTCCGGGCCACGGTGGTGCGCCGGTTTATTGACGGCTATGCCGCAGGGGAGACCCCGAATCCCTGTATGGACTGCAACCGCTTTTTGAAGTGGGGGGCACTGCTGCGCCGGGCGGAGCTTTTGGGCTGTCAGTACATTGCCACCGGGCACTATGCCCGGGTCCGGCAGGATCCGGAGACAGGGCGCTGGCTGCTGCTGAGCGGGGTTGATGCGGCCAAGGATCAGAGCTATTTCCTCTCCCACCTCACGCAGGAGCAGCTGGCGCATACCCTGCTTCCGCTGGGGGAGCTGACCAAGCCGCAGGTGCGGGAGCTGGCGCTGGCTCATGGGTTTGTCAATGCCCACAAGCGGGACTCGCAGGACCTGTGCTTTGCCCCGGATGGGGATTACGGCGCGTTTATTCAGCGTATGACCGGAAAGGCGCCGGAGCCGGGCCCCATTGAGGATGAGCAGGGCCGCCGGCTGGGGACGCACAGCGGCCTGATCCACTATACCATCGGGCAGCGCAAGGGCCTTGGCATTGCGGCGGAGCAGCCGCTTTATGTGTGCGGAAAGGATACGGAACGCAATGTACTGGTGGTGGGCCCGGCACAGACGCTGTTGCACCGGACGCTGACAGCCCGCGAGGTCAACTGGATCGCGCAGGAGCGGATGGAAGAGCCCTGCCGAGCCCGGGCACAGATCCGCTATCGCCAGATCCCGCAGCCGGCGGTGGTGACGCCGCTGCCGGATGGCAGGATCCGGGTGGATTTTGACGAGCCGCAGCGGGCCGTTACACCGGGGCAGACCCTGGTGGTGCGCAGCGGTGAGCAGGTGCTGGGCGCCGGCGTGATCGAATAAAAAAGACGGGCACAGCTGTGCCCGTCTTTTTCAAACGGAAGAAGGAAATTACCCGCGGCAGGCGGCGGCGACCAGATCCGCGGCCCGGGCAATGTATTCGCTCAGGGGCAGATCCTCCACACCGGCCATCTGGATCCCGCAGCGGTTCATCGGCACCAGAATTTTCTGCGCGGCGCTTTGTGTTACGGCCAGAGCCATAGAGGGCGTGATCTCGCCCATCATGGCGTTGGCGGCCAGAATGCCGGCCGGACCGGTGATCACATCCGCCTGCGGCGCCGTTACCACGACCGGGTTTTCGCCAGTGGCGCAGCGGCGGACGCCGGCCTTTGTCATGGCTGCCGTGGCGATGGAGTTGGCCCCGATGGCCAGCAGCGTGCAGGGACAGCCGGAAGCAAGGATCCGTTCTGCCAGGGCGCTGCCGATCCGGCCGCCCTGACCGTCAATGATCAGAACTGTTTTCATAAGAAACCTCCCAGGAAAAAATTGCATAAAAAGCGGACAGCAGTCTGCACCGCTGTCCGGGAAAATACAGATTTTCGCAATCCGGCCGACCGTCCGGCCGCGCCCGCTTAGTGCAGAATATTGAGCACCAGAGTCAGAACCATGAACGCTGCGCCGACCCATTTGGTTGCCCGTGCCAGCTTGGCGTCCAGCGTTTTGGACTTGTTTCTGGACAGGAACGAATCGCTTGCGCCGCCGATCGCACCGGACAGGCCGGAATTCTTGCCGGACTGGCACAGGACCATCACCGTCAGAACAAGACCGCAGAGCAGCTGCAGAACCGTAATTGCCAAAGTCATATCGGAACCCTCCACTTTACATTCAACCTTCATCAAGGCATATTTTCACTGAGAGCTACATTTTAGCACACTTTTCTGTGCATTTCAAGGCCTTTTTCAAGATTCGGCGGGAAAGCGCGAACTGTGAAAAAGAATGGAACATATGTTGCATCATCCGCGCGGCTGTGTTATAATCAAGAAAATACAGAGGGGACCGATGCGGAAAGAGGAGGCTTGTCATGCCGAAACTGTCAAAAATGCAGCAGCGGATCTATGATTACATCGCCCGGTGCATCCGGGAGCAGGGATACCCGCCTTCCGTTCGGGAGATCGGTGAGGCGGTGGGGCTGAAGTCCCCGTCTACCGTGCACTTTCATCTGAAAAATCTGGAGGAGGCCGGCGTGATCGAGAAGGGCGCGGGGAAAGGCCGGGCCATCACGCTGACGCAGCCTCCGGCGCCGGAAGACCAGATCCCCATCGTGGGGAATGTGGCGGCCGGAAGCCCTATTCTTGCCGCCGAGTGCATTGAGGATTATCTTACCTTTGACACCGGCGGCCGCGGCGGGGAATACTTTGCCCTGCGCGTGCGGGGGGAGTCGATGCTCAATGCAGGGATCCTGCCCGGGGACCTGGTGGTGGTCCGCCGGCAGCAGACGGCCAACAACGGGGAGATCGTTGTGGCGCTGCTGGGGGAAGAGGCGACGGTCAAGCGCTTTTCCCGTCGGAACGGGCAGATCTGGCTTCTGCCTGAGAATGATGCGTACGAGCCCATTGACGGCACCGGAGCGGTGCTTTTGGGCAAGGTGACCGCGGTGGTGCGGCAATACTGAGCAGCGACGAAAAGCCGCGGCATGCTTTGGCATGCCGCGGCTTTTTGACAGAAGGGGAACGGCTGCCGGAGCGGATCTCCGCGGCCCTTAGTAGCCGTTGACGATGACGTCCAGGACCTTGCCCGCCACCGTGCCGGCGACGGAGGATCCGCCGCCGCCGTTTTCCACAAGGACGATGAAGGCATACGGGGCGTCTTCATTCCGGAGAAATCCGGTGAACCAGGCGTGCGGCGTCTGTCCGGCGCCCACCTCGGCCGTGCCGGATTTGGCGCACAGGTCCATATTGGGGAAGCGGCGGGTCCCGTAGGTCTGCTGGACGTTGTTGGCCATCAGGGTCCGCAGCGTCTCCGCCGTATCCGAACGGACCAGCGTCTTGGTCTGCCGGGTGATGCGCACGGAGGAGGGAATGCCCAAAGAATCCACGGTTTTTCCGATGATCCGGGGAACGGCGGCCTTTCCGCCGTTGGCAATGGCGCCCATGTAGACCATCATGGCACAGGGGTTGACCTGGTCGTGATACTGGCCCACGCCGGCCCAGCCCAGGTCACTTTCGGAAAGATCGGTCAGATCAAAGGACCCCTTGGCGGAGGGCAGCCCGTCGATGGAATAGCTGGAGGTCAAGCCGGCCTTCTGCGCGTATTGCAGCAGCGTTTCGCCGCCCAATTGCTGGGCGATCTGGGCAAAGGCGACGTTGCAGGAATTGGCGAAGGCGGTCTGCACATCCTGCTCGCCGTGCACGCCGGAGCAGGTGATGGTGTCTCCTCCGATTTGGACCGAGCCGGTGCAGGTGAAGCGCTGCTGCATCAGATCCGGAATTTTTTCCAGTGCGGCGGTCAGCGTTACGGTTTTGAAAATGGAGCCCGGGGTAAAGACGGAGGAGAGAAAGCGGTTTAAGTATGCACCTTCGTAGCGGGGGTTGCTCTCCAGGTCGGACGGGACCTGTTCGGGGTCATAGGAGGGGGAGGACACCAGACACAGGATCTCCCCGGTCTTGTAGTTATAGACGGCCACCGTGCCCTTTTTTCCGTTCAGGGCCTCATAAGCCACGTAGTTGTAATAGGCGTCGATGGTCAGATACAGGCTGCCGCCCCGCTCTGCGCCGAAGGCACCGTTGATCAGATTGTAACCGGTCAGCTTGTCGGCAAAGGCGTTCAGGACTCCGGTACCGATGTTGCCCTGCAGATCCCCGACCACGTGAAGCGTGGCCTTGCGCACCGTAGGATTGCTGTAATAGCTGCGTTTTCCGCCTGCGGCGGAACTGAGGACGTCGCCGTCCCGGTCCAGAACGGTGCCGCTGGCCAGCTGCCCGTCGGAGTTATAGAGATGACGGTTGAATGCGGAGGAGGCCCATTTGCCGCCGTACAGGCCCCACCGCACCACGAAAAGGGCCAGGCCCGCCGTCAAAAGCAGGGCCAGGGCACGGCAGATGAAGGCGCGCCGGTCAATTTTCTTCATGCGTTTGATCCTCCTTACCCGACGGGGACGCAGCGGGGGCGCCGTGCCGGGAGCGGGCCAGCCAGATCGCAAAGCTGGCGTTTTCCCGGGTATCCGTCGCCTTCAGAAAGGCCAGAAGCCCCCAGGCGGACATCATGGCGCTGCCGCCGTTGGAGACGAAGGGAAAGGTCACGCCGGTCAGGGGCAGCAGGTCCACCGAGCCGAACACGTTCAGACAGGTCTGAAAGACCAGAAGGGAACCGGCGGCGCAGGCGGCGATGGTGTAAAAGCTGGAGCGGCCGAAGCGGCAGGCCCGGGCAGCAAACACGGCCAGCGTTACAATGGACAATACGGCCAGCACCGCGATCAGAAGGCCCCACTCCTCGCAGAGCATGCCGAACACCAGATCGGTGTCCGCAGCGGGGATCCGGTGCAGCCAGCCGTTTCCCGCCCCCATGCCCACCAGCCCGCCGGAGGCCGCCGCCGACATGGTGCGCGTCTGCTGGTAACCGGTGGTGGAGGCCGCCTCCCAGGCGTGCCCCCAGGAGGCAAAGCGGCTGAGGATGTAGGGCTTGAAGCGGATGATGATCCCGGCGCCGAATACGGCGCCGCCGCAGATCAGCCCCAAGGTGGCAAAATCACCGGAGCGGAGATAGGCGATAACCAAAAAGGTGACGAAGAAAATGGCGGCGGTGCCGAAATCGCTCATCAGGCCCAGACAGCCGATGCATACGCCTGTAAGCAGAATGAACAGCGCCAGATTCCGCTTGCGGAACAGCCGGTCCAATGTGGCGGAACCGGCAAAGATGTAACAGATTTTGGCCAACTCGGATGGCTGAAAGGAGATCCCGCCCAGGGAGATCCAGTTGGCCGCGCCGTATTTGGTGGTGCCGGCCACCAGCGTCAGGCCCAAAAGCCCGATGGCGGCGGCAGCCATCAGCCAGCGGATCTTCTGCGTGCGGCTGAGGTCCCGCAGGAAAAGGCCCAGCACAACAAACAGCAAAAGGCCCAGAAGAATGGCCAAAAACTGTTTGGGAAGGCTGTCCGGCGCGCTGGAAGCCGTGACGGAGAGGGACAGCGTGGACAGGAAAAAGGCAATGGTCTCCATTTCAAAGCCCACGCAGTTGGAGGCGCGCAGAACGGCGTAGTAGATCCACATGACCAGCGTCAGCCCGCCGAAGGTCAGCGGAATCCAAACGGAGGCCTCTGCCCCGTCGGCAATGAGCAGCTGCACACAGGCCAGCAGCTGAAACAGCGTCAGCCATAGAAACGACGGCCAGATCGCCGCCGGACGCTCCGCCTGGCGCAGCGTCTCCTGCCGGGCCCGGGCTTCCACCGTTTGAGGAAGAAACAGCAGCGGTACGCCGCCCAACGTCAGCGTATCACCCAGCTTGACGGGGGCCTCTCCCTGGACCGGCGTGCCGTTGACCTGGGTGCCGCCCCGGGATTCCAGATCGTAAAGCGTCCAGCGTCCGGACTCGTCCCGGATCAGGGCTGCGTGCTGCCGCGAAATGCTGGGATAGTTCAGAAAAATATCCGCCGTCTTGCTGCGGCCGATGATATTTTCCCAATGGGTCAGGGCAAGCAGCGTGCCGTTGGGCAGACTCAGCTGCGCCCAGGTCTCCGGGGTATGGGGGATGCGCAGCAGCGAACGGATCGCCCGCACCAGGATCAGAGCTGCCAGAACAGGAAACACAAAGCGCACGATGGCGGAAAACCACGCGCCTGCCAGCGGATACGCGGCCAAAAGAGAGCTGAAAGCGGTAAGCGGGGGCTGGAGCAGGGAAGTGATCAGGTCCAAAGGCGCCGCCTCCTTTCCGAAAGTGCATGAAATGATGATGCATTATAGCACATTCCGTGGCCAATGTATAGCGCTTCCGAAGCGAATCTGCGGATTTGGCGCGGGAGGACGCTTGAAAAACGGACGGGCTTTTTGCCGGAAATGCAGGGTTTCGCTTGACCTTTTGCATAAAATACTTTAAAATGCTTCTTTGAAGTGTGAACGTGCAGAACGGACAGGATCCGCCGCACAAAGCCCGCACTTCGGAAGAATATGAGTCGTTTAGAAAGGCCGGTTGAGATGATGTATCCTTACAAGACGCGGGAAGGCGGCGCAACGGTGACGGTGTTCGTCCCCTATGACTGCAAGAATAATTGCCCCTTCTGCATCAATAAAGAGGAGTACGCGTGCATGGATGGCTTTTCCGTGGAAAAGATCTGCGAAAGCATCGCGGTTATGGACCGGCTGACGCCCCGGTGCGATTTTGTTTTTACCGGCGGCGAGCCGCTGGCGGACCTTTCCGCCCTGCAGGTCATGATGGATCGGATTCCCCGTACCCACAAGATCTATATCAACACAACGCTGCCGGTTTCCGAGCTTCAGCCGGAAGAGGAGATCCTGCGTTTTACCCATAAGAATGCGGATAAGATCACCTGCATGAACATCTCGCGCCATATGCAGCACTACGTGCAGGAGTCCAACGATTCGCTGCTGCCGCGGCTGGGGGTGCCCTTCCGCATCAACTGCGTCCTCTATAAAAATTATCCGAAGAAGGATCTGGTCCCGTATCTGGAGCGGTTCCGGGCCGTTCCCGGCGCGTCCATCCAGTTCCGCTTTGATTACACGGCCACCACGCCGGAGAATCTTTACGAGCGGGAGGGGGACCATATTCTGGCGGATCTTTCCGCAGTGGCGCGCTACACCGGGCTGGACGGCTGCCGGATGCGCTGCGGCTTCCACTTCGATTATAAGGGTATGGAGCTGACGTATCATAAGACCCTGCCCTACAGCACGATTGTGGAGCGGGACCCGGCGGATGGCGTGACCTACGCGATCCTTTATGACATTCTGATCAAGCAGAACGGCGCGATTCACGGCGACTGGGATGGCACGCCCCTGGATGTGGCGGCCTATGAAAAGGTCAAGTTTGAACCGTATGATCTGAAGTATCTGGAAAAGGTTTAAAAAAACGAACGGTGGATTTCCACCGTTCGTTTTTTTAAAGGCCGGACTGCATATGCAGGCCGGCCTTTTTGTCGGAGTTCAGGGGGCTTCGGCAGCTGCCGAAGCCGTCCCGGACAGGTGAACGGTGCAGGCGGAAAAGGAGTAGAACGGGTTGGACGCAGTGGGCTGCAGACCGTCCAGAACGCCCTCCTGCGAAAGAACGGTGACCGTTTTGAAGCAGACGGGCAGAATGGGGCAGGTCTCCTGCAGCCGGGAACAGACGCTGTGCAGGGCATCCGTCTGGTTTTCCGCCGCTGCGCAGGCGGCCAAGAGGGCATCCAGCTCCGGATCGGACCAGCCGCCGTAGTTCAGACTGCCGCCGGTGCCCACCAGCGGGCGGAGATCCCAGCTTGCACTCAGGCGGACCTCACCGTAATAAAAGTCGAAATTTCCGTTTTGCAGGGCCGCGGTATATTCACTCCACGGCAGAACCCGCAATTCGATATTCAGACCGAGAGTGGTGTACAGGCTGACGATATAATTGGCCATGGAGACTTTGAAGGGATTTTCCTCATTGACCAGCATCGTAAGCTTTTGCCGGGGAAGGCCGGCCGCTTCCGCTGCCGAGAGGGCTTCACCCGGGGAATAGGACTGTTCCAGATCCGCAGGATAGCAGGGGCTGAGCGGAGAAACGGGAAACTGAGCGGCCTTTCCGTGGCCGGACAGAAGGGAACTGACGGCGCTGGTCCGGTCGATCCCCTGCCACAGGGCCTGCCGCAGCGCTGCAGAGCCGAGGGCTGCTTTTCGGGTGTTGACCCCCACATACTGCAGCAGCGTGGTGTCGGCGTCCTGGAAGCAGACGCTTCCCGTGGCGCTGACCGGATCGCTTCCGGTCAGGTCGGCCACGATCAGCTGGACGTCGTGGCCGGAGAAGCGGTAAAGCATGGCGTCGGCACCGCTGACGGCGGTCAGCCGGATCTCCGAAAGGGGCACGGAGGCGCCGCGCCACCAATTCGTCCGGGCCGTCAGGCGTGCAGGCTCCGCCGCATAGGCATAAGGACCGGTGCCCAGGGGGATCAGCTGCGCTTCTGTGCCGGATTTTACGATTGGAATGTCCAGCAGCTGAGGCAGGGAGGCATTGGCCCGGTTCAGCAGAACGGTCAGCGTATCGCCGGCGGCGGAAACGGATTTGATATCGCCCAGCCGGGATTGATAGCGGGCGGAGGCCCGTGCCCGGTTCAGAGCGGCGGCGGCGTCAGCGGCAGTCAGGGCGGATCCGTCACTGAAGGTGACGCCGCTGCGCAGGACGAAGACCCAGCGCAGGCTTTCCGGCTCGTAGCGGTAAGAGCTGCACAGGCGCGGCTGAGCCTGAAAGTGCGCGTCCAGCTCGAAGAGTCCTTCATACAAAAGAGCGCCCACCGTCTGCTGCATACCGTCTGCGCAGGTGATCGGATCCAGGGTCTTGGACGCGTCATAGGGCAGGGCAAAAGAGTCCGGCAGGGTGATCCGGTCCTCTGCCCCGCCTGAGGAGGAAGCGCCGGCGCTGCCATCCGGGACGGAGGGGGATCCGCAGCCGGCGAGCAGGGACAGGAGAACCAGCAGAGCAGTCAGCCGGGACCAGGAGCGTTTGTTCATAAAAACCTTCTCTTTCCGCGCAGCGAAACCGCGCTGCGCTTTACAGCAGGGTGACCATGGCGATCTGCGCGCCGCGGGCATTGCCCATTCTGCGGTGAGACCAGAAAAGCTCCGGGTGACAGGCCGTACACAGGGCGGCAAGGTCAATCCGCTCCGGCCGGACGCCGGCGCGCAGCAGCCACTGGCGGTTCAGGCCCGCCAGATCCACATGCCATTTGGCACCGCGGGTCTCGATATAGGGCTCGGCCTCCGCGTGCAGGGCCGCACGCATGGCAGTGGGGACGTCTTCGTCGGTTTCAAAGCAGCAGGGACCGATGCAGGGACCGACTGCCGCCAGAATGTCAGCCGGCTGCGTGCCGTATGCTTCCGTCATGGTATGAACGGCCTTTTCGACGATCCCGGCGGCACAGCCGCGCCAGCCGGCATGCACGGCGCCGATGGTCCGATGCACTGGGTCATACAGGGTCAGGATCCCGCAGTCGGCGGAAAAGACCACCAGCGAGAGGCCGGGTTCATCGGTGACCAGGGCATCGGCTTCATAGTCCTGCGGAAGGAACAGGCCTTTCCCGGCGTCCGGGCGCGTTACGACCCGGACCGTGTCCGTATGGACCTGCCGGGACAGGACGGCCTGCCGGGGGCTTCCGCCGGCCGCCGCGCAGAAGCGCCGGTAATTTTCCAGCAGGGCCTGGGGGTCATCGCCCCGGCCGATCCCCAGATTCAGTGAGTCGAAGGGCGGGCGGCTGACACCGCCGACACGGGTGGAGAATGCGTGGCGGACCTGCCCGGCCTGGGCATCCAGCAGAGGGGAGGTGAGAAACACAAGACCGTCGGTATGGTGCATGGTGAAGGACATAAAAAACCTCCTTACAGGTTCCGTGAGACAAAGGAGAACCGCTGCGGCGGGCAAAGGACACGGCGTCCCCTGTCCCCCTTACGGGAGAACAGGGGACGCGGATCCTCATGGCTGCGGAAAGCCCTCAGGCGTTTCGGCCGCAGCAGTTTTTGTATTTCTTGCCGCTGCCGCAGGGGCAGGGATCGTTGCGGCCGATCTTGGTGACCTTGCGGGGCTGCTTTTTGGGCGTTGTCCCGTCGCCGCCGACGTTTTCCACAAGGCCCTTGGCCACACGCTCACGCTTGACCTCCTCATTGCGGCGCAGCTGCACGGAGAAGAGGCGGCGGACCGTTTCCTTCTGGATCGCAGACACCATTTCCTCAAACATGGACAGGGATTCCTGCTTGTAGGCGACGACCGGATCCGTCTGGGCGTAAGCCCGCAGGCGAATGCCCTGCTTCAGATCCTCCATGGCGTCGATGTGGTCCATCCAGTATTCATCCACAACACGCAGCATGATGACCCGCTCCAGCTCCCGCATGATGGGAGCGGTGATCTCCGCTTCCTTGGCGGCGTAGGTCTTCTCGGCGGCTTCAAAGCAGCGGTCCGTCAAAGACTCCTGCGTCTCACCGGCGGCGCTTTCCTCGTCAAAGCGGAAGGTGTACTTGGGGAAGTAAAGCCCTTCCAGGCCGCGGACCGCCTCCCGCAGGCCATCCGCGCTCAGCGTGCTCTCCTCGCCGAAGGCCAGGGAGATATGATCGGCAATGGCGCCGCGGGTCATGGACAGGACCGTCTCCTTCATGTCCATGCCGTCCAGCACTTCCCGGCGCTGCTTATAGATGATCTCCCGCTGCTTGTTCATCACATCGTCGTATTCCAGAACGGACTTACGGGACTGGAAGTTTCGAGATTCCACCGTGGTCTGCGCATTTTCGATGGCCTTGGTGAGCATTTTGCTCTCAATGGGCGTATCCTCGTCCAGACCGGTTTTTTCCATCAGACCGGTGATCCGTTCTCCGCCGAAGAGGCGCATCAGATCGTCTTCCAGGGACAGGTAGAACCGGGTCTCGCCGGGGTCACCCTGACGGCCGGCGCGGCCGCGGAGCTGATTGTCGATCCGGCGGGAGTCATGGCGTTCCGTGCCGATGATGAACAGGCCGCCCGCCGCGCGGACCTTCTCGGCCTCTTCGGAAATGACGCCCTTGTGCGCGGCCAGCCGCTCGGCATACAGGGCCCGGGCTTTGAGAATATCGGGGTTTTCCGTCTCGGCGTAGCCGGTGGCTTCGCTGATCAGCTCGTCACTCAGACCGGCCTTGCGCAGATCGGCCTGGGCCAGGTATTCGGCGTTGCCGCCCAGCATGATATCGGTGCCGCGGCCGGCCATGTTGGTGGCGACGGTCACAGCGCCCAGCTTGCCGGCCTGGGCAATGATTTCGGCTTCCTTTTCATGGTTTTTGGCGTTGAGCAGATTGTGCTGGATCCCCTCCCGGGCCAGCAGCTTGGAGAGCATTTCGTTTTTCTCGATGGATACGGTACCCACCAGTACGGGCTGCCCCTTTTCGTGGCACGCCTTGATCTGGGCGATGACGGCGCGGTATTTGCCGGCCGCGGTTTTGTAGACCACATCCGGATCGTCGATACGGGCGCTGGGGCGGTTGGTGGGAACTTCCACAATGTCCAGATTGTAGATGGTGCCGAACTCCTCCTGCTCGGTCATGGCGGTGCCGGTCATGCCGGAGAGCTTTCCATAAAGGCGGAAGTAATTTTGGAAGGTGATCGTAGCCAGCGTTTTATTTTCGCTGGCAACGGCCACGTGCTCCTTGGCCTCGATGGCCTGGTGCAGTCCGTCGGAATAGCGCCGGCCGAACATCAGGCGGCCGGTAAATTCGTCGACGATGATCACCTCGCCGTCCTTGACCACGTAGTCAATGTCGCGCTTCATGATGCCGTGGGCCTTGATGGCCTGATTGATGTGGTGGGAAAGGGTGGTGTTTTCGGGGTCGGCCAGATTCTCCAGATGGAAGAAGGCTTCCGCCTTTTCGATGCCCCGGGCCGTCAGCGTGGCGGTGCGGGCCTTTTCATCCACGATATAGTCGGCGTCTTCGTTTTCATCCTCGGCCTCTTTGTCATCCTGCTCCGCCACGACCTTCTTTTTCAGGCGGGAGACAAACATCTCGGCCATGTCGTAAAGCTGGGTGGATTTTTCCCCCTGACCGGAAATGATCAGCGGCGTGCGGGCTTCATCGATCAGGATGGAGTCCACCTCATCCACGATGGCAAAGGCATGGCCGCGCTGCACCAGCTCGCTGGCGTAGATGCACATATTGTCCCGCAGGTAATCAAAGCCCATCTCGTTGTTGGTGCCGTACGTAATATCGGCTGCGTAGGCGGCCTGCCGCTCCTTGGAGGTGAGACCGTGGACGATCAGGCCGACGGACAGACCCAGAAAGCGATGGATCTTGCCCATCCATTCCGAGTCGCGCTTGGCCAGATAGTCGTTGACCGTGACGATGTGTACGCCGCGGCCGGTCAGGGCGTTGAGGTAAGCCGGCAGAGTTGCCACCAGGGTCTTGCCTTCGCCGGTCTTCATCTCGGCAATGCGGCCCTGGTGCAGAATGATGCCGCCGATAAGCTGGACCCGGTAGGGGCGCATGCCCAAAACCCGGTCGGCCGCTTCCCGCACAGTGGCGAATGCTTCCGGAAGCAGATCATCCAGCGTCTCACCATTGGCGAGCCGCTCTTTAAATTCTTCGGTCTTGCCCCGCAGCTCTTCATCGCTGAGGGCCCGGTAGGAGTCTTCCAGGGCTTCGATCCGGTCCGCGATGGGATTGATCTGCTTAAGCTCCCGGGAGCTGTAATCTCCGAATAGTTTTTTTATGAAACCCATGTTGTGTGAGCCATCCTTTCCATTGCACTTGTCCGGCTGCCCCGGACTTCTATGAAACCCTGCTGCGCAGACGCCGCAGGAATTGCGGTATCGATTTAAAAGCGGTCAAAGCGCCCGCTCGTTCACGCAGACGCGGAAGGCGTCCAGACGACGGACCTTTCCGATGATCACCAGACCGGTGATGCGCTTGTTGCACACCTCTGCCGCCGCGGTGATCAGGCCGCCGGGCTGATGCAGGGGCGTGGAACTGTCTGCCCCGCGGCGCAGAGCCAGATAGGCGCCCAGCGCGGCGGTGCCGCTGCCGCAGCCGGACTCCCACACGGCCGTGTCGGTGGAGGCGACATAGACCAGCGGCGTGAAGGTTGTGGTGGCCTCGCTGAAAAGCAGGATCCCGCAGGCCTGCGCCCCCAGGCTGGCGCACAGGGGGCGGATCGCCTCTTCGGCCTGTCCCCGGGTCAGGAAATGATCCGGCACGATGCAGTGCACGATCCCGGGGAACCAGATGGCCGGCACGGAAAAAAAGCGCCCCCGCAGCGGAAGCTGCACGGTCCCAATCCGCTCCGGCAGCGGCATGGACACATTCACGCGGCAGCGATGGATCCGCCGCTCCAGCCGGCAGGTGACCAGATCATCGGCGCCGGAGACCTCCAGCCGGTAGATCGTGCTTTGGCCGGGCTGCAGCTGCTCCTGATCGGAAAGATAGGCGGCGGCAGCCATAGAGGCGTTTCCGCAGAATTCCCCGCCCATCATCTGCAGATGAAGCCGGGCATCCGGCGAGGCGGGCTTTTCCAGGAAGCCGACCTGCTCCACCTCCGGACGGAGACGGATCAATTCGGCAGCCACAGCGGACTGCTGCGCCCGGGGAACCGGTGTACTGACCAGAAGCGTAATATTCTTAGTGGGATCATAGACGGTACAATCCAACTCCATGTCTGCGGAAGCCTCCTTCAAAAAATCAATTCAGTATAGCACCATCTTTTGAAAAAGTCACGAAGGAATTGAAAAATCCGCTGCAAATTCACAAAACTTTAAAAAATGCGCAGAAAAGCGGAACGGCAAAACGCTTGCTCCGCCCCGAAGACTGTGCTACACTGAAAAAAGCGGCGAAGAATGCGGGACGAAAGCCGGCCCGCGCAGCCGCTCCGCTTTTGAAAGGAAGCAAAGGAGGAAGCAGTATGAAGCTCAGCTTTTATGGAGCCGATCAGTGCGTGACCGGCAGCTGCCACTGTTTGGAAGTCAACGGAAAGACGATCCTCATCGACTGCGGATTGCAGCAGGGCCGGGACGAGGTCTCCAACGAGACGTTTCCGTTCGCGGCCAACCGCGTGGACTATCTGCTGGTGACCCATGCCCATATCGATCACTCCGGACGGATCCCGATGCTGATCCGCCAGGGCTTCCAGGGGGAGATCCTGACCACCCGGCTGACGGCCGAGCTGATGCGGATCATGCTGCTGGACTCGGCCCATATTCAGGAGCAGGACTGCGAATGGAAAAACCGCAAGCGCGCCCGGGCGGGCCTTCCGCCGCTGGAGCCGATTTATACCATTGAGGATGCCCAGCAGGTGGGGGAGCTGGTCAAAACCTGCGAGTACGAAGAAGAGATCCCTTTGTGCGAAGGGGTCAGCGTCCGCTTTGCGGATGCCGGTCATCTGCTGGGTTCGGCCTCCATTCTGGTGACGGCCACGGAGGGGGACGTGACCCGGCGCATCCTGTTCTCCGGTGACATCGGCAATGTGGATCAGCCCATTATCCGGGATCCGACTCTGTTTGACGGAGCGGACTATGTGGTGATGGAGTCCACCTACGGTGCCCGCAACCATACGGAGGTCTGGAGCTATACGGACGACCTTGCGAAGATCATCGACAAGACCATTGCCCGGGGCGGCAATGTGATCATTCCCTCCTTCGCGGTAGGGCGCACGCAGGAGCTTTTGTATTTCATTCGGGAGATCAAGGACCGGAGGCTGGTAAAATCCAACTCGGATTTCCCGGTTTATATCGATTCGCCTCTGGCCAAGCAGGCCACCACGATCTTTACCGGGGACCTGCGGGGCTATCTGGATGAGCAGGCGCTGGCGCTTGTGGCGGACGGTACGCATATGTTCAGCTTTACCAACCTGCGCATGACGGAGACGGCGGAAGAGTCCAAGCTGCTCAACGAGGATCCGACGCCCAAGGTCATTATCTCCGCATCCGGCATGTGCGACGCCGGCCGGATCCGCCATCATCTCAAGCACAACCTCTGGCGGCCGGAGAGCACCGTGGTATTTGTGGGATACCAGGGCGAGGGCACGCTGGGCCGGAGCCTGCTGGAAGGAACGCCGTCGGTCCGGCTCTTCGGCGAGGAGATCTCGGTCCGGGCGGAGATCGTAAATTTCCAGGGCCTTTCGTCCCATGCGGACCGGGACCATCTGCTGGCATGGATCGCCGCGTGCAGGGCGCCGAAGCCCCAGCACGTATTCATCGTGCACGGAGACCGCGAAGTGGCGCCGTATTTTGCAAGATCCGTGGAGGAGCTGGGATATACGGCCCATGCGCCGCAGTATACGGAGGTATATGATCTGATCAGCTGCACGCAGCTGGCGGCCGGCTATCTGCCGGAGCGCAAGACGCGTGCCTACGAGGGAGCGCCCAAGTCCGTGCCGGCATACGAGCGGCTGGTTGCTGTGGGCCAGATGCTGACCGAGACCATCAAGCGCAGCAAGGGGCGCGACAACAAGAGCCTTGCAGATTTTGCAGACCAGCTGAAAAAGCTGCTGGAGAAATGGAACGCGTAAGTGGAACGGCTGCTTGAAAATCAACGGTATACCGGGACGGTCGAGGGATATTCCAGCGAGGGCCTGGGGATCGTGCGCCTGTCCGGCGCGGTGGTATTCGTGCCGCAGGCGGTGCGGGGCGAAACGGTGGAGATCCGGATCACCAGGGTGATGAAAACCTGTGCGGCGGGGCAGATCGTAAGGATCCTGACGCCCTCGCTGGAGCGGCAGAAGCCGGAATGCCCGGTTTACGGCCGGTGCGGCGGCTGCGAATTCCAGCATCTTTCCTATCCGGAGGAGCTGTGGGCCAAGCGGCAGCGGGTGCAGGATGCGCTCACCCGCCTGGGCGGGCTTTCCGTTCCGGTGGAGGAGATCCTGGGGGCAAAGGACCCGCTGCATTACCGCAATAAAAGTCAATATCCGGTGGGGGCGGATGGAACCATCGGGTTTTACAGGGCCCGCAGCCATCAGGTGATCCCGGTGGAGCACTGCCTGATCCAGTCGCCCCGCAGCGACGCCACGGCGCAGGCTGTGGGCGCGTGGATGAAGCGCTATCGGATCCCGGCGTACGATGAGAAGACCGGAAAGGGTCTGATCCGCCACGTGTACGTGCGGGTGAACCGGGAGGGGCAGAGCCTGTGCTGCCTGCTGGTCAACGGCCGTCAGGTCCCCCGGGAGGCGGAGCTGGTCGCTTATGTGCGTGCGGCTGCGCCGGAGACGGTGGGCGTGGTGCTGGGGACCAATACGGTCCGGAGCAATGTGATCCTGGGGGACCGATACCGGACGATCTGGGGCGAGCCGTATCTTTATGACCGACTGTGCGGGCTGAGCTTTCGCCTGTCGGTGCCGTCTTTTTACCAGGTCAACCGGGATCAGGCGGAAGTGTTGTACGGAAAGGCGCTGGAGTTTGCCGGGCTGAGCGGGGAAGAGACGGTGCTGGATCTGTACTGCGGTATCGGGACCATCACGCTGTATATGGCCGGGCACGCAAAACGGGTGATCGGCGCGGAGATTGTGCCGGAGGCGATCCGCGACGCCCGGGAGAATGCCCGGCGCAACGGCATCGGAAACGCGGAATTTTTCTGCGGCGACGCAGCGGATGTGGCGGCCCGCCTGGAAGGAGAGGGCCTGCGCCCGGATGTGGTGACGGTGGATCCGCCCCGCAAGGGTCTGCGCCCGGAGGTGATCGCCTCGGTGGCGGGAATGGGCCCCAAACGCGTGGTGTATGTTTCCTGTGATCCGGCCACGCTGGGCCGGGACGCCCGGGTGTTTACCGGTCTGGGCTATCAGGCGGAGCGGGCCGTGGCGGTGGATCTGTTTCCCGGGACCCGGCATGTGGAGACGGTGGTCCTCTTTTCCCGGGAAGGGAACGGAAGCGGCCGCAGCGTGTAAAGACGGAGCGGGACAGCCGCCGTCCGCGGGAGGAATCCGGCGGACGGCGGCTTTTTGCGCGCAGAGAGCAAAGACTGCGGATAAAGCGTGATTTTGCCCGAATGACAGGGTGCAACAAATCGTTGCTTGACTTCGTGGCCGCGTTCTTTTTAGAATTTCTACGAGGTGATGCAGAATGTCCATTGCGGAAAATCTTCGCCAGCTTCGCCGGAACGCCGGCATGACGCAGGAGCAGGCGGCGGACAGAGTCGGCGTTACGCGCCAGGCCCTTTCCAGCTATGAGTCCGGACGAACGCGCCCGGACATTGATATGCTCCTGCGCCTGGGCGAACTCTACGGAACGGATCTGGAAGGAGTTGTGTACGGGCAGGACCGGGCACTGCGGGAGATCCGCACCGTCAAACGGATTGCGCGGGTTCTTTACGTCCTGATCGCAGCGCTCACCGTGGCCCGTTCGGCCCTCTTATGGAGCGCAAACCGTTTTTTTACGATTACAGGCGGGACTGTCTCAGAAGAGAAGAGGGCCCTTTTTGAAACCAGGGCCCGGCTGGTCCACGCATGGGAAGCGGTGGATGGGCTGACGCTGACCCTTACGTTTACGGGCTTTTTCCTGCTGGTCATTCTGCTTGCGGCCTGGAAGTGCCGCATTTCCATGCGGACAAAGCTCCTCTATACGGCGGCCTTGGGGCTGACGGTTTTTGCCGGGTCCCTTCCGTTTGCGGTCACGGACCAGGTGTTTGCACCGATCAACTATTTTGTTGTTCCACTGTGGGAAACGGCAGAGATGGCCGGCTTCCTCGCCGTGCATGCGGGGGTTGACGCGTTTCAAAGAAAACGCCATGAAAGGGCGTAACGCGGCAGCGGCAGGGTCATCGTTAAGGCCCTGCCGCTGCTTTTTATTGAGCGGGCTTTCGCGGCTCCGGGGTTGTTCGGCCGTCTCCAACTCTGCGCCGCAGCGGGGGCAGAAGGCGTTTTTACCGGTAAAAAACATGACGCCGAGGAACCGCCTGCAGAAGGGGCATCGCTGGGTAAAGAGCGCGACCCCGATCCCCGGCAGCAGGAAGGCCGCGCTCAGTGTGAGCAGCGGCTCAAGCCAATAGCCGCGGCAGCTCCAGCCGCTTTGCACCAGCAGCATGATCCCAATGTCCATCAGAATCGTGCTGACCCAATATCCTATTTTTTGCTTTTTGAGCTTCATTACAGACCGCCCCTTCCGCCTTTTCAACTACCGCCGCGCGTTCCGGAACCCGACCAGGAGCTGCACATTTCTGCCGCCCGGCTGCCCCTCCGCATACCGGAACGGCCGCTGGCGGGGAACGCTCCGGCTGCCTCATGAGATCCATGATAGCGGCGGGACACTCCCGGCGCGACCCGGACGATGTAAAAACGGTGCAAAATAACCGTAAAATCTGCAGGCGGCATAAGGGGCTTGCGGCGCCGGAGCGATGCGTAGTATGATCAATCAAGGAACGCGGATAGCGGCGCGGGCCGGAACAAGCGGCGGGATTTGAACCCACGGCTCGGTTCTGCCGGCGTGCGGATATAAAGGAGGAGACAAATTTGGAACGGATTCCCATTGTGATCGATTGTGACCCGGGGGTGGACGACAGCTTTGCCATCGCGCTGGCCAACGTGCACCCGGGCTTTGAACTGCGGGCGCTGACTGCGGTGGAGGGGAATGTCCCGGCCGCGGTGACCCGCCGGAACCTTCTTTGTCTGGCGGATGAATTTGACCTGAGCTGCCGTGTGGCGTTCGGGGCGGAGCTGCCTTTGAAAAAGCCCTATACCATTACGGCGAGCCAGGTACACGGCGCCGGCGGCCTGGGCGACATTGTGTTTCCGGAGCCCCGCCGCCGGCCGGATGAGCGGCCGGCCTGGGACGTGATCTATGAGGAGGCGGTCCGGGCGGAGGGACGGCTGGTCCTGTTTGCCACCGGCCCGCTGACCAATATTGCCCAATGCCTGCGGGTGCATCCGGATCTGCCCCGGTATCTTGCGGATTTCTGCATCATGGGCGGCGGAACGTTCGGCAATATGGGCGCGGCCGGACAGTCGGCGGAGTTCAACATTTGGGTGGACCCGGACGCGGCTGAGGAGGTCTTTGAAAAGCTGACGGTCCGCATGGTGGGGCTGAATGCGACCCATGCCGCAGCACTGCGTCCGGAGGAACTGGATGAAATGATTGCCATCTGCAGCCGGACGGAGCGGAACTGGTTTCTCCGGCGGCTTACGGAATTTTCCAAGCGCAACAGTCAGGAAAACGGAATGGACAACCACATTATCCACGATGCGCTGGCTATCGCCGCGGTGATCGATCCCGGGCTGATCACGTTTCGGGATTGCCATGTGCGCGTGGAAACGGATCCGGCGGCACCGAATCACGCCCAAACGGTGATCGACGAGACGGGGGAGCCGAAGAACGCCCACGTGGCCATGGCGGTGGATCAGCCGGGATTTTTCAGGCTGCTTACGGATATGTGCCGTTTTTATAACGGGGAACGGTGAGACGCAGCCGGATGTACCGTAAAAAATGCGGGAAATACGTGAATTTCGCATTGCACATCCGGCCCTGATGTGCTATATATAAAAATGTATGCGCACAAAGGCCCGGCTGTGCAGGAACGATGACCGGGGCGCATGCGCGGCGGCGTTCCGGAATAGGCTGGAACCGACCGGACCCGATGGGGCCGGAATCGGGAAGAGCCGGGAGGGATCGCCTTGCAGGAGGAAGAAAGCACCTGTGCAGACGTACGGATGACGCCGGGGTCCATCGCGCAGTATAACCGCAGGATCCGGCAGCTGCCGCAGACGGGGCTTTTGGACCTTGACGGGCTGCGGGAGCGCCTTTCCGGGGCACTGCTGCGGGCATGGATCGGTGCATCGGATGCACCGGACAGGGAGCCGAGTTTTTTAAACGGCCGTCCTTTGCGGAAAGAACGCCTGGCACGGATCCGGAGCAACCGGGCGCTGGAGCGGATCCCGCCGGTGCCGAAGATCGCCTGGGGCCTTTGCACGGAGCGCTGCGCCCTGCGCATTTTGCCGACGGAGTTTCCCATGACCGGTCGGGCGGATGAGCGTTACGACGATTGGCTGCAGGAGTCGGCTGTGCTGCCCGGGGAACCGGTCGCTTTGCTGCATACCAGCGAAGATGGCGGCTTTTTTTACGCGGCAGTCGGCTATGGCCGGGGCTGGATCCCGCGCACGGCGGTGGGCCTTTGCCCGGACTGGGCGGCCTTTCAGACCGCGCGGGCAGCGAAGCCGTTTTTGACGGTGACGGGAAGCCGGCTGATTCTGGAGCAGGACCCTTTGGAACCGCGGATTTCCGGGCGGGTGCTGACCATGGGGACCCGCCTGCCTCTGGCGGCGCCGCCGGGCACGGTAGAACCGCTGCGGGGGCGCATGTCCTACGATAATTATCTGGTGGAGCTGCCGGCACGTGACGCCGCCGGCATGCTTTGCTTTGTGAAAGCGATGGTACCGGTCTCTGCCCAAGTGCAGCCGGGGTTTGTGCCCTATACCGACGATGCGGTGATGCGTCTTGCCGAAGGGCTGCGGGGCGAGGTGTACGGCTGGGGCGGGCGCCTGGACGGCCGGGACTGCAGCAGCCTGGTGATGGAGCTTTATCGCTGCTTCGGCTTTGCGCTGCCCCGCGGCAGCGCCGGACTGGCGGGGCTGCCGGGCGGACAGGAACTGGGTGGGCTGAGCGCGGAGGAAAAACGCACCCTGCTGCGCACGCAGCCGCCGGGGACTCTGCTGTATTTCCCGGGGCACGTAATGCTTTATTGCGGAGAGCAGGCGGGACAGCTTCTGTGCATCAGCGCGGCGGGGAACTTTCAGCCGCCCGGCTCTGCCGGCGGTTGGAGGGCGGTCAACACGGTTGTCCGGACGCCGCTGGATGTGGTGCGGGCAAACGGGGAAAGCTGGCTTGCGTCGCTGACCCGTCTGATCCGGATCGGATGAAACGGGACCGCCGCGCCGCGCTGATTCATCTTGTTATAATGTTTTGCCCGGCGGACCGGATCTCCGGCCGCGGCGGCAATGCAGTTATATAAAATCAAAGCACAAGGAGAGAATTTTGAAATGGAAAAAGTACTCGTATTAAACCCCGGCTCTACGTCCACGAAGATCGCGGTTTATGAGGGCGAGCAGCAGGTCTTCCTGGAGAGCATTTCCCACTCTACGGAAGAGCTTAAGCAGTTTGCTTCCGTCGGCGACCAGTATGACTTCCGGAAGGAGCTGGTGCTGAAGACGCTGGCCGAGCACGGTTATCAGGCAGAGGACTTTGCCTGCGTGGTGGGCCGCGGCGGCGTTCTGCCTCCTCTGCAGGCCGGCGCTTATGAGGTCAACGAGGATATGGTCTGGCAGCTGCGCTATGCGCCGGTGCAGGAGCATGCCTCCAATCTGGGCGGCCTGATCGCTTATGCCATCGCCCATCCCATCGGAAAGCCCGCTTACATCTATGACGCGGTGGCCGTGGACGAGATGCCCAAGATGAATAAGCTGACCGGCATCAAGGGGCTGGAGCGCAACGGCGTGGGTCACAACCTGAATACCCGCGCAACGGCCATCCGCTATGCCAAGGAGCACGGTAAGCGTTACGACGACATCTCCGTGGTGGTTGCCCACCTGGGCGGCGGCTTTACGGTGAACCTGCAGTATAAGGGCCGCATCATTGACGTGCTCAACGACGAGACCGGCTGCTTCACGCCGGAGCGCGCCGGCGCGCTGCCCATGGCTCCGTTTGTCAAGAAGATCTTCTCCGAGCATATGGATGAGAAGTCCGTCAAGAAGATGCTCAAGAGCCAGGGCGGCCTGACCTCTCACCTGGGCACCAATGACTCCCGCGAGGTGGAGAAGATGGTGGACAGCGGCGACGAGTACGCCAAGATGGTCTTTGAGGCTATGGCGATGAACGTGGCCTGCAACATTGCCCGGGAGTTCCCCGTGGTCAACGGCGACGTGGAAGCGATCCTGCTCACCGGCGGCATCGCCCATTCCGACCGCTTTACCGGCCTGATCAAGGAACGCCTGGCTTACCTGAACTGCCCGGTGATCGTCTATGCCGGCGAGAACGAGATGCAGTCTCTGGCCATGGGCGCGCTGCGCGTGCTGCACGGCGAGGAGACGCCCCATGTGTATCACAAGATCGAAAACGGCAACTTCGCCTGATTGAGCGGGGCTGTCGGTCGGACAAGCTGAAAAGGAGCCCTGCCGCATTCAAACGGCAGGGCTCTTTTATCGCGGAATCTTTCTATGGAAAAAGGTTGTAAACCCGCGGAGAATCGTGTATAATAAACAACCAAACGAGAACGGTATCGGCAGAAACCGGACGAGGAGGATGGATTATGAGTAAGACGGCTCGCATGGTTATGAAGATCATCGGCGCAAGTCTGGCACTCGCTGCGGCAGTTTGCCTGCTGATCGGCGGCTGGCACGATCTGTGTGTGGCTGGGGCCGGCATGAAAAAGCGCCTCAACCGCAAGTTCAGCTCGGAATACGATGATTACGATGACGAGGGACTGTATCAGGCCTGAGGCTCGTAAGGGCGCATAAAAGCGGCGGCAGATTTAAGATCTGCCGCCGCTTTTTTAGCGGCCCGGAGCGAACACGGACCGTTTTCCGCCAGAAAAAAGAAAAGCCGCACCGCCTTATGCGAAAACGCACTTGACAGAAACGGAACTGCATGGTAAAATAAATCGCTTATAACAATTGACGCTTTTTCGGCTATTTTGTATCATTGCATTCAAGATAGCATAATTCCATCAAAAAAGCAAGAGGACGCGGCATATATTTTAACAACCCATCCGCGTGTATCAACCCGGGACGGCGCGGCTGTCCTGCACGGAAATAAACGGCGGCTGCCGAATGGCCTGGAAGTTCGGCGGCTGCGCAAGAAAGGTTGCGTGAGTGAGAAGATGGCCAAAGACAAGTACTACGGAAAGACCCTTCGTAAGAACTTTGCCCGGCACGAGGAAGTCATCCCCATGCCCAATCTTCTGGAGATCCAGAAGAAGTCTTACCAGTGGTTTTTGGACACCGGCCTGAGAGAGGTATTTGCCGATGTGGCGGCGATTACGGACTATCAGGGGAATCTGGAGCTGAGCTTCATCGATTATAAGATGGACGAGGCGCCCAAATACGATGTGGAGGAGTGCAAGGCCCGGGATGCCACGTATGCGGCGCCCCTGAAGGTCAAGGTCCGTCTGCGCAATAAGGAGACGGAGGAGATCAAGGAGCAGGAGATCTTCATGGGCGATTTCCCCCTGATGACCCACTCCGGCACCTTTGTCATCAACGGCGCCGAGCGCGTGGTAGTGTCTCAGATCGTCCGCTCTCCCGGCGTGTATTACGGCAAGGAGACGGATCTGAAGACGGACCTGCCCATCCTGACGGCGACGGTGATTCCGTACCGCGGCGCCTGGCTGGAGTATGAGACGGACGCCAACGAGGTGTTCTGGGTCCGGATCGATAAAAACCGCAAGCTGCCCATCACTTGCCTGATCCGGGCACTGGGCCTGAAGACGGATGCGGAGATCCTGGATCAGTTCGGCGACGATCCCCGGATCCGAGCCACCCTGGAAAAGGATCCCTGCAAAAATTATGAAGATGCCATGCTGGAGATCTACCGCAAGCTCCGCCCCGGCGAGCCGCCCACGGTGGAAGCCTGCGAGAGCCTGCTCAACAACCTCTTCTTTGATCCCCGGCGGTATGACCTGTCCTTCGTGGGCCGGTACAAGTTCAATAAGAAGCTTTCTCTGTGGGCCCGGATCGCCGGCCACAAGCTGGTTTATCCCGTGGCGGATCCTTCCACCGGCGAGATCCTGTTTGACGCCGGCCATCTGATGACCGCGGAAGAGGGCAGAAGCCTGGATGCCTGCGGTGTGGCGGAGGTCACCATCGATGTGGAGGGCGAGCCGCTGAAGGTCATGTCCAACAAGATGTGCGATCTGGAGCACTTTGTGGACTTTGATCCCAAGAGCTGCGGCATTAAAGAGCGGGTCCGCTATGCTGTGCTGCAGGAGCTGCTGGGCCAGTATTCCGGCGAGGAGCTGCAGGAGCAGATCCGTTTCCATAAAGACGACCTGGTGCCCAAGCACATTGTGGTGGATGATATTCTCTGCTCCATCAACTATATGAACGGCGTGGCCCGCGGCGTTTCCAACAAGGACGACATCGATCACCTGGGCAACCGCCGCCTGCGCTGCGTGGGCGAGCTGCTGCAGAACCAGTTCCGCATCGGCTTCAGCCGGATGGAGCGTGTCATCCGCGAGCGTATGACCATTCAGGATCTGGACATTGTCACACCCCAGAGCCTGATCAACATCCGTCCGGTCACTGCCGCCATTAAGGAGTTCTTCGGCTCCAGCCCCCTGAGCCAGTTTATGGATCAGACCAACCCCCTGGCGGAGCTGACCCACAAGCGCCGTCTGTCCGCCCTGGGCCCCGGCGGCCTGAGCCGCGAGCGCGCCAACATGGAGGTCCGCGACGTGCACTACAGCCACTACGGCCGTATGTGCCCCATCGAGACGCCCGAAGGTCCCAACATCGGCCTGATCTCCTATCTGGCCACCTATGCCCGCATCAACGAGTACGGCTTCATCGAGGCGCCGTACCGTAAGGTCGACAAGCAGACCTTCCACGTGGCCGAGGATATCACCTATATGACGGCGGACGAGGAAGACAACTATATCGTCGGCCAGGCGGCAGAGCCTCTGGACGAAAACGGCTGCCTGATCAACTCCCGAATCATTGCCCGGCACCGGGACGAGATCGTGGAGGTTGACAAGGAGCGCGTGGATTATATCGACGTGAGCCCGCGCATGATGGTCTCCATCGCAACGGCCATGATCCCCTTCCTGCCCAACGACGATGCAAACCGTGCCCTGATGGGCGCAAACATGCAGCGTCAGGCCGTGCCTCTGCTCAAGCCCCACGCCCCCATCGTGGGCACCGGCATGGAG
The DNA here is from genome assembly GCA_934563745.1 of uncultured Dysosmobacter sp. Lineage (GTDB taxonomy): Bacteria > Bacillota > Clostridia > Oscillospirales > Oscillospiraceae > Oscillibacter. The sequence goes on along the minus strand of CAKTHE010000012.1, from coordinate 959 downwards.
CATAAGATCTGCATCGATTCGGAAGTCGCCGTTCTGGCGGAGGGCGACGGCGAGGTCACGTCTGTGGACGCCCGCCATGTCACCGTCAAGTATGACAGCGGCGAGGTCAAGGACTACAAGCTGACCAAGTTCCTGCGGTCCAACCACGGCACCTGCATCAACCAGCGGCCCATCGTCTCGGTAGGCGAGCGGGTCCACGGCTGGGGCAAGACGGCGGATGGCCAGATGCAGGATCCCACCGTCCTGGCGGATGGCCCGGCCACGGAGCAGGGTGAGATCGCCCTGGGCCAGAACATTCTGGTCGGCTTTATGACCTGGGAAGGCTACAACTACGAGGACGCGGTGCTGCTGAACGAGCGGCTGGTCCGCGAGGATCTTTACACGTCCATTCATATTGAAGAGTATGAGATCGATTCCCGGGATACCAAGCTGGGGCCCGAGGAAATTACCCGCGATATTCCCAACGTGGGTGAAGAGGCCCTGAAGGACCTGGACGAGAACGGCATCATCCGGATCGGCGCAGAGGTCCACGCCGGCGATATCCTGGTGGGCAAGGTCACGCCTAAGGGCGAAACGGATCTGACCGCGGAGGAGCGCCTGCTGCGTGCCATCTTCGGTGAAAAGGCCCGGGAGGTGCGCGATACCTCCCTGAAGGTGCCCCACGGCGAGTCCGGCATCATTGTGGATGCCAAGGTGTTTACCCGCGAAGCCGGCGATGAGCTGGGGCCGGGTGTGAATCAGGTGGTCCGCGTTTATATTGCGCAGCGCCGCAAGATCCAGGTGGGCGATAAGATGGCCGGCCGTCACGGCAACAAGGGCGTTGTGTCCCGGGTCCTGCCCTCTGAGGATATGCCCTTCCTGCCCGACGGTACGCCGCTGGATATCGTGCTGAACCCCCTGGGCGTGCCTTCCCGTATGAACATCGGCCAGGTGCTGGAGGTCCATCTGGGCTATGCGGC
>CAKTHE010000011.1 GCA_934563745.1 uncultured Dysosmobacter sp. | reverse complement strand
CATCTGCTCCAGATACTTGCCCAGCAGCGTCACATTGACATAAGGAACGGGAATCGCGTTGCCGATCCGGAAGATCAGCAGAATAATCAGGGTGAAGATGATCTTCTTCCGCAGCTCGGGGATACCCCACGCCTTGCGAATTGTTTGGATCACGTTACTTCACCTCTGCCTTTCCGCCTGCTGCCTCGATAGCCTCCTTGGCAGAAGCGGAGAAAGCAGAAGCCTCCACATTGACCTTCTTGGTAACCTTGCCGTTGCCCAGCACCTTGAAGCCGTACTCGCACTTGGAGAGGATCCCCTTGGCCAGCAGCGCCTCCGCATTGACGGTCTCGCCGTCTTCAAAGGCGTTCAGCGCGCTCAGGTTGATGATCTCCAGGGGCTTGGCGAAAATGTTATTGAAGCCGCGCTTGGGGATACGGCGTGCCAGAGGCATCTGGCCGCCTTCGAAGCCAACGCGGATCTTGCCGCCGGAACGGGCCTTCTGGCCCTTGTGGCCGCGGCCGCCGGTCTTGCCGTTGCCGCTGCCTGCGCCGCGGCCCTTGCGATAAGCCTCGCGGACGCTGCCCTCGGCGGGAGACAGTTCACTCAGTTTCATTCCTTGTTACCCCCCTCTTCGGTAACCTGCAGCAGATAGCCGATCTTGGCGATCTTGCCGCGGGTCTGATCGTTATCGGGCTGCACGGTGACGTCACCGATCTTGCGCAGTCCCAGGGAATAAGCGGTTGCAACCTGCTTCTCCAGGCGGCCGCTCAGGCTCTTGACGAGCTTAATGTTTAAGTTTGCCATCTTCAGCGCCTCCTTAACCCAGGATCTCTTCGACGCTCTTGCCACGGATCCGGGCAACCTCGGCCGGACCACGCATGGACTTCAGGCCCTCAAAGGCAGCAGCGACGACATTGTTGGGGTTGTTGGACCGCAGGCACTTGGTACGAATGTCCTGAATTCCTGCGGTTTCGACGACGGCACGCACAGCGCCGCCGGCAATCACGCCGGTACCGGGAGCAGCGGGCTTCATCAGCACGCGGCCTGCACCGGCCTCGCCGATGACCTCATGGGGAATGGTGCTGCCGGACAGGGTCACGGTGATCATGTTCTTCTTGGCAGCCTCAATGCCCTTGCGGATCGCTTCGGGAACTTCGGCAGCCTTGCCCAGGCCATAACCAACCTTACCCTTGCCGTCGCCAACGACGACCAAGGCAGAAAATTTCATCACGCGGCCGCCCTTAACGGTCTTGGATACACGGTTCAGGGACACGACCTTTTCGATATACTCGCTCTGTTCTCTTTCAAATCTAGGCATCTTGTCGTTCCTCCCTCCGATTAAAACTTCAGGCCGCCTTCGCGGGCGCCCTCGGCCAGAGCCTGCACACGGCCATGGTACAGGTAACCGCCGCGGTCAAACACCACGTTTTCGATTCCCTTGGCCTTGGCGCGCTCGGCAACCAGCTTGCCGACCTCGGTGGCAGCGGCCACATTGCCGCCGTAACCTTCGATCGCCTTATCGAGAGAAGAAGCAGAAGCCAGGGTCACGCCGTTGACATCGTCGATGATCTGGGCGTAAATGTTGGCCTCGCTGCGGAACACATTCAGACGGGGCATCTCGGGAGTGCCGGAGATCTTACCGCGCACTCTCTTATGACGCTTGAGACGCTGAGCATTGGTATTCGGTCTTTTAATCATTCTGGCACACCTCCTTACTTCTTGCCGCCGGTCTTACCGACCTTACGGCGGATCACTTCGTCAGCATACTTAATGCCCTTGCCCTTATAAGGCTCGGGAGGACGCTTCTCGCGGACCTCGGCGGCAAACTGGCCCACAGCCTGCTTGTCGCAGCCGCGAATCACAATTTTATTGGGAGCGGGGACATCAATGGTGATACCCTCGATCTCAGGAACGATCACCTGATGGGAAAAGCCCAGGTTCATGACCAGGTTCTTGCCATCCTTCGCCACACGGTAACCAACGCCGTTGACTTCCAATTCCTTGGAATACTCCTCGGTCACGCCGTGAATCATGTTGGCCAGCAGGGTCCGGGTCAGGCCGTGCAGGCTGCGATGCAGCTTATCCTCAGAGGGGCGCTCAACGGTGATCGTGTTGCCTTCTTCTTTAATAATCATTTCAGGGCGCAGCGCGCGGGTCAGCTCGCCCTTGGGTCCCTTGACGGTCACCACATTACCATCGGCGACCTTCACGGTCACGCCGGCGGGAACGGTAATGGGCATTCTGCCAATTCTAGACATTGTTCAATACCCTCCTTACCAGACGAATGCCAGGACCTCGCCGCCGACATGAGCCTCGCGGGCCTTCTTGTCGGTCATGACGCCCTTGGACGTGGAAATGATCGCAATACCGAGGCCACGCAGAACGCGGGGCAGCTCGTCAGCACCCACGTAAACACGCAGGCCGGGCTTGGACACGCGGCGCAGGCCGGTGATCACCTTTTCCTTGCCGGCGTTGTACTTCAGCGTGATGTGGATCACACCCTGGGTACCGTCGTCCACGATCTGGTAGCTTTTGATATAGCCCTCGTCCAGCAGAATCTGAGCAATGCTCTTCTTCATGTTGGAGGCGGGGACATCCACCGTGTCGTGCTTTGCATTGTTGGCGTTGCGGATGCGGGTGAGCATATCCGCAATGGGGTCAGTGATATGCATGAATACTTCCTCCTATTTATAGAGTTGCGGCATTTGCCGCTGCGGCAGCGAGGTATCACTATGAATGGAGCAGTCCGCTCGCGCGTGGTGCCCAATTCACAGTGACCTTTCGCCATCCGATTTAACTGCGGCCCCATATCTGAGCCGTTGTTAATGAGTCAGGTGCAGGCCCGCTCCGGCCTGCTGCGCCCAAAGGCGCTTTTTAACAGCAGGCTTAGAAAGAAGCCTTGCGAACGCCGGGAATCTCGCCCTTGTAGGCCAGCTCGCGGAAGCAGATACGGCACACGCCATAGTCACGCAGATAAGCGTGGGGACGGCCGCACAGCTTGCAGCGGTTGTACTTCCGGGTGGAATACTTCGCGGGAGCCTGCTGCTTCAGGATCATGGATTTCTTAGCCATTGTTCTTCTCCTCCTTAGCGGGCGAAGGGCGCGCCGACCTGCTCCAGCAGGGCACGGGCCTCTTCATCGGTGTGGGCCGTGGTGCAGATGACCACGTCCATGCCGCGGATCTTGTCGATCTTGTCGTACTCGATCTCGGGGAAGATCAGCTGCTCTTTGATGCCCAGGGCATAGTTGCCGCGGCCGTCAAAGGCGTTGGGATTGATGCCCTGGAAGTCACGCACACGGGGCAGAGCCACGTTGAAAAGACGATCCAGGAACTCCCACATCTTGTCGCCGCGCAGGGTGACCTTTGCGCCGATGGGCATATCCTCACGCAGCTTGAAGTTTGCGATGGACTTGCGGGCCTTGGTCACGATGGCCTTCTGGCCGGTGATCTTGGCCAGGTCGCCGGTCACGTTCTCCAGAACCTTGGAGTTCTCCCGGGCCTCGCCGCAGCCCACGTTCACGACAACCTTGTCGATCTTGGGGATCTGCATCACGCTCTTATACTGGAACTGCTTCATCAGAGCAGGAGCGACCTCGGCAGTGTACTTTTCTTTCAGTCTCGCCATTTTCGTCTTCGCTCCTTTCTTACAGTTCCGCGCCGCAGTGCTTGCACACGCGGCTCTTCTTGCCGTCAGCAATCTTGTAGGCAACGCGGGTCGCCTTGCTGCACTTGGGGCAGACGACCTGCACCTTGCAGGCGGCAATGGCAGCTTCGCGCTTCACGATGCCGCCCTCTTCGCCCTGACGGCGGGGCTTGACATGGCAGGTCACCATGTTGATGCCTTCCACAACCACCTTCAGGGAGCCGGGAACCGTGCCCAGCACCTTACCCTGCTTGCCCCGGTCCTTGCCGGAGAGGACGACGACGGTGTCGCCCTTCTTAATATTCATAGCCATTTCGTCGCCCTCCTCAAATCACTTCGGGAGCGAGGGACAGGATCTTCATGTAATCCTTCTCACGCAGCTCACGAGCCACCGGCCCAAAGATACGGGTACCTCTGGGGTTCTTGTCGTCCTTGATCAGAACGGCAGCGTTGTCGTCGAAGCGGACATAGGTGCCGTCGGCACGGCGGACACCCTTGGCGCTGCGGACAATGACGGCCTTCACGACCTCGCCCTTCTTCACGGTGCCACCGGGCGTGGACTTGCGGACAGAGGCCACAATCACGTCACCGATGTTGCCGAACTTACGGGTGGATCCGCCCAGAACGCGGATGCACTTGATTTCCTTGGCGCCGGTATTATCGGCAACCTTCAGGAACGTTTCCTGCTGAATCATAACGGCACCTCCTTACTTCGCTTTTTCGATGATCTCGACCACGCGCCAACGCTTGTCCTTGGACAGGGGGCGGGTCTCCATCACTTTTACCTTATCGCCGATACCGCAGGCATTTTCCTCATCGTGAGCCTTCAGCTTGTAGGTGCGGCCAACGATCTTCTTGTACAGAGGATGGGCCACGCGGTCCTCAATGGCGACAACCACGGTCTTGTCCATCTTGTCGGAAACAACCTTACCGACTCTGGTCTTACGGGAGGAAGTTCTCTTCTCTTCGCTCATGTTCGCTTACCTCCTTCTCACTGCTTGTCGGAAGCCCCAGACTGGAGCTCCTTCTCGCGCAGTACAGTCTTGACTCGGGCAATGTCATGCTTGGTCTGCTGGATCTTCAGGGGATTGTCCAGCTGGTTGGTTGCGTGCTGCATACGCAGATAAAACAGATCTTTCTTCAGGCCGGTCAGCTTTTCATTCAGCTGCTCAGGCGTCATGTTGCGAACTTCACTTGCCTTCATCTTACTCACCTGCTTCCTGAACCTCCGAAGCGGCCTCAGCGGCGATGACCTTGGTCTTGATGGGCAGCTTGTGGCTGGCCAGACGCAGGGCTTCGCGTGCAACCTCTTCGGGAACGCCGGCGATCTCAAACATGACACGGCCGGGCTTCACAACTGCAACCCAGAACTCGGGAGAACCCTTACCGGAACCCATGCGGGTGTCGGCAGGCTTCTTGGTCACGGGCTTATCGGGGAAAATCTTGATCCAGACCTGACCGCCACGCTTGGTATAACGGGTCATGGCGACACGGGCCGCCTCGATCTGGTTGCTGGTGATCCATGCGGGCTCCAGAGCCTGCAGGCCAAACTCACCGTAAGAAACGGTGTTGCCGCGCATGGCCTTACCGGTCATGCGGCCGCGGTGAACGCGGCGGAATTTCACTCTCTTCGGCAGAAGCATTAGTTGGCTCCTCCTTCCTTAGCGGGGGCTGCGGGAGCAGCCGGACGGGTGTTGTTGCGGTTGAAGCCGCCCTGGGGACGCCCCTGGCCGCCCTGACGGTTGAAGCCGCCCTGACCGCCCTGGCGGTTGAAGCCGCCGTTCTGACGGTCGCGGTTGAAGCCCTGGCCATTGCCGCGGTTAAAGCCGCCGCGGCGATCGCCATCACGGCGGGGACGACGCTCACGACGCTCCTGATAGGGCTTGGAGGTGTCCATCGTGCGGGGCGTGGTGCGCAGGGTCTGAGAAAGGATCTCACCCTTGTAAATCCAGACCTTCACGCCGATGCGGCCGAAAGTGGTGGCAGCCTCGGCAAAGCCGTACTCAATGTCGGCACGGATGGTCTGCAGAGGAATGGTGCCCTCGTGGTAATGCTCCACGCCGGCGATCTCGCGTCCGCCCAGACGGCCGGAGCAGCAGACCTTCACGCCCTTGGCGCCGGCGCGCATGGCGCGGGCCATTGCGTTCTTCATGGCGCGGCGGTGAGAAATACGCTTTTCCAGCTGCTGGGCAATGTTCTCAGCAACCAGCTGCGCGTTCATGTCGGGGTTGCGGACCTCGACGATGTTCAGCTTCACCTTCTTGCCGATGAGCTTTTCCACAGCCAGGCGATACTGCTCGATCTGCTCGCCGCCCTTGCCGATGACCACACCGGGACGGGCGCAGTGCAGATAAATGGTGACGGTGTCGCTGTTGCGCTCGATCTCGATCTTGGGAACACCGGCGCCGTACAGGGTCTTCTTCAGGTACTTGCGGATCTTCTGATCCTCCACGATCAGATCGCCGACCTTCTCATCACTGGCATACCAACGGGAATCCCAGTCTTTGATGACGCCCACGCGCAGGCCGTGGGGATTAACTTTCTGTCCCATAAACTGTTCTCCTCCCTCTTATGCCTTTTCCGCCACAGCCAGGGTGACGTGAGAAGTGCGCTTGTTGATACGATAGGCTCTGCCCTGAGCACGCGGCATCATTCTCTTGAGAATGGGGCCGGGGGTCGCATAAACCTCCGTGACGTACAGCTTCGCAGGATCCATGCCGAAGTTGTTCTCGGCATTGGCGACCGCGCTCTTGAGCAGCTTGACCAGCGGCTCGGAAGCAGACTTGGGGGTCTGCATCAGAATCGCCATGGCAGTGCCGGCATCTTTGCCGCGGATCAGATCACAGACGATCTGAACCTTGCGGGGAGCGATGCGGACATAGCGCAGATACGCTTTAGCTTCTTTGTTTTCCATGTTCTGCATCCTCCTTTACTTACTTATCTTTGTTGTGGCCGCGGAAGGTGCGGGTGGGAGCAAACTCACCCAGCTTGTGGCCGACCATATCCTCCTGGATATAAACGGGCACATGCTTGCGGCCGTCGTGGACGGCGATGGTGTGGCCGACGAAGGCGGGGAAGATGGTGGAGCTGCGGCTCCAGGTCTTCAGAACCTTCTTTTCGTTCTTTGCGTTCATTTCCTCGACCCGCTTGAGAAGCTCAGGGGCAACATACGGGCCTTTTTTAATGGATCTGCTCATATTTCCTTGCCTCCTTACTTCTCGTTGCGACGCTTCACAATGAACTTATTCGTGGGATTCTTGCCCTTGCGGGTCTTGTAGCCCATCGCAGGCTTGCCCCAAGGCGTCACAGGGCCGGGACGGCCGACAGGAGCGCGGCCTTCGCCGCCGCCGTGGGGGTGGTCATTGGGGTTCATGACAGAGCCGCGGACGGTGGGACGCCAGCCCATGTGGCGTTTCCGGCCGGCCTTGCCGATGTTGATGTTCTCATGCTCGATGTTGCCGACCTGACCGATGGTGGCATAGCAGTTGGTGCGCACGATGCGAACCTCGCCGGAGGGCATACGGATCTGAGCGTCGTTGCCTTCCTTGGCCATCAGCTGCGCCGAGGTACCGGCGGAGCGGACCAGCTGCGCACCGTTTCCGGGATGCAGCTCGATGTTGTGGATCACGGTACCAACGGGAATATTGGCGATGGGCAGCGCGTTGCCGGGCAGAATATCGGCTTCGGGACCGGTCATAATCTTGTGGCCGGCCTTCAGGCCAACAGGCGCCAGAATGTAGCGCTTCTCGCCGTCCTCATACTCGATCAGTGCAATGTTGGCGCTGCGGTTGGGATCGTACTCCAGGCGCACAACCGTGGCAGAGCCGATCTTGTCGCGCTTGAAGTCGATGATACGATACTTCCGCTTGTTGCCGCCGCCGCGATGACGAACGGTGATGCGGCCATAGCTGTTGCGGCCGGAGGACTTCTTCAGAACCTCGGTCAGGCTGGGCTCGGGCTTGGCCTTCTTGTCAATGCCGTCGAACCCGGAGACCGTCATCTGACGTCTGGAGGGAGTCGTCGGCTTAAAAGTTTTAATAGACATGTTCGCTTTACACTCCTTCCGTTATCAGACCATTCCTTCGAAGAATTCGATGGTCTTGGAATCGTCCGTCAGCTGGACGTAAGCCTTTTTCCAGGTCTTGGTCGTGCCGGGGCGGCCGGCGCCCATGCGCTTCTTCTTTCCCAGCACCGTCAGGGTGTTGACGGACTTGACCTTCACGCCGAAGATCTCCTCAACAGCCTTCTTCACTTCGATCTTGCCGGCGTTTTTCGCGACTTCGAAGGCATACTTCTTATCCGCGGCACCAGCCATGGCGCGCTCGGTCAGAATCGGGCGGATAATGATGTCATAAGCGGTAGCCATTACGCAAACACCTCCTCGATTTTTGCCAGCGCAGCCTGGTCCAGGACCAGGTACTTGGCGTTCAGAATGTCATAAACATTCATCAGCGCCGCAGGCGTCGTCACAACGCCGGGCAGGTTCCGGGCGCTCTTCACGATCACCTCGTCCTTTTCCGGAGTGACCACCACGGTCTTGCCGTTGGCGTTCACAGCGTTCAGGAACTTGCGGAACTCAGCCGTCTTAATGGCGTCCAGCTTGATGGAATCGATGACCACCAGCTCGCCCTCAGCCACCTTGGCGGAGAGGACGGACTTCAGCGCCAGGCGCTTGACCTTCTTGTTCAGCACATAGCTGTAATCCCGGGGCTTGGGGGCGAACACGATGCCGCCGTGCGTCCACTGGGGAGCGCGGGTGCTGCCCTGACGGGCGTGGCCGGTGCCCTTCTGTCTCCAGGGCTTTTTGCCGCCGCCGGAAACTTCGGCGCGGGTCAGGGCGCTCTGGGTGCCCTGTCTGCAGTTGGCAAGATGGTTCTTCACAACTTCATGCACAACAGTCTGGTTGGGCTCGATGCCAAAGATCGCATCGTTGAGCTCGACGCTGCCCACTTCGCTGCCGGACATATTGAGAACTTTGATAGTAGACATTACTTAAGCACCCCTTTCTTACTTGTTTCTTGCAGAGGCCTTCTGCGGGTTGCGGCCGGAAGCCTTCTGCGGGTTCTTGCTGATGTCGGCGCCGGCCTGCTTGACCTTGTGGACCTTCACCGTGCTCTTGATGGTGACCAGACCGCCCTTGGGACCGGGAATGGCACCGCAGACCACCAGCATGTTCAGCTCGGGGTCAACCTTCACAACGCTCAGGTTCTGGACCGTCACCTGATCCACGCCCATGTGGCCGGCACCGATCTTGCCCTTGAAAATCTTGGACGGATCAGTGGAAGAGCCCATGGAACCGGCGTGACGATGGACCGGGCCGCCGCCGTGAGAGGTCGGCGTGCGCTGTGCGCCCCAGCGCTTGATGACGCCGGCATAGCCGTGGCCCTTGCTGGTGCCGGTCACGTCGACGAAATCGCCGACCTTGAAGGTGTCAGCCTTGACCACATCGCCGATGTTCAGCTCGGCGCCGTTTTCAAGGTTAAATTCGTGCAGGTGCTTCTTGGGAGCGACGCCCGCCTTGTCCAGGTGGCCCTTTTCCGGCTTGCTGAGCTTGCGCTCGGCAATATCCTCAAAGCCCAGCTGGACCGCTTCATAGCCGTCCTTCTCAGAAGTTTTCTTCTGGACAACGACGCAGGGGCCGGCTTCGATGACCGTTACCGGGACCACATGGCCGTTCTCGTCAAAGATCTGGGACATGCCCACTTTTTTGCCGATGATTGCTTTCATGTATATTCCTCCTTAAAGGTTATTGGTCGGCTTAGATAAGGACCGTGTCCTCATTGCTCTGCCGACATGACCCGTCCGTCTCGCAAGTCGACGGACATTGGGTAGCAAACAAATGGTTTGGGTTGCCTGAATCAGAGCTTGATCTCGATTTCCACGCCCGCGGGCAGATCCAGCGCCATCAGAGCCTCAACCGTCTTGGGGTTGGACTTGGTGATGTCGATGAGTCTCTTGTGGGTGCGGCGCTCAAACTGCTCACGGCTGTCCTTATACTTGTGGACGGCCCGCAGAATGGTGACGATCTCCTTCTTGGTGGGCAGGGGGATCGGGCCGGACACCTCAGCGCCGGTGCGCTTGGCGGTTTCCACGATCTTCTCTGCGCTCTGGTCGATGACCTGATGATCATAGGCCTTCAGGCGAATGCGGATCATTTCTTTCTGTGCTGCCATGGTTTGTTCCTCCTAAAATTTCGTACGTCGTTTTTGCGCAGTCTCGACGACCTACGGCAAGAGAATCTTTCTATACGCTTATCCGTGCGTATCATTCAGGCTCATGAAAAATACCGGCGCATGGGAACATACGGCCGGTAACGCTCATGGCGCAGCGATCTACGCAACGTACAGAGTTCTTCTCAGCCGCCCGATTATCGGACATACTCCCCGGAAGTTACCGAGTTTCCTCGCAATCTCCCGGTTCATCGCAGTTTGCACACGTTCAGGCAGAATCTGCCCTCTGTCGCGTACCGTACTATAATAAGAGAAAAGTCCTTGATTGTCAAGGACTTTTCTCTGTTTTTCATGAAATTTTTCAGAAATTTTTGGCTGAATTCCTGTTTCGCACTTTTTCGTCTTAATATGCAACGCCCCAATAGATATCCGTCGTGCACTTCTTGCCGCAGACCGGGCAGACGCCCTCCGTGCCGCTCTGCTCCAGAGGCATGCAGCGGGAGCTGACCCCAGCCCGTTCCTTCATGGCCATCTCGCACTCCAGAGACCCGCACCACTTCGAGCGCATAAAGCCGCCCTTGCCCTCGGCGATCGCTTTGGCCTCCTCCGGCGTCTTGATGTCAAAGGAGTTATCCTCCCGGTTTTTCAGCGCCATGGCATACATGGTGTTGTGCACATCGTCAAGCAGCTTCTTCACCGTCTCCTCCAGCTCCGCCAGAGGCACAAACACCTTCTCACCGGTATCCCGCCGGGCAATGACGCACTGCTCCTTTTCCATGTCCTTGGGACCGATCTCCACGCGCAGAGGCACGCCCTTCATTTCATACTCGGCAAACTTCCAGCCGGGGGAGTTGTCGCTGTCGTCCATCTTGGTGCGGATCCCCGCCGCCTTCAGACGATCCCGCAGGGCCGCCGCCGCATCCAAAACGCCGGGCTTGTGCTGCGCCACCGGGATCACGACCGCCTGGACCGGAGCCACGCGCGGGGGCAGCACCAGACCGTTGTCATCACCGTGGGTCATGATAATGCCGCCGATCATCCGGGTCGAAACGCCCCAGGAAGTCTGGAAGGGATGGTGAAGCTGATTGTCCTTGCCGGTAAAGGTAATGTCAAACGCCTTGGCAAACCCGTCCCCGAAGAAATGGCTGGTGCCGGCCTGCAGCGCCTTGTGGTCGTGCATCATGCACTCCACCGTGTAGGTCTCCTCGGCGCCCTTGAATTTTTCCTTCTCCGTCTTACGGCCGCGGATCACCGGCATCGCCAGGTAATCCTCCATAAACGTGGCATAGACTTCCAGCATGCGCATGGTCTCCTCCCGGGCTTCTTCCGCCGTCGCATGCATGGTATGTCCTTCCTGCCAGAGGAATTCCCGATGGCGCAGGAACGGGCGGGAGGTCTTCTCCCAGCGCAGGACCGAGCACCACTGGTTATAGAGCTTGGGCAGATCCCGCCAGGAGTGGATAATATTGGCGTAATGCTCGCAGAACAGCGTCTCCGACGTAGGCCGGACGCACAGCCGGTCCTCCAGCTTCTCGCTGCCGCCCATGGTGACCCATGCGCATTCCGGAGCAAACCCCTCCACATGGTCCTTCTCCTTCTGCAGCAGGGACTCCGGAATCAAAACAGGAAGATACACATTCTCGTGTCCGGTCTCTTTAAAGCGACGGTCCAGCTCCTTCTGGATATTTTCCCAGATCGCATAGCCGTAGGGCCGATAAATGAACATGCCCTTTACGGATGTATAATCGATCAGCTCAGCCTTCTTGCAGACGTCCGTATACCACTGGGCAAAATCCGTATCCCGGGCCGTGATGGCGTCCACCTGTCTTTTATCCTGTGCCATAGTTCAAATCCTCTATCCTTTATTTATATAGTTGCGCAGCGTCACGCTGCTGTGCGCAGTTTCAACCGTTCCTATTCTATCCAGTCTGCCGCCGCTTGTCAACATTCGGTGCGGGCCGGTCACAGCTCCGTCCAGAGGATGTCGTGCGCCACCGGCGTGTAAAACATCCGCTCGATCGTGTTTCGGTCCCGGGTCTGCCCCAGAATCCACATCAGCTTGGCCACCGCCGCCTCCGTCGTCATGTCGTATGCCTCCAGCACGCCAAGATCGCCCTTGAGCCGGTGTCCCACGTGATAAACCGTCAGGTCCGACCCCTCATTCTGCACCTGTGTGGTCAAAAGCACGGTCTTTCCTCGCTCCAGGGCCCGGCGGACACTCTCATAAAATCCGCCGGCTTCCGGAAGTCCGCCTACGCCGAAGCTTTCGATGATCAGCGCCTCGCTGTGCTCCAGCTGAAAATCCAGCAGCCGGTGATCCGTTCCCGGGATCAACTTCATCAGCCCCACCCGGGTATCCAGCCGGTCATAAAAGCGCGGCTTTTCCGCGCAGTCCTGCTGGATAAAGGGCAGCAGCGTCCCATCCCGCAAAACGCCCAAAAACGGATAGTTGATGCTGGAAAATGCCTGAAAGCTCTTGGAATGCGTCTTTTGCGCCCGGGTTCCCAGAATTACCTTTCCGTTAAAGACAATGGATACCCCCGGCATATCCGCCGCAGCCACCCGGAAGGCATCCGCCAGGTTGATTTTCGAGTCGGTGGTGTCATAACCGATGGGCTTCTGTGCACCTGTCAGCACGATGGGCTTGGGGCTTTCCTGGATCAAATAGCTCAGCCCCGCCGCGGTATAGGCCATCGTGTCGGTTCCGTGCGTGATCACAAAGCCGTCGTAGGCGTCATAATGCCGGCGCAGGCAGCGGGCCATATCCAGCCAATGCTCCGGCGTAATATTGGTGCTGTCCAGATTTAAAAGCTGCAGGCTGTCCACCTGGCAGATCTGGGATATGGCGGGGATATGCTCCAGCAGCTGCTGGGATGAAAGCTCCGGCACCAGGCCATCCTCCGTCACTTCCGAGGCGATCGTGCCCCCCGTTCCGATCATCAGAATCTTTTTCATAGCCGTCCTCTCCCCCATCAAATCCGGTCCCTGTGATCCAGAGCCGCCAGACCCATGCGGACCGCCCGCTGGATCTCATCCCGTTCCTCCGGTGTCTGGGCCTGCTCCAGCTCCTGGCGCAGTTCCCGCAGGAAAAGCCCCCGCAGGGAATCCTCCTGCGCCCGCGCCCAGACATCCGGACGTACCCGGGTCTCATCCCGCAATTCCAGGGCATAAAAGCAGGGTGCAAACCGCTCCTGCAGTGCGGCAAGATCGATCCCGCACGCATCCGTCTCGCCGGTCAGTGTGATCCGGTACAGATCCTCCCCAGTCCCCTCCGGCAGAGCGGCGCGCAGCGCCTGCTCCGGTGCCGTGTCCGTAACGTCGACCTCCAGCGCTTCATAGCGGCGGCGGGCAAAGGGAACCCAGCGGATCTCCACCGCGCCGCCTTCCCCGATCGCGCCCTCATAAAAGCCCCGGTCGCCCTGTTCGTCAAAGCCGTGCCCTTCCAGGCAGCCCGGCCAGGCACACAGCGTCCCGCCGCAGCGCATCTGCCCGGGCTTATGAATATGCCCCAGGGCCAGATAGGCAAAGCCGGCGGTCTCGATCTCCTCCCGGCTCAGCGGGTTGTAGCAACCCGCGGCCACCGCCGCCTCGCCATGCAGGACCATCACATGCACGCGGCCATCCTGCGGCGCGTGCACATCCCGCAGCAGACTCTGCGGCTGCTCCGGCCCCGTAAACGCCGCTCCCCAGACCGTCACGTTCTGTCCCGGCAGCTTCACCGCCTCCGGCCAGCCGGTTTTAAAAATGTGTACGTTTTCCGGCCAGTCGCATTCCGCATACGGGCTGTCCGGCCCATACCAGTCATGATTTCCGGGCGCGATCAGCACCGGCGCCGGGATCTCCGCCAGCGCCGCCCGCAGGATCTCTCCCGTCTCCCGAAACGCCCGCGCCGAGTCAAACAGATCCCCGCTGAGCAGAACCAGCTGCGCACCGCTGCGCGCCGCATAGTCCGCAAACCGGCGACAGCTTTCCCGGCTCTCTCTCCGGCGGGCCGCCGCCTGTTCCGGCCTCAGCCCCGCAAAGGCACTGTCCAAATGAAAATCCGCTGCGTGAAGGAATTTCAGCACAAGCGTCCCCTCTTTCTCCGGATCCTGATTCCGCCCGCTCAGGCCTCTTCTTCCCAGCCCTTGCAGACATTCACCCACTTCAGGGCCTTGGAATAGCGCTCCAGCTCCTCCATAGTCATCTCAATGGCACTGTTGCTGCTGCCGGCCGCCGGGAATATCGTTTCGAACCGTTTCATGGAATCGTCCAGATAAACCTCGACGCCCGGATTGACGGCAAAGGGACATACGCCTCCCACGGCGTGGCCGATCCGCTCCACCGCCTCTTCATGAGTCAGCATGGACGCTTTCCCCCCGAAGGTATCCTTATACTTCCGGTTGTCCACCTTGGCGTCGCCGGCGCAGACGACCAGAATCACACGTTCCCCCAGCTTAAAGCTGAGCGACTTGGCGATCCGCGCTCCCGGAACGCCCAGCGCCTGGGCCGCCAACTCCACCGTGGCGGAGGAAACCGGAAACTCCCGGATCCGGTCCGCAATTCCGCAACTTTCAAAATAGGCTCTCACCCGTTCAATTGACATTTGCTCTGTCTCCTCTTTTCTGTTTGTTCCGTTCAGCGGATCTCGATCCGCTCCGCCTGCCGGCAGCGCCCGCTGGACCCATCCAGCGTAAAGATCGCCCCCTGCAGCTTGCAGGGGCCTTCCGGAGCCTCGTAGCGTCCGGCAAGCCCACCCAAAAACGTCTCGATCGACTGCTCCGGCCGGATACCCAGCACGGACTCCGCCGGGCCGGTCATACCCAGGTCTGTGATGTAGCCGGTCCCCTTGGGCATGACACACACATCCGCCGTAGGTACGTGCGTATGGGTCCCCCACAGCGCGGACACCCGCCCGTCCAGATAGTATGCCAAGGCAAGTTTTTCGCTGGTCGCCTCTGCGTGAAAGTCCACCAGCGTCAGTTCCGCCTGTTCCTTCTTTAAAAGCCGGTCCGCCGTAATAAACGGATTCTCCGCGTTAAAGTCCAGCTGGCAGCGCCCGATCAGATTGATCACCCGCACCCGCAGCGCGCCCAGATCGTAAATTCCGCAGCCGCGCCCCGGTGCCCGCCCGGTATAATTGGCCGGACGCAGCAAATACGGCGCATCATCCAGCAGATTCCGGATCTGCGGCTTACCAAAGGTGTGGTTTCCCAGCGTGATCACGTCGGCACCCGCATCGTAGATCCGCTCCGCCTGGGCCGGGGTCAGCCCGACGCCGGCGGCGTTCTCTCCATTTACCACCGTAAAATCGATTTTGTGCAGCTTCTTCAGGGACCGCAGGTGCCTCTCCAAAAAAACAAGGCCCTGCTCCGCCACCACGTCTCCCACTGCCAGCACGCGAACATCCATGTGCGTTCCTCACCTTTTCCATCCGACTTTGCATCGCGCAAAAATCGGCATAATGTAGTAGTATAGCAGATTCCGCCGGCTTTGCAAATTATTTTTCCCGCTTTATCCGGAATCACGCTCCCCCAAAAACAGGCAAAAACGAGGTGCAGAGCAGCAGCTCTGCACCTCGTATCCAGATAGAGTTCGCTTCTCAGCCAACCTCAACCACACGGACGACGCCATGCGCATCCGCGAAGAGGCTTGCCGTACCCGCGTAAGCCCGGGCCGCCGTCAGGCTGACCCAGCTGCGGCTGGTCTTGTTATAGCAGACCACATCCGAGGCCACGGTATAGCTGCGGCCATTGGCCATGACCAGCGTATTGCTGCTCCAGGCGTTGTTGGACACCTTGCCCAGGCTCTCCAGGCTGACCAGCTTGGCCGCACGGCTGCCGTCACCGGTCAGGGCAATGCCGACGTAGTTGCCGGAATAGCCCAGGTTCGAGCTGACCGGTCCCACCGTCTTTCCGTTTCCATACTCCACGCTGATCATCATGCCGGTGTCGCCGTCGGACTTCGCCGTGATCCGCCCGTAGGTATATCCGTCGCCGGTCACATCGTCCAGCACCAGGATATTGACCCGTCCGGCCCAGTCTTTGCCCACATAGGCAATCTTGGATGCCGGCACCGTGTCCTCGCTGATCTCTGCCAGGCTGATGGAGCGGACCGCACTGGTGCCGACCTTTTCAAAGACCACCGCATTGTCTGCCACGTTCGTGCCGCCCAGCTTCCGTCCGGTCACATCCAGGGATGCGGACGTGGTCCCGATCACCTTGGACAGGTTCAGATGCCCGGCCCGGGAGGAAGAGACCCGGACCAGCTGCCCGGCCAACTCGCTGACCTGTCCGGCGCCGAGGCTGGGATCTCCCGAAACCGTCAGGCCGCACAAAAGCTGAACCGTAGCCGAGGACGTGGACAGGCTCGTGACCACACCCAGCGCATTGCCGGCGGCAGCCGCGCCGCTGGCCTCCACCGCGCCGGCCACCTGATTGTCCTCCGTCAGCAGCAGCGTCAGCTGATTGCCGGGACGGAACTTGGACAGGGATTCCACCGCCGTGGGCAGCACCTTAAACTCGTGACCCAGCACCTTGATCGTGGTGGGTGCCGCTGCATTGGGCGAGCAGTCTTCATAGTTGCCGGTGATTCGGGTATCGCACACCCGGATAGCGCCGGAAAGTCCGTCGTAAACCGCCACGTCATACTGACGCAGGTCCCCTGCGCCGGCCGGCAGGCCGTTCTTATAAATCTTATAGCTGTTGCCGCCGGCCAGCTCGCTGAAGCCCGCCGTCGACCCCTTGGTATACACGATCACCGCCGCGGTCGATGCGCTGCCGGAGCCGACGAACACATACTCCACACTGCCGGAGGCGTTGAAATACAGCGTGATGGTGGAGCCGGCCGGGATCACCGCATAAATAGCGCCGTAGGTGGTGGTCTCCCCGTTATAGTAGGCCGTCGCCGTAGAGGCAATGGCATACTTGGCGCCTGTGCTGTCCACCACCGCGTCCGCCTTGGCGCTGGACACCGTAATGGTCACAGACCGTCCGCCGGAGGTCGGCACAAAGGTCAAAACCTGGCCGTTCTTGTCCAGCAGCAGCCGGCCGCGCCGGCCGTTCAGCAGGCCCGAGCCGCTGTGGTTGGCCATTTTATAGATCTGACCGCCGGAGGTCTCCATCGCGCCCGTCGTTCCATCCGGCGCCGTGGCATTGCAGGAAACCAGAACCACGTTGTCCACCGTACTGGCGCAGATCGTCGCCGCATAGGCGCCGCCGTCCTTCATATCCATGGCAAGCAGATTGGCGAAAAGCCGGGCCGCGTTGGCACGGGTCAGTGTGTCCGAGGCGTTCAGATGAATCCCATCCGTCAGGCCGATGGTGGCTGCCTGGGCCAGATAGCCCTGCGGCCAGATCGCCCCCACATCCTCGTCCGTGTAGCCCAGCACCCGGATCAGGATCGCCACTGCCTGAGCAAAGGTCACCCGCTGGTCCGGCCGGAAATACCCGTCGGCATAGCCGCTGATGATCTTCTTATCCTTGGCCGCCAGATTGACATACGCAGAGGCCCAGTGGGAGGGGCGCACATCCGGGAAAATGGTCACTGCCCGATACTTGCCCAACTCGCTGCTCAGGTTCATGGCGTAAACCGCCATCTTGCAGAACTGGGCGCGTGTCAGCGCATTTTCAGGCCGGAACGTTCCGTCTCCGTAGCCATCCAGTACCCCCAGCAGCCGCAGCGACTCGATCGCAACAGCCGTCTCGCCGTCCGCCACATCGGAAAACGCCGTAACCGCGCTTTTGGACGACGCGGCCGCGCCAGCCGGAAGGGTTGTCAGGGTCAGCGTCAGGCACAGCGTCAAAACCGCCGCCAGGATTCTGTTTATTTTTTTCATGCCTTTCAACCTCTCATTCTGCCCGCAGGGCTTCCACGGGCTGCAGCTTGGATGCCTTCACGGCGGGATAGCTGCCGAAAATCAGGCCCAGCACCACCGACAGGGCAAACGCCCCCAGCGTTACATTCGTGGGCGGATAGATCGTCAGCTGCATCAAAAGATTGCTGAGCACCACGCTGCCCAGTGTCCCCACCAGAATCCCGATGATGCCGCCGAAGCCGCACAGCATGGCCGCCTCGATCAAAAACTGGGCCACGATGCTGCTGCGCTGGGCGCCGATGGCCCGCCGGATTCCGATCTCCCGGGTCCGCTCCGTCACCGTCACCAGCATGATGTTCATAATGCCGATGCCGCCCACCAGCAGCGAGATGGCCGCGATGCCGCCCAGAACCAGGCCGATCATGTTCAGCGTATCGTTCTGATACTTCTGATACTGGTCCATGGAGGCGACGTTATAGCCGCCGGCGGAGCCAACCAGCCCCTTGAGATAGCCGGACAGACGGCTGACGACCTCCTTGACCGAGGCCGCATCCCGGGCCTTTACCATAAACTCGGTCGGCTTATCGCCGCCCAGCACACGGCGGGCCGTATAGGGGAAGACAATAAAGTCATCCAGCGTGCTGCCCTGGGCATCTTCCCCGCTCAGCCGGGCATCATAGACGCCCACCACCAGAAAGTCGTTTCCATTGACCTGGACGGTCTTTCCGCAGGGGTTTGAAGAGCCGAAGAAGATCTTCGCCGCCTGGGCGCCCATCACACACACCTGATTATAACGCTCAATGTCCAGGATAGACAGGTCCCGTCCCGAAGTAATCGTCAGATTGTTGCAGGCCGCATACTGATCGCTTCCATAATACAGATCCGGCGGGAAGTCCCCGGTGATGTTGCCGTTTTCGTCCCAGCTGTAATCCATATTGGAAGAGTTTTTAGTCCCATAGACCACGGTGGCATTGAGATAGCCCGTGGGGGTCACACCCGCCACCAGATCTTTCATGCCGTTGCAGTAATCGTACAGGTCCGGAAAATAGTCTTTGGAGATGTCGTTTCCATCCTTGTCGTACATGCCGCCCCAGATGGAAACCTGCACCCGGTTGCTGCCCATGGCTGCGTACTGGGCCATAGTCTTTTGCTTCATGCCCTCCATCACGGAGACAATGGTCATCACCGCGGCAATGCCGATGAAAATGCCCAGGATCGTCAGGGCCGAACGGGCCTTTTTGCCCCAGATGGACTTCCATGCCATTTTGAACGCCTGCCGAATGTT
Source organism: uncultured Dysosmobacter sp. (assembly GCA_934563745.1). Lineage (GTDB taxonomy): Bacteria > Bacillota > Clostridia > Oscillospirales > Oscillospiraceae > Oscillibacter. The sequence goes on along the minus strand of CAKTHE010000011.1, from coordinate 40,666 downwards.
CACAGCCAATCCACCTCCTGTGCATGATCCTCCACAATGCGGCCGTCCGTCAGCCGGACGATCCGCCGGGCCGTGGCGGCGATGCCGTTGTCGTGGGTAATCAGGATCACCGTGCTGCCCTCCTTGTTCAGCTGCTGCAAAAAGCGCAGCACATCATGTCCCGTGTGAGAGTCCAGCGCGCCAGTGGGCTCATCCGCCATGATGATGGGCGGCTTGGTGGCAATGGCCCGGGCAATGGCCGTGCGCTGCTGCTGGCCGCCGGACATCTCGGCCGGCTTATGCTTCGTCCGCTCCGCCAGGCCGACCCGGTCCAAAGCCTCCAGCGCCATCTCCCGGCGCCTGTCCGCGGGGATCCCCTGATAGATCAGCGGCAGCTCCACGTTTTCCAGAACGGTCAGGCTCTGGATCAGATTATACTGCTGAAAGATAAAGCCGATCTGCTTGTTGCGGATCCGGGAAAGCTCCTTATCGGAAAGCTCCCGCACGTCCGTTCCGTCCAGATAGTAATCGCCCCGTGTCGGGATATCCAGGCAGCCGAGAACGTTCATCATCGTGGACTTGCCGGAGCCGGACTGGCCTACCACTGCCACAAATTCGCCCGCCTCAATCTCCAGGGACACGCCATCCAGCGCGCGGACCTCGCTTTCCAGTCCCTCGCCATAGATCTTATAAACATTCTGAAGCTGTATCAGTTTTGCCATGGCATTACCCCCAGGCCGACTCGGTCAGGATCTGCGTAAAGATCTCCTGTCCCTGCTCCAGACCGGACTTGATCTCCACGTTGTAATTATCCGAAATACCAGTCTCCACCTGCACCGGCCAGAAGCCGGACGGGATGTCCTCGTCCACGGTCACATTTTCCAGCACATTTTCCGGCTTATCGCCCTTGACGTATACCACCGACAGGCTTTCGCCGTCCTCATTGCTGTACGCCGTCCGTACCGCCTGCAGCGGCACTATCAGGCAGTTATCGTTCTGGCTGGCCACCATGTTATAATTGATGTTGCTGTTGATCTGCAGAGAGCCGTCGGAGTTGTCCGCGGAAATCACCACCGGATACGTGGCCACGCCGTTGTTGACGCTGCTGGACAGGCTGACGCTTTCCACCGTACCCACAGCGGAGGTGCCCCACTGATCCAGATTGACCATCAGGCCGGGCTTGACATAGCTGATATTGCGCTCATCCACGGTGGCGTTGATCAGCACCGTCTTGGTATCGGAGATCGTGACCAGGGGGTTCTGCGTGTTCACCTCGTCGCCCACGGAAATGGACAGGCCGATCACCTTGCCGTCGATGGGCGCCACCGCGTTGCAGTTCGCCAGGTTCTTCTCCGCCTTATCCAGATCCTCCTGGGCCGATTCCAGACTCTGCTGGATCGAAAACAGCTCGCCCTCGCTGTCCTCGCCGTCAATGCGCACCAGCACCTGCCCGGTGGAAACCTGCAGATAATCCACCAGCGAGCTGGAGATCACCGTTCCGTTGACCGTGGAGGTCAGCTCGCCGGTGCGGTAATATTCCAGCTTTCCCGCCTCGTAGGGATACACGGTCTCTCCGTTCACCGTCACACAGGCGGACGCCGTCATATCGGCCGTCAGAACGCCGGCATTGGGGATCACCACATCCGCCGAAAACAGCTTCGAGCCCTCCGGCGTAATGCGCGTGACCATATGTACTGCTTCGATCGTGCCGCTCACGCTGGTCATCAGCGAGGGGATCGACACATCCACGCTCTGCCCCGCCTTGAGCTCGCCCGCATAGGCATAGCTGTAATACTGCTTCAGGCGCAGCTTGGTATCGTCGTTGATCTTGGCCACCACGGTGCCCTTGGAAATGCTGTCGCCCGGATTGAGCTTCACCGTCTCCATCAACTTGCCGGGATAGGGGGCGGCCAGATTCAAACCCGCAATATCCTTCTGCATCGCCGAAAGCTGCTTCTGATACCCCTCCACGGTGCTGCGGGCTTTCTGTACCGCCACCTGGGCTGCCGGGCTGTCGATCACGAACAGGGGCGTCCCCGCCGTCACCTCATCGCCTTCGGCGACCAGCACCTCCTGCACCGTGCCGGTTGTATTCAGGCTGATGCTCTCGCTGTTTTTCGCCTTGACCATTCCGTTTCCTTCCACGGTGGCTGTAATGGCGCCGTAGTCCACCGTGTCGGTGACCACCTCGGTGCTGCTGCCGGAACCGCCGCCTTTAAAATGCCTGAAAAGCGCCAGAGCGATGGCCGCCAGAACCACCAGCGCCACCACGCGCCGGACGATCTTACCCTTCTTCTTTTTGGACATGGGGGACTTCTTTTTGGAAGGCTCCGCCTGCTGGGGCGCAGCCTGCTGAGGGGCAGATTCCTGTTCCGGCTGCATGGCCGCAGGCTCCTGCACGATCGGATCTTTCACTTCCGCCATGATGTTCTCCTTTTCCGCCCTCGCGTGCGACGGGCTGTCATATAGTCTCACTGTACCGCACATGCTAATACACCCGGAGGGGCAAAACAACAACAAATCAGTAACATTTTTTCAGCCGCCTCCGGCATGCGCCGAAAGCGGCCGAAGCTTTGCATATCACACGTTGAACCGGAAGTAGATCATGTCTCCGTCCTGCACCACGTAATCCTTGCCCTCACTGCGCAGCAGGCCCTTTTCCTTGGCCGCAGCCACGCTGCCGCAGCGCATCATATCCTCGTAGGCGATCACTTCCGCCCGGATAAAGCCCCGCTCAATGTCCGTGTGGATCTTGCCTGCCGCCTTCGGCGCCTTGGTGCCCTTCTGAATGGTCCAGGCCCGGCATTCGTCCTTGCCGTAGGTCAGGAAGGAAATGAGACCCAAAAGTGCGTAGGAGCATTTGATCAGCCGGTCCAGGCCGGACTCCTTCACGCCCAGCTCCTCCAAAAACAGCTGTTTTTCCTCGCCCTCCAGTTCGGCAATGTCCTGCTCCATCCGGGCACAGATGGGCAGCACCTGGGCCCCCTCTTTCTCCGCAAGGTCCTTCACCTGCTGATAATAACGGTTCTCCTCCAGATGCGTAAAGCCCTCTTCATCGGTGTTGGCCGCATAGATCACAGGCTTCAGGCTCAAAAGATCGGACGTCGCGATCAGGGCTGCATCATCGCTGTCGCACGCAAATGTGCGGGCGGACTTTCCCGCGTTCAGGTGCTCTGCCAGGGCCTTGAACACATCCACCTCGTGCAGGAACTTCTTGTCGCCCTTGGCGGCCTTCTGCGCCTTCTCGATCCGGCGGTTCACCATTTCCAGGTCCGCCATGATCAGCTCCAGGTCAATGGTCTCGATATCGCCCAGCGGATCCACCGGCACGTTGGTGCCTGCATCCGCCACCACATGCATGATGTTCTCATCGTCAAAGCAGCGCACCACATGAACGATGGCGTCCGTTTCCCGGATGTTGGCCAGGAACTTGTTGCCCAGGCCCGCGCCCTGGCTGGCCCCCTTCACAAGGCCCGCAATATCCACAAACTCAATGACCGCCGGCGTCTTCTTATCCGGCTGATACATCTCGGCCAGCTTGTCCAGCCGCTCGTCGGGCACGGCCACCATGCCCACATTCGGGTCGATGGTGCAGAACGGATAGTTGGCGCTTTCCGCGCCGGCATTGGTAATGGCGTTGAACAGGGTCGATTTTCCAACGTTGGGCAGCCCCACGATACCTAATTTCATAAAAGCAAAACTCCTTTGCTGTATGTTAGCATTTTATTGTACCATCCCCGTTCCGAAAGCGCAAGGGCCCTCCCGGCAAAGCCGACGAAAAGCAGGGCCGTTCCGATTTGCACCGCAAAAAACAGGGAGCCCCGGTGGGAGCTCCCTGCAGCACAATCTTTTTTACGAATGGAGCAGCCGATACAGGTATGTGACGATCTGTGCCCGTGTGCAGGCCGCCTGCGGCAAAAGCTTGTTGCCGCTGCCCTGCATCAGACCGCTTGCTACCGCCCAGGTCATGGGTTCCATGGCATAGGCCGGAATCGTATCAAAGTCGTCAAATTCCCGAATGGCCATACCGCCCTGAGTCGTGTCGAGTCCGCTTGCCTTGGCATAGCGATAAAGGAACGACACGATATGTGCGCGGCTGCAAACCGCATCCGGCTGGAACGTCGTCGCATCCGTTCCGGCAGCGATCCCGTTCTCCACTGCCCAAAGTACCGCGCGGTAATAGTAGCTCCCTGCCGCCACGTCAGTAAAGGGCATTACCGTGCTCTTCGGGTCGGGGGAACCGGCCGCTCGCCACAGGAACGTCACAGCCTGCGCCCGGGTGCAGGGCTCATCGGGACTAAACGTCGTTTCAGCAGTACCGGTAGTAATCGTTTGTGCAACCGCCCAGCGAACGGAATCATAATAATAAGCCTGCTCACTGACATCCACAAACGGCACCGTACCGACCGGGGCAAATTCTGCATGGACGCTGACTTCCGAGTCCGGCATTACAAAGGTGTAGGTGCCGTTTTCCGCCGCCGTGAGCGTCAGCACATTCCCCTGGTCATCCGTCACCGTCAGCTTCCGCAGTTCATATCCCGACTCCGGCTGAACGCGCAGAGTCACCTTTGCGCCGCGGTAAGCCCGCCGGGTGCTGACCGACACAGCGCCGTTTTGCGCTGTAGACGCACTGACGCTGTGCCCGGAGGAAACGCTTCCGCCGCCGGCCCCGTGACTCCGCTCAGCACGGACGATATAATCGTCGCCGCTCTCGACTGCTTCGTATCCGGAGGGAACGAAGTTCGGCGTCTCATGCTCCGCCGTATCCGCTCCCGGCTCAAAGGCCGGATTAAATCTTGCAAAGCAGCCGCCGGTGATCTGAACCGCAGCGGTTCCGGCCTGGTGGCTGGCATCATAGCAGTTGATGGTCAGCCCCCAGGCATCCTGTACGCCATTGGTATTCTGCTGCTGGATGGAAAAGCTGCCGCCCTGAATGATCAGTGTGCCCTCGTAAACATATACCGCGCTGATGTTCCCCACATAGCTGCCGTTTTCGATGGTACACTTGGTCCCCGCATCCTGCAGATCCACGGCATAGCAATCATTTTCCTTGGCCTGCAGCGCACCGTTGCCCGTAAGGGTCAGATTTCCAGTTCCCCGGACGCTGATCAGCGACCAGGCATTTTTTGTATCATCCCACAGATCTGCCGTATTGGAAATAGTCTTTTCATTCAGATCCAGCGTAATGGTCTTATCCTGTACGATAATGGTCTCCGTCACATCGGCATCTGCCAGCAGCTTCACCGTACCACCGTCCGCAGCTGCGTTCACCGCAGCCTGTACGGTGGCAAATGTCTGTCCGCTGACCTCTGCAACATCGGCAGTACCGTTTTCCGTTTCATCAGCCCAGGCCATTGGCGCAGCAGTCAGTACCAAAACCAGCGCCAGCACCATACTTGCTATCTGCTTTCTCATGTCTCTCAAATCCCTTTCCATGTTTCATTTGCCTGTCAGTTTCCATCTCTTTCCGCTCCGCTTCTGCGCGGACAGGCCACATGCACAAACGAAGGCAATCTGTCCTATAGTCCTTCACTCCCTCTTTCAGTCCGGATAGGATTATTTTACCAGACAGCTTCGAATATATCAACTATTATGCGTATAAAATATTTCTAATAGAAAACATTTGTCAGGTACACTGTAGAAAAGGAGGTCCTGCGCATGGTTGATTTTTCCCAGCGCCTGAAACAGCTCCGCACAGATAAGCATCTGACCCAGGCCCAGGTCGCAAAGCGTATCGGCGTTACTGCATCCATGGTATCCTCCTATGAAACGGATATTCGTCTCCCCTCCTATGAAGTGATGATCCGCATTGCGGATCTGTTCGGCGTCACCGTGGATTACCTTTTGTGCCGGGAAGAGCGCCGTTTTCTGGACATTTCTGCCCTGAACGACGAAGAGGCCGCTTTGGTCTGCGGCATAGTCGAGCTTCTGAAGAAAAAATAAAGAAGGCGCCTTTCCGCATGGTGTTCATGCCGGAAAAGCGCCTTTTTCAGAAGGTTGCCGGGTCGCAGGTCATGTAGGGGCTGCTGCCGCTTGCGGATCTGCCGCACACGTGGGCAGATCGCAGGTCTCCTTCGTCAGTTCCAAAGTATAGTGCAGTGACTACGACTTTTCAAGAGAAAAAGTAAATTTTTTCAAATCTCCCCAAGCCGCAAAAAGGAGCAGGGCCGCTTTGCATGTATGCAAAGCGGCCCTGCTCGCTCATGAATACTCTTTCTATCAGACACCCCGCAGATTCGCCGCATCGGACGGTTTTCGCCTTGCCGCAGTCATCGCCGCAGCCCCGTCCGCGTCCGCATAGGGTATCGCTGCATCAGCCCGCTGCGTTGCCGCGACTTCCGCCCTGACCGCCCTGGTTGAAGAAGTATTCAAACAGATCATAGGGATTCGTCGTGCCGCCCTGCTGGCTGTTGTTTTCCTGGTCCGAGCTCTGCTGCGCCTGGGTCGTGTCCGTCTTGGGCACAGTGCCCCAGGTCAACTCCACCGTGGTGGTCTTGCCCTCCCGGTAAATGGTCAGCGTTGACGTGTCGCCGGCGGAGTACTTTTTCTTCACCGCCGTCAGATCCTCCATGGAGGCAATGGTCGTATCATCCACCTTCGTGATCACGTCGCCCATCTTCAGGCCGGCCTTGGCCGCCGCGCCGTTCTCCTCCACCGAGTAAACGAACACGCCCTCAGAGATGCTGTAGCGGTACTGGGCGGCCATTCCCTGGGTCATGGTGCCGCCGGTGATGCCCAGATAGGGCTTGTTGGTCACATAACCGTTGGTCATGATATCCTGGATCATCGCCAGCACATCGTTGATGGGGATCGCAAAGCCCAGACCTTCCACAGACTCGTTGGAATAGCTGGAATACTTGGCCGAGACAATGCCCACCACTTCGCCGTAGCTGTTCATCAGCGGGCCGCCGGAGTTGCCGGGGTTGATGGAGGCATCCGTCTGGATCATATTAAAGGGCGTTCCGTTGACATTGATGGCTCGGTTCACGCAGGACACCATGCCGCCGCTCATGGAGAAGGTCAGTTCGCCCAGCGGATTGCCGATGGCCAGCACCCGGTCACCCACATTCAGCTCATCACTCTTGCCCAGCGTCACCGCCTGCAGGCCGGTTGCGTCGATTTTCAGCACGGCAATGTCGTAATCCTCGTCGCCGCCCACGATCCCGGCGTCATAGCTGTCACCGTTGTAAAGCGTGACCTTCACGGAGTTTGCTCCGTCGATCACATGGTAATTGGTCACAATATAGCCGTCTTCCGTCAGCACAAATCCGGAGCCGGCCGAGGCCGTCTGCACCGACTGGCCGAAGATATTTGTACCGCTTGTGCCTGTCACATTGATGGAAACCACGCTGTTGACCGTCGAGGCGTAAATCTCCGCATCGCTCATCTCCGTCTTTCCATCCACCGTCTTTACCGTTACGGCCTTGGCCGTCCGGCCGCTGAGCTGCACATCCGTTGCGGCGCTCTTCCCGCCGCCGTTCATGGCGTAAACCGCGCCGCCGCCCACCAGGCCGCCCAGAAGGGCACAGCACAAAGCCAGGGCCACCGCCTTCTTTCCGAAGGGCGTCGCGTGCACTTTCTTTGCCGGCTTCATATCCACCGGCGGCTGCTGCCGGGCCGTCCGGAATCCGTTGATCTGGTCGTCCACGCTGCCGGAAGCGTTCTCCGTTCCCGCAGCCCCCTGCGCGCTTTCGCTGCGTCCGTCGGCGGTCTCACTGCCGTCCTTGCGGTACGTATAGTGATACAGGTTTTTCTCGTCGTTATACATAGTATCTTCCTCCTGCGATCGTAATGAACCCGCCGCTTTCGGTATCTTCAGCATAGCGGGTGATTGTGTCGAAAGTGTGAAAAAACTTTACACGTTCTCTGAACATTTTTCGTTCCCTCTGCGGCGGGGGACCGGGCCGGTGCGGAAATACGCTTCTCCTTGCACCTTGAGACGAAGTATAGTATGCTTATCTTAAATGAAGATGAAAAGGACTGCGAAATTTTGATCAAACTCGAAAATTTAAAGCTGCTGCCCGGAAGCTCCCGGGCTGTACTGGAAAACGAGGTCCTTCGGCTTTTAAAAATCCAGCGGAGCGATCTGAAAGCCCTGCTCATCCTGCGCCGCAGCGTGGATGCCCGGGAAGAAGTCCGCATGGTTTATACGGTGGCCGCAGAGGTCCGGGGCGAATCCGCCGTGCTGCGGAGGGCCCGCAGCCAGAAAATTTCCCGCTACACTCCTCCGGAGGCTTATCGTCCCCCGGCGCCTCCGGTCCGTCTGCCGGCCCGGCCGCCGATCGTGGTGGGCGCCGGCCCGGCCGGCCTTTTCTGCGCGCTGATCCTGGCGCAGGTCGGTCTGCATCCCATCGTGCTGGAGCAGGGCCGCCCGGTGGAGCGCCGGGCCGAGGATGTGGAGCGGTTTTGGTCCGGCGGGGAGCTGGACCCCTTTTCCAACGTGCAGTTTGGGGAAGGCGGCGCCGGCGCTTTTTCCGACGGAAAGCTGAATACCGGCACCAAGGATCTGCGTCACCGCTGGATCCTGGAGCAGCTGGTGGCCTGCGGCGCCCCGGAGGAGATTCTGATCGACGCCAAGCCCCATGTGGGCACGGATTACCTGCACATTGCCCTGATCGGGCTGCGCAGCAGGCTGCGCGCCCTGGGCGCGGAACTCCGGTTTGAAACCCGCCTGTGCGACCTGTCTGTCTCGGAAGGCGTCCTCCGCGGCGCCGTGGTCCGGGGATCAGACGGCTCTTTGCAGACGCTTCCCTGTTCGGCATTGGTGCTTGCCCCGGGCCACTCCGCCCGGGAGACGTTCGATCTGCTTTACCGCCGCGGCATCGCCCTGGAACCCAAGGCGTTTTCCGTGGGCGTCCGGGTCGAGCACCGGCAATCGGATATCGACGCCGCCCAGTACCGGCAATATGCCGGCCATCCCGGACTGCCCGTATCCAGCTATAAGCTCTCCTGCCATCTGCCAAGCGGGCGGGCCGTGTACTCCTTCTGTGTCTGCCCCGGCGGCGAAGTCGTGGCAGCCGCATCCGAGCGTGCGCGCCTGGTCACCAACGGTATGAGCGCCTTTGCCCGGGACCGGGTCAATATCAACGGTGCTCTGCTGGTCAGTGTCACGCCGGCGGATTTTGGCGGGGACGGACCGCTGGCGGGCATCGTGTTTCAGCGGCGGCTGGAAGAGGCCGCATTCCGGATGGGCGGGTCGGATTACCGCGCCCCCTGCCAGCGGGTGGAGGATTTTCTTGCCCGGCGTCCCTCCGCCGGACCGGGCCGCGTACAGCCCAGCTATCGCCCCGGGGTCCGCTATGCGGACCTGCACAGCTGTCTGCCGGATTTCGTCTCCGAAGCATTGGAGCAGGCCCTGCCGCTTCTGGGCCGGCGTCTGGCCGGCTATGACGCGCCGGACGCGCTTATGACCGCGGTGGAAACCCGCAGCTCTTCTCCGGTCCGGATCCTGCGGGGGCCGGACGGGCAGGCTTCTCTCCCGGGGCTTTTCCCCTGCGGAGAGGGCGCCGGCTATGCCGGCGGGATCCTCTCTGCGGCAGCGGACGGCATGCGCACGGCGGAAGCCGTACTTCGGACATTATGATCGTATCAGGAGGTAAGATTTTATGCAGCGCAAAATCGGTATATTCAATGAATTCATGACGCCGGAACGGTGTCACCGGGTCCAGCAGGCCGCCCAGGCCGCCGGGTTTGAGGCCTGCTTCTTCACGGACGAGGCAGCCGCCAGGGCCTGCGCCCCGGAGTGTGAGATCCTCTTTACCCACTCGCTGGAGCTGGTGCAAGCCGCCTCCGAGCGGCTTTGCTGGCTATGCTGTTCCTCCGCCGGGATCGACCGGTTCTGCGATGACCGTCTTTACAAAAACCCCGCCTGCCTTCTGACCAATTCCTCCGGCTGCTACGGGGTCGCCATATCCGAGCATATTGTGATGGTCACGCTGATGCTGCTGCGGCGTTATCCCGAATATGCCGAGATCGTCCGGGCGCACCGCTGGCAGCGGAATCTCCCCATCCGCTCCATCCTGGGCAGCCGCATCACCGTCGTCGGCACCGGCGACCTGGGCACCTCCTTTGCCCGGCGGGCCCGGGCTCTGGGCGCGGCCACGATTCTGGGTGTCAACCGCAGCGGCCGCTGCCCGGATCCCTGCTACGATCGGGTGGTGACCATCGATCAGCTGGATGCCATCCTTCCGGAAACGGAGATCCTGGTCCTCTGCCTCCCCTCCACCGCCTCCACCGTCGGGCTCCTCTCCCGGGAGCGGATCGCCCTGCTGCCGTCCGACTCCATCGTCGTCAATGTGGGCCGCGGCAGCGCCATTGATCAGGACGCGTTGGTCGAAGCACTCAACGCCGGGCGCCTGTTCGGCGCAGCCCTGGATGTGGTCACGCCGGAACCGCTTCCGGCGGATCATCCCCTGTGGAACACCCGGAACCTCCTGCTCACCCCGCATTGCTCCGGCGACACGTCTCTGCCCTGGACCTGCGACAAGATCGTGGAGCAATTCTGCGAGGATCTGGCCCGGTACGCCGCCGGAGAACCGCTTGTTCACCAGGTCAGCCGCGCACAGGGGTATTGACCTCTGCATAAGCCGCAAAACGCCCCTGCACCTTTAGCTGGGTGTTCGCAAAACAGTTTTCAGGAAATGACCCGCAGCTGCCTGTCCGGATCGGTTACCAGTACCCGGCTGGGACGAGGAAGCATCAAGTCCCATGTTCGCACCGTCAAGGTGTTGAGCATGGGACTTTTTGTGTATCGGAAGCGTGTACGCACGTGCGAAATGAAACGGCCAAGCTTTCCCCTATAGGTATATTCTTTCATTTGCGAATATGGTATACTCGTCTCGGCTCGGCAAATCGAGGTTTGGAAGGATGGCAATCATGAAGGAAGGAAGAGACTTCAAAAAAGAGTATGATGCCTTTTTGAAGAAAGTTCCTTATCAAACAGCAGTTGTTGACAATATAAAAGTAAGATACCAGTATGGCGGCAAGGATGGTGCACCGGTCATTCTCTTTTTTAACGGATTAGAGATGCAGGAAATGTGGGTGCCGTATGCCGAAAAGCTTGGAGAGAAATATAGATTTCTGATTTATGAATATCCGTTCCATACCACCCATGCGGACGAGCAGATCGACTTTGCTGCAAAACTATTGGAAGCATTGTCGATTGAAAAAGTGATTTTGATTGGTGCAAGTGATGGCGGTGTATATGCCCAGATTTTTGCGAAAAGGCATCCGGAAACCGTTTTAACCATGATCCTGACAACCACCTTGACGATCGATTCCGATTATGTCAGAGACATCCGAAAGGAGCGCTTTTCAGCTCCGATATCCCTTTTTTACTGAAACTGGTTTCCGCAAAAACGGAAATGCGCTTGTTGTTAAAAAAGAGCGCGGGATTTTTGGAATGTGAATCGGAAGAGGATCGGAAATATGGCAGAGGGTTTTATGAAACCGTGGCTTCTGATTTGAACTATAAGCAGCGGTTTATTCATAGTTTTCAGTGCGTATATATGCTGAAGGACTATCCGCTTTTCAGGGAAAGTGATTTCGAGTATCTGCGGGGAAAGATACAAGTTCTTCTTCCGGAGAAAGACATTTTCAAAAAAGAAGATCAGAACCGTCTTGTTGATTTATTTAAAAAATTGGACGCAGAAATTCTCAATGTTCCGGGCGGACATGTAGGATTCATCGTTCAGTCAGCGCACTATATGGATTTGATGGAAAAGTTCTTGGAGAAAAACGGGATCTGACAAACCGACTCCAGTATGCCGTACCCGTTCCTGGCAAGGTTTGGACAGGCACACCCCAGCAAGGAATCATCCTAAAGGGGGCAAGAATTGAAATCTGTGGCCGCGGGACGATTCTTGCTCTTACGAACAATAGAAAAACCAGAACGGTATAGCTGATTCAGCGAACCGTTCTGGTTTTTTTGTTATCCGGTCAAAATACGGTCTTGTGAAGCCCCTGCGCCGAAATGGCGCAGGGGCTTTTTTCACTCAGGCCGCTCAGGCAAAGAGGGCCTGGAAAGCGGCCACAGCCGCATCCGCCTCGTCCGGATCGCCCAGCGCCACCATCATAACATAATTTCCGTGGCTGGCCACCCGCCCCCCCTCTTTCCACCCGTCGATGGTATCCGGATAAAAGGCGCCGCCGTTGACCTGGCTGTCGATCCGCGCCTGGAAAATATCCTTCACCGTCTGCACATCCTTGCTGTCGGACACCTCTGCCAGGATCAGCTCGCCCACCACAGCGGAGACAGCCGCCATGCCGGCCGTGCACTGCTTCAGGGATACATCACCCAGACCCTCATACAAAACGCCGGCTTCCTCCCCGGTCAGCTTCTGCATGGAGGGCGGAAAACTGTCCTTGGCCACCATCTGATCGTAGAACGCGCTCAGGTCCACGCTCTGCGCCGCATCTGCGCCCGCGCTGGAGGAAGAATTGCTCTCCGCCCCCGACTGACTGCCGGCAGCCGGTTTTTGCTCCGCGGGTTTGGGCGCGGCCGGTTGTTGCTCCGGCTTTTGGGCCGGTTTCTGCTCCGGAGTCTCCGGTTTTTGGACGGGCTTCTGCTCCGACTCGGCAGCTGGATCCTCCGTAGGCGGCAGCTCTTCTTCCCCCTCCTCCGGAACGGACACAGAGCCATCCGGCTCGGAGGACACGCTGCCCTCCTGCGAGGAAATGGCCGATCCATCCGGACTCAGGCCGGAGCTTGCGCCGCCGTTTGCTTTGCTTCCGCAGGCGCTCAGGTTCAGGGTCAGCGCCGCTGTCAGGGCCAGTGCGATCCACTTCTTATTCATCTTTTTCTCCTTTTATAATCTGTAAGTATTATCCCCCGCAAATCGACACAGAGTACGGGGACTTTCCTTTCTAGACGGACCGCCTTCAAAAAAGTTCCCGCTTCCTGGCATGAAAAGCCCCGCGGATCTCTCCGCGGGGCTTTTCAGAAAGCGTTTTATTTGATTTTGATCAGCAGCTGGCCGCCCTTGACGGTGTCGCCCTCTTTGACCAGGATCTCATCCACCACGCCGGACATCCGGGCGGAGATGGCCGTCTCCATCTTCATGGCCTCAATGGTGATCAGGGTCTGGTTCAGCTCCACCGGATCGCCCACCTTGACCTGCACCTTACTGACGGCGCCGGGGATCGACGCACCCACCTGGCTCTTATCCTCGGGATCCGCCATAGGCACTTTCACGATGTTCTTCTGGGCCGCTTCGTCGGGCACCTGCACTTCGCGGCGGATGCCGTTGAGCTCAAAGCTCACCGTGCGCATGCCCTCCTTATCCACTTCGCCCGGCCCCAGATATTTGATGACCAGCGTTTTGCCGTCGGCAATATTGACCTTGTTGGTCTCGCCGATCTCCAGGCCGTGGAAGAAGACGTGGCTGCCCAGGCGGGCAATGTAGCCATACTCCTTCTGCTGCTGGACATAGTCCTTATAGACCTTGGGATACATGCAGTAAGACAGCAGCGCGCGCCACGTGGGATCCGGATCAAACTCGCTGACTTCCTTGCGGATCTCGTCAAAGTCCACCGGCGGCAGCAGCTCGCCGGGCCGGCAGGAGATGGCCTCCTTGCCCTTCAGCACCACCTTCTGCAGATCCTTGGGGAAGCCCCAGGCCGGCTGGCCCATCATACCGGAGAAATAGCTGATAGCGGAGTCCGGGAAGGCCAGATTTTCGCCCTTCTCCACGATGTTCTCCGGAGTCAGGTTGTTCTGCGTCATGAAGATCGCCAGGTCGCCCACCATCTTGGAAGACGGCGTCACCTTCACGATATCGCCCAGCATGTTGTTGACCACCCGGTAATTTTCCTTGACGTCCTTAAAGCGGTCGCCCAGGCCCAGGCTTTCCACCTGCGGCTTCAGGTTGGTATACTGACCGCCGGGGATTTCGTAACGGTAAATGTCCGTAGCCGGGCACTTGATCCCAGCCTCGAAGGAGCTGTAGCGCTTGCGCACATCCTCCCAATAATCCGTCAAAAGCTGCAGCCGCTCCGGATCCAGACCGGTATCCCGCTCGGTTCCCTGCAGAGCCGTGACCACCGCGTTCAAAGACGGCTGGCTGGTCAGAGACGACATGGAGGAAATCGCGCAGTCCACCACATCCACGCCGGCCTCGGCCGCCATCAGCAGCGCCGCCACCTGGTTGCCGGAGGTATCATGGGTGTGCAGCTGGATGGGGATGCCGATCTCCTGCTTGAGGGTGGACACCAGCTTTTTGGCCGCATAGGGCTTCAGCAGGCCCGCCATATCCTTGATGGCAAGCATATGGGCGCCGCGCTTTTCCAGTTCCTTGGCCATCTTGACGTAATAATCCAGCGTATACTTGTCCCGGCTGGGGTCCATGATATCGCCGGTATAGCAGATCGTTGCCTGGCAGATCTTGCCCTGCTTGAGCACCTCATCCATAGCAACGCTCATACCCGGCAGCCAATTCAGCGAGTCAAAGATCCGGAACACATCGATCCCGCTGCGGGCCGCTTCCTTCACGAATTCCCGGATCACATTGTCCGGATAGTTGGTGTAGCCCACGGCGTTGGCGCCGCGCAGCAGCATCTGCAGCAACAGGTTGGGTGCCTTTTCCCGGATCATATCCAGGCGCTCCCAGGGGGACTCATGCAGGAAGCGGTACGCCACATCGAAGGTCGCGCCGCCCCAGCACTCCAGCGAGAAGGCATCGCCCAGGATCTCGGATGTCGCCTCCATCCCCTTGACAATGTCCCGGGTCCGGACGCGGGTCGCCAGCAGGGACTGATGCGCGTCACGGCAGGTCGTATCGCAGATCAGCAGCTTCTTCTGATCCTTGACCCACTTGCAGACCGCCTCCGGTCCCTCCCGGTCCAGCATCTGCTTGAGCCCCTCCGGACGGTTGCCGGTAACCGGCGGGAACCGGGGCGTCTCGTAATAGCCGTGATGCCCCTCTTCCTTCAGGGAGATGCCGGCAATATACTTGAGCATCTTGGTGGCACGGTCCTGGCTCTCCTCGATCTCAAAAAGCTCCGGCGTCTCATCGATGAACTTGGTGTGGCACTTTCCCTCCAAGAAGGTCTCGTTGGTCAGAACGTTGGAAATAAACGCAATGTTGGTTTTTACGCCGCGGACGTGGATCTCACGGATCGCCCGCAGGGCCTTGCGGCACACACCGGCAAACGTGCTGTCCCAGGTGGTCACCTTCACCAGCAGGGAATCGTAATACGGCGAGATCACCGCACCGGCGCCGGCCGTGGCGCCATCCAGGCGGACGCCGAAGCCGCCGGAGGAACGGTAAGCCGTAATCTTTCCGGTATCCGGCGCGAAGTTGTTGGCCGGATCCTCCGTTGTCACGCGGCACTGAATGGCATAGCCGTTCTGGTGAATGTCCTCCTGCCGGGTGATTCCAATCTGCGGATCCGACAGCGGATACCCCTCGGCGATCAGGATCTGCGAACGCACCAGATCGATGCCGGTCACCATCTCCGTGACCGTATGCTCCACCTGGATCCGGGGATTCATTTCGATGAAATAGTGGTGGCCGGACTCGTCCACCAGGAACTCCAGCGTGCCGGCGTTGGTATAGCCCACATGCTTGGCGATCTTGACCGCATCGGCATACAGCGCCTGACGCACCTCCTGCGGGACGGAGAACGCCGGTGTGAACTCCACGACCTTCTGATAGCGGCGCTGCAGCGAGCAGTCCCGCTCGTAAAGATGGACCACGTTGCCGTGCTCGTCGCCCAGGACCTGCACCTCAATGTGCTTGGGCCGGACCAGGAACTTCTCCATGAAAATATCGTCGTTGCCGAAGGCCTTTTTTGCCTCCGCCTTGACCAGGTCAAAATTGGTCCCGACTTCCTCCACCGTGTCGCAGCGGCGCATTCCGCGGCCGCCGCCGCCGGCCGCCGCCTTCAGGATGACCGGGAACCCAAACTCCATGGCCAGTTTCTGGGCCGCCTCCCGGCTCTCCAGAGGCTCCGCCGTGCCGGGCGTAGTCGGCACGTTGCACTCCAGCGCGATCTGCTTGGCTGACAGCTTGTCGCCCATCATATCCAAGATCTTGGAGCTGGGTCCGATGAATTTAATGCCGGCGGCTTCGCAGGCCCGGGCAAAATCGCCGTTTTCAGACAGGAAGCCGTAGCCGGGATGGATGGCATCCGCCCCATGCTTTTTGGCCAGTTCGATGATCCGCGGGATATTGAGATAGGCGCCCAGGGGGCTTTCATTCTCACCGATCAAGTAGGATTCATCCGCCGCGGTGCGGAACAGGCTGTACACATCCTCGTTGGAATAAATCGCAACGGTCTGCAGGCCCAAATCGTGGCAGGCGCGGAAGATGCGCATGGCAATCTCGCCGCGGTTGGCTACCAGCACTTTCTTGAACTCTCTGCTCATGGTCTCCTCCTTTGAAAACACGCAGGCGCTTACAGGGTCCCGTCCGGACGCGGAAGTCCGCGGCCCGGACGCAGCACCAATTTTTCCTCAGTATACTCCCTCTTCAGGCGGGGTTGCAATCAATTCTCGTCGTCCCGCTTCATTTTGATGAAACTTAGCGCTTTTTTGCGTAAGCGTTACCTGCGTCCTTGTTTATTTTAACAACAGTTTTCCACCGATCGGAATCTGCTCATTTTTACAGGGTGTGAAGGAATTCCTTCGCACCCTGTAATTTCCAGTTTCCGGATCGTCAGTTCAGGCTCTTGCTGTCCACGGCTTCCCGGAGCATCGCCGCGAAGGCGTCCAGGCTCATCGCGCCCAGATCCTCGCCGCTGCGGGTCCGGACAGACACCGTTCCGTTTTCCACATCCCGGTCGCCCATCACAAGCATATAGGGGACCTTCTCCAGGGTCGCCTCGCGGATCTTCTTGCCGATCTTCTCATTGCGCAGGTCGCTTTCCACCCGGAAGCCCAGCGCATCCAGCTTGGCGGCCACGTCCTTGGCATAGCCGTCCACCCGGTCCGTAACGGTCAGAAGCTTCACCTGCACCGGGCTCAGCCAGGTGGGGAAGGCACCGGCAAAATGCTCGGTGATCACGCCGATAAAGCGCTCGATGGAGCCCAGCACCACCCGGTGAATCATGACGGGCCGATGCTTCTGCCCATCCTCGCCGGTATATTCCAGCTCAAAGCGCTCCGGCAGCTGGCTGTCCAGCTGAATGGTGCCGCACTGCCAGGTCCGGCCCAGAGAGTCCGCCAGATGGAAGTCCAGCTTCGGGCCGTAGAAGGCACCGTCACCCTCGTTGATAGTAAAGTCCTTGCCCATCTCGGTGATGGCGCTCTTCAGGATCTCCTGGTTATGCTCCCACTCCTCGACCGTGCCGATGTGATCCTCCGGCATGGTGGACAGCTCGATCTGATAGCTCAGGCCAAAGACGGAATACACTTCGTCAAACAGCCGCACCACATTTTCGATCTCGTCTTTCATCTGCTCCGGAGTCATGAAAATGTGTGCGTCGTCCTGGGTAAAGCAGCGGACGCGGAACAGGCCGTGCAGGGCGCCGGACATTTCATGCCGGTGCACCAGGCCCAGCTCGCCCACCCGCAGGGGCAGCTCCCGGTAGGAGTGCGGCTCGCTTTTATAAACCATCATGCCGCCCGGGCAGTTCATGGGCTTGATGGCGTAATCCTCCCCGTCGATGACGGTGGTGTACATGTTCTGCTTATAGTGATCCCAGTGGCCGGACTGCTCCCACAGATGCCGGTTGAGGATCATGGGCGTGGATACCTCCACATAGCCGTACTTTTTGTGGACCTGCCGCCAATAATCGATCAGCGTATTTTTCAGGACCATGCCCTTGGGCAGGAAGAAGGGGAAGCCCGGGCCCTCATCGGTCAGCATAAACAGCCCCAGCTCTTTGCCCAGCTTCCGGTGATCCCGCTTTTTGGCCTCTTCAATGCGGCGCAGATATTCATCCAGCTCCTCCTTCTTGGGGAAGGCCACGCCGTAAATCCGCTGCAGGGTCTGCCGGTTGGAATCGCCCCGCCAATAGGCGGCGTTGCAGGCCGTCAGCTTAATGGCGTTGCCCTTGATGCGGCCGGTGGAGTCCAGGTGGGGACCGGCGCACAGGTCGGTGAATTCGCCCTGGCGATAGAAGGAGATGTGCGCGTCGGCCGGCAGGTCGTTGATCAGCTCGACCTTATACGGCTCTTCCTTCTCCTCCATGAACTTGATGGCCTCTTCCCGGGGCAGCTCGAAGCGCTCCAGCTTCAGCTTTTCCTTGCAGATCTTGCGCATCTCGCCCTCGATCTTCTCCATGATCTCCGGCGTGAAGGCAAAGGGCGAATCCAGGTCGTAGTAAAAGCCGTTGTCAATGGACGGACCGATGGCCAGCTTCACCTCCGGGTACAGGCGCTTGACCGCCTGGGCCAGCACGTGGGAACAGGTGTGCCAATAGGTTTTGCGGTAGGTTTCGTTTTCAAAGCTGTACGGATCAAGCTCTTTCTTTTCTTCAGACATGATGGTTCCTCCTTCATTTTCTGGGGAGTGGGCTGCGGCGTACGGACGCAGCGGCGCTCCGGCGGTAAGGGGTGAGGCGGCTCATAAAAAATCTCACCCCTGAATGATTTCAGGGGTGAGATACGAAATTCGTATTCCACGGTTCCACCCTGCTTGCGCGCATCCTGCGATGCACGCCGCTCGTGCCCTCTGTAACGGGAGGTCCCGTCCCGGCTTACTGGAAGGTTTCTTTCAGCGGGCGGCTCCAAGGGGGTGACCGGTCCCGGTTCCGGCAAGGGCCGCTTGCAGCCAGCGGCGGCCCCTCTCTGCTGTCTTTCCCGGACGGCGTCCTTTTCCAAGCCTTTTAAACGCTGGTATTCTACCATGTGCCGTCTCTTTTGTCAATGAAAGATTTTCTGTCCCCCGGCAGCG
Source organism: uncultured Dysosmobacter sp. (assembly GCA_934563745.1). Classification (GTDB taxonomy): domain Bacteria; phylum Bacillota; class Clostridia; order Oscillospirales; family Oscillospiraceae; genus Oscillibacter. The sequence goes on along the minus strand of CAKTHE010000011.1, from coordinate 21,851 downwards.
CAGAAGCGTGGGGTGTCGGATCCTGATCCATCCGGCCCTGCTTCATCCCCAGCGCCGGATCATCCAGGCAAGCACCGAGCTGCAGATCAGCAAAGCCACCGCCCCTCCCCGCATTCCGTCAGCCGGTCCAAGGGCCGCCGGAGAATCCCTCATAACCCGCCGATTGATCATCCGCCGTACTGCCGGAGGAAGAAGCTCAGGCCGGCCGCCAGCAAAATCAGCAGGGCCAGCAGGGAATCCCGGCTCTCCTTGACTGCCCTTTTGGCCAGGTCCGGATCCTCCGGTGCCCGCCGGCACGGGACGTATACCGCGGCAAAGAACCGGCAGATCTCCACGATCCCCGCAGCAAAGGCCCAGATCACGATTTTCCAGGGCGCACAGACCGGCTCTGCCAGCGTGATCCAGATCAGCGGCAGCACCACCAGGGAGCCTATCCGCAAAAACAGATCCAGAATGTTTTGCCGCTGCTGCCACCGGACCGGATCTGCCCCGTCCCGCAGGCTGTTGGCGAGCTGGGCCAGCAGCAGACCTCCGCTATACAAGATGTATACCGCAAGCCAAATGGTCTTCATCTCCGACACCTCCCGGTCGTTTCGTTCAGCCGGTCCAGCGTTCGTCCACGTTGGTCTCGGCATCCTGCGTATGCACGCCGCTCGTGTCCTCTGTAACGGGAGGACCGGTCCCGGTTCCGGCAAGAGCCGCTTTCAGCCAGCGGCGGCCCCTCTCTGCTGTCTTCTTCCGGACGGCGTCTTTTTCCAAGCCTTTTAAACGCTGTATTTTACCATGTCTGCCTTTTTGTCAATGAAAGATTTTCTGTCCCCCGGCAGCGCAGAAGCGTGGGGTGTCGGGTCCTGATCCATCCGCCCCTGCTTCATCCCCAGTGCCGGATCATCCAGGCAAGCACCGAGCCGCAGATCATCAGAGCCACCGCCCCTCCCCGCAGCTGCCGAAACAGGGTCCTGCGTATTCTTTCGGTTTCCGCAGCGTCCCTGGGACCCTGCCGATAGCGGATAAATTCAGAAGTAAAAAACAGGCCTAATTCGGACAGCAGGCTCAGGAAAATGAACTGCATGGAAAGCGTCCACAGCCGTTCTGGACAGCGGTAGGCCGCTCCCCTGCACAGGAGGACAAAGCTTACGCGCGACGTAAGCACCAGCAGGTTTTTCCGCTGCTGCGCCTGCACGGCTCCGTTTGTCTTCAGTGTGTTCAGCAGGTTCAGCGCCACAAGAAGCACACTGACCGCACCATATAGAATCAAATAGCTGTCCATCTCAACCTACCTCCTGGACGTCCACTGCTCCGTAATCGCAGTGTCAACGTAAGTTGTATGGGTCGCGTCTAAATAAAAATCATCAACGCCGTTCCATTCATCATGATTGCTCTTGTTTCTTGGTTAATGTCCAGCACGTCCCTCTTATCGCCCTCTGTAAATTCCAAGTGGACACTGCCGTCAGCATTGGCCGTTTCCACCACCCGGACCGGGGTTCCATCCGGCAGAGCAAAGGTCAGCACATTTCCTCTCAAAAGTCGCTCCTTTCCGTACCGGTCCGTTTCTCAACTGCATCCTGTTTTTTTGTCCGTGGGCTTCACCTCCCGTCCATGGTCTTCTCTTTCTATATAACAGATTTTTACACTTCTGTATATAAATTCCAACTGATATATTAGTTTTGCCGCGGAATTCGTTATCTTTTCCAGATTTTCCCAAGCAATCTGTGCACCTTGCACCGGCCATTCGCCTCTTGCTTTTTTCATCACTTCTTCTTATACTGAGTTTGATCTTTATCGTTCTTATTTATGGAGGTGGACTGCATGGCCGTCCGTCTGGAGCTTTACCGCGTTTTCAAGGAGGTGGCGGAAACCGGAAATATTTCCGAAGCCGCCAAAAATCTTTACATCTCCCAATCCGCCGTCAGCCAGTCTGTCAAGCAGCTGGAGACCCAGCTGCAGGCACGGCTGTTCTCCCGCAGTCCCCGGGGCGTGACGCTGACCGGCGAGGGGCAGATGCTCTATACCTATGTCCGCAGTGCCCTGGGGCTGATTCAAACCGGTGAGGACAAGCTGGCCCAGGCCCAGCAGCTGCTGCTGGGCACGCTGGTCATCGGCGCGTCCGACACGGTCACCAGCTGGTTTCTGACGCCATATCTGGAGGCCTTTCACCGGGAACATCCGGGCATTCGGCTGAAGATTGTCAGCGGGCGCAGCGCCAAGGTCCTGAGTCTTTTGAAATCCGGCGCCGTGGACATCGCCTTCGCCTCCTCACCGGCCGACCGATCCAGTCTGGAGACCTGGCCCTGCTTTTCGACCCATGCCGTCTTCATCGCCGGAAGCGGCTATCCCTGTGACTTTGACCACGCCTATACCGCCCAGGAGATCGCGCAGTTCCCCCTGATCCTGTTGGAGCGCAAGGCCAGCTCCCGCGTGTTTTTGGAGCAGTTCTTCCTTCGGCAGGGCATCACCCTCAAGCCGGAGATCGAACTCTCCTCCCGGTCGCTGCTGGTGTCGCTGGCCGGGATCGGTCTGGGCGTGGCCGGCGCCACGCTGGAATTTGTGCATGACGGTCTGGAGGAGGGCCGCATCCGCCTGCTGCGCACGCAGTTCTCCATTCCCGCCCGCAGCGTGGACATGTGCACGCTGCGGGACGTCTCCCCCAGCGCCGCAGCCGCCCGCTTCATGGAGATGATCCGCTCCGGTGCGCCAAGCACCCCGTCCTGAACGCCTGCAGGCGCATGCGCACAACGTCCGGGCTTCGCCCCGCCCAAAAAAGGACCGGAGGAAAATTTCCTCCGGTCCTTTTTTATAAGCCGTATTCCCCGAATCAGAAATCAGCGCTGCCCACCGTGCGCGGATGCGGCAGAACGTCGCGGATATTGGCCACGCCCGTCAGGTACATCACCATCCGCTCAAAGCCCAGGCCAAAGCCCGCGTGCTTGCAGCCGCCGTAACGCCGCAGGTCCAGATACCACCAATAGTCCTCCGGATTCATCCCCAGCTCCTGGATCCGCTGCTCCAACAGGTCCAGCCGCTCTTCACGCTGGCTGCCGCCGATGATCTCTCCAATACCGGGCACCAGGCAGTCCGCCGCGGCCACCGTTTTCCCGTCGTCGTTCAGGCGCATATAGAAAGCCTTGATCTCCTTGGGATAGTCCGTTACGAAAACCGGGCGCTTGAACACCTGCTCGGTCAGGAAACGCTCGTGCTCCGTCTGCAGGTCCGTCCCCCAGTCCACCTTATAGTCAAACCGGTCGTTGTGCTTGCGCAGGATCTCCACCGCCTCGGTGTAGCTGACGCGGCCGAAGTCGGACGAAGCCACGTGCTCCAGCCGCTCCAAAAGGCCCTTATCCACAAACTGATTGAAAAATGCCAGCTCATCGGGGCAGCGCTCCATCGTGCGGCGAATGATGAACTTGATCATGGCCTCGGCCACATCCATATCGCCCTTCAGATCCGTAAAGGCCATCTCCGGTTCGATCATCCAGAACTCCGCCGCATGCCGCTGCGTGTTGGAATTTTCCGCCCGGAAGGTGGGGCCGAAGGTATACACATCGCCGAAGGCCATGGCGAAGTTTTCCGCGTTAAGCTGCCCGGAAACCGTCAGGTTTGCCGGTTTGCCGAAAAAGTCCTTGCTGTAGTCCACGCTGCCGTCTTCCTTGCGGGGCGGATTTTCCAGATCCAGCGTCGTCACCCGGAACATCTCGCCGGCGCCTTCGCAGTCGCTGGCGGTGATGATGGGCGTGTGCACGTAGACAAAGCCGCGGCTCTGGAAAAATTCATGAATGGCCATGGCCGCCACGCTCCGCACCCGGAAGGTGGCGGAGAACAGATTCGTCCGGGGGCGCAGGTGCTGGATGGTGCGCAGATACTCCACCGTGTGGCGCTTTTTCTGCAGGGGATAGTCCGGTGAGGAGGCGCCCTCCACCCGGATCGAGCTGGCCTTCAGCTCCAGCGGCTGCTTAGCCTCTGGCGTCAGCACCACCGTGCCGGTGACCGACAGCGCCGCGCCCACGTTCTGGCCGGCGATCTCCTTATAATTTTCCAGCGTATTGGCGTCCATGACCACCTGCAGGTTCTTGAAGCAGGACCCGTCGTTGAGTTCGATGAAGCCAAAGCTCTTCAGGTCCCGGATCGTCCGGGCCCAGCCCGCCACGCAGACCTCTTTCCCGGACAGTGTTTCGCTGTCCGCGTAAATTGCCGCAACCTTGGTATAACTCATTGTATATTCACCCGTTTCTTATTTTTGGCGGGAAGGACCGGTTTTCCTCCCTTTCCGCAGCTTGAATGGCATAGTTTAGTTATTTTACTGCATTTTCACGCACTTGGCAAGAGGGAGCCACAAAAGTCTCCGTGTCCTGCCGCATCCGCGGTGCTTCCGCCAGTCCTTTCCGACAGCGTAGAATCGGGAAAGCGGGGCGGTACACCTGCGGCGCAGGCGGATACCCCGGGCGCGCGGTTCCACGGAATGCCGCCGGCGGCCTGCTCTCAGGAAATGGCCTCGCTGCCCACCTGATAGTCACCCCAGGCGCCGGTCTGCGTCCGCTGCGCCGTACAATCCGCAAAGAAATAGGCCCCCAATGCGCTGCGCCACTTCTGTGCGTCAAAGCAGAGCGTATCTTCGTCCGGGGCGGGCTGCTCGGAAAGCGTAAACAGGCACCCATCCTTCCAGGCTGGAATTTCCTCCGCATCGGGCTCCATCCCGGAAAGATACCCCTCCTCCGTCAGCTGCCGGATGGTCCCCTGGATCGGAACAAGCGCATGGCCGGTGCCGAACGACCAGGACACGGCGCTCCGCTCCGCCGGGGTGAGCGTCGTCTCCGTCAGGTCCACACCCAGCTGATGGATCTCCTCATTCAAGGCCCGGTCCGTATTCCACAGATCCTCCAGCACCTCCCGGTACAGCCGGCAGCGGTCGTCAAATCCCGCGTGTCGGATCCGCAGGGCACCCGGCTGCGCCGGCCGGGCCGGGAACGTTTCCTCCACCGCCCCGCTGTAGGAAAGCTCCGCCACGGAGCCGGCCCGCAGCCCATAGGCGGCATCCTCCGGATCCTCATAGGTGACGGAAAGGTCCCGGACCGGCACCGTATAAACCGCCGCTTCCCCGTCGGCGTCTTCGCCGTAGCCGGCCAGCAGCAGGCTGTCATCCGCACACAGCTCCACGACCCGGCAAACCAGCGTCACCCCGTCCGGGCCGGAAACCGCTGCGCTTTCCGCGCCCGTACTTCCCGCCGCGTCCAACGGCACCGCGGCACAGCCGCTCAGCAAGGCGGCGCACACCCCCGCGCATAGGATGCGCAGAATCGATCTTCGCATGGAATCGCTCCTTTCAGGGTCCGTCCGTGACGTTCGTTCCGCCCTCCGGCACTTCCGGACTCGTTTGTCCCATCAGACGCCAGCCGGGCGGAAAAAGTTCCCTGGCCCTTCCGGCGGCTGGCAGCGCCTTGCAATTTGTGTCCCGGTCTGGTACGATACAAAAAGCATGACGGTCCCAAGACCGGAAAGGATGGTGCCCCATGGTACAAGCCCTTGCCGCAGCGGCGGAAGGCGGCTTCTTTTCTCTTTCGGATCAGCCGGCCAAGCTGGTGCTTTTTTATCTGGCCGCAATCAACCTGATCACCTTTTTTGTATTCGGGCTGGATAAGTGGAAGGCAAAGCGCAAAGCTGTCCGGGAGTCCGTTTCCCGGGTCCCGGAAAAAACGCTGTTCCTTCTGGCCCTGCTCGGCGGCAGCATCGGAGCCCTGCTCGGCATGCGGGTCTGGCATCACAAAACACTGCACAAAAGCTTCCGCTTCGGCATTCCGCTGATCCTTCTGCTGCAGCTTTTGATTCCCCTGGTCATGGCGCTGTCCATCCGCTCCCGCGCGTAAGATGCATATTTCCAAATAAAACCGGCCGGACGGGGCGTTTGCCGCCCCGTCCGGTCGGTTTTATTTTGTCTGCTCCACACTTCTGAGCAGCACACCGCAGTAGACATCCGCATTCCGTCCATCCACCAGGAAAGACACCTGCCGGACGTCGGCCAGAGAGCACAGGGACCGGGCCAGCGCCGTCAGCCCCAGGCGCATCTCCCGCCCCTGGGGCAGGTCCTGCTCCCGCCCGCCGGACAGGTTCACACAGCATACCCCGTCCTTGAGCCAGATCATGGAAACCTCAAAATTCTCCGGCAGCGCGGAATGCAGCGTCCGCTCCTGCGGGCCGTCCAGCAGCGCCCGCAGCAAAACCCGCACCTGGGTATCTCCTTCGTACAGATCCATGGTCCGTTCCTCTCCGGTCAGCTCCTCCGCCTCATTCAGAAAATACAGCGTCGCCCGCACCGACGCCACCACGTCCTCCGAACTGGTCAGCAGTACGTCATCCGCCGAGAAAACCTGCTGATTCCGATACGCCAGCGGCTGCCCGTTTACCGTCACGCAGACGGAAACGACCCCGAAAATCTGCGTCAGCGTCAGGGTGATGCAGGCATCTGCCAGCGTCAGCCCCACATCAGAAAGCGTTCCGTACGCCGCCGAAAGGTCCACCCCGATCCGTGAACCGCTCAGCGTACAGCTCAGCAGCTCCGTCCCTGCGGGAAACGGACTTTGCAGGCGCTCGTCCGACGGGCCGTCCAGCAGCCGTTCCATCAGCGTCTGTGCCAGCGCCTGCGGCTCCAACTCCCCGGCGTTTTCCACGGCGGCGGACTCCGTTCCCAGTGCGTCGCCGCCCTGGGCCTGCGTCAGATCCCGGCGGCAGAAATACAGCGTATAGGGATCTTCCCGGGCCACATTGACGGCAGCCGCGCAGGCGCTCAAGCTCCACAGCAGTGCCGCGCTGAGCACCAGGGCACATACGCGTCTCATGCGTCTCCCCCCTTCTCTTCGCAAAGGGGCCAGCGCACGGTAAAGGTCGTCCCCGCTCCGGGCGTGCTGGCAACTTCAATGGTCCCGCCGCGGCGATGCACCGTGTCGCTGACGATGGACAGGCCCAGTCCTGTGCCGCCCGCCGCCCGGGAGCGTGCCTTATCCACCCGATAAAAGCGTTCGAAGATCCGGGGCAGATCCTCCTCCGGGATGCCGATGCCATCGTCGCTGACGGTCAGCACCGCCTGCTGCGCCTCCCGCCTTAAAGCGGTTTCCACCCGTCCTCCGGCGGGCGTGTACTTCACCGCATTGTCCACCAGATTGTAAATCACCTGCTGAAGCTCATCCCCGGCAGCCCGCACCCGGCACGGCTCCGTACCGGTGCACACAAGCGCCACCTGCTTCTCCCCGGCCACCAGGCCCATCATACGCATCACCCGCTCCAAAACCGGCTCCACTTCCACCGGAGCCGTCTCGCCGGTCCGGCCGCTGTCCAGCCGGGTCAGTCTCAAAAGGTCCTCCGTGATCCGGGTCAGCCGCTCCGCTTCCCGGCCGATGTCCGACACAAATTCCCGGGTCGTTTCCGGGTCGATCTGTTCGGTCTGCAGGATCGAATCACTTAAAAGGCGGATCGCCGCCAGCGGCGTTTTCAGCTCGTGGGAGGCATCGGAAACAAAGCGCCGCCGGACCTCCTCCGTCTGCTGCAGCCGCTCGGTCATGCTGTTGAAGGCATCGCTGAGCTGGGCGATCTCGTCGCCGCCCCGCACGACAGCCCGCTGATCGTAGGCCCCGTCCCGCACCCGCACGATGGCCCTTAAAAGCTCGCCGATGCGGCTGGTCAGTGCGTGAGACAGCAGCACACTCAGCACCACTACCAGGATCCCGATCAGCAGCGAGATCCGCAGCAGGTTGGAGCTGAATCCCTCCAGCAGGGCCGCCTGCTCGGTGTCGTACTCATATACGAACACCGCGCCGATGATCTCATTTTGGAACAGCACCGGCGATGCCGCCCGGCTGCGGAACGCCCCGCCTTCATAGCTGCAGCAAAACGCATCGTTTCCCTCCAGCGCCTGCACCACCTCCGTGTACAGGGCATAACCGCTCAGGGCGCTGCCGGTCTCCCGGCTGTCGTAAAGAATTTTTCCCGCCGGATCCGTCACCAGGATGCGGCTCGGTCCGCTCTCCTCCGCTGCGGCCATGGCGCCGGACACCGATTCCCGCGTCAGCCGGTCCAGCCCCGACAGCGATGAAACCAGTACGGAAACGCTGTTTTGCAGGCTCGTCTGCTTCGAGCGGAAAATAAGATCCTCCGATACGACCAGGGGATAGGTGTTGAGAAGCAGCAGCACCGCGCTGATGATCGCAATATAGCTGAGGCTGAATTTCAGCTGCAGACCCCCACGGATGGTCTTTTTATCCTTTGAAATAGTACCCCACTCCCCACTTGGTCAGGATGCACTCCGGCTCCGCCGGATTGCGCTCCAGCTTCTCCCGCAGGCGGCGAATGTGCACATCCACCGTCCGGTAATCGCCGCCGTAGTGATAGCCCCAGACCACGTTCATCAGATTCTCCCGGCTGTAGACCCGGCGCGGATTTCTCATCAGCAGCTCGATCAGGTCAAATTCCTTGGCCGTCAGGTTCACCGGCGCGCCATCCCGGATGGCCACCCGCTCCTCCAGATCCAGCGTCAGCGGGCCGGCCTGCAGCAGCTTTCCCTGCTCCTTCCGGACGCCGCCGGCCCGGCGCAGCAGCGCCCGCACCCGGGCTTTCAGCTCCAAAATATTAAACGGCTTGGTCAGATAGTCATCCGCGCCGCTTTCAAATCCCATCAGCTTGTCCGCATCCTCGCTTTTTGCCGTCAGCATAATAATGGGCACGTTGGAAAACTCCCGGATCCGCTGGCACGCCTCCAGCCCCGAAATCTCCGGCATCATCACATCCAGAATGATCAGATCATACCGGGTGTTCCGGGCCAGCTCCACAGCCGCCGCGCCGTCATAGGCCGCCTCCACCTCGTACCCCTCGTTCTCCAGGTTGAATTTAATCCCCTTGACCAGCAGCTGCTCGTCATCCACCACCAGGATCTTCATGGCTTCTCCGCCTCCTCCGCCGTAATCAGTTCTTTCACGTCTTCGTAAATTCCCTCTCCGATCCCCCGTACCTCCATGATCTCTTCAGCGGTCCGAAAGGGACCGTGCTCCGCCCGGTAGGCAACGATCCGCTCCGCCAGGGTCTCCCCGATCCCGGGCAGGGTCTGCAGCTCGGCGGCCGTGGCACGGTTCAGATCGATCCGCACAGCCCGGGGCACCTCTTCCGCCTCCGTCTGTGCCGCCGGGTGCTCCGCCGTGATCCGGTACCCCGCCGCGTCCGCCGGACGGCTCCGGGCCGCAAGTCCCAGCAGGCCCGCACAGTAAAGCACGGTCAGCGCCAGCAAAAACTTTTCACTTTTTGCAAATTTTCCACTCGACCCCATGTTGAACTCCCGTGCGCTTTTTGTTATACTTTAAAAAACAAATTTCGTCCGGCTCCGCCCCGGATCGCGCCGGTGCCCGGCGCAGGCCGGTCCGTCGGTACCAAGCCGGATTCGCTGTTGATTCCGATGCCGTATTATACCATAGTTAAAGAGAGGTTGTCATGAAAGCCAAACGTTTTTTTGCTGTTTTTTTGCTGCTGTCCCTGCTGATCTCCCTGGCCGCCGCCCCCCGGGCCCTGGCGGTGGAGGATCCCGATATTCAGGCCAAGGCCGCCCTGCTGGTCGAGCGGGACAGCGGTACAGTCGTTTACGGAAAGAACATTCATGACGAGCTTTACCCGGCCAGCCTGACCAAGATCATGACCGCCCTGCTGGTGCTGGAGGCCGTGGATGCCGGAACGCTGCGTCTGGATCAGGAGATCACCGCCACCGCGTCCGCCCTGTCCGGTCTGGCCGATGACGGCAGCACCGCCAACATCAAAGCCGGCGAAACCATGAGCGTTGAAAACTTCCTGCGCTGCATGCTGGTCGTTTCCGCCAACGAGGCCTGCAACATCCTGGCTGAAGCCACGACCGGCTCCGTCAGCAGCTTTGTGGATCGCATGAACCAGCGCGCCCAGGAGCTGGGCTGCGAGAACACCCACTTCGTCAACGCCACCGGTCTGCACGATCCGCAGCACTATACCTCCGCCTGGGATCTGTATCTCATCACCCGGGAGGCTTTGACCCATGATGAGTTCCTGGCCATCTGCGACCAGGCCGACGTATACATCCCTGCCACGAATCTTTCCGAACAGCGGCATCTTTACACCACCAACTATTTACTCTCCGCTTGGCGGGCCACCGGCTATGTCTATAAAAGCGCCCACGGGATCAAAACCGGCTCCACCTCGGATGCCGGCCACTGCCTGGTCTCCTCCGCCGTCAAGGGCAGCATGAGCTTTCTGAGTGTGGTTTTGGGCGCCGATAAGGTGGTAACCAACGGAAAAACCGACGTAAAAAGCTTTTCCGAGACCCGCCGCCTGTTTGAGTGGGGCTTTGACAACTTTGCCTGGCAAACGGTTCTGACGCCCAACGACATGATCGGGGAAGTTCCGGTCACCCTTTCCCGGGAGACGGAGCATGTAGCCGTTCACCCGGCCGAGGAGGTCAAAGCGCTGCTGCCCAAAGACGTCAAGGCCGCGGATCTGACACGGACCGTGCAGCTGGATTCCGATACCGTGGAGGCCCCGGTCACAGCCGGCAGCAAGCTGGGCAGCGTGACCCTCTCTTATGACGGCACCGATTACGTCACCGTTCCCATCGTCGCCCTGGATGACGTCTCTGCCTCCCGGGTCCTGACGATCTGGTCGCAGATCCAGCATTTCTTTGCCAATCCCGTTGTGCGGATCATCGGGATCCTGATCCTGGCCGCCCTGGTGGCCCTGCTGGTCTGGAAGCTGACGCTGGGCCGGCGCCGTTACCGTTACGGCCGCTCCGTCCGCAGAGGCGGAGGGTACCGCGGCCGGCGCTTCCGCCGCTGACCCGCAGCCCACATGAGTTTCATAAAAAAATGCGCTCCGAGTTCATTCGGAGCGCATTTTTTAGTTTCTCACCACACCTGCTGCCCATCCCGGCGGCGATAGCCCACGCAGACCGGCTGGCCTCCGGAGGCATCATGGAATTCCACAAACTTCAAAGAATAAAAATCGCCGGAAATATACCGTCGCTGATCCGGCTGATAGATCACCAGATAGTCGTTTCCGACGCTGTGCAGGATCCCCTCCCAGGAAACCGGGCTTTGGGTCCCGATCAGGAACGTAGCAATGATGTAGTGGCCCACATTCTGCGACAAAAGCCCCTTGAGCGAGCCCTGATACACCTCTTCCCGGTTGACCGGTGCCTCAATGGCATCCTGAGAAAGGTTGCTGGACATCTGCAGTCCCCGGGCCGGCTGCAGTCCGCCGGAGGGCGATTCCGTCCCCATGGGCGTGGGCTGCACATAGTTTTGAAATCCCGGCATCACATTGTCCGCCGGTGCGGCGGGCGCCGCGGTCCCGGCCGTGCCTGCGGCGCTGCCCGTTCCCGGTGCGGCCGCGGGGTTCACCTCCGCGCTCCAGTCCTGCCAGGGCAGAGCAGGCTTATACATAGGCTCCGGCAACTGCGGGCTGCCGGTCAAATTCTGATACATAGCACACCTCTTCATGTTTGATAGTACGCACTGGTGGGATTGTAAAAGCAATGGTCCCCGATCCGGGTCTGCCAGTATCCCACCCCGGAAGGGAATTGGGCGCGGCAATTGGGCCCGAAGGGATTGTAAAACCAAAGGGATTCGGCTACATCCGGCAGCCGGTTCCCGGCAATGGCCCAATCGGCAATTTCGTAATGAATCTGCGTTGGCCGCATATTGTAGATATTCTGCGGGTTATAGACCCCGCCCTCCGTCTCGCTGGCGCAGACAAACTGGTAGGGCTGAAAAATAATCCGGCTGATGCTGCCCTGACCGACCCGGGCATATTCGCCGCCTTTGGCGTGGACGCGGTTCATCACCACACCGGCCACCGCCTTCATCCCGTTTTCGCCTTCCCCGCCCGCTTCACATTCGATCAGCCTTGCCAGCAGTTCCCGGTCGGAATATGCCATGATGTATCTCCTCACTTCCTTTGCTGCACCATTCTATGCCGCAAGGCGGCCGCCCGTGATGGGCGGCCGCCTTGTATGGTCCGGACCGGAGCGGGAAAGCCCCGGCTGTCATGATTCCGTTGTCTCCGTGCGGCGGCCGGTCCTGCACAGCCCTCAGTGGGCCTGCACGGACTGCTGCAGCGCCTTTTCCAGCCCCCGGGCCAGCTGGTCGGGGCAGGAGCTGTCTTTAAATCCGCAGCGGATCCCCTTCAGGCGGCGGATCGCCTCTTCGGCGGTCATCCCCTCTACCAAAGCGGAAATTCCCTGCAGGTTGCCGCTGCAGCCGCCCAGGACCTCCACGTGCCGGATCACATGATCCTCATCCAGCTCCACCCGCATGCTCTGCGAACAGACCCCCTGGGGTCTGAAATCGTACGTCATGGTTCTATGCTCCTCTCGAATGTTCTGACAGCGAAGATTATAGCACAGGCGCCCGCAGTCTGGCAAGTCCCGCAAGCGGCGCAAAAAAAGCCCGCGCCGGGCGCCGGGGATCCCCCGGGCCGGCACGGGCCAAGCATCCGTCCAACCAAAAAACGTACCGTTATCCGGCCGTCCGCCCATGAGAGCGCCGCTCTAAAATCAATCGGTCGGCGATCATAGCAATAAATTCCGAGTTCGTCGGCTTCCCCTTGGAATTGGAAACCGTGTAGCCAAAATACTTCTGCAGCGTCTCCAGGTCGCCCCGATCCCAGGCCACCTCGATGGCATGGCGGATCGCCCGCTCCACCCGGGACGGCGTGGTCGAAAAGCGCTTGGCCACTTCCGGATACAGCACCTTCGTCACGGCGTTGATCACATCCAGATCCTCCACAGCGATCATGATCGCCTCCCGCAGATACTGGTAGCCCTTGATGTGCGCCGGAACGCCGATCTCGTGAATGATCGACGTGACCATGTTCTTCAGCTCCGTGGTGTGGTCCGTCTGTGCCGGCATGCTGCACACGGCGCGCATCCGATCTAGCAGTGAATCCTCCTGGCAGGGCTTCGTCATGTAATAATCAGCCCCCTTCTCCACCGCTTCCGCCACAACATGGTCGCTGCAAAACGCAGAGATCACAATGATCTTTGCCTCCGAACGCGCTTCCCGCAGCTGACGAATCACGGCAAATCCATCCAATTCCGGCAGAACAATGTCCATCAGGATCAGGTCCGGCTTCTTTTCCTCAGCCAGGCGAAGCGCTTCCATCCCGTCCCCGGCCGAGCCCACGATGTCAAATCCTTCTGTCCGATTCACAAATTCTTGCAGCATGCTGCGAAAATCCTCATTGGCATCTGCCAGCAGCACCTTCTTGCCATTTCCCATAGTTCCCCATCCTTTACCACGAAATTTTGTTGCGCAAAGTTTTACTTGCAGTTACGACGGATTCATGAATCTTCATATTCTGTTTTCTATAATCTATCATAAACGGACATCGTTTTCAAGACAAATATGTAAAAAAATCCCATAAATAGTTCGACCTTTTTTGCCAATGTTTTTTCTTTCCCTTCTGCCGCAATGGTTTAAAGGGATGCGCAGCCGCAAGATATCCAATATGGTTTGTTCCGGCTGCGCATCTCCCGCGCTGTTATTCCTCTGCGGTTACAGAAAACCGCGTATTATGAGGCCTGATCCAGCATATTGTGAATGAAGATTCCATATCCTTTTGTCGGATCATTCAGCAGCACATGCGTCACCGCTCCCACGATTTTTCCGTTTTGCAGAATCGGGCTTCCGCTCATGCCCTGCACAATGCCGCCGGTTTTCTCCAGCAGGTCCGGATCGGTCACGCTTAAAAGGAGGTTGCGCTCCGTTCCATCCTGATCCGAAATTTTGCAGATCTCCACCCGGTAATCCCGCACTTCATCCCCGGCCACATTGGAGCGAATGACCGCCGGACCAGTCCGGACCTCATCCTTTTCCGCGATCGGAAGTGCCCGCCCCAGGCAGGCGTCCCAGGTAACTGCATCCAGCGTCCCGAAAATGCCGCCCTCCGTATTGGCATACAGCGAGCCAAGCTGTTCATTCAGGGAAAAATCGCCCCGCAGCTCCCCGGCGGCGCCAACTGTCCCCCGGCGGACCGCCTTCACCGTAGACGGCAGGATCGACCCGGAGGCAAACGGCATCAGCTGGGCCGTATCCACGTCCGTAATTCCGTGGCCCAAGGCCCCGAACACGCCGCTGGCCGGATCATAGAAGGTCATGGTGCCGATCCCGGCCATGGAGTCCCGGATCCAGGCGCCGATGGACCGGTCCGCGGCCGCTTCTCCCGCAACCTCCGCCGTAAGCGTCATGGTTTTGGACGCCCTGCGGACCTGCAGCTGCAGCTCTTCCGTCTCCGGGTCCTGTACCAGAGACTGAAACTGCTCGGTGGAAGTTACCGCGGTCCCGTTGCATTTTAAAATCAGATCCCCGGTCTCCAGCCCGCAGGCCCGGGCCGGCGTATCCCCTTCCGCCAGCCGGACCACCAGTACGCCCCGGGAAAAGAGCTTAATGCCCACGGTGTGCCCCACCGGGATCAGCTCCCGTGCCTGAGAGATAGCAGGCTTCACCTCCGCCGCGGCCGGCTGCGGAGCGACGCCCAGCACCACCGCCGCGGCACAGAGCGCAACGGCGCCGCGCAGGAATGCTCCGCTTTTTTTAAAAATTTCATGCATTCGATCACCCCTTTTTTGAAATGGCCGGTTTTCCGCCGGCACGCTTACTCTCTGCGTTTCCGCATGGTTCACGCACTGTAAATTGACCCAGAGGCACCATGGAAGCCCATGGAAAATCTGCGGCCGGGGCGCGCGGGACCAATCCGTCCCTCCTGCATTTGGACGCTGCGGAAGCATTTCCCGCAAAAGCGCAAAAAAACGCCGCAGGCAAATGCCTGCGGCGCAAAAAGGAACTGCTTCCGTTCAGTCCCGCTTATTGAAAATTTTAAAAATATCTTCAAAGGGGTCGTCGTCCGGCACATCCGGCTCCGGATCGTCCTCCGTGTCCAACGGCTTCAGTTCCGGCGCAGGCGCAGGCGCCGGCTCCTTACCGGCCGGCTCCTTCTCCTTTTCGGAAGCCGCCTTCTTTTCCTCCAGCGCAGCCGCGGAGGAAAGCTTATCAAAACCAGTGGCGATCACCGTCACGCGGATCTCGTCATCCAGCGTTTCGTCGAAGGTCGCGCCAAAGATCGTAAGCGCATCGGGATGCACCGCCTCCTGTACCAAAGAGGCCGCCTGTTCCACTTCTTCCAGGCCAATGTCCATCGAGCCGGTCACATTGATCAGGACGCCCTTGGCCCCATCAATGGACGTTTCCAGCAACGGGCTGGAAATCGCCATGCGGGCGGCCTCCTCCGCCTTGTTCTTGCCAGCGGCCCGGCCGACACCCATGTGCGCCATGCCGGCATTCTTCATAATGGCGGTCACATCGGCAAAGTCCAAGTTGATAAAGCCCGTGTCGCGGATCAGGTCCGAAATACTCTGCACTGCCTGGCGCAGCACATCATCCGCGATTTCAAACGCATTGGCAAAGGTAATCTTCTGATCCGTGGCATGCTTCAGCCGCTCGTTGGGGATGATCACCAGCGAGTCCACTTTTTCCTTCAGTTCGGCAATGCCGGACTCGGCCTGCATCATCCGGCGCCGCCCTTCAAACCCGAAGGGCTTGGTCACCACGGCCACCGTCAGGATCTCCATCTCCTTGGCGATTTCCGCCACGATCGGTGCGGCGCCGGTACCGGTGCCGCCGCCCATGCCCGCCGTAATGAATACCATGTCCGTGTCCTCCAGCGCCTTGGCGATCTGGCTGCGGCTTTCCTCCGCGCTTTTGCGTCCCACTTCCGGATCCGAGCCCGCGCCCTGCCCGTGGGTCAGCTTTTCGCCGATCTGGATCTTATACGTGGCGCTGGACACGTTCAGCGCCTGCTTGTCCGTGTTGACCGCAACAAACTCAACGCCCTTCGCCCCGGAGCGCACCATGCGGTTGACCACATTGTTTCCTGCGCCGCCGACGCCGATCACTTTAATATTCACAACGGTCTCCGGACCGGTTTCCAAACCAAACGCCATGGGAGATACCTCCTGCTGTAAATTGAGGAAAGGGGCGGGATTCACACCCATCCCCTCTAGATTTTGTATTCTAATTCATTGTAAGCCACTTTCGCCCACAGGTCAAGAGCCGCCCCTTCCTTTTCCGCGGTTTTTTCTTCCGGGCAAAGAAGAAGCCGCCCCGAACGGCGGCTTCTTCGGACTAATTCTGTCGGAAATACGCTTTCCCCTCCGTGGTCAGATCAATGGTCCCGGTCTCGTTGGTCTCCAACTGGTCCATCACCGCCCGGGCCGCCCGCAACAAATAGGGATAATCCCCCCCATAAGGCATCAGCACCGTAAAGCGGCCGGCGTAGTCCAGGGTCAGGGCGTTTCCCTCGCTCAGATGGATCCCGTTTACCAGATTCAGCTCCTCCCGGTCCTCCAGCGCTGCCAGCAGCGCCAGCAGGCTGCTTTGCTGGGTCTGCTTTTCCGACGCCATTGCCAGCATGGTCCCTACGCTGGGGGAAAGCAGCTCGCAGCCATCCAACACCGCAGACGTCGTTGCCGCCTCCGCATCCGGCTCCGTCCGCTCCACGATCTTTCCGGACGGGCCGATCAGCCAGGCGCTTCCGTTCTGCTGAACCGCCGCCGTCCAGGTACACTCCCTTACCTGAATGGTCAGCGTGGCCGGCAGGCGGCGGTTGATGCGCACCTCTTCAATATAGGGCAGCTTCTCCCGCAGGGCGCTGGCGGCGTCAAACTTATTGATCAGAAACATATTGTCCCCGATCCGGATCCCGCTGGCCTGCTGGATCTGCTGGACCGTATAACGCTGCTGCCCCGTGACCTCCAGTGTGTTGATCCGGAAAAACAGCGTCAGCGCCAGCACGATCGCACCGCAGATGGCCAGAACGGACACCACCTTATAGAGGAAGCCAAACCTTCCCCGCCTGTGTCTTCGGTTGAAATGTCTGCGTCTTGCCATAGTTCTCTCCTGTACGACCGCTTCTTCTCAGTTTTCGGGATCCGTCTCTTCCGCTTCCAGCCGGGTCACACGTCCGCCCAGGGCACACAGATCCCGGGGCAGATCCTCATAGCCCCGCTCAATGTGCCCGGTCCGTGCGATCCGGGTCTGCCCCTGCGCCGCCAGCGCCGCCACACACAGCGCCGCGCCGCCCCGCAGGTCATCCGCCTGTACGGCTGCCCCGTGCAGAAGCTCCACCCCGCTCACCACGGCAGCCCGGCCGAAGGTCCGGATCTCCGCGCCCATACGGTTCAGCTCTCCCACGTGGCGATAGCGGCTTTCAAAAATGTTTTCTTCCAGAACGCTGACGCCCCGGCAGCAGGCCAGGGCCGCCATCACCGGCGCCTGCGCATCGGTCGGGAAACCGGGATACGGCGCTGTCCGGATCAGCTCCACCGCCCGGGGCCGGCCGGAGGCACAGACGCTGATTCCCTCCGTGTCCGCATGGATCCGGCAGCCGGCGCTTCGCAGAGCCGCCGTCACCGCCGTCAGGTGCTCTTCCCGGGCGCCCCGCAGCCGAGCCTTTCCGCCGGCGGAAGTCACTGCACTCAGATACGTGGCCGCTGCGATCCGGTCCGGCATCACCGCATATGTACAGCCATGCAGCGGGCGATTCCCCTCCACCGTGATCACGGAACTGCCCGCGCCCCGGATCCGGGCACCGCAGGCCGACAAAAAGTTTGCCAGATCCACAATCTCCGGCTCCCGGGCCGCATTGGAGATCGTCGTGACCCCCTCCGCCCCGCAGGCCGCCAGCATCAGGTTCTCCGTTGCTCCCACGGAGGGCAGCGCCAGCGGAAGCTCCGCTCCCCGGAGGTGGGAGGCCCGGCAATAAAGCAGCCCGCCCTCTTCCGTGATCTCTGCCCCCAGGGCCCGCAGCCCCGCAAGGTGCAGGTCAATGGGCCGCGGCCCCAGCTCACATCCGCCCGGCTGGGAGATCACCGCCTCTTTGCAGCGGGCCAGCAGCGCTCCCAGAAAGATCGACGAGGACCGCATCTCCCGCATCAGGCTGTCCGTAATTTCCGGCCGGCCCAGCTGCTCCGTCTGCACCTCCAGCTGTCCGGCCTCCAGCCACCGCGCCCGGCAACCCAAATGCCGCAGAATCCGCATGGAGGCATCCACATCCCGCAGCCGCGGACAGCCGTTCAGCAGGGTCTGCCCCCCGTTCAAAAGCGTGGCCGCCAGGATCGGCAGCACACTGTTTTTGGCGCCCTGAATCTGCACCTCGCCGTTCAGGCAGCAGCCGCCCTCGATCAAATACTGACTCATTCGCTCCCCTCCGCATACTCAGCTAACCCATGGTATGCAGGGAAACGTTCCGTCGGTTACCGGCAGATCTCCTCCACCGTCTGCTCAATCCGGGCGGCGGCATCCGGCACGCCCAAGCGCGCCATTGCTGCCGCCATCGCCGCCCGCCGGGGTGCATCATGCAAAATGGAACAGGCCGCCGCAAACAGCGTCTGCCCGGAGCTGTCCCGCTCCAGAATCACCTGTGCGCCGCCGGCCTCTTCCAGGACCCGCGCGTTCTTTTCCTGGTGATTGTTGGTCACATTGGGCGACGGGACGATCAGTGACGGGACGCCCAGCGCCGTCAGCTCACTGACCGTGGAGGCGCCCGCCCGGCAGATCACAAGGTCCGCCGCCCGCATAGCCGCGGCCATATCGTAAATATACTCCCGCAGCTGCAGCGCCGGATGGGCCTCCGGATCCACACCCTTCTCCCGCAGGCGGGCGCACATGCGGGCATAGCCTGCCGCGCCGGCCCCATGCAGATGGTGAAACGGCTCTTTGGCCGCTTCCAGCGCCATAAAGTCCGCCATCTGCTCATTCATGGCCGACGCTCCCAGGGAGCCCCAGAAGGAAACGATCAGCGGTCGGTCATCCTGCAGCCCCAGCCGGGCACGGGCCTCCTCCCGGGTCAGGGAAAAGAAATCGCTCCGCACCGGCGTTCCCGTCACAACGACCCGGTCCGGCCGGCGGTAATGCCGGCGGCAGGCCTCAAACCCCACCATAATCCGGTCGGCATAAGGCTCCAGCATTTTGGTGGTCAGCCCCGGCACGATGTTGGATTCATGCACCGCCGTGGGGATTCCCGCCCGGGCCGCCGCCTTCACCATGGGAAAGCTGGCATAGCCGCCGGTCCCCACAACACAGTCCGGCTGAAATTCCCGCAGGATCTTCCGGGCCTCGCCCGGCGCGCGGATCAGATTGCATACGGAAATAAAGTTATGCCGCAGCTCCGCCGGCTTCAGAGACCGGTGAAAGCTGGAGATATGCACCGTGCGGAAAGCATAGCCTGCTTTGGGAATCAGGTCCTTTTCCAGGCCCCGCTCCGCCCCCACGAAGAGGAATTCCGTCTCCGGGTCCCTTGCGTGCATGCGCTGGGCCAGGGCGATGGCCGGATTCACATGCCCCGCCGTGCCGCCGCAGGTCAGAATCACGCGGCTGATTTTTTTGCTCATATATGCGCCTCTCTTCCAGGATCCGTCTCCGCTCCGACGTTTCCTCCGGATCAGCCGGCTTTGGTCGGCTTCATCTGTCTGGACACGGACAGCACAATTCCCATTTCCACCAATTGAATGCACAGGGCCGTACCGCCATAGCTGAAAAACGGCAGGGAAATGCCGGTTGCCGGCAGCAGCCCGGTGACCACGCCGATATTCAGGAACGTCTGCAGAGCGATCAGCGTCGTGACCCCCACGGCCAACAGGCTTCCAAACCGGTCCCGGGCGTGCAGGGCGATCCAGTAGCCCCGAAAGATCAGTGCCGCAAACAGCAGCATGATCACACCCGCGCCCACCAGGCCCAACTCCTCGCAGACGATCGCAAAAATAAAGTCATTGTGCTCCTCCGGCAGATACAAAAACTTCTGGCGGCTCTTTCCCAGCCCCAGGCCCCACAGGCCGCCGGAGCCGATGGCCAGAAGGCTCTGCACCATCTGATAGCCTTTGTCCCGGGCGTCCAGCCACGGGTCCTTCCACATGGCAATACGGGACTCGCCGTAAGAGACCAGTCCGCTGAGCAGCGCAAACACGCCGGCACCGCCGATGGCCGCCGCGCCGCCGACCCAGCCCCAGGAAATTCCGCCCACCAGCATCAAAACGGCCCCGGTCCCCAAAATCAGCACCGTGCCGGAAAGATGCGGCTCTTTCAGCATCAAAAGCGCGATGACCCCCATGATCACCGCATAGGGCAAAATCCCGTAGCGGAAGCTGCGCATTTTATCCTTTTTGCGGGAAATGGTGTCGGAGAAATACAGCACCACCGCCAGCTTCGCCACCTCAGAAGGCTGAAACTGCATGCTTGTGCCCGGGATGCCCAGCCAGCGGCGGGCATGATTGCGGATAATTCCGATTCCCGGAATCAGCACCAGGGCCAGCAGCACCACCGACAGCATCAAAAGCGGCTTGCCCAGCGCCCGAAAGCGCTGATAATTGATCTTGCTCACGCCCAGCATCGCCGCCACGCCGAGGATTGCAAATACCCCCTGCCGGGCAAAATAGGCCGTGGGCTTTCCGGACTCGTAATAGGCGGAAGGGAAGCTGGCGGAAAGCAGCATCACAAGCCCAATGCCGGTCAAAAGCAGCACCAGAAGCAAAAACGGAAGATCCATGGGGCCTTTGGCCAGTTCGCGGCTCTCCGCCTCTTTCTGCGCCCGCAGCGCCGCTCGTTCCTGCCGCCGAAGCAGCTGTTCCCGTGTCATAGGCCCCTCCTCCTTTTCGTCTGATCAGTTCGCGCCTCCGCCGGAGCGCCTCAGATGCGGCCCTGAATCCCGATCCAGGCCAGCACGCAGCCCGCCAGCGTCACCAAAGAAAATACCCCTACGATCTTCGCTTCGTTCCAGCCGGACAGCTCCAGATGGTGATGCAGCGGCGCCATTTTGAAAAAGCGCTTGCCGTGCGTTGCCTTGAAATACGTCACCTGAATGATATCCGAAAGCGTTTCGGCGATGTAAACGATCCCGGCCGGGATCAGGATCAGCGGCATATCCATGGCAAACGCCAGGGCCGCCACGGCGCCGCCCAGAAACAGGCTGCCGGTATCTCCCATGAACACTTTGGCCGGATGATGGTTATAGACCAGAAACGCCGCCAGACCGCCGGCCAGGGCCGCCGAAAAAAGGCTCAGCCCCGCGAACTTCCAAAGCGCCGCAGCCGCCAGGAAGAAAATCATCACAACAAAGGTCACACTGGCCGCCAGACCGTCGATTCCATCCGTCAGGTTCACCGCGTTGACGGCGCCCACAATCACAAACGCCGCAAAGGCCAGATATACCAGCCAGTTGATCGCCACCGACACGTTGAAAAACGGAATATACAGGCGATTGGTCAGCATGCCCTCATAGCGCATCACGCACAAAAACACCACCGCGGCCGCCAACTGCAGCACAAACTTCTGCCGGGCGCTGAGGCCCTCGTTTTGGTGCTGCGTCACCTTGCGGTAGTCATCCACAAAGCCGATCAGTCCAAAAGCCAGCGCAAAAAGATACACATACAGATGAGAAAAGCTGCCCTGCAGCATTTCCTGCCAGTCCATGGCCAGGATCACCACGCCGGTGCCGATGATAAACATGATGCCGCCCATAGTGGGGGTCCCTTCTTTGGCGGCGTGCCAGGTGGGGCCGTCTTTTCGGATGCTCTGCCCGGCGTGCAGCTTGCGCAGCTCCGGAATCAGGAATTTTCCGATCAGAACGCTCAGCGCAAAGCTGACGGCCATCGCCGCCAGATTCCACAGTGTGTTTGGATTCATAACTCTCCCTCTCTGCCGGCGCCGCCGGCGCCGGACCCTTTGTATTTTCTCTCCCGCGCCCCTTTCGGGCGCTTGACGCCGGACTCCCGGCGCTCACTTCCCGGCGGCCAGATACTCCGCCACGATCTCCCG
>CAKTHE010000010.1 GCA_934563745.1 uncultured Dysosmobacter sp. | reverse complement strand
CGTAGGACGGCGGGTCCATAATAATGGCGTCATAGGTCTTTCCGCGGCGGATCTCCCGCTCCACAAACTTGGCACAGTCGTCAATGATCCAGCGGATCGGCGCTTCGGAAAGGCCGGACAGGCGGGCATTCTCCCGGGCCCAGGCCACCATTCCCTTCGCCGCATCCACGTGGCAGACGCTGGCGCCCGCCTTGGCGCAGGCCACCGTCGCCCCGCCCGTATAAGCAAACAGATTCAGCACCCGAATGGGCCGCCCGGCCTTCCGGATCTTGTCCATGGCAAAGTCCCAGTTCACCGCCTGCTCCGGGAAAAGGCCGGTGTGCTTGAAATTCATAGGCTTGACCTGAAAGCTTAGGTCTCCGTAGTGAATCTGCCAGCTCTCCGGCAGGGCCTTCTTTTCCCAGTGGCCGCCGCCGGTCTGCGAACGGAGGTAGCGGGCATTGGCCCGCTTCCACGCCGGATTCTGACGCGGTGTTTCCCAGATCGCCTGGGGATCTGGCCGCACCAGATACTGCTTGTCCCAGCGCTCCAGCTTCTCTCCTCCGCCGCAGTCCAGCAGCTCATAATCCCGCCATTGATCGGCAATCCACATGGCTTCATTCCTCCGTAGTAATTCAATCGTAAAATCAAATTATTATACCGCGAAAACGCCTCTGCGTCAACAAAAAGGCCCGTTCTGCCGGCGTCGCCGGCTTACGGCCCGGCAAAGCCCGCCGCACGGGCAGATTTTTTGAAAAAAGCGTGCCTTGAAAAGGCACGCTTTTGAGGCTCTTATTCCGCGCGGCGCCCGCATTTACACGGCAGCCCCTTCCGGCTCCTTCTCCGGTTCTGTCTCCCGGGCGGCCGGCTCCGTTTGGCGGGCCAGGCGCTCTCTTGCCACTGCCAGCATCAGCTTGATGCGGTTTTCCTGGTTGACCCGGGTCGCACTGGGATCGTAATCGATGGGGGTGATATTGGCCTGGGGATACAGCTCCCGGATCTTATTCACCATCCCCTTGCCGCAGATATGGTTCGGCAGACAGCCGAAGGGCTGCGCGCACACAATGTTCTCATAGCCTGCGCGCACCAGCTCGATCATTTCGGCCGTCAAAAGCCAGCCCTCGCCCATTTTGCAGCCCATGCCGATGGTCTGCGTTTCCACCGGCAGACGAATCAGCTCGTCAAACGGCATCGGCGCGTGATAACCCGCGTCCCGCAGGGTCTGAATGATCACCTTTTCCATGCCGGCGATCAGCTTCAGTGCCGCCTGCGCCGCCGTTTTCTCCACCACGGATCCGCCGTAAAGCCGTACGGTCTCCGCCATATTATAGGCGCAGTACTGCACGAAGCCCATCAGCCCCGGCAGGTTGACCTCACAGTCCTGCGTGGCCAGGAACTTCTCCAGGTCGTTGTTGCCCAGGGGGGAGTATTTCACATAGATCTCCCCCACCACGCCGACCTTCACCTTCGGCACCCGATGCACCGGGATCTTGGCAAAATCCGCCGCGATCTTCGGCATCGCGGATTTCATCTCCCGCTGGGAGTATCCCTTGCCGGCCGCGACCCAACCGCAGATCGTCTTCAGCCAGCGCTGCTGCACCGCCTCTGCGTCGCCCTTGTGCAGCTCATAGGGCATGGTCTGCGCCTTCAGGGTCACCAGCAAGTCCCCATAATAAATGGCGGCCAGTGCCATGCGGATAAAGGTCAGATCCATGGGAAGGCTGCTTTCCTTCTCCAGGCCGGAGAAGTTCAGGCTCAGCACGGGAATGTTCCCGTATCCGGCCTTTTCCAGCGCCTTTCGCAGCAAAAAGATGTAGTTGGAGGCCCGGCAGCCGCCGCCGGTTTGGGTGATGATCAGCGCCGTGTGGTCCAGGTCGTACTTTCCGGAATTGAGCGCATCCAGGAACTGGCCGATCACCAGCAGTGCCGGGTAACAGGTGTCATTATGGACATATTTCAGCCCCAGCTCCGAGACCTGTGAGCCGCTGTTGCCCAGCAGCTCCACCTGATACCCTTTGTACTCCATGGCGGCAGCCAGAATGTGAAACTGCACCGGCGCCATATTGGGGATCAGGATCTTATGGGTCTTTTTCATCTCGGGCGTAAACTTCGGATAATTCAATTCCATGCGTTATACCTCTTGCTTGAACTTGTCTTCTTCCCGCTCTTCCAGGGCGGCCAGCAGGCTGCGCAGGCGGATCTTCACCGCGCCCAGATTGGTGATCTCGTCAATTTTCAACTGGGTATACAGCTTTCCGCCCTCCTGCAGGATCTCGCGGGTCTCGTCGGTGGTAATCGCATCCACCCCGCATCCGAAGGATACCAGCTGCACAAGGTCCATGTCCGCCTGGGTGCAGCAATACTTGGCAGCCGCATAAAGCCGGGAATGATAGGTCCACTGATTCAGCACCGTGGTGGGGAATTTTTTCACCCGGTCGCTGACGGAATCCTCCGTGATCACCGCTGCGCCCAGCTGCAGGATCAGCTGATCGATGCCGTGGTTCACCTCCGGATCCACGTGATAGGGCCGGCCGGCCAGAACGATGATTCGTTTTCCTTCTGCCCGGGCCTTTTCCAGAATGCGTGCCCCCTCCCGGCGGATCTGCTCCATATGACGGGCATATTCCGCATAGGCAGCATCCGCAGCCGTCTGCACCTCCCTCTTGGAGATGCCGGGAAAATGCCGCTCCAGCAAAGCGGCGGCCTTCGCCACAAAGTCCTTGGGCCGGTGAATGCCCACATAGTCGTAGAGGAACGGCGTTCCCTCCAGCTCCGGGCAGTTGCCTGCGATCACCTCCGGATAGTAGGCTACCACCGGGCAGTTATAATGGTTCTGCCCCAGCCCCTCATCCAGGTTGTAGGTCATGCAGGGATAGACGATCGCATCCAGCTTCATGCGGCTCAGGGCATGGATGTGCCCGTGGGCCAGCTTGGCCGGGAAGCAGGCGGTATCCGAGGGGATCGTCCCCTGTCCGGCCTGATAAAGGGCCCGGCTGGAAAGCGGACTGTGATACACCGCAAATCCCAGCTCCGTAAAGAACGTGTACCAGAAGGGATACAGCTCCCACATGTTCAGGCACAGCGGGATCCCGATCTTCCCCCGCCGGCCATCCCGGGGCTTATAGTCCAGGATCAGCTTACGCTTATATTCATACAGATTCAGTTCGCCCGTCTCGGCCTTTCCGGTGATGGGCCGGTCACAGCGGTTGCCGGAAAGGAACGTCTCACCGCCGGAGAAGGTATTGACCGTCAGCTGGCAATGGTTGCCGCAGCGGCCGCAGACCTCGCTGCGAGTCTCCTGAGTAAACGTTTCCAGTGCCTGCAGGCTTAAAAGCGTACTCGTATGCTGCGCCGGGCCGCACTTGCCCAGTCCGTACAGAGCCGCCCCGTAAGCGCCCATCAGCCCGGCGATGTCCGGGCGGATGACCTCCGTCCCCATCTCTTTTTCAAAGGCCCGCAGCACCGCCTCGTTATAAAAGGTCCCGCCCTGGACCACAATGTTGCGGCCCAGCTCCTCCGGGGAGCTGGCGCGGATCACCTTGTAAAGGGCGTTCTTCACAACGCTGATGGAAAGGCCCGCTGAAATATTCTCGATCGTCGCGCCGTCTTTTTGGGCCTGCTTCACACTGGAATTCATAAAGACCGTGCAGCGGCTGCCCAGGTCCACAGGCCGGTCCGCAAAAAGGCCCAGCTCCGCAAAATCCTTCACACTGTACCCCAGCGCCTTGGCAAAGGTCTGCAGAAAGCTGCCGCAGCCGGAAGAGCACGCCTCGTTCAGAAAAATATTCCCGATGGCGCCGTCCTCGATCTTAAAGCACTTCATATCCTGGCCGCCGATGTCGATGATAAAGTCCACATTGGGCATAAAGTGCCGGGCCGCGGTAAAGTGCGCCACCGTTTCCACCACGCTGTAATCGGCGTGGAAGGCGTGCCGGATCAGATCCTCCCCATAACCGGTAGACGTCACGCTGGCCACCCGCAGGGCCGGATGCTCACGGTAAAGCCGCTCCAGCGTCTGGCGCACCAGCGGGACCGGGTTGCCCAAATTGGGCTGATAATCTGTAAAGAGGATCTGCCTTTCAGCATTGATCACTACGACCTTTACCGTTGTAGAGCCTGCGTCAATGCCAATGTGCACCGGCTGGTCGTAGTCCGCCGGAAATGGGACCCGGGGCACCGCCGCCTTGGCATGGCGCTCCTGAAAGGCCCGATATTCATCCCGGTCCGCAAACAGCGGCGGCTGGCTTTGATAGCCGCATACGCTTCCCCGCTGACGGATCCGCTCCGCCGTCTCCAGCAGGTCAAAGCTTTCATCCGAGTAAAACGCAGCGCCCAGCGCCACGAAGAGAAGGCTGTTTTCCGGACAGGTCCCCTGCACATGCAGCGTCCGGTCAAAGCTTTCCCGCAGGCAGCAGGAAAAGGTCAGAGGACCGCCCAGGTACAGCACGTTTCCCTTGATGGGCCGCCCCTGGGCCAGACCGGCAATCGTCTGATTCACCACTGCCTGATAAATGCTGGCGGCAATATCCTCCACGCGGGCCCCCTGGTTGATCAGGGGCTGAACGTCGCTTTTTGCGAACACACCGCACCGGGAAGCGATGGTATACGTCCGCTGGGCCTGCAGCGCCGCCGCATCCATGTCATCTGCCGTCAGCTTCAGAAGCGTCGCCATCTGGTCAATAAATGCGCCGGTTCCTCCGGCGCAGCTGCCATTCATCCGAACCTCCAGCCCGTTGGTCAGAAACAGGATCTTTGCATCCTCGCCGCCCAGTTCGATAATTACATCCGTCCCCGGCGTCAGCCGCTGCGCGGCAACGCGGGTCGCGAACACCTCCTGGACAAAGGGGATTCCGGCGCTCTCTGCCAGGCCCATGCCGGCCGACCCGGAAATGGAAAACTCCGCCCGGCCCCCGGGCACATATTGCTGTGCGACCCGGCGCAAAAGCTCCTCCGCCTTCTCCAGAATATGGCTGAAGTGCCGCTCATAGGTACTGTATACGATTTTCTGATCTTCATCCAGCACCACACACTTGATCGTGGTGGAGCCGACGTCCAATCCGACTTTCACTGGGGTTGTCCTCCTCTTTTTGTGCTTGGCTCCGGGCAGGCTGCCCCTACCCACAATGCAATACCGCATTTAATTGATTTTACACGGTTTCGTCAAATTTCGCAATGTTCTTTTCGCACCGGATTTGTGAATTTTTTGTGATGCCTCCTTGGGCACAGCGCCGGTACTTGCCGGCGGCGGGCTTTTGTGCTATACTGCCTTGCGGCTCTGCATGGCGTCCGCCGGGCGCCCGGGGCCGGACTTCTTTTTCGAAAGGACCGCTTCTGCCATGGATCATGTACTGCTGCACTGCTGCTGCGCCCCCTGCTCCCTGTCCTGCATCGACCCGCTGCGCAGCGAGGGGATCGAACCGGTCGCATTCTGGTACAATCCCAACATCCACCCCTGGAAGGAGTATCAGGCCCGGCGGGATTGTCTGCTGAGCTACGCGCCCACCATCGGTATGGAAGTCCGGGTGCAGGAGGACTACGGCCTGCGGGAATTCGTCACGCAGGTGGCCGGTGACCTGGATCACCGCTGCACCTATTGCTACGAGCACCGGCTGGAGGGGACAGCCCGCTATGCCGCCGCCCACGGCTTCACGCACTTTACCACCACGCTGCTGGCCAGCATTTACCAAGACCACGATCTGATCGCCGCCGCGGCAGAGCGCTATGCCGCGCAGTACGGAGTCCGGTTCCTTTACCGTGACTTTCGGCCCAATTTCCGGGCGGGCAACCAGCGGGCCCGGGAACTGGGATTTTACATGCAGAAATATTGCGGCTGCGTCTTTTCCGAGGCAGAGCGGTATCAAAAGCAGATCAACCGGGACCGGGAGCGTTTCGCCGAGCAGGCTGCCAGCCAGATGATCTGATCCTTGTACAAAAAGGGCGTTCGGAATCGATTCCGAACGCCCTTTTTATTTTCAGCCGAGCGGGCTTGTCCGCTCAAAGCACCGCGGCCAGCACGCCGGCCACCACCAGGGCCGGCAGCTTGTTGGCCACCTTGAATTTTTGGCCCAGGCCCAGATTGGCCCCTACGCAGAAAATCAGAACCGACCCCACAAAAGAAAGCGTCTCGATGATCCGCTCGTTGCCCAAAACCGGCGCCAGAAACACCGCGCACACCGTAATGCTTCCCTGCAGCAGCGCGATGGGAATCGCGGAAAAAACAGCGCCCTTTCCGTAGGTGGACGCAAACCCGGTGACAATCAGGCCATCCAGCAATGCCTTGGTATAAAGCATGGACGCGTCCCCCGTAAGGCCATCCTCCAATGCGCCCACCACGGCCATGGCCCCCACGCAGATGCACAGGGAGGTATTCACAAACCCCTCCACAAAGCCGCTGTCATCCTGTCCCCGCGCCCGCTCTTTCAGCCAGGTGCCAAACCGCTCCAGCCAGCCGGTAAGATTCAGGAACTCGCCGATCAAAGAGCCCAGTGCCATGGACACGATCAAAAGCAGGCTCCCCTCCGTTACCAGGGATCCGTCTTCTCCCAGCCGCAGCATGCCGGACAAGGCGCCGGCCATACCTACGAACAGCACGCACACGCCCATGGCCTGCATCAGAATATCCTCGTAACGCTTCTGGATCCCTCTTTTCAAAAGCAGACCCAGCAGACCGCCGGCGATCACCGCCAGCACATTGACCAATGTTCCGCTTCCGCGCATCGTTCAGTTCTTCAGGCTGTGCAGCGGGGCGGGGATCCGGCCCCCCCGGGCCACAAACGCCTCGCTGGACTCGCCATGCACCGGCATCACCGGCGCGGATCCAAGCAGGCCGCCCATTTCCACGCTCTCGCCCACCGTTTTCCCGGGGGCCGGAATCAGCCGCACCGCTGTGGTCTTGTTGTTCACCATGCCCACGGCCGCTTCATCGGCAATAATGGCCGAGATCGTGGCTGCCGACGTGTCGCCGGGTACCGCGATCATGTCCAGACCGACGGAACAGACGCAGGTCATCGCTTCCAGCTTGTCCAGGCACAGTGTGCCGGCCTTGGCCGCCGCGATCATCCCCTCATCTTCCGAAACGGGGATAAACGCGCCGGAAAGGCCGCCCACAGAGGACGAGGCCATCACGCCGCCTTTTTTCACCGCATCATTCAGCAGGGCCAGGGCGGCAGTGGTCCCATGGGTCCCACAGACCTCCAGGCCCATCTCCTCCAGGATTCGGGCAACGCTGTCCCCCACAGCCGGCGTCGGAGCCAGCGAAAGGTCCACAATTCCAAACGGCGTATCCAGGCGGCGGGACGCCTCCTGCGCCACCAGCTGCCCCATACGGGTAATGCGGAACGCCGTTTTCTTTACGGTCTCGGCCACCACGTCGAAGGGCTGACCCTTGACCGCCTGCAGCGCATGGTACACCACCCCGGGCCCCGAAACGCCCACGTTGATGACCCGCTCCGCCTCGCCGACCCCGTGGAATGCACCGGCCATAAACGGATTATCCTCCACCGCGTTGCAGAAGACGACCAGCTTGGCACAACCCAGCCCATCCCGGTCCGCAGTCCGGGCGGCGGTCTCCTTCACGATGCGGCCCATCAGGGCCACCGCATCCATGTTGATCCCGGCCCGGGTGGAGCCCACATTGATGGAGGAGCACACATACTCGGTCTGCGCCAGAGCCTCCGGGATCGAGCGGATCAGCTTTTCATCCGCCGCCGTCATGCCCTTTTGCACCAGTGCGGAATAGCCGCCGATGAAGTTAACGCCGCAGGTTTTGGCCGCCCGGTCCATGGCCACAGCAAACGGCACATAGTCCTCCGTCTCGGAAGCAGCCGCCACCAGCGCCATCGGTGTCACGGAAATACGCTTGTGCACAATGGGGATCCCGAATTCCCGCTCAATGTCTTCCCCGGTGCTCACCAGCTTTTCCGCACTGCGTGTGATCTTGTCATAGATTTTTTCGCAGGCCCGCTTGGGGTCCGCATCGCAGCAGCTGAGCAGCGAGATCCCCATGGTGATCGTGCGGATATCCAGGTGCTGCTGATCGATCATCTCCAGGGTGGAAAGAATCTCTTTTTGGTTCAGCATCGACTCCGCCCCCTCAGATCCGGTTCATGGCGTTGAAGATGTCATCCCGCTGCACGCGGATGGTGATCTGCATCTTCCTGCCCAGCTCCTCCAGGGCGCCGGCCAGCTCCGTGACGGAGACCGTCGCTTTCCCCAGATCCACTGCCATAATCATGGTAAAGTTTCCCTGCATGATGGTCTGCGTAATATCCAGAATGTTGATGTTGTACTCCGCAAGCAGCGAACACAGGGCGGAAATAATTCCAACCCGGTCCTGCCCTACAGCCGTTACGATCGCGTTCATCGTCCCATCCTCCTTCGTAGTTCGCCCCGGGTCTTCCCCGCGGCGGGACTCCGGCCGGCTCCGCCGGGCGGGTCATATGCAGATTATTATAGTCCCCCTATGCAAAAATGGCAATGCTGAATTTCTGCTTTTTTCGCTCAGCAGGGGATCGTAGCCATAGCCGCTGCGGACGCCGGATCCAAAAACGGCCCCCAGGCCGGCGGAAACAGCGCAAACAGTACATAAGCCACCCCCCAGGCAGCCGCCAGCACGCGCAGGATGCCCCGCTGCCGGTCCGTCAGCTTCCAATGCGGCGCAAGGGCCAGCCCCGCCCCGCAGCACACCAGCCACACCAGCGCAAACACGCCGCCGCACAGCAGCTCCGGCGGCGTCAGGATCCACACAGTCACCAGCAGCACCGCCGGAGCCAGCGTCAGCGCCGGAAGACAGCGGGCCGATCCCGCTGCCGCCCCGCTCAGCACCCGTTCCAGCACCAGCGCGCCCAGCAGCGGCCAATACAGCAGCTTTGAAAGCTCCCACGGGCTGGCACAGCCCGGCACCAGCGCCGTCAGCACACCACCGGCTCCGTGCAGCGCCACCAGGCCCAAGCCCAGGCCCAGTGTCAAAAGATACCGCAGCGCAAAGCGTGAAAATCCATGGTTCATTCTGATCCCCTCCTGGCCTCAGCGTATGCGGGAAGGGCGTACAGCAGAACCGGGGATGTCCGCTGGGCGGCATCCCCGGTCCGTTCCTCTCAGATCTCGTCAAAAAATTTGTCGTGAATGGCCTTCACAGCCCGGTTGACATCGTTTTCATCCAGCAAGACGGAAACCCGGATCTCGGAAGTATTGATCATCTGAATATTGATCCCCGCCTCGTAAAGGGCCTCAAACATCTTGGCGGCCACGCCGCAGTTGCTCATCAGCCCCATGCCCACGATGGACACCTTGCCGATCTTGTCATCCATCTCAATGTGGTCAAACTTCAGCGCGGACTTATGCGCCTCCAGAATCTGCTCGGCCTCTTCCATGTCCTTCTTATGAACGGTGAAGGTAATGTCCTTGGTATCCTCACGGCCGATGGACTGCAAAATCACGTCCACATTGATATTCTGCCGGCTGAGCAGGTCAAACACCTGGAATGCAACGCCGGGGTTATGCTGAAGGCCCACCAGGGCGACCCGGGCAATGCTGGTATCCTTTGCAACGCCTGCGATATTTGTCTTTTCCACTTTTGTGACCTCCTTGATTTTGGTGCCCGGCTTATCCTCCAGGCTGGACACGACTTCCAGATTCACATGGAACTTTTTCGCCAGCTCCACGCTGCGGTTATGAAGCACCTGCGCCCCCTGGGACGCCAGCTCCAGCATTTCGTCGTAAGTGATCTCATCCAGCTTCCGGGCCGAGGGAACGATCCGCGGATCGGTGGTATAAACGCCGTCCACATCGGTAAAAATCTGGCACAGCTCCGCATGGAACACCGCCGCCAGAGCCACCGCGCTGGTGTCCGAGCCGCCCCGGCCCAGCGTAGTCACATCTCCGCTGCGGTCCACCCCCTGGAAGCCGGTCACCAGTACGACCCGCCGCTGGTCCAGCTCTGACCGGATCCGCTCGGTATCGATCCGCTTGATGCGTGCGTCCGAGTGGACGGAGGTGGACTGAATGCCCACCTGCCAGGCAGCCAGAGAAACGCAGGGGATGTGCAGCGTTTCCAGCGCCATGGCGCACAGTGCCACCGAGATCTGCTCTCCGGTGGACAGCAGCATATCCATTTCCCGTTTGGAGGGATGCGGATTGATCTCTTCCGCCTTGTCGATGAGATCGTCGGTCGTATCGCCCTGAGCCGAGAGCACAACGATCACGTTGTTTCCGGCCCGGTAAGTCTTTGCAATGGTCTCCGCCACATGGAGAATCCGCTCGGCGTTCTTGACGGAACTGCCGCCGAACTTCTGTACAATCAAACTCATGGTATTCCCTTCCTTCACTCAGTTGGAGTGCTTCACCCTAGTATACGCATCGCCGCCGCTGCCGTCCACCGGTCAGTCCAGCACCCGCAGGCAGGAGAGGACATTCAGGCTGCGTGCATGCTCCTGCGCCTCCCGGCCGGTGATCCGGTCCGTTAAAAAGCCGGTCTCGCCGTCTTCCGACAAAACTTCCACCTGGCCGAACGCCAGCGCCGCATCGGTCAAACTGCCCTCAATACGGAAATAGAATCGGGTCGCAACCTCCTGCGGATCCACGAATCCGTCCGTGTCCGCGCTCCAGCCCAGTTCCTCCTGCTGGGGACTGCGCTGCAGCGCCTCGATCACATCGGACACACAGGCGGACGCTGTGGGCAACTCGCCTGCGCCCTTTCCGTAAAACAGCACCTCGCCGGTCGCGTTCCCGTTGATCACCACCGCGTTGTAAACATCCTCCACGTTGGCCAGCGGGTGATCCTCCGGGACCAGATGCGGTGCAACATACGCCGTACGCCCACCGCCCGGCATACGCAGCGCCCGGCCCAGCAGCTTAATCCGGTATCCGGCCCGGGACGCGACCTTCACATCCCGCAGCGAAAGCTTGGAGATCCCATCCACGGAAATCGCAGCCGGATCCACCTGCCGGCCAAACGCCAGGTCCGCCAAAATGCAGATCTTCCGGCCCGCGTCCAGGCCATCCACATCGGCGGATGGGTTCGCTTCCGCATATCCCTTGGCCTGCGCCTCCCGCAGCGCGTCCGTAAAGAATGCGCCGGTCCGCACCATGCGGGTCAGAATATAGTTGGTCGTGCCGTTCAGGATCCCATACACCTCGTCGATCCGATTGGCCGCCATGCATTGGGTCAGCGGATGGATCACCGGGATCCCGCCGCCCACGCTGGCCTCAAAAAGATAGTTGACTTTTTTTGCGTGCGCCAGCTCCAGCAGCTCCCATCCGCGCTCGGATACCAGCTGTTTGTTCGCCGTCACCACATGCTTCCCCGCCTCCAGGGCCCGGCGGGTATATTCATAGGCCGCATCGGTTCCGCCGATGGTCTCCACCACCACACGGATCTCCGGGTCCTGTTCGATCTGCGTAAAATCGTCCGTCATCAGCTGGCGGTAGGGTCCGTCCTTAAAGCTGCGCACCAGAACGGACTTGACCTGCAGCGGTTCCCCCAGCTTCCGCTCGATCTGACGGTGATTTTCCGCAACCACTTTGGCAACCCCCGTCCCGACGATGCCCAGGCCCAAAATTGCAATTTTGATCATAGCTCAACCTGCCAATACTTCAAATTTAATCACGCCCTCCACGCCGGCCGCCGCGTTGAGCAGGGACTCCAAAGATTCCACCATGTCCGAAGTCTCCGCCGATATCGTGACCGCCGCGCAGCCGTTGGTTGGAATACTCTGATTGATGGTCAGAATATTCGCCCCGGACGCCGCAAACACACCCAGCACGTGAGACAATACGCCTGTATTGTCTTTGAGCATCCCGTAAAAGGTCAGGATCCGCCCGGTCTTCATATCGTTAAAGGGCTGCACGCAGTCTTTATACTTGTAAAAAGCACTGCGGCTGATTCCGGAGCGTCGGGTCGCCTCGCCCACGGTCTTGGCTTCTCCGGTCTGGATCATGCGCTTGGCCTCCGCCACCTTGATGAAAATTTCCGGCAAAGCCTCCGCCGCCACGATATAGTACTTAATCTGCCGCCCCATAGCGTCCACCTCCTGCGGTCATTTGTCCTCGCGTATTGCCTATCCTATCATACTTGCCCGGAGGTTTCAAGTCTCTTTCCGACAAAATTCCGACGGTTTTCCGCTGGGCATTCCGAAAAAAGGGCCCCCGCAGCAAATGCTGCGGGGCCCCTTCCCCACATGCGGATCCCGTTTGCTCAGTTTCCGCTGTTTTGTGTCCAAAGATCGTTCCACCAGTCGTTTTCCCCTCCGGAATCGTCATCACCGGGATCCACGGGCTCATCGCCGGGATCCTCGCTGCTGTCCGGCGGCGTCACCGGCGCACTGGTGTGCACCTGGCAGCTGCCCTTCGCTTCCACCGTAGAGAGCAGATACTCATTGTCCGCCGCAACGATCCCCTCACCGTAATCTGTGCGGGTATGGTCCAGGAAGGCCCGCTGCTCCACACTGCTCTCCGGGCAATGTTCGCCGGCCAGGCTCTGGCCATCCCGGCAATAGTCCCGGATCACATGCATCGTGCAGGTTTCGGTGGGCCCGGTCCCGGCAGCCACCGTCACCGTGGTGACCCGGTCCTGTCTGGGATCCGCGTAGCAGGCCTCTCCGGCCAGCATGCCGCTGTCCTTGCAGACCGTAAGCTGCGTCAGGCCGCTGGACGGTGTAGAAAACTTCTTATTGGGCAGCTCGGCATGCACCTTTTCCATCACCTTTTTCCACATGGTAATGGAGGGGTTGCCGGAATAACTGATCCGTTCCGGCTTTTTATAGCCGCACCAGACCGCCGCCGCATAGTAAGGCGTATATCCCACAAAATAGCGGTCATAGTTTTCGCTGGTCGTACCGGTCTTGCCGGCGATGGACATGCCGCTGAACCGCGCCGAGGAGCCCGTGCCGCCGTTCACCACGCCTTCCAGCAGGCTGGTCATGAAATAAGCCGTCGTCTCCTTCATGGCAACGCTGCTTTCCGGCTTGTTCTCCAGCACCACGTTGCCGTCGGCATCCGTGACCTTCACATACATCCGCGGCTTATTGTAGACGCCCTTGTTGGCAAACGCCGCATAGGCTGCCGCCATCTCCTCTGTATTCGCGCCCACCGTCAGTCCGCCAAGGCCCAGGGAGCCGGAGCCCTCCAGATCCTTCGGATCCAGCGAGGTCATACCCAGCTTTTCCGTTGCAAATTTGTAAGAGTTGGAAAGGCCCAGCGCCTCCACCACCTGGATCGCCACGGTGTTGACCGAGCGCGCCACACCGGAGCTCAGGGTCGTCATGCCCTTATAGCCGGAAGGCGAGTTTTTGGGCCAGGGATTTCCGTTGAGCAGGCGAACCGGATAATCGTCAAAGGTCGAGGCCATGGTAATCACGCCGGCATCCAAAGCCGGTGCATACACCGTAATCGGCTTGATGGAAGAACCCACCTGCCGGTAACCGGTGGCATAGTTCCAGACCAGATTGCCCTCTTTTTCTCCCACGGCGCCCACCATCGCCACCACATCGCCGGTGGCAACGTCGATGATCGTTATGCCCGACTGCAGCTTCTGCCCGCTGGCGGAGGTCACATTCAGATTGCTCCGGTCCTCATAGACCGACTCCGCGATCTTCTGCACCTGGGGATCAATGGTCGTATAGATGTTGTACCCGCCGTGATAAAGCCGGGCCCGGGCCGTCTCCTCCGTCAGATCCAGCTGTTCCACCAAGTCACTGACCACATCCCGGAATACCTGATCTACGAAGAAGGACTGGTAATCGTTCTTACCGTTCTGCTCTCCGCTGTCTCCGGAAGCTGTCTCGTTAAACACCAGTTTTTCATTTTCCGCCGCCTGGCGCTCCTCCTCCGTCAGGAAGGGCTCGCCCGTCTCCGGATCCTTGATCTGAGACATTTTGCGCAGGATTGTCTCCTGCCGGTTCTTATTGTTCTGTACGTAAGCTTCATCCCGCAGCACATGGGCGTTCTGGCTGGTTGTCCGCATCGGGGCATAGCGGGAAGGATTATTGGTGATTCCGATCAGGGCCGCGCACTCTGCCGTACTCAGATCCGAAACATTCTTGCCGAAATAATACTGCGCCGCCGTCTGCACGCCATAGCAACCGTTCCCCAGGTAGATCGTATTCAGATACAGACCCAGGATCTCGTCTTTCGTGTACTTCTTCTCAAATTCCAGCGCCCGGAAAATCTCCGTCACCTTCCGCTTAACGGTATTTTCGTTGTATTTTGTCATATTCTTCAGTAGCTGCTGGGTGATGGTCGAGCCGCCGTAAGAAGAGTTCTTCCCAAAGAACATGGTCAGCGTCGCACCGATCGTCCGCTTCCAGTCCACGCCCTTATGCTGGAAAAAGCGCTCATCCTCTACGGAAACCGCCGCCTGCCACAAAGCATCCGGAATCTCATCAAAATCCACCAGGATCCGGTTCTCCTCTCCGTGCAGGGTGCTCAGTTCTTTCCACTGTCCGCTCTGAGAATCCTCGTACCAGAGAATCGACGAAAGCTCCATGGTATAGTCGTCCGCGTTGATGTCCAGCTCCGGTGCCAGCGCCGTCCTTACATAAATCATAAAGATGCCAACCAGCATGGCTGCCGTCAGTACGCCGATCAGCAGCAGCGTCCCCAGCACAAACCACGGGCTTGTGCGCCGTCTCCGCCGAGTTTTCTTTTCCCGGGGCGCCAGCTCCCGGCTGTGTCTCTTGTTCTCCACCGCAAGGTACCTCCTTCTTTTCAAGTCCTTCAGGCCCCGGCCGATCGTTTCCGCCGGCTTCTGCCTGCAATCTTCCAGTGTATTTTTCATTTTACCACTGCTGTCAACTTTTAAAAACTTCGTTTTTCTCTTGAAAAAGTTCCGTATTTTTTCAGAACAGGTTCTTTTATCGTAAATTTTGCATGAAATTACGCTGCTCCCGCGCCGTTTTCCGTTTTGCGGCGGCTTGCTTTTTTTAGCGTCCGCGCATACAATAGCACTACCAACACAAAGGAGGACCCTGTTATGAGCGAAGAATTCGGCCCGACCTTTATTACGGTGACCGATGAAGACGGCCAGGAAATCGAACTGGAATACATCGATACGCTGGAGTTGAACGGAACCCGCTACTACGCCTTCTTCCCTGCGGAAACCGAAGACGAGGAAGAAGATCCGGACAATGGTCTGGTGGTCCTGAAGGCGATCGAGGAAAACGGGGAGGAGCTGTTTTCCACCTTGGATGACGACGCGGAAATGGACGCCGTTTACGACGCCTTTATGGAGGCTCTTTTCAACGAGGACGACGAGGAAGAATAATTGCCTCTATCCGGGGGAAGCTTTTTGCGCAGCCTTCGGATCCATTGGCTGAAAACCCTGCGTGGTTCGTGATAGACTTTTTTTAACCCACATTTCGTTATACGGGATGCTGATCCGCTTTGTGGTTCGCAGGCCTCCCGACTGCTGTTTGCGGTTGGAAGTTGGAAGCGATAAAGCAAAGCGCAGGCAACCCACCTGTCCGTAAAGGTGCAGGTTATAACGAGTCTACACGGCCGATGCGGGGTTTCTTTATGTCTATGGCCGCAGCGCAGGCAGGCTCCTTCCGCTCCCGGCGGATTTCAGCCGGATTTTCCGCCAATTTCCCCTTGCACAAAAGCGCCCCATCTATTATAATGAAATAATGTGTTTTACCCGCACGCCACTCCTTAAATTTTTGAGAGGACTGAAACAAATGAGCGCATCAAGAGAAAAGCAGACCCGCCGGAGTCAGGTCTCGTCCGGAATGGAAGATCCGAAAACCGCACGGGAAGCACAGCAGCGGAAAGCAGAACAGCGGTCCAACCAAGTGTATATCACGATTGCCGTTGTGTTTGTTCTGGTTGCAGCGGCAACTCTGGTATGGAAATCCAACATCATCCAGAAAAAGGCCACGGCGGTCACCATCGACGGTGAAAACTACACAGCGACGGAAGTGAATTACTACTTCCGCAACGAATACCAGTACTTCGTCAGCCAGTACTATAGCTATCTGAGCATGTTCGGTCTGGACACCAGCAAGGATCTTAAATCCCAGGCCTTCTCCATGGGCGAAGACGGCGAGACCTGGTATGACTACTTCCTGGATCAGGCCCTGACGCAGCTGAAAGCGGACAAGGCCCTGAATGATGCCGCGGACGAAGCAGGCTTCGACGAGTGGAACGATTCCATGCAGTCCAACTTCGACACGGTCATGGAAAACCAGAAGAGCAATGCGGAAAACTCCGGTTATTCCCTCAAGGAATACCTGAAGCTGGGCTACGGCTCCGGGATGACGCAGTCTGCTTATGAGGCCCGTTTGAAGTATGCCCTGCGTGCCAGCGCTTACTCCAGCGCCTATAAAGACAGCCTGACCTACACCACCCAGCAGCTGACAGACGCCTACAATGCCGATCCCAATGCCTATGACCGGGTCTCCTATGAAAGCGTCAGCATCAGCGGCGCCGTGGCCACCACAGATGCCGACGGCAACACCGTGGATGTTACGGATGAGATGAAGACGGACGCCATGGCCGCTGCCAAAAAGACGGCGGATTCCATTTATGCGTCCTATCAGTCCGGCGGTTCCCTGTCCGCTCTGGCCGATGCGCAGGACGGCGCCAATTACACCAACAGCGAAAGCGGTACCTACTCCAGCAGCACACTTTATGACTGGCTCTTCGATGCCTCCCGCAAGGCCGGCGACAGCGCCGTTCTGGAGGACAGTTCCAGCTCCATGTATTATGTGGTCGTGTTCCGGGATCGCTACCGTCAGGATTACAACACCATTGACGTGCGCCACATTCTGGTGCGTATGGACACCAGCGACCTGGACAGCAGCTCTGACACCTATGACGAAGATCTGCAAAAGCGCAAGGATGAAACCAAGGCCAAGGCAGAAGAGATTCTGAACGAGTGGAAGTCCGGCGACGCTACGGAGGATTCCTTCGCGGCTCTGGCCAACGAAAAATCTGAGGATTCCGGCTCCAATACCAACGGCGGCCTGTACACCCGCGTGCACGAAGGTGCTATGGTGGAAGAGTTCAACGACTGGTGCTTCGATGCCTCCCGCAAGGCCGGCGATACCGGAATTGTCTATGGCGAGAGCAGTAATTACCAGGGCTATCACGTGGTCTACTTTGTGGGTGAGGACCTTCCCTGCTGGCAGGCGGACGCCTTTGACAACCTGCAGAGCGCCGACTACAACGAATGGTACTCCGGTCTGACGGAAAAGCTCACCGCCGATCAGCATGACTTCGGCATGCGCTTTGTCGGCTGAGTCCTGATTTCCCCTTTTGACCGTACAAGGCGGTCGGCTTTCCTCGGAAAGTCGGCCGCCTTCTATTTACCAGGCAAGCGCGGCATCCCAGAGAAAGAGAGAAGGTTTTTTATGTTAATCGGCACCCTTGTAAACACCGGAACCGTTTTAGCCGGGTCCGGCATCGGAATGCTTCTTGGAAATATCATTCCGGAGCGGCTGCAGGATACCGTCATGAAGGGCTTAGGCCTTTGCACCATGTTTATCGGCATCACCGGCATGCTTGACGGCGGCAACGCGTTGATTACGATCCTCTCCGTTGTGATCGGCGCCGTCATCGGCGAGCTGCTGGATCTGGATGGGCGGCTCAACCGCTTCTCCCGAAAGCTGGAGTCCAAATTTCAGAAAGGCGGCTCTTCCCGCTCCACCTTCGCGGAGGGCTTTGTCACGGCAACCCTGGTCTTCTGTGTGGGGGCCATGACCATCGTCGGCGCCCTGCAGGACGGCCTTACCGGCAACCACGAGCTGTTGTTCACGAAGGCCACCCTGGATTTTGTCTCTTCCATGATTTTTGCCTCTTCATTAGGCATCGGCGTAATGCTGGCAGCCGGATCCGTATTTCTGATCCAGGGTTCCATTGCCTGCCTGGCCGGCTTTCTTGCCCCGCTTCTTCAAAATACCTGCTCAGCCGGAACGACTACAATTACCGAAATGGTCGTCGTTGGTTCCGTGCTGATTCTCGGTCTCGGCATGAATCTGATCGGGATCACAAAGCTGAAAATCATGAACTATGTTCCGGCGATCTTTCTTCCCATCCTGCTGTGCCTTTTCATGTAAAATTAACCCTTCGGCATCGCTTTTTTGATGAGGTGGAAGCCCGGATCTCCAAGGGGATAATGTGCACCCGGTTCACCTCTCCCCGGTGCAGGTGTACATAAAAAAGCTGCCCTGCACTTAAGTGCAGGGCAGCTTTTCAGCGTATTATCGTCAGCGGAAGCTTACTTCAGCTCGACCTTGGCGCCAGCCTCTTCCAGCTGAGCCTTCAGAGCCTCAGCATCAGCCTTGGAGATGCCTTCCTTCAGGGTAGAGGGAGCGCCCTCGACCGTAGCCTTCGCCTCGGCCAGGCCCTGGCCGGTGATCTCACGGACGGCCTTGATGACCTTGATCTTGGCAGCAGCGTCGAAGCCGGTCAGAACCACGTCGAACTCGGTCTTCTCCTCAGCAGCGGGAGCAGCAGCGCCGGCAGCGGGAGCGGCCATAGCGGCGGCGGAAACGCCAAACTCTTCCTCCAAAGCGTGAACCAGCTCAGAGAGCTCCAGAACGGTCAGGCCCTTGATCTCTTCGATCATAGCGGTAACTTTCTCAGACATTTGATTTGCCTCCTAATTATTAAAATAAATGTTTGCCAGCCGAAATCCGGCGGCGTCAATCAGCGGCTGCCCAATCAGCAGCCAACTGCCTTTTATTCGGCAGCGGGAGCAGCCTCTTCCTCGGCAGGAGCACCCTGCTTCTCGGCGATCTGCTTCAGGACAACAGCCAGGCCGGTGATCGGCGCCAGCATCGTGCCCAGAACCTGCGCCTGCAGCACGGGCAAAG
Organism: uncultured Dysosmobacter sp.; assembly: GCA_934563745.1. Classification (GTDB taxonomy): domain Bacteria; phylum Bacillota; class Clostridia; order Oscillospirales; family Oscillospiraceae; genus Oscillibacter. The sequence goes on along the minus strand of CAKTHE010000010.1, from coordinate 40,823 downwards.
CGGGGATCGAAGCCAGGGACTTAATGGTATCCAGGTCGATGACCTTTCCTTCCATGAAGCCGCCCTTGATCTCAAACTTGCCGTTGAGCTTCTTGGCATAATCGGACATGACGCGGGCCGGAGCCACGACATCATCATCGCACAGAGCCAGAGAAGTGGTACCGTTGAGGAGATCGTCCAGCTCGTTGAGACCGGTGTTGTTGAACGCAAAGCGGAGCAGGGTGTTCTTCACCACGGAATAGTCAATGGAATTCTCGCGGCACTCTCTGCGCAGCGCGGTATCCTCTTCCACGGTGATGCCCTTATAGTCCACAATGATACCGGCGGAAGCTTTCTGAATCTTCTCAGTCAGCGCAGCCACGATGGCCTGCTTTTCACTTAAGACTTTTGCGTTAGGCATTCTGTGTTTTCACCTCCATTGGTTTTTTGGTGCGTCCATAAAGAAACCGTCCTTACGTACAAAGACGCAAGGACGGTAAGCAATCAAAAAACTGCTGTCCTCGGCAGGACTTACGAGAGAAGCCTCTCACCTGCTGTCTTTGGAACGCACTAAAGATTATATCAAACCGGCATAGAATTTGTCAAGAGACAAATTCTATGCACAGTTCAATACGTTTTGGAATCAGCCCAGCTTGGAAGCGGCCATCTTCACGCCGGGGCCCATGGTCGATGCAGCCACACAGCTCTTGATATACTGGCCCTTTGCGCTGGCGGGCTTCGCCTTGACGATCGCGCCGATCAGGGCGTTGTAGTTCTCAGCCAGCTTCTCAGCGCCAAAGCTCACCTTGCCGATGGGGCAGTGGATGATGTTGGTCTTATCCAGACGATACTCGATCTTACCGGCCTTAACTTCCTTTACGGCCTTGGCAACATCGGGGGTCACGGTACCGGCCTTGGGAGAGGGCATCAGGCCCTTGGGGCCCAGGACCTTACCCAGACGGCCAACCACACCCATCATATCCGGGCTGGCAACCACGACGTCAAAGTCAAACCAGTTTTCCTTCTGGATCTTTTCCACCAGATCCATATCGCCGACATAGTCGGCGCCAGCCTCACGGGCAGCCTCGGCCTTGTCGCCCTTGGCGAACACCAGCACGCGGACGCTCTTGCCGGTGCCGTGGGGCAGCACGATGGCGCCGCGAACCTGCTGATCGGCGTGACGGGAGTCAACACCCAGCTTGATGTGCAGCTCAACCGTCTCGTCAAACTTGGCACTGGCGGTCTTGCAGACCAGCTCCATGCCCTCTTTTGCTTCATACAGAGCGTTCTTGTCGATCTGCTTGACGCTCTCCTGATATTTCTTGCCTCTAAACAATGTTACTTCCTCCTCATAGTGGTTATTCGGAATTCATCCTCCCACTGTCTGCGGCGGGTCCGCCGCGTTCACTCAATGGTTTTAGTCGCCGACGACAACGCCCATGCTGCGGCAGGTGCCGGCGATCATGCTCATGGCGGATTCCAGGTTGGCAGCATTCAGGTCCTTCATCTTGATCTCGGCAATCTTCTGAACAGAAGCCTTGGAGATCGTCGCAACCTTCGTCTTGTTGGGGACGCCGGAGCCGGACTCGATGTTGCATTCCTTCTTGATGAGGACAGCCGCGGGAGGGGTCTTGGTGATGAAGGAGAAAGAACGGTCCGCGTACACGGTGATGACAACAGGGATAATCATGCCGTTTTCATTCTTGGTACGCTCATTGAACTCCTTGGTAAAAGCGGCAATGTTCACGCCGTGCTGGCCCAGAGCGGGACCAACGGGGGGCGCGGGAGTTGCCTTGCCTGCGGGAATCTGCAGTTTTACATAACCAGTAATTTTCTGTGCCACGGAGTAGCACCTCCTAAAATCTTAATGTGGTGACGGATGCCCGAAGGCGTTCCGTCTTTGGCGGAGCTCAGCGGCTCCTCCCACTTTCCGGCCATCCGGCCGGCAGAGTTCTTTAAATGGTCTCCACCTGGTCCAGCTCCAGCTCGACCGGCGTCTCTCTTCCGAACATGGAAACCATCACGGAGACACGGTTCTTTTCAGGCTCGATCTCCTCAACGACACCGGTGAACGTCGACAGAGGCCCGTCCACAATGCGGACATGGTCACCCACCGCGTACTTCACAACGATCTCGTGCTTCTCCATCCCCATCGCCAGGACTTCGTCCTCCGTCAGGGGGATGGCTTTGTTCGCCGTGCCCACAAAACCGGTCACACCGCGCACATTGCGCACCAGATGCCAGGTATCGTCTGTCATGACCATCTTGATCAGCACATAACCGGGAAAGACCTTCCGCTCCACTTCCTTGGTGGCGCCGCTTTCCGTCACTTCCTTCACGGTTTCCATGGGAATCTCCATCCGCAGGATCTTATCCTCCATGCCGCGGCCGGTGACAAACTTTTCAATGCTGGTCTTGACGGCATTTTCATAGCCGGAATAGGTATGGATCACATACCACTTCGCGCTGTCTGACATATTCTTCTCCTCAGCCGCCCAGAATGCTGATCAGCATCTGCAGGGCGTTGACGACCACCGCATCAAAAATCCAGATGCAGGCGCCGACAACCAGGGAGCAAAGCAGCACAGTGCCGGTGTTCTTCATCACCGTCGCCTTGGTCGGCCAAACAACCTTCTTCAGCTCGCTTTTCATTTCGCGGAACCAACGGCCGCGATCCTTTTTTGCTTTCGCTTCTTCAGCCATTTGCTACACGCCCTTTCTTCATCGTTCGTAATCGCCGGATTACTTGGTTTCGGTGTGGAGCGTGTGCTTTCTGCAGAAGGGGCAATACTTGTTCAGCTCCAGCTTATCCGGAGTATTCTTTTTGTTCTTCATCGTATTGTAGTTTCTCTGCTTGCACTCGTTGCATCTCAAAGTGACTTTAACGCGCATCTAACGGCACCTCCTTATTACTTGGCGTCCTGTTCCGGCTCAGGCCGGGGACCCCGATTGCCTCCCTGCAGGGGAAAGGGCGCCTGTCAGCGCCGAAAAGCGAAAAAACGCATGACAAAAAAGCCCTTTTTCACAGGTAAGATAGATTTTAACATAATAAAAAAGCCCGGTCAACCGTTTTTCAAATAAAATTTTTGCTCTTTTTAAGCCCGCAGCGCCCGGCACAAGGCCCCTTTCGGGCCATCTCCCCTCCCCCGCCGCTTCAAGTCGCTCTTGCAAGCCGTCCGGCTCTTATGGTATGGTGAAGAAAATCAGATTTCCGGACCCGGCGCCGGTTTTGAAAGGAAGAACTTCTTATGCGCATCATGGCCATCGACTATGGCGACGCTCACACCGGCATCGCCATTTCAGACCCCACCGGGTTTCTCACCGGTGTCTCCACCACTATCCACGCCTACCGGCCGGAAGCCGTGGCGGAGCAGGTTGCCGCCCTTGCACGGGAATACGGCGTTGAGGAGCTGGTTCTGGGCTATCCGAAAAATATGGATGGCTCCCTGGGCCCCCGGGCCGAAAAGGCCGCCTCCATGGCTGACCTTCTGCGGGAGGTGACCGCGCTGCCGGTGACGCTGTGGGATGAGCGGCGCACCACCATCGATGCCCACCAGATCCTGATGAACAATGGCAAAAACGCCAAGAAGAGGAAGAAGACCGTAGATGCCGTGGCCGCTTCCCTGATTCTGGAGGGATATCTCACCTACAAAAAAAGCCAGGCCGGCTTCTGACCGTCCTTTTTCGTCTACTTTTATAATAATGTATCCGCATCCGGGGCGCCGAAGCAAGTCGGTGCCCCTTTTCTTTGTCACTCTTTTGTTATTTTTCGTTTCCAGGATTCCTTATTTTCCCATTTATTCTTTGCATTTTTGAGCAAAAGTGGGGGACATAACACCGCAAACACGCCAAAAACTTGACAACCGTGGGAAAGAGTGCTATGCTAAGCCCAGTTTTTGAAATTGTAACAAAAGTTACAAGTCGAAAATCGTTCACCTGTTTCTCCGGAATAATCTTCCACTCCGGCGGCAACACTGGAATGGAAAACCATCAGGAGGTAATAACTGTGAAGCTCTTTACGCAGCGTACGCATCTGCTTCGGCGCGCCGGAATGGTATGTCTGACGCTCGCCCTGTGCTGGGGTCTGTCGCAGGCCGACCCCGCGGAGGCCCTGTATATTCTGACCGGAGCCTCGGACTCCGCCATCGTGCTGGATGGTTCCGCGGTTGAAAAGGATTTCTCCTCGCAGCTGGTATACCTTGGGACCAAGGCCAGCGGACTGGAAGTGACGCTTACCGCCGGGCAGACGGTCGTCGTCCATCATGAAGGCGCAACGCTCTCCGCCCAGGCCCGGACGGAGACGATCTCGCAGCTGCTCAGCCGGCTACACCTGGAAATCAGCCCGCTGGAAATGGTCCTGGTCGACTTGTCCGGGACCGGCGCGGATCTGACCATTGCATCGGACCTGACCTATTACGACCGGGTGGTGGAGCCCGTCCAGTACACGACCCGCCGGGTCACCAGCGCAGATCTTCCCAAGGGGACGGAGTCGGTGGTGCAGGCGGGCGTAAACGGCACCCGCACCGCGATCTATGAAGTCGTCTGGTCCGGAGGTGAGCTGCTCTCCCGTCAGCTGGTCCAGGAGCTGGACTGCTCGGCCGTGGAAGAAGTGATCGCCACCGGAACTGCCGTTTCCTCGGTCTCCGGCAGTGACCGGATCTCAAAAGTCACCACCAACAGCGATGGCAGCGGTGTGCTGACCTTCGCCTCCGGAGACACGATGAAGTTCTCCGCCGCCAAGAACATGACCGCCACCGCCTATACGGCCGGCCACGGCGGCGCAGACAGCTGCACCGCTACCGGCACATCCGTACGCGTGGGGACCGTTGCCGTTGACAAGCGCGTCATTCCCCTGGGGACCCGTATGTATATCGTGACCAACGACGGCCGCGTGGTCTACGGCATGGCTGTCGCGGAGGATACCGGCGTGCGCGGAAATGTGGTCGATCTTTACTATGACACTTATCAGCAATGCATCAGCTTCGGCAGACGCGGCTGCACCGTTTATCTGCTGAAATAATCCGCTTTCGGAAATGAAAAAGGACGTCTGTTAAAAGCAGACGTCCTTTTTTCTGTTCCCGTCTTACAGCCGCGCAAGCAGCGGCGGCAGCTCCGCAAGGGTTCGGATCGTATACTCCGGCCGGATCTCCGGACGCGGCGGAAGATTCCGGAAATTGAACCAGCAGGTATGCAGCCCGGCCCGGATGCCGCCCTGTATATCAGAGGTCAGGCTGTCCCCCACGATCAGGGCCGTCTCTCGGGTGAAATCCGGCAGGGCGGCAAAGCAGCCCTCAAAAAAGCGGATGCTGGGTTTATCCGCGCCCAGCTCCTGGGAAATGAAGATCTTTTTAAAGTAGTGGGCGATCCCGGCGCTCTCAATCCGGCTGTATTGGACCTGCGGCGCACCATTGGACGCAAGACACAGGGTATAGCGGGGCGCCAGCTCCTCCAGCAGCGCCTCTGCGCCGGGAATGAACCAATGTCCCTGGGCCAGATATCCTTCATAGCGGTCGCACACCGCCCGGGCGCTGCGCTCCACCCCCAGCTCATCAAACAGCAGCTCAAAGCGCCGGACCTCGATCTGTTCCCGGGTCAGCACGCCCTGCTCCAGCAGCTCCCACTGACTGGCGTTGATCGCGTGGTAGCGCTGCACCGTCTCCGGGTTCGGCTCAAGTCCCGCTTCCCGCAGCGCCCGGCTCAAGGCCGCAGCCTCCGCCGTTTGAAAATCCAGGATCGTATCGTCCAGGTCCATAAAAATCGTCTTGATCATTACCGTTCTGCCTCCCTGTTCTGTGCGGGCCGCAGCGCCGCACGCTCCGATCCCCGATTCTTTTTCCAGCTAACCACATTTCCCGAAAAAAAGCAATCCACGGCGGGAAAAATCTGCTATACTGAAGATACCCTTCCGGCGGTTTTTCGCTGCCGGTCCTACCTACTGACGGAAAGGCGGACTCAGCCATGAATCTGTGCGATTATACGGCTATCCGGGCGCTGTTGGAGCGTCACGGGTTTCACTTCTCAAAATCCATGGGGCAGAACTTTCTGATCGATCCCGGAATCCCCCGGGCCATTGCCGAGGCGTCCCGGGCCGACCGGCACTGCGGCGTGCTGGAGATCGGCCCCGGCATCGGTCCGCTGACCGCGGAGCTGGCCAAGCGGGCAGAAAAGGTTGTCTCTGTCGAGCTGGACCGGTCGCTGCTGCCGGTTCTGGAGGAAACGCTGGCGGATTACACCAATGTGGAGATCATCTCGGGCGACGCCCTGAAGCTGGACCTGGCGGCATTGGCGGACGAAAAATTTGCCGGCCTGCAGCCGATGGTATGCGCCAATCTGCCCTATAACATCACAACCCCTGTTCTGACCCGGCTGGTGGAGACCCCCTGCTTCTCCTCCCTTACGGTCCTGATCCAGCGGGAAGTGGCCCGGCGGATCTGCGCGTCCCCCGGTGATTCGGAATGCGGTTCTTTTTCCCTGTTCATGCAATATTATATGGATTGCTCCATTCTCTTTGACGTGCCGCCGGAGTGCTTCCTCCCGGCGCCCAAGGTCACCTCCTCCGTTCTGCGCTGTGTGCGCCGGCCGCAGCCCGCCGTGCAGGTGGAAGACGAGGCCTTCTTCTTCCAGGTGCTGCGGGGCGGGTTCCTTCTGCGCCGCAAAACGCTGGCCAACAGCCTGGCCGCTGCCCTGGGCAGCGCCTATTCCAAGGAGTCGATTCTTTCCGCCATGGAACGCTGCGGCCTGCCCGCCAACATTCGCGGCGAACGATTGGGCCTTGCGGAATTTGCCGAGCTGGCACGGATTTTAAAAGCTTTCTCCGAGTAAACGTTTACAGACTTGCACTGTTTTTTTGTTTAGTTGTACAGTAATAGAAGATCCTTTTTGCGCAAATTGCGCAAAAATAAGACAGGAGGCAACAAATGTCAACCAAAGCCTATTACCGCACAAATGAAATCGGTCCCGGGAAACCGGGCTTTTCCAGAACCCGCTCCATCATTGAAGCGCCGTTTTATGGCAATAATGTAAAAAAGATCCATACCCTGCAGGAGGCCTATGAGCTGGCTCTGCACGCCCCTGGCACGGTGGTCACCGATCTGCCGGTCTACCGCGGAGAAGAATTTGGTCTGCCGTCCGATGCAAAGGTCCTTCTCTTCAACGACGGCGCCATCACCGGCCGCTATGCCCCGGCCCGGCGCATCGTCGGGAAGCCTGGCGTCAACCAGGAAAAACTGGATAAGATCCTGATGGACGCCGTTTACGACACGCGCTATAAAACCCTTTACCATGCCGAAGCTTACATCGGCCTGGACGCCGAGTTCATGGTCAAGGCGCATCTTCTGATCCCCGAGGGCGAGGAAAATCTGCTTTATAACTGGCTGCTGAACTTTCAGTATCTCTCCAAGCCGTATCAGGAGCTCTATCAGCGCTCCCGCCCCATCGGCGATGGCTCTGAACCGGACATCTACATTTTCTCCGATCCCCAGTGGGCCGGCGCGCCGGGTCGGGAAGCCGTCTGTGATCCCAAGTGCCTGTGCTATTTTGACACGCAGGCCAACTGCGCCGCGATCCTGGGCATGCGTTATTTCGGCGAGCATAAAAAGGGCACGCTGACTCTGGCCTGGGCCATCGCCAACCGCAACGGCTACGCCTCCTGCCACGGCGGGCAGAAGGAGTATACCCGGCCGGATGGATCCCACTTTGTCGCCGCCGTATTCGGCCTGTCCGGTTCCGGGAAATCCACCCTGACCCACGCCCGGCATGACGGAAAGTACCCGTCGATCCAGGTCCTTCACGACGATGCCTTCATCATCAACGACGAGACCTGCGCCTCCGTCGCGCTGGAGCCTACTTATTTCGATAAAACCGCTGATTACCCGGCCGGCTCGCCGGATAACCGCTATCTTCTGACAGTCCAAAACTGCTCTGCCACGCTGGATGATGCCGGCCGCGTGATCCCGGTGACGGAGGATATCCGCAACGGGAACGGCCGGGCTATCAAGTCCAGGCTCTGGTCCCCCAACCGGGTGGACAAGATCGATGCGCCCCTGAACGCGATCTTTTGGATCATGAAGGATCCGACGCTGCCGCCCATCGTCCGGCTGAAGGATCCGGCGCTGGCCGCCGTCATGGGCGCCACGCTGGCCACCAAACGCACCTCTGCCGAACGGCTGAAGGAGGGCGTGGACCCCAATGCCCTGGTGGTTGAGCCCTATGCCAACCCCTTCCGGACCTATCCCCTGTCCAACGACTATGCAAAGTTCAAGGCTCTGGTCGCTCAAAAGCACGTGGCGTGCTACATCATCAACACCGGCGACTTTATGGGCAAAAAAGTCCGCAAGGAGGATACGCTTCAGGTTTTGGAATCCGTCGTGGACGGCACGGCTTCCTTTGTAAAATGGGGTCCCTTTACAGATATGGATATTGCTCCGCTTCCCGGGTTCGTCCCGGATCTGGACGATCCTTACTATGTCGCGCAGCTCAAAGCCCGCATGCAGGAGCGGCTGGATTACGTGGAGGGTCTCAAAACCGCCGAAGGCGGCTTCAACGCCCTGCCGGAAGACGCGCTGGCCGCCATACGGGCCATTGTGGAGCAGGCCGGCCAGCTGTAAAGAAAAAACTCCGGCCCGCGGAACGGGCCTCGGCACAAATGCACAGGAACGGGGCGGAACGCTTAAAAGCGTTTCGCCCCGTTCTCGTTTCCGGAATGAACCGGATTCTCCGCGCGTACTCAGTCGTTATGATGCTGCGCGTAAAACTGATCGTAGTCCTTGAGCATGGCCTGCAGCAGCGCGGGCGTGTCCAGGCAGTAGGGACAGCGGCTCTTGCAGGCATCGCAGTGCACGCACTCTTCGATCTTGTGCATTTTGGCGTGCCACTCGTCGCTCATATAGGGCCGGTACGGGGCCCGCCGCAGCAGCATGGCCATACGGGCCGCCTGGGGGATATCGATCCCGGCGGCGCAGGGCAGGCAGTAGCCGCAGCTGCGGCAGAAATTTCCCGCCAGCTCCTTCCGGTCCCGGGCAATCACTTCCTCCAGCTCCGGCGTCAAACCCGGATCCCGTTCCGTCAGGTCCAGCCACTCATCCAGCTCCCGCTCCGACTGGATGCCCCAGATCGGAACCACATTGTCATATTGCCGCATGAAGGCATAGCAGGCCGCGGCGTTGGAGAGCATGCCGCCGGAAAGGCCCTTCATGGCGATAAAGCCCACATCCAACTCCTTGCAGCGGCGGACCAACGCATACTCCGCATCGGATGCCAAATAGCAGAACGGAAACTGCAGCGTTTCAAAATTACCCGATTCCAGCGCCTGCTGCGCCACCTTCATGCGGTGATTGGTGATGCCGATGTGGCGGATATAGCCCTTCTGCTTGGCCTCCAGCGCCGCAGCAAAGGGGCCATCCGGATCCTCCGGATCCGGCAGCACCGCCGGGTTGTGAAACTGAAACACATCGATGTAATCCGTCTGCAGGCTGCGCAGGCTCTGCTCAATGTGCGCCTGAACGGTCTTTTTGTCCGCGCCGCCGCTCTTGGTGGAAATCACAATGTTCTGCCGCACATCGTGCAGAGCCTCCCCCAGCTTTTCTTCGCTGTCGGTATAGGCGTTGGCCGTGTCAAAGTAATTGATTCCACTTTCATAAGCCCGCCGCAGCAGGTGTGCTGCCTCCTTATGGCCGATCCGCTGCACCGGCAGCGCGCCGAAGGACGTGCGGCTGACCCACAGGTCCGTTCGTCCCAATCTGATTTTTTCCATCATACTCCTCCTTTTCCAGCCGGCTTTCCGCCGCCTGCTGCTTTTCACTGATCCCGTCGTATTCACGCGTGCTTCCTCTCCGGGACCGGCCGGTCGGGCAGCCTCCCCGGAAACGGTGAATCATGGAACGAGTATAGCATTTCCGACCGGATCATGCAAGAAATCCGTGCCAGGTGCCCACTTTGCGAAATACCGGGATTTTTCTCTTTTTCTGCCGCGCGGACTGTGCTATGATGGCCATAAGAAGTATTTCCGCATCCGGATTGCTTTCAGCCGGGACAGCCGGCGCCGGATCGTGCGAACAAACCCCAAACAAAGGAGGTCCGCCCTATGGACCAGGATCTGCATCTCAAACTCACCGTCCGGCTCTATACGGACGACGCCGGTCGCTGCTTCGGTCCCGGCATCGCGACGCTGCTGCACCGGGTGGAGGAACACCACTCCCTGCGGGCCGCCGCCAAATCCATGGAAATGGCTTATTCCAAGGCCTGGCGTATCATTCGTACGGCCGAGCGCGTATTTGGCTGCAAGATGCTGGAATCCACCATCGGCGGACAGGGCGGCGGCGGCGCTGTGCTGACGGCCCAGGCCCACCGCCTGCTGGACGCCTACGATCAATACTGCGAAGAAGTGAACGCCTACGCCGCAGCCCGGTTTCCGGAGCACTTTTCCTTTTTCCGCGACATGTAACGCCGCAGTTCCGGGCTCTCCGTTTACGGGCGGCTGGAAACTGGCCAGCCCCGCAGGAAAAACCAGCGGAGCTGCTTCCGGCGCTTTTTGCGGGAATTCCGGATAGGCCCAGCCGCTTCACCGAAATTCACAGCAACTGCAAGTTGCTTGCCAGAAAAAGGATCCTGTACTACAGTGGGATCCAGGAGGTGTTCCACATGGATCCAAAGAATATTTTGTACACGCTGCGAACCCAACGGGGACTGTCACAGGACGAGCTGGCCGAAAAGGTCTTTGTCACCCGGCAAGCGGTATCCCGTTGGGAGACCGGCGAAACGACTCCCGGCGTGGAAACGCTGAAGCTGCTTTCCAGCTTTTTTGATGTCTCGATCAATACGCTGCTGGGATCTCCGCGGCAGCTGATCTGCCAGTGCTGCGGAATGCCCCTGGACGATTCCGTCATCAGTAAAGAGCCCGACGGCTCTTTCAATGAGGAGTACTGCAAGTGGTGCTATGCCGACGGTACATTTCGGTATACCAGTCCCGGGCAGCTGATTGATTTCTGTGTGGAGCACATGGCGAACGAGCATTGGCCCGCCGAGCAGGTCCGCGCCCACATGGAGGCCGTTGTGCCGAAGCTGAACCACTGGAGGAAATGATGGGTCGACTCCGCCCGCCGCGGCCCGCACCTCTCTCCCGAAAAGCAAACGGCGTGACCGAATGGCCGCGCCGCCTGTCTCCGGATCGCCCAAAGGGCCGCCCGTTAAAACGGGCGGCCCTTTTTCATTTCTCCTCTGTCTGCGCTTCCGGATCCTTCTGCGCAGCCTGACGCGCCTCTTTCATCGCAACGATCTGCCCGATCAGATCCACCGTTCCATGGATCCCCAACACGCTGGAATCCAGGCAGTAATCGTAGCTGTTGACATCACCCCAACGCTGGGTGGAATAGTACTCATAATATGCGGCGCGGCGCTTGTCGGTCTTTGCGATCCGGGCCCTGGCCTTATCCTCCGTCAGGTCGTGGCGTGCCATGACCGTCTTGATCCGCATATCCAGCGGTGCATGTACAAAAACGCTCAGCACATTGTCGCGGCCGGCCAAGGCGTAGTCCGCACAGCGGCCGATGATCACACAGGGGCCCTCGTCCGCCAGATGCCGAATGGTGTTGAACATAGCCAGATAGACCTGATGCTCCAGCGAGTCTCCCGCGCCGCCGCCCGGCAGAGAGAAGTACGAATCCATGGCGATGGAGTAAAGCAGGCTCTTGGGCCGCTCGTCAAAATTCTCCATGATCTTTTCGCACAGGCCGCTCTTCTCCGCCGTGGCCTTCAGCAGCTCCTTGTCATAAAACGGAATCCCATACCGCTGCGCCAGCTCCATGCCGATCTTCCGGCCGCCGCTTCCGTACTGTCTTCCAATGGTAATGATCGTATTCATAAGACCCTCTCCTCACCGATCGTATTTCCTCTCCCCCGGTCTGGCCGGCACCGGATCACAGGGTGCCCAGCCTTCTCGGGACAGTTTTATTATACCGCATCTTCCCCGTCTGCGTCAATCCATGGACATACAAAGCGCCTCCGGCCCAAAAGCCGGAAGCGCTTTGCAGTTCATGTCTCAGGGACCAGCTTTCCCAAACGCCGGTACATGGTCTTCTTCACTGCCCGAAGGATATTCTCATATCCTGTGCAGCGGCACAGATGGCCGGAGAGAAGCTTACGCAGCTCGTCGTCACTGTATTCCTTCCCGGAATCCAGGATCTCCTTCGCCGTAAGAATAAAGCCGGGCGTACAGAAGCCGCACTGAATTGCCGCTTCATCCACAAACGCCTGCTGAATGTCGCTGAGCTCCCCGTTGGGGCCCAGCAGCCCTTCCAGCGTAACGATCTCTTTCCCTTCGGCCCAGACGGCCAAATAGATGCAGGAGTTAAATGCTTCTCCGTCGATCAGGACCGTACAGGCGCCGCACTCTCCCACTTCGCAGCCCTTTTTTACGGACGTCAGCCGATAATCATCCCGCAGCATGTCCGTCAGGGATGCACGGACATCCACAACCTTCTCCACCGCTTTCCCGTTGATCCAGCAATGGACGGTCTTATACTGCATCACATGCTCTTCATGCATCGATCACACCTCCTGCCCGCTTCACCGACTCAAGGAAGGCCCGTCTGGCGCTTTCCACCGCAATATGCTGCCGGAACGCCTTGGATGCACGCCAGCTGTCCCGGGGATTGATGTCATCCAACACCGCCCGGGAAAACGCCTCTGCCAACTCCAGGGACAGCTTTTGTCCGGCGGCCAGCTTTTCCGCGCTGGCACAGCGCAGGGGAACCGGGCCGGCTACGCCGTAAGCGATCCGCGCACGCTCCACCGTCGTTTTATCGGCGCTCAGCCGCACGTTGACCGACGTCCCCAGGGTCGCAATGTCCATGGCGTTGCGCATGGCGTACTTAATATAGAACCCGTAGGTATTTTCATAGCTTTCCCGGGGGATCACCAATGCGGTCTGGATCTCGCCGGGACGAATGTCCACCTGGCCGGCCCGGATATAGAATTCATGGATCGGCAGCCGCCGCACGCCCTCCGGCCCCGTAAGCTCCACAATCGCATCGTAGGCATGCAGCGTGGAGGAAGAGTCTGCCGAGGTCACCCCGTTGCAGGTGTTCCCGCCGATGGTCCCGATGTTGCGGATCTGCGGCCCGCCCACCTGGTCCACCGCCTCGCCCAGAACCGGAAGATAGGTCTGGATCAGCGGGTCATGGGTAATGTGGGAAAAGCTGGTCAGACTTCCGATCCGCAGGCTCCCATCCGCATCCAGCGAAACACCGCGGATCTCGTCCAGACCGTAAATGGAGATCAGCTCCTTGCCGGCCCGTTTTCCTTCCCGCATCTGAACCAGTACATCCGAGCCGCCGGCAATGATCTGTGCCTGCGGATGCTGCACGCGAAGCTCCACCGCGTGCTGCACGCTGCTGGCCTCGTAAAGCGCTTTCATATCATACATGAGATCCCCTCCTCAATCCTGAATCAGTCCTTCCTCTTTGAACCGGGCAAAGAGGATATGGGGGTTCATCGGCGTCTGGTTGATCGCCACGCCCGTAGCCTGAAGAATCGCATTCCGGATCGCCGGTGCGCCGGAACAGGCCGGCGGCTCGCCCAGGGACTTCGTGCCGTACGGAGACGTAGGCTCCGGATTCTCCACAAAGCAGGCCTCCAGATGCGGATGGTCCATAAAGGTGGACAGCTTGTAGTCCAGCAGGTTGTTATTCAGCGCCCGGCCGGTCTTGGGATCGAACTTCAGCTCCTCGCTGAGGCCGTAGCCGATGGCCATGCTCATGCCGCCGTGGACCTGTGCCTCCGCCAGCGCCGGGTTGATCAGGGTGCCGCAGTCGTGCACATTGACCAGCTTGACAAGCTTTGCCTTACACATGGGGATATCCACTTCCACCTCTGCAAACGAGCAGCCGAAGGAATAGGCGTTGGACTTGATCTGGGCCGTTGTCTCCGCCGTAATATGCTGGCTGTCATCCAGACTGTACAGCGCCTCCGTCGCAAGGTCCCCCAGTGACTTGAGAACCCGGCCATCCACCTTCCGCACGATCTGCCCGTCGATCAGGTCCAGGGCGCTGACCGGCATCCGGGTCTGGCGGTGGGCGATCTCCAAAATCCGCTCCCGCAGGGCCTTGGCCGTCTGCATAATGGAAAAGCCGCCCACATAAGTCTGCCGGGAGGCATAGGCGCCGGTGCCGAAGGGTGTCACATCCGTATCCTGGCTGGATACCACATGGACATCCTCGAAGGGGATCCCGACCGCATCCGCCACCATCTGGGAATAGGCTGTATCGCAGCCCTGCCCGATCTCCGTCTCACCGGTCTGGAATTGAAGCGAGCCATCCTGATTAAGCACCATCCGGCACGAAGAGCTCTCCAGCGAGATGGGCCACACCGCCGTATTATACCAGAAAACGGCCAGGCCAACACCCCGGCGAACGGGGCCGGTCTGATGCTGGTACGCCTCATATTTGCGCCGGTAATCCATCAGCTCCATGCCCCGGTCCAGGCACTGGTTGAAGGTATCGTAATAATTCTCGTTCTTGGAAAAGCCGTCCACATAGCCGACCGGCATCAGGTTTTTGCGGCGGAAATCAATGGGATCAAAGCCCATCGTGCGGCACACGTCGTCAATGTTGGACTCGTTGGCAAACATGGCCTGCGGAATCCCGTAGCCCCGCATGGCCCCGGCAGCCGGCCGGTTGGTAAACACCGTCCAGCTGTCGCACTCCACCGCCGGGCAGGGATAAAGCTGCGGAAACGCGCCCATTCCCTTGGCGACGATGCCGTGGCCGTGGGAGGCATAGGCGCCCTGATTGGACCACGCCTCCAGCTTCCGGGCCGCAAAGGTCCCATCCGGCCGGACCCAGCTGATAATATGGCTGCGGATGGCGTGGCGCACACGGTTGTTGACGAATGTCTCCTCCCGGGCGCAGTCGATCTTTACCAGGCGGCCGCCCAGCTGGGTCGTCAGATAGGCGCACAGCGGCTCATACAGTGCGTCCTGCTTATTGCCGAAGCCGCCGCCGATGTACGGCTTGATCAGCCGCACCTTGCCCCAGGGGATCCCCAGCGCCTGGCCCACCACCCGGCGGACAATGTGCGGAATCTGTGTCGAACTGACCACAACGATCCGGCCGGCCTCTTCATAGGCGTAGCAAATATGGTTTTCAATGTGGCAGTGCTGAACGGTCGGCGTATCGTACCAGCCCTCCACCTTCACAAGTCCCGGCTCGGTGATCGCCTTTTCATAATCCCCCTGCCGAATGGAAGTATGGTTGAGCACATTCCGGGGATACTTTTCATGAAGCTGCGGCGCACCTTCGCCCATAGCCTCCTGCGCGTCAAGGACAAAGGGAAGCTCCTCATACTCCACCTTCAGCACCCGGACGCCCTGGCTGGCCGCCACCTCGTTTTCCGCCACCACTACGGCGATATCTTCCCCGTAATAGCGGATATGGCGCTCCAGCAGCAGCCGGTCCGCCACATCCTGATGGGCCGGATCCGTGGACCAGGGATGACCGGCCGTCGGGAAATAATACTCTGGCACCTGGAAGCAGGTGATCACCTTCACCACACCGGGGATCTGCTCCGCCTCCGCGGTATCGATGGATTTTACAAAGCCGTGCGCGATCTCCGCGTGTTTGATCTTCGCGACCAGCGCGCTGCGGTCGCAAAGATCGTCCGTGTATTTGGCCCGCCCGGTCGCCTTTTCGTAAGCATCCACGCGGATCTTGCTCTGTCCGACACTCTTGCTCATCTTCTCTCGGCCTCCTTGTTGAAAATTCCTTGACCGCAGCGGTCATGGAACCGTATACTGAAACCACACAAAAGGGGTGATCTGATTTATGGAAACCAGCGCTGCCTCCCACGCTCTGTCCGTCGGCTGCGTGGTTCTGGCCGCCGGAACCGCCCGGCGCTTTGGGCAAAACAAGCTTACCGCCACACTGCAGGGCCGCAGTCTGATCCGCAGAGCCTTGGATGCCGTTCCCGCCCGGCAGCTCGATTCAGTGATCGTGGTCACGCAATATGCCGAAATCGCAGCACTTGCAAAGGAATATCACTTTACAGCAATTCGAAACGCTCATCCGGACTGGGGCATCAGCCACTCCATTTCCCTGGGCCTTTCCGCCCTGCACGCATGCAGCGGCGCGCTATTCATGGTGGCCGACCAGCCGCTTCTGAACCGGGAAAGCGTTTCCGATCTGGTCTCCTTCTGGCGGGCCCATCCGGACCGTATCGCCGCCTTGGGCCACAACGGCGTTCGCGGGAACCCCTGCCTCTTCCCCGCCCGGTTTTATCCCGAGCTGCTGGCACTGCGGGAAGATCACGGCGGAAACACCGTCATCCGCGCCCATGAGCAGGACCTGCTTCTTCTGGAGGTCCCAGCCCGCCAGCTTTCCGACGCCGACACCCCACGTGCTTTGGAACGGCTGCGCCGGGAAACGGAGCCCTGACCGGACCCCTGGTCCTTTCACCAATCCGCCCACCTGAACCGGAACGTTTCCAACGCTCCGGTTTTTATTTGCGGCTGTAGGGCGTATCCGCCAGCGGCAGCGCCTGGCGGCGCACACCGTCATAACGGTAATAGGCCTCTGCCACAGCCGGTGCAGTCGGGATCGAGGCGATCTCCCCGACCCCAATGGCGCCGCAGGCCAGGTCCAGCCCCTGCTTTTCAACGATCACCGTTTCCACCTGAGGCGTCTTGTCCGCCCGGAACAGCCCCAGCGTACCGAATTTAGCCGTCGGGCGGCACTCTTCCAACGGATAGCGCTCTGTCAAAGCGTATCCCAGCGACATGACCACGCCGCCCTCGATCTGTCCCTCCAGAGACAGGGGGTTGATCGCCTTGCCCACCTCGTGGGCCGCCACGACCTTTTCCACCTTCCCCGCATCATCCAGAATGCACACATGCGTTGCATACCCGTAGGCCACATGGCTCACTGGGTTGGGAAGATCCGAGCCCAGCGGATCTGTTTTGCTGGCATATTCCCCGTAAAAGTCTTGTTCTTCCAGATCTGTTAAGTTTTTTTCCTTTAATGCATCCTTTAGCTTCAGGCTGGCACGGCGGCACGCCTCACCGGTAAAAACCGTCTGCCGGGAGGCAGAGGTCGTGCCGGAATCCGGCGCCTCATAGGTGTTGGAATGCTCATACACGACCTGCTCCACCGGCAGGCCCGTCTGGTCGCAGACGATCTGCACCAACACAGTCCCCAGGCCCTGACCAATGCAGGAGGCGCCGGCCAGAATGTGGACCTTCCCGCCTTCCACCAGAAGCCGGGTCCGGCCGGTATCCGGGATTCCGACGCCCAGGCCCGCGTTTTTCATCGCGCAGGCAATTCCGGCGTAGCGGGCCGACCCATACGCATCCTTCACCGCCAGCAGCGTCTCTGCCAGGCCGGTGGTCGCGTCGGCGATCTGGCCGTTGGGCAGCTCCTGTCCCGGCCGGATCGCGTTGCGCCAGCGGATCTCCCAGGGGCTGATCCCAACCAGCTCCGCCATGCGGTTGAGCATACTTTCCATGCCGAAGCAGGTCTGGGTCACGCCGAAGCCCCGGAAGGCGCCGGCCGGCGGATTATTCGTATACCAGGCATAGCCGTTAATCTCAAAATTCTGATAATTATAAGGTCCGGCGGCATGGGTGCAGGCCCGCTCCAGCACGGGTCCGCCCAAAGACGCATAAGCCCCCGTGTCGGCAACCACCTCCGCGGTAACGCCCTGAATGATTCCGTTTTCATCGCAGCCCACGGTAAAATCCATCTCCATGGGATGGCGCTTGGGGTGAATGAGCAGGCTTTCCTTCCGGCTCAGCTTCACCTTGCAGGGGCGCTTGGTCAGCCATGCCACCAGCGCCGCCTGATGCTGGACGGTCACGTCCTCTTTCCCGCCAAATCCGCCGCCGACCAGCAGATTTTTGACCTTCACCTTCTCAGCCGGAAGCCCCAGCATTCCCATGGTCTCATGCTGGGTATCGTAAGCGCTTTGATCGGTGCTGAGGATCATGACGCCATCCCCGTCCGGATAAGCCACCGCACACTCCGGCTCCAAAAAGGCATGCTCCGTCCAGGGTGTGGAAAAATGCTCCCGCAGAACAAACCTGCTTTGGGCGATGGCCGTCTGCGGGTCGCCCCGCCGGACATGCTTGTGCGCCAGCAGATTGCCGGATTCATGGATATTCGGCGCCTCGGGCGCCATCGCCTCCTGCGGGCTGCGCACCGGCGTCAGCGGCTCGTACTCCACCTCCACCAGCTCCTGGGCCTGTGCCAGCAGCTCCGGCGTCTCCGCCGCCACCAGGCAAATGGCGTCGCCCAGATAGCGGGTCACATCACCCACCGCGATCATGGTGTCCCAGTCCTTGACCAGGTGTCCCACCTTGTTTTTCCCCGGGATATCCGCCGCGGTGTATACGCCCACCACTCCGGGCAGCTCCCGGGCCTTCTCCGTATGGATCGCCAGCACCCGGGCCCGGGGATAACGGCTGCGCACCGCGCCGGCATAGAGCATTCCCGGCAGATACACATCATCCGGATAAAGGCCTGTCCCCAGCACCTTCTCCCGTGCGTCCACCCGGGGCACCCGCTCGCCCACCTTCCACGCCGTGCTTTGCGCCGGGATCTCCCCCTTGCGCAAAAGCTCCGCCGCCAGAAGCATGGCGTCAATGATCTTCACATATCCCGTGCAGCGGCAAATATTGTTCCGGATCGCAAAGGCCGCCTCTGCCCGGCTGGGCGCGGGGTTCTGATCCAGCAGCGCCTTGGTGCACATCACCATGCCCGGCGTGCAGAAGCCGCACTGCACGGCCCCGGCCGCAGCAAACGCATAGGCGTACACTTCCTTTTCAAAGGGCGAGAGACCCTCCACGGTCAAAACGGCCTTTCCCTCCAAACGATCCGTCTGAAGGACACAGGCCCGGCTGGGCTTTCCGTCCACCAAAACCGTGCACGTGCCGCAGGCCCCCTCGCTGCACCCGTCCTTGACCGAGGTAAGACGCAGGGTATCGCGCAGATAGCGCAGCAGCTTCTGATTCCGGTCTGCGCAGACGCTTTTCCCGTTTACCGTGAATACAGCCATGTGTCCTCCTCACTCCTTTTCCGCAAAAAGGTTGACCTCTTCTTGCTTTCCATTATACCGTATCCGCTGCCGCCGCGCAATGTGTCTTTCTTTCCAGCGGTTATTCTTTCTCAAGAACAGCGTCCGCTTCCTCCGGAAGCTGCCATCCAACGAACAGCGCCCCCTTCTGGACGGAAACTTCCGCCTGCTCTTCCAAAATATGATTGCTGACACCCAGCGGAAAGTCCGCCCGCAGCGGCGCAGCCTCCAGCGGGTACTGCACCCCCTGCAGGGAAAGGCCCTCTACCGGCCCATCCGCGCAAAAAACAGACAGCACTCCCCAGGGGACCGTGCGCCGGATCGTCAGCGCCTCCCTCTCCACGGCCGTAAACACGAAATCCCGGTCATACAGATAGGCCCGGGCGCCCCGGCGGCGCAGAAACAGCAGCAGCTGCAGGTTCGCCAGCGTGTGATCCAGCCGGGCCCCGCCGGTCCCGCCGTAAATGTAAAATGTATCGCAGCCCCGCTCCAGTCCCTGCCGGGCCGCCAGAACGGTATCGGTATCATCCTTTTCGACCGGCACCCGCAGCACATCGGCAAAATCTTCCGGCTGCGCCATGGAATCAAAGTCCCCCACCAGCAGATCCGGTCGTATGCCGGCCCGCCGGCAGCAGCGGTATCCGGCATCCGCCGCCACCACAAAATCGTTCGCCGCCGGCCGTTCCCGCAGTCCGTAAAAGCTGCCGGCTCCAAAGATAAAGCAGCGCTTCATGCCCTGTCCTCCCGTTTCCGTTTCTTCCGCTCCGATCCGTCGAAGAAAAACCATTTTTTCACAGTGTAGCACAGCCTCTTCCGTTTTACAAATGAAAATAAGTGCGTGGTATAAGTGTGCGGCCTGCGGCTTTCGCCGCAGGCCGCACAGCGGTCACTGCTGATGTTCTTCGCAGCAGTTATCCAGGACGCGGAAGCCCATGGACTCCCGTCGGGCCACAGGAAATTCGGCAATGCTCAGCGCGTCAAACTGCGGGCACAGCCGCTTTTCCGGATCCAGGCGCAAAACCGCCCGCTCATCCGGACCGGTGCAGCGCTTTTTATCCATCTTACCTCACCCCCGGTCAGTATGCCCGGATCCCGCCAGTCCATGCCCTGCAGAACATCCGCCAAAGCAAAAGCCCGCCGCAAAAGCGGCGGGCTTTTGCCCTCTCAGATCACGTCATGCTCTTTAAGCAGCTTTTCCACGTCGGTTCCGGAAATCTTCTCCAGCGCCTTTTTCAGCACCAGTTTTTCCATAAAGCCAAGCTCCATATCCGTGATCTTTTTCCCATCCCGCAGCTTAACGGTTGCGTTCAGCAGATCCCGCACATCATACACGCTGCCCCATACCTCGGGCACGCCGCGGTCCACATTCAGCAGCGTATAAACCGCCTCCATGCCCGTCCGCATGGAATACTCGGTCGTGAAGATGGTGTCCCGGGGCGTTTCGGCAAACTGGCCCAGGAAGGCAAAGTTCACCGACCCCTCCGGTACCACATCCGGCCGGTCGCCGTAAGCCCGGGGCATAAAGAACGCATCGATATACGGCATCATGACCGGCACCGTGTTGGCGCTGCCGGACGCCAGCTCTTCGATCTGGTCAACGGGTACACCGAGGTGATAAAGCCACTCCATGCAGATCTCCTTGCCGGTGCATTCCCGCATGGGCTTTTTCACAAAATCGCCGGGGCGGTCCGTAAACAGCGCGTACACCCACACCAGGCAGTGATCCTTCGGCTGATCGCGGAACTGCGGCTGGCGGTTGATGGTCCAGCTCATCAGCCAGGAGGAATCCTTGACTGTAACGATGCCGCCGGTCACCACGCCGCCTGTAAAGGGATCCCGCTTGCAAATAGCCTTGATATAAGGGATGATTTTCTGATCCAAGGTCTCAACGGTAGCACTCATCCAGTTGGTCTGCTCCGGATCATAGCAGAACTTGTCCGGCCGGCCGAAGGAAGGATCCTGGGCCGCGATCTTGCGCCACAGATCCCAGCCGCCGCCTTCTTTGATCTCAGTCTGGTAAGCCGCCGGCGTATTCTGCGAGCCCATAGAGGAATTCTCCACGCAGCCGCCGTTGGTGATAAAGACCAGGTCGTTTTCCGTCAGATCAATGGCATCCGCCTGCCCATCCCGCACAACGTCGATCCGCTTGGCCAGCTTGCGGGCCGGATCCGTGCAGTCGAATTCCACGTTGGTCACCTGCACACCGTAATGGAAGCAGACGCCAAAGCTTTCCAGATATTTGACCATCGGCAGGATCATGGACTCATACTGGTTGTATTTGGTGAACCGCAGGGCCTTGAAGTCCGGCAGGCCGCCGATGTGGTGGATATAGCGCTGGATATACAGCTTCATTTCCAGGGCGCTGTGCCAGTTTTCAAAGGCAAACATCGTCCGCCAGTACAGCCAGAAGTTAGAGGAGAAGACCTCATCGTCAAATACGTCGGTGATCCGCTTATCCTGCAGCTCTTCATTGGGCGTGAAAAACAACTTCATGATCTCCATGGCGCCCTTGTCCGAGATGTCGAACTTTCCGTCCGTGTGCGCATCCTGCCCCCGGTTGACCGTCGCGCGGCACAGGGAATAGTTCGGGTCTTTTTTGTTGAGCCGATAGTACTCATCCAGAACACTGAGCCCCTCCGTTTCAATAGAGGGAATGGAGCGGAACAGATCCCACATCACTTCAAAATGGTTGTCCATCTCGCGGCCGCCCCGCATCACATAGCCCAGATTTTCAAATTTATAGCCGTCGCAGGCGCCGCCGGGCAGCGTTCCCTTTTCCAGAATGTGCACCCGCTCACCCTTCATTTGTCCATCCCGGACCAGATAGCAGGCAGCCGTCAGGGCTGCCAGGCCGCTGCCAACGATATAGGCGGACTTTCCGTCCACTCCCTCCGGCTTTTCCGGACGGACAAACGCTTCATAGTTTCCGCTGGAATAATACATGATAAAATCCTCCTGTCCATTTGGTTTGTTTGATGATACCCAGTATAGGATTCCTCGCTTTTTTTGCAATCATCAGAAAAAAGTCCGTGATGGACTTTTCATCACGGACTTCATCCCTGTATAAACTTTTATCATTTCCGCCGCAGTGTTCAGGAACGGTCCACGCGCATGCGCTCCAGCGCGGCGGCGACACTTCCGTGCAGCACCAGGGCCAGCTTATCCACCAGCTGCTGAGGATCCGCCCGCATGTCGTCCTTGATCCAGTCCAGCATCAGGCCCACCAGGACATATTTGTATGTGTTGGCAATAAACTCCTTATCCTCGCTCCGCACCGACATCCCGGCCGCCTGTTCCTCCACCACGCCATCCACCAGGCCGTAGGTGATCCGATACAGATAGGCCTCCACCCGTTCCCGGCTGACGCAGCGGTATACATTCATGATAAAGGGCTTATTCTCCAGCACCGCCTCAAAAATCTGCACATAGCCCTGCTGCCAGGTATCATAGGTTTTTCGGCCCTGCAGCGCTTTTCCCGCGTCCTCCTCGCAGGACCACTCCACCAGATCGTAGATGTCCTTGAAGTGATAATAAAAGGTCATGCGGTTGATCCCGCAGTCCTCGGCAATATCGTTGATGGTAATCTTGTTCAGGGGCTTTTTCGCCAGAAGATGCTTCAAAGACGCTTCCAGCGCCCGCTTGGTCACCTGCGACATTTACCCCGCCTCGCTTTCTTTCAAAACCGCTTCTTCCGCCTTCTCCGCCGCTTCCTGTGCATCCCTTCGGCTGCATCGTTCCAGCGCAGAGCGGATGTTCCCGTCCAGCATGTCCCCGATCTCTTCAATAAAGGTATTGGCGTCGCCCTTCATTCCGGAACGAAGCCAGTCTCCGGTCAGCCCGGTCAGGGCCGCCGTATAAAACCGGGCCAGCGTGAGGATATGGTGCTCCGCCATGGGAAGCCCCGCCGCCTCCTTCCATATGTAGCCGCGCATGGCCGTCAGCACCGATTCATAGTAATAGCGCTCCAAAAGACTTTCGTTGGACGAGTTGAACAAGTGATACACCGCATTCCGGTTTTCTGCGGCGAACGCGGTCGCCGCACAGAAAGCCTCCTGCCAGGAGTCATACTCCTCCACCCGTTCCGCCACCTTGGCGATCTCCAGCTCAAAAATTTCAGCCAGCAGCGCGTAAATATCGGCATAGTGGTAATAAAAGGCGTTCCGGGTCACTCCGCAGCGCTCGGCAATATCCTTGACTGAGATCCGGTCAAAGGGCTTTTCATTCAGCAGCTCGATAAAGCAGCTGCGGATGGCTTTTTTCGTACGCTGGGACACCAAGACTCACCTCCGAATGATCTAATCTTCATTGTATAGAAAACCGCGGCCGTTCGCAAGGGAAATCTTTCGGCGGATCCGCGCCCCGGAAATCTGCATGCTTATGCCTTTGTGCCAAATTTTTTACGGTTTTTCGATTGTGTCACATTTTTTTGTATTTCCGGGGATGTGTTCAAGTTTTTGACACTTCTTCTTTCTCTGTCCGTTTTCTTCATCCGACAGCCCGACTAGAATAGGAACGCAATCAGCGTGGGAGTCTGGAGAAGTCTGTGTTCCTCCGGCTTCCGGATGCGCACAACATCATTTGAAAAGGGAGTACCGCCATGATTCACAGATTTATGAGCAAGCACAAGGCCGTCCGCTGCGTTGGGATCGGCGCCCTGTGCGCGGCCCTGCTGGCCGCAAACGTCCCTGTTTATGCCGTAGGCGACGGCGTCACGCCCACCTACGACGAAGCCTACTACGCCATCACCGATTATTACGGAAACCTCAGTGAGGGCGGTGTGGTGAAAAGCTATGCCACCAACGGAGCCTCCCAGCTGCGCGACTACGGGGACTATGACGAGGTAATCAATCTCACCGACGGCACCCAGGCCCAGAGCGCCGACGGTTCCACCGTGTTCGACTTTTCCGACGGCTCCGCTCCGGATCATTTCTATTTCGAAGGAAAAACCGCCAAGCCCTTTGAGGCGCTGCCCTGGACCCTCTCGGTCCATTATACGCTCAACGGCGTTCCCACCAAGGCCGAGGATCTGGCCGGAAAGACCGGCGTCGTGGAAATCGTCACGGATGCCGTTCCCAACGACGCCGCCAGCGACTATGCCAAGCACAACTACACCCTGGAAGCAATGGCCATCTTTAATCAGGATGACATCCTCTCTCTGGAAGCTCCCGGCGCGCAGGTCCAGCTGATCGGCAACCTGCGGGTCGTGCTGTTTCTGGGCTTCCCCGGCGAAGAGGGGCACTATACAATCCGGGTCGGCAGCAACGATTTCTCCTTCGGCGGCATGACCTTTCTGATGGTCCCGGCCACGCTTTCTCAGCTGCAGGAGATCTCCAAGCTCGGGGAGCGGAAAGACGAGCTGGAGGAAAACTACAACAAGCTCTCCGACAGCCTTGATACGCTTCTGGATTCCCTCAACGACATGAGCGGCAGCCTCTACGCCACGGCCAACGGTCTGGATCAGCTGGATACGGCCCGGGAGACCATCTCCTCCAGCAAATCGGACCTCTATGCCAAGGGCGATCTGGTCCTGGGGGATCTGGTTGTTCTCAATCAGTCTTTAAGCACGCTGCCGGGCCATCTGGACCAGGCCTCGCAGGTCATCGACGACACCACCAAAGCTCTGGACAGCCTGAACGACTCCGCCCGGGATGTGCAGGATGAGCTGGAAAAGCTGCAGGACGAGGTAGACGACCTGAACAAGGAGCTCAAGCGGATCGCCGCCGCAGGAAAGGCCTCCGCGGACGATCTGGAAAAGCTGGGCGACGAGGCGGACCGCATCCGCACCCAGCTGGATGATCTGCTGCCCACCCTGGCAGAGCTGAAGCTGGGTGTAGGCGCCGAGGAGGTCACCATTCAGGGCAAGACCCTGAGCGAGCTCAATGCCGCGCTGGAACAGGCCCAGGCCCTGAACCGGGTCTATCAGAGCGTCGGTCAGGGCTCTTCTTTGAGCTTTGATCAGTTTGCCGTTGCCGCCCTGATGGTGCAGGCTTCTCAAAACGGACAGAGCCTGAGTGCCGACCAGGCACTGGCGCAGGTGGCGCAGATGAAGGAACTGGTCGCCGGCGTGGACGAGAAGGTCGCCGCCATGGAGCAGGCCGGCGCTTCGGAGGAGCAGGCGCTTGCCGTGATCCTGCCCGCGCTGGAAGCGCAGCAGCCCGGCGCTGCCGCCTCCTACTACAAAGCCAAGCAGCTTCAGTGCGCGTATGCCGCCGTCACCGGCGGGGCCGGATCCATGGATTCGGATGCGTTCCTGGTTGCCATGCTGTACATGAACAAGGTCACCGGTGCCTCCACCACGCTGGACACCGCCGCAATGGCAGCCGCCAAGCAGGATGCCTCCTCCCTTGCCAAGCTTCGCACCTCCATGCAGGGCATGACCGCCAGCGCCCAGGAGCTTTGCCGCCTGTTGGGCACTCAGGACGGTCTTTCCGGCGACCTCTCCTCCCTGCTGCGGCTGACGGCCGGCACGCTGGAAAAAACGGATGACCTGGCGGATCGGAGCAAGGCGCTTCTGGACAGTCTGGACGACGCCCTGGACGCTCTGGATTCCCTGCACAGCGTGATGAAAAACAACACGGACGAGCTCAAGCAGACGCTGAGCGACTCCAAGTCCACGGTGGAAGGGCTTTCCACCCTGCTTACGGATACCCATCAGTTCCTGGGGACGTTTGAGGACGTTCTGAAAACCGCCGGCTCTCAGGCAGACGCCGGCACCAAGCAGACGCTGGAGGGCCTCTCCGCCACACTGCGGGCCGCCGCCAACAGCCTGAGCAAAACCAACAATGTAAAATCCGCCAAGGACGGGATCAGCTCCATCATTGAAGATACCTGGAACGAATATACCGGAGATGTCAACAACCTTCTTTTAATGGATGCCAATGCCGATGCCGAATCCCTGACCGACACCCGTAATCCGGCGCCCCAGAGCATACAGGTCCTGATCCGCACCCAGGAGATTGAAACTTCCGCAGGCACCTCCTCCGCCGAGGAAACGGAGCAGACGGTCTCCACGACGTTCGGCCAGCGGGTCGTCAACCTCTTCAAATCCATCGGCGCAGCTCTTTTCGGGATCTTCCGTCATTGATGGGAGGGTCGCTTCATGATTCACAAGTTTTCCGTCCATATGACCCGCAAGCCCAAGCTGGTGGCGCTGATCGCCGTCCTGCTGCTGATTCCCGCCGCACTGGGCGCCGTGGGCACACGCATCAACTATGACCTGCTGACCTATCTGCCCCAGGATCTGGACTCCTCGGAGGGCATGTCCCTGCTGGAGGACCCCTTCCATATGGCCGCCACCAGCATGCTGATCGTGGAGGATATGCCTGCCGATTATACCAACCGCCTGCTGCGGGACATCCAGAAGGTCCCCGGTGTCAGCAACGCCATCTGGGTATCCAGCCTCATCGGCATTCAGGTCCCCACGGATATGATCCCCGCTGATTTCCGCGAAATGTTCTATGCCGGCGACGGCACCATGATGATCATTCAGTACGACCAGCCCGGCGCTTCGGAAGCGACCATGCAGGCCATTGACGAGATCCGGGCCCTGTGCAACAAGAATTGCTTCCTGGCCGGCTTCTCCGTTACCATCAAGGACACCAAGGACCTGACCGACAAGGAGATCCCCGTCTACGTGATCCTGGCCGTCGTGCTGTCCCTGGTTGCCATGCTGCTGACCACGGAGTCCACCATGCTTCCGCTGGTATTGCTGGCCTGCATCGGCATGGCCGTCCTCTATAATCTGGGCACCAACATCTTCCTGGGGGAAATCTCCTACATCACAAAGGCCATTGCCGCCGTTCTGCAGCTGGGCGTTACCATGGACTATTCCATTTTCCTCTACCGGCGCTATGTGGAAGAGTGCCGGAACTACGAAGACAAGCGCGACGCTATGGCCGCCGCCGTGGATGCCGCCTTCGCCTCCCTTTCCGGGTCCAGCCTGACGACCGTGGCCGGCTTCCTGGCGCTGTGCTTCATGCGCCTGACGCTGGGCCGGGACATCGGCATCGTCATGGCCAAGGGCGTGGTGATCGGCGTCTTGTGCGTGCTGCTGGTCCTGCCCGCTATACTGCTGATCTTTGACGGCAAGATCGTCAAGCACCGCCACAAAGCGCTCCTGCCCAATACGGAGCGGCTCAACGACGGCATTATCCGCCGCAGAGCCCTGTTTGTGGCCGTGTTCATTCTGCTGTTCATTCCCTTTGCGACCGCGCAGAATATGACCGAGGTTTACTATAAGCTGGATAAGTCTCTGCCGCAGGATATGCCCTCCATCGTGGCCAACGACAAGCTTAAAAGCGACTACGATATGGCCTCGTCTCACTTTATCCTGGTCCGCGACGATTTGACCGCCGGCGAAATGAGCGAGATGGAGCAGCGGATTCAGGACCTGGACGGGATCACTTCGGTCATCTCGTATCATTCCATGCTGGGCGCCGGGATCCCGGACTTCTTCATCCCCTCCTCTGTCCGGGAAATGCTGAAAAACAACGGCTGGCAGATGATGATGGTCAACTCCTCCTACAACACGGCCACCAACGAGGTTGCCGATCAGATCAAGGAGCTGACGGCCATCGTCAAGGACTATGACGAAAACGGCCTGATCACCGGTGAGGCCGCGCTGACCAACGACCTGATCGAAACCTCAGCCGTGGACTTCAAAACCACCAACTACATCTCCATCGCTGCGATCTTCCTGATCATCGCACTGGTCTTCCGCTCCGTTTCCGTGCCGGTCGTTCTGGTGGCTACCATCGAACTGGCCATCTTCATCAACCAGGGCATCCCTTACTTCACCGGCACAGTCATCCCCTTCGTCTCCCCCACCATTATCGGCTGCATCCAATTGGGCGCCACGGTGGATTACGCGATTTTGATGACCTCCCGCTTCCAGGAGGAGCTGCGCTCCGGCAAGGACCGCAAGGACGCCATTCGGATTGCGGCAACCGCCTCGGACGCCTCCATCCTCTCCAGTGCGCTGGTCCTGTTTGCCGCCACAACGGGCGTAAGCATCGTGTCGGATATTGAGATCATCGGCTCGATCTGCTCCATGCTGGCCCGGGGCGCCCTGATCTCCGCCGCTGTGATCATCTTCCTGCTGCCGCCGGTCCTGTACGTGTGCGAGCCGCTGTTCAACAAAACCAGCCTTTCCTGGCGCACCGTCAAGAAAAAGGAGCTGCAGGCTGCAGGCAAGTCCTGAAGTTCCCGGGGCTGTGCCCCGCCTGCTTCCCGATAAAACGTGTCCGCTTCCAATTCTTAGGAGGCGGGCACGTTTTATATTCCCCGTGCCCGTGTACCCGGGGAGGAGTGTTAAAAGGTCGTACCGATTTTGTTAAAATTATTGCAAGCGCTTTCTTGACGCGCAATCGTTTTTATGCAATTTTTCCATTGCCGTTGTACCTATTTTTCCAGTATTCTAATAAATAAGTATATGAGAGAGATACGACCCCCCGCAGCCGCAAATCCCAAATATCATGAGAGAGAGGTTTACAGCTATGTTCAAAAGTGCCTATTTACAGCGCGTTTACGACCAGGTGCTGGCCCGGGATCCGGATCAGCCTGAGTTTCACCAGGCTGTTATGGAGTTTCTGGAAAGCCTGGATCTGGTGATCGACCAGCATCCGGAATATAAGCGCACCGGTCTGATCGAACGCTTTGTCGAGCCGGAGCGCATCATCTGCTTCCGGGTCCCCTGGGTGGACGACCAGGGGACCGTCCGGGTCAACCGGGGCTACCGGGTCCAGTTTAGCTCCGCCATCGGGCCTTATAAGGGTGGCCTGCGCTTCCACCCCACCGTCAACCTGTCGATTCTGAAGTTCCTCGGCTTCGAGCAGATCCTAAAAAATAGCTTGACCGGCCTGCCCATGGGCGGCGCCAAGGGCGGCAGCGACTTTGACCCCAAGGGCAAGAGCGACGCCGAGGTCATGCGCTTCTGCCAGAGCTTTATGACCGAGCTGAGCCGCCACATCGGCCAGTTCGTGGACGTTCCCGCCGGCGACATCAATGTGGGCGCCCGGGAGATCGGCTATCTCTTCGGGCAGTATCGCCGGATGCGCAACAGTGTGGATGCCGGCGTCCTCACCGGCAAGGGTATGAGCTTCGGCGGCTCCCTGGTGCGCACCGAGGCCACCGGCTACGGCCTGTGCTACCTGACGGCCGAGATGCTGCAATGCATGAAGGGCGACAGCTTTGAGGGCAAAACGGTGGTCATTTCCGGCTCCGGCAACGTGGCCATCTTCGCCTGCGAAAAGGCAGCCGAGCTGGGCGCCAAGGTCGTCGCCATGAGCGATTCCGCCGGATACATCCATGACCCCAACGGGATCCGGCTGGACGTGTTGAAGGCCATCAAGCTGGAGCGCCGCGGCCGCATTCGGGAATACACCGAGCAGGTCCCCGGCAGCACGTATACGGAGGGCTTCCAGGGCATCTGGAACATTCCCTGCGACATCGCCCTGCCCTGCGCAACTCAGAACGAGATCGACGCGGAGATCGCCCGAACCATCATTCAAAACGGCGCCATTGCCGTGGCGGAGGGCGCCAATATGCCCTGCCGTCCCGAGGCGATCACCGCCTTCCAGGAGGCCGGCGTCCTCTTCGCTCCCGCCAAGGCCGCCAATGCCGGCGGCGTGGCCGTCAGCGGCCTGGAAATGAGCCAGAACTCCCTGCGCTATAACTGGAGCTTTGAGAAGGTGGACCGGAAACTCAAGAACATCATGGTCAATATCTTCCACAATGCCTACGATACCTCGGCCCGCTACGGCGTGCCCGGCAATCTGCTGGTGGGCGCCAACCTGGCCGGCTTCAACAAGGTGGCCGACGCCATGCTCAGCCAGGGAATCATCTGAGAAGCGGCGGTCCTGCGCCTCTTCCCCCTTCTCCCATCAAAAAAGCCCCCTGTGCGTGATCCCGCTCACGCACAGGGGGCTTTTTCTTCCAGCTTCTGCGGTCATGCCGTTCAGCGGCGCTGATCCAGCTCCTTGCGAACCGCCTTTTCCACAAGAGCCCGTCCCTCCGGAGAGGCCAGCGCTTCCCGGATTGCCTTCTGCAGATACTGCTTAAACTTCGGGCTGTCCAGAAATGCGGCAAACACCGGACTTTCCTCCCGGGCCGTACGGGCAGCCTGTGCGGCTGCCCGGCGCGGCTGCTGCACCGCGGCCGGAGCCGGCTGCTCCGACTGCTGGAACGCGCCGTCCATCCAGTCGGACATCTGCGTCGTGTCCGGGCTTTCTCCCCGCAGGTAAAAAACCGACACGCCGAAATAGGCCGCAATTTTTTCCTGCTGTGCCTGTGTGGGCGTCTGCCGCCCCGTTTCAAACTTTTCAATGGCCGTTCTGGGCAGCCCCAAAGCTGTGGACAAAGCCGGGCGGCTGAGTCCCTTCTCCTGCCGAAGCTGTTCCAAACGCTGTGCCATGGTCACCATACTGCATTCCTCCTTGTTGGCTTATCCCCGTTATCATAGCACAGAGAAATCCGGTACACAATCCCGCATTGGGGCTGGTCAAGCGCAGCTTGAACTGGTATACTGAAAAATACGTTCAACTCAACCGGACAAGGAGTGTCTTCATGAAACCTACCGTCAGCATTATTGTTCCCGTCTACAACGGCGAGGCTACCGTGGGCCGCTGCATCGAAAGCATCCTCTCGCAGGAATATCAGGATTATGAGCTGCTTCTGGTCGATGACGGCAGTAAGGACGCCTCCGGAGCCATCTGCGATGCATACGCCGCAAAGGACAGCCGGATCCAGGTCCTTCACAAAGAGAATTCCGGCGTCTCGGACAGCCGCAACCAGGCCTTGGACCGGGCCCGCGGCACCTGGGTGGAATTTCTGGACTGTGACGACTGGATCACTCCGGACGCCACCGCCTCCCTGGTCCAGGCCGCCGAAGCACACAGCTGCGACCTGGTCATCGCGGACTTTTACCGTGTGGTGGGCGAGCGTGTCTCCCAAAAGGGCGACATCGAGGAGGATTGCGTCCTGACCCGGGAGGCCTATGCCGCCCATATGATGGAAAATCCGGCCGATTTTTATTACGGTGTGCTTTGGAATAAGCTCTACCGCCGGGCAATCATCGAGGAACACCACCTGCGTATGGATCCCGAGATCAGCTGGTGCGAAGATTTTCTTTTCAACCTGGAATACATTCGTCACGCCCAGCGCTTTTATGCGCTGCAGGTCCCGATCTATTACTATGTAAAAACCAAGGGGTCTCTGGCCAACCAGAACGTCAGCCTCTCCAAAACCGTTAAGATGAAGCTGATGATGTTCGACTATTACCAGCAGTTTTATAAAAGCGTTTTGGATGAGGACGAATACGAGCGCAGCCGTCTGAAGGTCTATCGCTTTCTGGTCGATGCGGCCGGCGACGGGCTAGTCCCGCCCACGCTTCTGCCCGGCTCGCAAAAGCTGGGCAGCGAGCGCATGCAGGTGGATTCCGGGCTGCTGGGCGCCTCCGGCCCCCTGGCCGACGCCTATCGGGAGCGTAAGCTTCTGGAGCACTATCTGGAAACCGCCGCCCTGAAAAACACCCTTACCCTGCAGGAGGCGGAAGCTTTGCTGATCCTGTCCAGTCTGCCCGGTCCCGTGACCCGACAGGAGGCTGCGGACTTCGCCGGCCTTTCCCGGCGAACGCTGTCCCTGCTGGTCCAGCGGCTGAGCGGCAAGGGCCTTTTGCGCACGGAAGAGCTGCGGGAGCCGGAAGCCCCGCAGAAGCGTCTCCGCTTCCTCTTTCCCCCTGCGGCAGAGTCGGTGCTCACCGATCTGCGGGCTGCGCAGGCTCTTTACGAATCGGCCCGGACCGCCCGCCTCAGTGCGGAGGAGCTTGCACAGTATGCCACCCTCCACGCACAGATTCAGGATCGGATCCGCGCCGTGCTGACCTGACGCTTCTCGTGTTCTCTGCCTGCACCACTTATGAAACCCGCCCCGGCCGCTTTGCGCAGCCGGGGCGGGTTTTTCGTTCGGTTTTACACAGGAGCGTCCGTGGCAGACTCCTGCCGGATCAAACGAAAGGCCCTGCGGTACATCAAAAATACAAAAACCAAAAAGACGACCATGGACGCCGTGGTATTCAGCATGGCGCAGGCATCGTAAAATCCGTGCAGCAGCACGGCCGCAAAATAGGCCCGGCGCAGATTTTTCTGCATGCCCCACGCGTCTCCCAGTCCCTCGCACAGCTTCGCACGCCCGTAGAAAAGCCCCATAAAAACGGCAAAGCACATATGACCCGGTATGGCAAACAGCGCCCGGGGCAGCGCCACCGACAATCCGAAACTGAGCACATAGCGTATATTTTCCACTGCAGCAAATCCCAGGGAAACAAACACGGAGTAAACCATGGCGTCAAAGCGGAAGTTAAAGTTTGGATCGTTCCAGGTGCAGCGCTTTAAGAAGAAAAACTTCGCCCCCTCCTCCGCGACGCCCACGATTGCAAAGGCCAGCACAATGACGTACAGGGGGCGATTCGGATTGATCAGGCGCTGCAGCAGCGGCTCCAAAAGGCTTTCCGCCGCGCCGGCACATAAGGCCGCCAGAACGCCCATGATCAAAAGCCGCCCCAGCAATGCCGGCGGCTCCTTTTCCACCGTATCCTGTTTGTAAATATAGCGCAAAAGAAAAACTGCCGGCAGCAGGGCCGCGGCAATATACAGCGCCGCCACCGCCATCATCGGCGTTGCCAACCAATAAATCAACATTGCGTTCCTCCTCGCCCACGCGGGTCCGTATGGCTGGATTGTACCATAATCGCTCCATTTTGACAAGGCTCGCCGGCTGCGGGACGGAGTAAACCCCTGCGCGGCTATGGCTCCGCGCAGGGGTGTCAGAAAAGGAGGTGCAATATTTACGAAACCCGCGTTTGTTCCCGATCAACAAATACGGACTTTTCGTGCAAACATAAAACGGTGGCTCTTCGCCTTACCAGTTAGCCAGCTGCCGGCCCAACTCCCGGCAGGATTCCTGCCCCGCATCGTCCGGAGCCTCGTTGACCATCAGGCCCGGCTCTTCCAGAATAACGGCGCCGTCCGCCTTGCAGCGGTCGCACCAATCACGCATCCACTGGCCGTCGCCCCAGCCGTAGGAACCGAACAGAGCGATCTTCTTGCCCTTCAGCTTACCCTCTACCCCGGCAAACATCGGCTCAAACTCGCTCTCTTCCAGGACCTCGGCGCCCATGGCCGGGCAGCCGAAGGCCACCGCGTCGTAACCATCCAGCGTCGCGGCACTGACCGCCGACGGCGTCAGCAGCTCTGCCTCCGCGCCGGCGCCCTTGGCGCCTTCCGCCACACACTGGGCCATCTGCTCCGTGTTTCCGGTGCCGCTCCAGTAAATAATCGCAACTTTGTTCATATACAGTCCTCTTTTCATGAAATTTCACGGCTTGCTCAGGCCGCTGCCACCACCAGCTGGATCAGAGGTGTTCCCTTTTCAAACAAGCGCTTGTACGCATCCGTACAGGCCCGATACCGGGCGAAGCGCCGTCTGGCATCTGCCGGGTCCCCGTAGCATTTCCAGTATCCGCAGTACGTGCAGTTGCGTCCCCGGTTCTCAATGAAGCCAACCACATCCTGCAGCGGATAACCAAGAAAAATGCCGATCTCGTGGGGGTATTCCGCCTCCAGGCAAAGGCGCCTGGAAAGCTGTGCAAGCATCCCTTCCACATCGTCCGTGCGTTCATAGCCCCGAGCCTTCAAAAACGCCCAGCGCTCTTTCTCGGCCAGCAGCTTACCTACCCAGCCGCTCCGATACACATAAACAAGGCAGTCGCCCGTGCGGGAGCACACCCGCAGCACCACCGCCCGCAGGCCCAACGGCCGAAACCGCCGGTCCCACTCGTCAACCTTTTTCAGGACCTGCTCCGGATCCCGTCCGCCGCAGCGGAACAGGCTGCCGGGCTTTGCCCCCGCCAGGGTCGGTGCGCACTGTTCAACCAGCACCGTTTCAAAGGTCCGTTCCACAGGCGCTCCGCTCCTCTCTCCCTTCGGTCGGTTGCGTTTCCCGCCCTTCGCGCGGATCTCGCCGCGCGAAGGGCCGGGAACTGCCACAAAACGAGGGGAACATGTAAATCTTCCAAGGCTGCCGCTTGGCGGTTAGCTTTAACTAATCCCCTTCGTCCAAAGGGAACCGACGGTCGGTGCCCCGTCGGTTTGTCTTGACTAACCACGGTCCTAGATTACCATATGCCCCATGGATTGTCAAGGGATTTTTTTCAATTTTTCAAAATCTTTTTCGCTGCCCTTCCTTCCCGGATCCTGGCCGGTTCCGGCTCCGGCAGAGGCCGGAGCGCCGCGGTTTTTAGACAGAGCCCGGATTTTGTCCCGTTGCGGCCCTCGGCCCCACGTACTATAATAATTTTTGATTTCAAACGCCCATCAACACTCACAGCGGAAAGAGGAAGTCTCATGGCTCACAATGCGATTCATTCCGTGTCTTACGCCCTGGTAAAAACCTTTGTGCGGCAGAAACTGGAAAACCTGAAAAACGATCCGGAACGAAGCACCCGCAGTCTGGTAGACATGGCGCTTCATTTTTCAACCGGGCGCTTTCAGACATACTTCTTCCAGGTGGCGCAGACCATGCTGGAAAACGACCAAAGCAGCTATTATCGCCTGATCCAGGATGTGGCGGCTCACATTGATACCGACCGGCTGGTGACCTTCGGCATGAACCTGGGCTACAACGGTCTTACGGCCGGGGCCCGGGTCATTCGGAAAGAACGGGCCTCCAGCGGGCTCGCCACGCCCTGGGCTGTTGCGCTGCAGGTGGACGCCGCCTCCTATGACGCCGATCCGTCCGCCTATGAGGATCTGATCGCCCAGGGAGAGGCCCTGGGAATCTACACCTGGGCGCTCTTCGCCCCCTCTCAGCCGGAGGTCCTTCTGCCCCTGATCCGCAGCCACGGCGAATGCGCGTTTTTCCTGTTTTCAACCCCCGCGGAGATGACGGACGACTTTCTGAGCGCCGCTGTCCCCCTGCACAACCTGATGCTTTCGGTGGAAATGCAGCCCGGCGCAGACCGCTGCTGCAGCCGAATGCGCAGCCGCCAGATGCTCTACGGGGTCCACTACCTCTCTGCTTCCGTGCAGGCCGACGCGGTGGAGGACGGCGGGATCCTGTACGATGCCGGCGCACTGCATCCGCTGATGACCTTTTTTGTCCCTCCGGCAGAGTCAATGGCCGACGCGCAGAAGGACGCGCTGTATGCCGCAGTACTCTCCGCCCGCTGCCGGCAGGAATTTGATACGATCCCTGTTGATCTCTGGGGCGATTTCCACCGGGTCGATACAGTGATCTGCGAAGACGCCCGGGCAATGATCTTCCGGCCGGACGGTTCCCTGGTCCCCTCCGCCAAGGAGGCGCCGCATACGCCGCTCAACTTCCACAATACGTCTCTGCGGGAGATTCTGCTCCGGCGAAGTGAACAGTAAAGAACTTCGGCGGCACACCGCCCCCTGTTTCATAATAAAAAAAGCAGTCCGGTTCAACCGGGCTGCTTTTTTATTCACAGGCTATCCTGATAGTCCACAAGGATCCGGACGCAGGAATGGATCCTTTCGCTGAACTTCTCCGGCGGAAGGCAGTCCTTTTCCGAAAGCCAGCGCACAAATGCACCGATAAGGGCATCTGTATAGAACGCAATGTAAAACTCCATATCCGCCGGATCGGCAAATTCCTTTCCCTCCTGCGCCAGCACCTGCTGCAAAAAACTGCCCAGCACAGAGGCCAGCGTCATTTTAAAATGATCCAGGAAGGAATTCTGTCCTTCGATCTTCAGCGCCCGCCGGTAAAAATTCCGGTTTTCATAGAAATAGCTGCACAGATTATGGATAAAATCCCACAGTTCTGCATCCGTCTGCTGACTGGCGGCGCGGAAAAATTCCACGTCAAAAATCCAGTTCACCAGATCGTACTTATCCTGGAAATGATAGTAAAAGCTTTTCCGGTTCATGCCGCAGCCCTCGCAGATATCCGAAACGCTGATCTTTTCAAAGGGTTCCTGCTCCATCAGCTCTTTCAAGGCCGCCGCCAACGCGCGCTTTGTGATATTGGAATCCGCCATCGCCGCTCACCTCAATTCTTGCAAACGCCCTGCCCGCTTTTCCGCCGTTCCTCCGCCGCGGTGAAGCACGCCGCCGCGCGGAACATTCTTTTTTGATTATAACAAAAGGCCGATTTTCTTTCAAGCGGAATCCAGCCACAACTTTTTTGTCTTTTGGATTCGTTTTCTGTCCGGATTGGAGATTTTTCAATCCACCCCAAGGGCGAAAAGAAGGACGCTCACCGCAGTCCGGCAAGCATCCTTCTTTCCTCATTCATACCCGGTCCGTCCCGACCGCCTCTCCCGCACCGGAGAGCCAATTCAAGGCACACCAACTGTGCAGTGCCGCCCCCAGGGGCAGGACCTTTTCGTTGAATACAACGTTTTCATTGTGCATGGGCTGTCCGAAAAGGGGATCTTCATCCCGGCTTCCGGCCCCCAGCAGCAGATACGCGCAGGGCAGCTCATAGGTAAAGGAGGCAAAATCCTCCGACCCCATGCCGCCCTCTTCCATGCGCCAGACCGCCCGTTCGCCCAGCAGCTGTCCGGCAAACCGGGCCATCTGCTCCATCAGCGCCGGGTCGTTGACCAGCGGCGGAGCAGAAGCCAGCTCCTCCACCGCGGCACTGCCCCGAAACGCCGCGGCCACGCCCTGGGCTATCGTTTGAATCCGGGAGAGGATCTGCGCAGTCTGCTCCCGGTCAAAGCAGCGGATGGTCCCCTCCAGCACCGCCTCTCCGGGAATGATGTTCGGCGCCTTTCCGGCGTGGAAGCTGCCCACCGTCACCACCGCCGGCTTCTTGGCCGGAAGCTCCCGTCCGGTGATCTCCTGCAGAGCCAGATAAATGTGTGCCGCAATGTTGATGGGATCCACGCCGGTTTCCGGCATGGCACCATGACAGCCGACCCCCTGCACCCGGATCCGGAACAGCGTGCAGCCCGCCATAAAGGTTCCCTTTCCGCAGATCACCAGCCCGCTGGGTGTGCCGGAGTTTACATGCAGCGCCAGCGCAGCCTGCGGCTTTGGATCCTGCAGCACTCCGGCCTGCAGCATGGCCTTTGCACCGGTAAACCCCTCTTCATCCGGCTGAAACACCAGCTTGACCGTGCCCTGCAGAGTGCTCTGATACTGCCGGAGCAGCGCCGCCGCTCCCAACAGCATGGCCGTGTGCAGGTCGTGGCCGCAGGCATGCATGGCCCCATTCTCCGCACGGAACGGAAGCCGGGTCTGCTCCCGGATCCGCAGCGCGTCCATATCCGCCCGCAGCAGCAAGCACCGCCCCGTGTCGCGTCCGGTCAGCGCTGCCACCACGCCGCCGGCCACGCGCTTCGGCTCATACCCCATTTCCCGCAGGCGTTCTTCCACGTAAGCTGTCGTTTCCGGCAGCTCCGCCCCCACCTCCGGGTGGGCATGCAGCTGCCGCCGGTCCTTCAGCAGCTGCGGAGCAAGGGCCTGCGCCGCTTTCAAAAGCGCTTCCGGCGAAACCGTCTGTTGATCCTGTTTCATAGGGTCCGCTCCTCCTTCATTTGATGACGCTGCCGCCCGGGATCTTTGTCCCGGGCGGCAGTTCATGGTTCTTTTACGCGTTTTCCTCCGGGGCGTCCAGTGCTTCTTTCAGCGTTCGCCAGCCCAGAACCGCACATTTGACCCGGGCCGGCATGTGGGCAATATCCCGCAGAGCCGAAGCCTCCTCCAGCGAATCGATCTCCTCGTCCGTAGCCTCGCCCTTGATCATGCGCATAAAGGTCTCGCCCAGCTTCAGCGCCTCGTCCTTCTTCCGCCCGATCACCATGCCCAGCATAATATCCGCCGAGGCCTGAGAAATCGCGCAGCCATCTCCCACAAAGGCACCGTCGGTGATGGTATCTCCGTCCGTTTTCAGCTTCAGGAAAATGTCATCGCCGCAGCTGGGATTGACCCCCTCCAGCACGATATCCGCATCCGGAAGGTCATGCTTGAACTCCGGGTGAATATTGTGCTCGGTCAGGATCTCATTATAAAAGCTTCTATTTTCCATAGCCCATCCGCTCCCTTAAGGTGGAGAGGCTCTCCAGAAGCCGGTCCACATCCGATTCCGTATTGTAAAATGCAAAGCTTGCCCGTGCCGTGGAGCTGTGGCCCAGATACTGCAGCAGCGGCTGGGCGCAGTGGTGGCCCGCCCGGATCGCAATCCCGTCGGAAGCCAGAACCTCACTGATGTCGTGGGGATGAACGCCATCCACCGTGAAGGTCACAATGCCGGTATGCTCCTCTGCCTTCTCCGAACCCAGCACATGGATATACGGCATCTGCCGCATTCCGCGCAGGGCCCGTTCCGTCAGGGCCACCTCACGCCGGTGCATGGTCTCAAAGCCGACGGTATGCACGTAATTCAAAGCCGCGTGAAGCCCCATGGCGCCGGCCGCATTGACCGTGCCGGCCTCGAACTTATGCGGAAGCTCCGCGTAAACGGCGCTCTCCCGGCTGACCGACTCGATCATTTCTCCGCCGGTCATAAACGGCGGCATCTCATCGAGCAGCTCCCGCTTTCCGTACAGCGCGCCGATGCCCATGGGGCCGTAGACCTTGTGGCCGGAAAAAGCCAGGAAATCCGCGTCCAGCGCCCGGACGTCCACCGGCATGTGGGGCGTGCTCTGGGCACCATCCACCACGATCACCGCACCCACCCGGTGCGCCAGATCCGCAATGGCCCGAATGGGGTTTTCCCGGCCCAGGACATTCGAGACCTGCGTAATCGCCACGATCCGGGTCTTCGGGGTGATCAGGCTCTCCACCTTGTTCAGGTCCACACATCCATCCGGCTCGCACTCCAGGAACTTCAGGGTCGCTCCGGTCTGACGGCACACCATCTGCCACGGCAGCAGATTGCTGTGATGCTCCATAATGGACACCAGCACCTCGTCGCCCGCCTTCACATGGGAAAGGCCGTAGCTGTATGCCACCAGATTCAGTCCCTCCGTCGTGTTGCGGGTAAAGACGATCTCCTCCGTGCTCTTGGCGTTCAAAAAGGCCCGCACGGCCTCCCGGGCCTCTTCATACCGCTCCGTGGCTTCCACGCTGAGCGGATACAGGCCCCGCAGGGGATTTGCGTTATACTTGCTGTAAAACTCCCGGTCCGCGTCCAGGACGCACTGGGGGCGCTGCGCAGTGGCCGCACTGTCCAGGTAAACCACCGGATCGGACGCCAGCAGCGGAAAATCCATTTTATAATCGTGTGCCATCTTACAGCTCCTCATTCAAACGGTTCATAATGTTTTCCTCCGTCTCCGGATCCCCGACCGTGCGGGTCACCCGTTCGATGGCCGCCCGGGCCATCAGGTTCTCCGCCGCTTCCCGGCCGATGCCGCGGCTTTCCAGATAGAACAGCGTCTCGTCATCCAGCTCGCCGATGGTGGCGCCGTGATTGCCCACCACATTTTCCTCGGCACACAGGATCAGCGGGACGGTTTTATTCCGGACATCCTCGCCCAGCATCAAAACGGTCTCCTGCTCGTTGCCGACAGAATCGGAAGAGCCCTTCTTGAAATCGATGGTGCCCCGGAAGATCTTCTGTGCCGCGTCCTTCAAGGCGCCGGCGGCGCGGATCGCGCTCTCCGTTTTCTTTCCGTAATGGTTGACCACCAGGTTCAGATCAATGGTCTGCTTTCCGCGGCCCAGATAGCCGATATCCGCCTGGAACCCGGCGCCCTGTCCCGGCAGCTCGATCCGGCTGTCGGAATAAAGGTCGCCCCGGCCCAGGAAGATCTGCACCAGCTCGATCTGCCCGCCGTCCGCACAGCTTCCGCTCACCTGCGTGTAAAGGCTGGATCCTTCCGCCGTATCCTGCACCTGCACCAGGCGGATCCGGGCATTTTTTCCGGCCTGCAGCTGCGTGCACACCGCCAAATGCGCGGCCGTGCGCAGCGTCTCGATCACGGTCACGGAGCTGCCCTCCGGCGCCTCCACCCGAATGGTCTTACGGCTGTATTCGCCGCAGCCGTCCACGCTGACAAAACGAGGGGATTGCTCCTGCCCCTCCGCCCGGAAGCAAGTCTCCTCCAGGGTGCAGGTCTCCGCCTCTTCCCAGGGGAGCGCTGTCTCATTCACGCCCAGAAAGTTCCAGGTCCGGGTGGGAAGTTGGTTGATCAAAATCGTATCACTCATATGCAAACTCCTTTTCCCGTTCAGCCGATGCTGCCCTTCATTTCCAGGCGGATCAGGTTGTTCATTTCCACGGCGTACTCCACCGGCAGTTCCTTGGAGACGTTGTCGGCAAAGCCGCTGACAATCAGCGCCCGGGCGTCCTCTTCGCTCATGCCCCGGCTCATCAGATAGAACACGGCCTCATCGCTGATGGAGCCGATCTTCGCCTCATGCCCGATGGCCGCGTCCCGGGTCTTGATGTCCATCGCGGGAATCGTATCCGAGCGGGACTCAGAGTCCAGCATCAGAGACTGACAGGAGACGGCCGATTTCGCTCCCGTCGCTCCCTTTTCCACCACTACGCTGCTGCGGAAGGTGCTGATGCCGCCGCTTTTGCTGATGGACCGGGTATTCATATAAGAGCTGGTATTCTTCCCGATGTGCACCACCTTGGCTCCGGTGTCCAGATTCTGCCCCGCTCCGGCGAAGGTGACACCGGTAAACTCCATGCGGGCATTGTCGCCCTTGAGCACGCTCATGGGATACAGACAGCCCACATGAGAGCCGAAGGAGCCGGACACCCACTCGATCGTGCCGCCCTCCTCCACCAAGGCCCGCTTGGTGTGCAGG
>CAKTHE010000009.1 GCA_934563745.1 uncultured Dysosmobacter sp. | reverse complement strand
GAGACCCTTTAGGGGCCTACATGATTTCCAATCATGCGCCCTCGACCAACTAGGCGACTTCTCCATAGCTGTTCGGGTAAAACTCCCATATAGCGCTGACAGACAGCGTTATTATTATAGCAGAGACTGGCGGAAAGTCAAGAAAAAAATTCAATTTTCCAAAAAGATCCAAAAAGAACGCGGGGCGGCAGAAAAGCCGGGGAGCGGCCGACTCCTCCGGCTTTTCCGCCGCGCCTCAGCGCAGGTTGGAAATCAGGTTGTCCACGGTGTGATCCACGGCGACACCCATGCGCTGAATGCGCTTGCCCACCTGGGTTTTCATGGATCGCCTGCATGAAACGGCCGTCATTCCCAACACAAGGCCGGCGGTCATGCCGGCTCCCATACCGAACCAAAAACCGGTACAGTCTTTCATCGTTCGTCACTCCTTTTCGGCACGGGATTAGTATGACCCGATGCGTGCGGCAAATTCGGATTGCGCGGCGGCAAATTCTTCATTATAATGAAAGAAAAAACAAGGGCGGCGCGGAGCCGCGGAGGGAATATGACCAGAGTATATGTGATCCGCCATGCGGAGGCGGAGGGGAATCTTTACCGGATCGCCCAGGGGCAGTATGACAGCATTCTGACGGACCGGGGCTGGCGGCAGCTGCAGGCACTGGCGGCGCGCTTCCGGGACGTACACCTGGACGCGGTGTATGCCAGCGACCTGTACCGGGCCCGGGCCACGGCCAGTGCGGTGGCGCGGCCCAAGGGCCTTGCGGTGCAGCCCCGGCGGGACCTGCGCGAGATCTGCGTGGGCGAGTGGGAGGAAAAGACCTGGGGCGAGATCGCCCGGACCCAGCCGGACCAGCTGGAGTATTTCAACCACCGGGGCGACCTGTGGCATGTGGAGGGCGGCGAGGCGCCTGCGGCCGTGCAGGCGCGGATGCTGGCGGCCGTGCGTGCGATCGTCCGCATGCACCCCGGCGAAACGGTGGCACTGGCGTCCCACGGCTGCGCGATCCGGCTGCTGCTGGGGGCGCTGCAGGGATATACGCTGCCGCAGATCGGCCAGACGCCCAACGGGGACAACACGGCGGTGTCGCTGCTGGAGGCGGAGGACGACGCCATCCGGGTCGTGTACCGGGATGATGCCAGCCATGTTCCGGCGGAGGAGAGCGCCCTGAGCCGGCACACCACCCGTTCCGGCAGCCGCGCGCTGGAGCCGGGCCTGTATTTTGAACCGGGCGGCTCCGGGCCGGCGCTGGACTGGATCTGTGCGTGTGTACGGCGGCAATGGGCTGCGGTGCTGCCCGGGCGCGCCTGGGATGAGCGGGTGCTGCGGGAAGAGGCTCCGGCGCGGCCCACGCTGCTTGCGGTGCAGAGCGGAACACCGGCCGGCGTGGTGCAGCTGGCGCCGGAGAAGGAGGCAGAACGGGGCTGCGGTTGGATCAGCCTGTACTGCCTGGACGAATCCCGGCAAAACCGGGGACTGGGCATTCAGCTGCTGGGCCAGGCGGTGCGTCATTACCGCCCGCTGGGCAGGGAGCGGCTGCGCCTCTGCCTGCCGGAGGAAAATGCGGGGGCGCAGGCGTTTTTTGGATTTTACGGCTTTTCGCCCGCGGGCTGGGCGGAGGATGGCCGGCTGATCCTGGAAAAGGATATCCGCTTCCGGCCGCTGTAAGGCGGGGCCGGGCGCAGAGGAAAAGGGGACTGCAGGTATGGGCAGTCCCCTTTTCGGTCCGGAAAAACGCTTTGGAAGAGCTTACAGGGCCCGCTGACGGCTGCTTTGCAGCACGTGTCCGTAAGAGACGCCGCGCTCCACCGCGCGCTGACGGGTCGTGGTGCCGTCGGTGCGCCGGGTATCCTCGCCGGTCAGGGCGTCTTCCGTACGATCCCAGTCGTTGCGCAGATCATCGCCCCAGTCCCGGACGGCGGAGCGCCCGGATTCGGGGGCGGAGGCGGAGGCGGAGGGTGTCTGGTTGTCGTTGGGATTTGCCGCGCTACCGGTGTTGGGCGCGGTGGTCATGCCGTTGGAGCCGGTGGGGTTGTTGTTTGCGTTGTTGTTTTGATCGGTGCCGCAGGCGGTCAGAAGCGAGAACGCCAGCAGGACCGAGAGCAGGAGCGAAATGCTTCTTTTCATATGCGGTTCCTCCTAATAATCTCAGGCTGCGATACCCGCTGCATAGTTTGCCCGGCTTTTGCGAAATCGATAAAAGGGCGCGTTCTGAAAATTTTGGATGGGCCGGGCGCCGGCCCGCGGCTGCAGAGCGGCAATGTGTCTAAAAAGCTGGAGCGAACCCCCGGGGGATTTTTAAATGTTTGTGAAAAACGCCATTGACGGCATTGCAAAAAGCGGCTATGATAAAAGAAGAAAAGAGCCCCCATGCGAAGCTATGGAAAACGCATCATAAAGGAGTGCTGCAGCATGTATACACAGGAGATTACCGTCAACAATGAGGTAGGTCTGCACGCAAGACCGGCGACGTTTTTTATCCAGAAGGCCAATGAGTTCAAAAGCGGCATCTGGGTGGAAAAAGAGGATCGCCGGGTGAACGCAAAGAGCCTGCTGGGCGTTTTGTCCCTGGGCATCGTGAAGGGCACCACGATTACTCTGATCGCCGATGGATCCGATGAGAAGGAAGCTGTCGCCGCCCTGGTGGAGCTGGTGAAGGACAACTTCGGCGAGTAAGACTGAAGCGACCCGCATGAGGGCGGCTTTGCATTGCGCAAAGCCGCCCCATTTGTTATACGAGGCGGAAAACTTGAAAGAGGAGCCGAAGCGATGACGCAGGAGGAACTGAAAAACAAGGCCAATGCCCTGCCGCTGGCGCCGGGCGTCTATCTGATGATGGACCGGACGGGCAAGGTGATCTATGTGGGCAAGGCCAAAAAGCTGAAAAACCGTGTCAGTCAGTATTTCCAGGACAGCGCCGCTCATACCGCCAAAACCCGGCAGATGGTTTCCCAGGTGGACCATTTTGACACGATTTTCGTTTCCAGCGAGTTTGAGGCGCTGATTTTGGAAAATGCGCTGATCAAACG
Source organism: uncultured Dysosmobacter sp. (assembly GCA_934563745.1). Taxonomy (GTDB): domain Bacteria; phylum Bacillota; class Clostridia; order Oscillospirales; family Oscillospiraceae; genus Oscillibacter. Next base: position 63,049 of record CAKTHE010000009.1, on the reverse strand, counting down.
GCACAGCCCCAAATACAATATCCTGCTCAAAGATGACAAGGGCTATCCCTTTGTGCGCCTTTCCAACGAGCGCTATCCACGCTTTTCCATGGTCAATCGGCTTGCTGATGACAGCGCCCGGTACTTCGGCCCCTTCGGCGGCCGCTCGGAGACCCGGCAGGCGCTGGACGCCGTGTGCGCGGCGCTGCGTCTGCCCACCTGCCGCCGCCGGTTTCCCCGGGATATCGGCGCCGACCGTCCCTGCCTGAACTATCACATGGGCCGCTGCGACGGGTTCTGCCGTCCGGAGATGAGCGAGGAGGAATACCGCCGGCGCATGGATCAGGCCGTGCAGCTGCTGGAGGGGAAAAGCCGCCAGCTGGTGCGGGAGATGACCGTGGAGATGGAGCGCGAGGCGGAGGCGCTGCATTTTGAACAGGCGGCCCTGCTGCGGGATCGGATCCAGGCCATCGGGGCCCTGTCCAAAAAGCAGAGCGTGATCGCCGGGATCTGTGCCGACACGGACATCTGGGGCCTCTACCGGGGCGGAGAGAAGAGCTGCTATGCCGTTTTGCATGTGGAGAACGGTCAGTTGACCGGGCGGGAGACGGGCCTTGTTGCATCCGCCATGGAAGAAGGAGAGGCGCAGCTGCTGGCGGCGCTGACAGCCCAGTATTATCTGCCCAGGGCGCTGATGCCCCACGAGATCCTGCTTCCGGTGGAGACGGAGGAGGCGGAGGCCCTGTCCGAGGCGCTGAGCAAGCGGGCCGGACACCGGGTCTGGGTCCATGTGCCGCAGCGGGGCGAAAAGGCGGAGCTGCGGGAAATGGCACAGCGCAACGCCATGGAGGAGGTGCACCGGGCCGCCGGAACGGAGGAGCGCTCCAACGCCTCGGCGGAGCTGCTGGGGCGCATGCTGGGCCTGCCGGACCCACCGGAGCGGATCGAATCGTTCGATATTTCCAACACCGGCGCGGCGGATATTGTGGCGTCGATGGTGGTGTACCAGAAGGGTCGCCCTCTGAAAAGCGCGTACCGCCGCTTTCGGATCAAAAGCGTCCAGGGGCGGCCGGACGATTATGCGTCCATGGAAGAGGTGGTGCGCAGACGTCTGCAGCGGGCCGTGGATGGGGATCCGAAGTTTTTGCCCCTTCCGGACCTGTTTTTGATCGACGGCGGTGCGGCCCACGCCCGGGCTGCCCGGACAGCCGCCCAGGCGCTGCGGGTGCGGATCCCGATTTTCGGCATGGTTAAGGATGACCGCCATCGGACCCGGGCTCTGGTGACGCCGGAGGGGGAAGAGATCGGAATTGCGGCGCAGCAGGCGGTCTTTACGCTGGTGGGCCGGATCCAGGAGGAGACACACCGCTTTGCCATCACCTTCCATCGGGAGAGCCATGAGAAAAGGAACCTGCGCTCGGGGCTGGATGAGATCCCGGGGATCGGGCCCAAGCGCAGAGAGGCCCTGCGCCGGCGCTTTGGCAGCATCCGGGCGATTCGCCAGGCGGACGAGGCACAGCTGCGGGAGGTACTGCCCGCCGACGCTGCCGCGGCTGTGTACAGGTATTACCATGAAGAACAGCAGCCCTCCTGAGCGGATGACCGCCTGCCGATTTTGCGGCAGGCGGTTTTTGTATAGAGTGCACAAATAAAAACGAAACAAATGGTTATAAAATAAATATTATTACGCAGAAATCGAGAAAAATAGTAACAACGGAGCGGAGGCAACAAAGCCTATGCCAAGAGGAAACGCACAGGCTCAATATCTTGCGCGCTGGAAAATACGTCGATTTGTGAAAAAGGGAGACGTGAAATTTGTTGAATTGACAGAAAAAGGACGCTATAATAAACTCGTATTGGTGGATATAAGGCTAAGTTTGTCACAACAAACCGACAGCGTTGTACAGAAAGAGGACAAAACCGATGATCTGGATGGGGACCCTGGCTTTTGCCGTGCTGTTTTTAGGGGACTGGAACGACTGGAAATGGGGGCAAAAGCCGCTGCGGCTGTGCTTCCCGACAGGCTGCCTTCTGCTACTTGCGGCGGTGGGGACCTCCCTTTTCCGGGGGACAGGAAGTGCCTCCGGCCCGGTGCGGGGCCTTTTCTGGCTGCTTGCGGCCATCTTCCTGGCGCTGGAAGTGGATGCGCTGTTTTTCGCGCTGCCCCGGGCCGCCTCCTACGAGCAGCCCGGTCAGGACCGGGCCACGCAGACGGTCGGCATGTACGCGCTGTGCCGGCATCCGGGGGTGCTGTGGCTGGCGGGGCTTTTTCTGTGTCTGTGGCCCCTGGGGCTTGCGCTGCGGGAGGCGCTTTTGTACAGCGTACTGAACCTGCTGCTGGCGGCGTTTGAGGACTGCTGGGTCTTCCCGGCCCGGCTGACGGGCTACGATGCCTATCGGCGTGAGACGCCGTTCCTGCTGCCCACGCCGGCCAGCGTGCGGCGCTGTTTCGGCGGCAAGCCGGATGCCTGAGAAAAAGAACGATTTTGGAAAGGAGGGGATGCCCGTGCGCTTTGAGGATCAGATGAAAAAAGCCGCGCCGGAACAGCTTTGGCAGGAATACTGCGGCTTTTTGGACATGAGCATCTCCGAGTATATGTATACCCAGCGCCGCCTGTTGGCCGAGCAGCTTTCCCTTTGGACTCCGTCTGGCCTGGGGAAGAAGCTGCTGCGGGGCGAGGCGCCCCGGACCATTGAGGAGCTGCGTGCGCAGCTGCCGCTGACCACCTATGAAGACTATGCCGAGGTGCTGCTGCCCAAGCGGAGCGAGATGCTGTGCACGGAGCCGGCGATCTGGATCCAGACGACCTGGGAGGGCGGACTGCGCCCCATTAAGCAGGCACCCTATACGCGCAGCATGCTGGATACATACTGCCACAACCTGATCGCCTGCATGATGATGGCCACGGCGACCCGAAAGGGAACATTTCACTTCCGGCGGGGAGACCGGGTGCTTTACGGCGGCGCGCCGCTGCCCTATGCCACCGGGCTGATGCCCTCCCTTGCCAATGAGGAGATCCGCCTGACCTGGCTGCCGGATTCCAACGAGCATTCCGATCTTTCCTTCAGCGAGCGGATCAAAAAGGGCTTTGCCATGGGCATGCAGGGGGGGATCGATTTCTTCTTCGGCCTGGGCAGTGTGGCCAGCTATATTACGGACAGCTTCGCCCGCATCGGCGGCGGCAGCTCCGGCGGATCCCACGCGGTCTCGCCCAAGTATGCTTTGCGCTTTCTGCGGGCCAAGTATATCAGCCGCCGGGACGGGCGGCCTATCCAGCCGAAGGATATTTTCCATATCAAGGCACTCTTTTACGCGGGCACGGATGCACGCTGCTATCGGGAGCGGCTGGCGGAAGCCTGGGGCGTGACGCCGGTGGAGCTGGCGGCCGGAACCGAAACGACCTGCATCGGCGCGGAAAACTGGGAGCATAATGGCATGGTGTTTTTCCCAGACTCCTGTTTTTATGAATTTATCCCGGAGGAAGAAATGCGGTGCGGCTTGGCAGACCGCAGCTATCAGCCGCGGACCTGCCTGATGGATGAGGTCCACGGGGGCGAAAACTATGAGCTGGTGATCAGCGTGCTGCATGGGGGCGCCTTTATGCGCTATCGCATCGGGGATGTATACCACTGTGTCAGCGCCGGAAACGGGAAGCTGCCCCGGTTCCAGTTTGTGGACCGGGTCCCGGATGTGATCGATATTGCGGGATTTACCCGTATCACCGCCTCCTCTGTGGAAGAGGTGCTGCGCCTTTCCAAGCTGGGAATCGGCGACTGGCTGATGAAGAAGGAATTCGACGAGGGGCACAATCCCTTCCTGCATATGTATGTGGAGCTTACGCCGGAGGCGCAGACCTACGACGTGGTGGTCAAGCAGGTGCTGCAGGAGCATCTGGCGGTGTACTTTAAATATTTCGACAGTGACTACAACGACCTGAAGAAGCTTTTGAACATGGAGCCGCTGCAGATCACGATCCTGAAGTACGGGACCATCGCCGGATATCAGGCGGAGACGGGGCGAACCCTGCGCCGGATCAATCCGGGGCAGTTGGATCTGGCCGGACTTTTGCGCTATGAGGCCCGCCCGGCCGCGCGTCCCGGAAGGGAGGGGATGAGGCTGTGAGCGGAATTCCTTTCCTGTCCGTCAACATTACGGCGCTGTGCTGCTTTGCCCTGCTGACGGCAACTTTGCTGGCGGCGAAAAAAACGCCGGAGATCTGGATGTTTCTGGCGCTGCTGGCGGACTGTGTGCTCTGGATGACCGGATCGATTCTGATGCGGCTGCAGATGTGGCCGGGCGTCGGGTTCTGGTTCAAGGTATCCCTAATGGCACTTTTTTCCGTGGGCTGGCTTTTTTATCTGTTCCTTCTATGCTTTGCCCATCGGAAAGAACCGGTCATGACGGTGGTCTGGGCCCTGCTGACGCTTTTGGACCTGGTGCTGACGGCGACGGAGTTTTTGCTGGCGCCCCCCGTGCCGCAGATGACCGAAGAGGGGACGGTGTTCCTCTATACCTTCAATTGGCATATTTTAATTGCCTGCGCGATCCATGCGGCGCTGGTGATCTACATGGTCCACCTGGTGCGGCAGGTCGTACGGGAGCGGGGCATCCATTCGCCGGGGCTGCTGCTGGTCATTGCCGGCGGTGTGTGCCTGGTGATCGGAAATATGCTGCAGATCGGCATCCCGGGCAATACGTTCCCTTATGATGCCCTGGGCGGCGTGGTGTTTGCGGGGCTGATGCTGTTTGCCCTGTATAAAAAACGTATGTTCCGGATGACCCTGGTTATGTCCCGCAGCCTGCTGATTTTGGTGCTGGCTTTGATCTGCGCGCTCTGCGCGGCGTATGTGATTACCCCGCTGGAGGATTTTCTGCTGCGGGCCTTTGCCATGAATCTTCAGGCGGCCACGATCGTGGTGGCGCTGCTTTTGTCCGGCGCGCTGTTTTTGACCTATGCCCTGACCCGCCGGCTGACGGATGCGCTCTTTACTCGGGAAGAGCAGCAGGATAAGCTTTTAAAGCAGTTTTCCTCTGAGATTTCCCAGACTCTGGATACCCTGGAGATCATGAAGAAGCTGACGGGCGTCATCCAGTCGGAGCTGCCCACGGAGCAGGTGTATGTCTGCCTGCTGGAGGAGGGGGCCTATCGGGCAAAATACTCGGCGCAGCCCTTGGCCTCACTGTCTTTCTCCATTCCACAGGACAGCCCGCATGTTGCCTACCTGCGGGATCAGGAACCCTATCTGATCACCAGCGAATTCCGCAGAAGTCCCCTGTACCTCTCCGTCTGGGAAGCGGAAAAGAGTCTGCTGCGTCGGCTGAATATCGATTGCATGGTGGCTTTGAAGGATGGCGCGCGGGTGATCGGTCTGGTGCTGATCGCTGCAAAGGACCATAACCGGCCGTACAGCTATGTGGAAACGGGCTTTTTGGAGACGGTGACATCCATCGCTTCGATCGCTATAAAAAACGCAGGCCTTTATGAAAAGATGTTCCGGGAGGCGCGGATCGACTCGCTGACCGGCGCGTACAACTACCGCTATTTTATTGAGCAGCAGGATCGGCTGTTCCAGCAGTGCCGGCAGGACTCTTTGGCACTGATCCTGGTGGATGTGGACGATTTTAAGCTCTACAACCAGCTCTACGGCGTGAAGGCCGGCGACCAGGCGCTGCGGCAGATTTGCGAAGTGATCAGCCAATGCGTGGGGGCCAGCGGAACGGTGTTCCGTACCAGCGGGAAGGTGTTTGCAGTCCTGCTGCCGCACCAGGATGCCCGCAGTGCCCGCGTGACGGCGGAAGAGATCATGCGCCGGGTGACGGCCATCAACGACACGCCTGAGGGCCATGCTCTGAAGCCGCTGACGGTGAGCATCGGCATCTGCGCGGCACCCTATGCGGCGTCCAGCGCCAAGGAGCTGATGGACAATGCGGACCTGGCCTGCTTCAATGCCAAGCAGGGAGGCAAGGACCGGATCATGCTTTTCCGCGGCGCAGGAACGGTGCCGCCGTACCGTCTGGCGGAGCGGACGGATGCCATTATCAATCAGGTGGAGCGGGGAGACGGCGAGCATCAGACAACGCTGGCGATGATCGCGGCTCTGACGGCAGCCATTGACGCCAAGGACCATTATACTTATGCCCACAGTAAAAATGTGGCCCGCTACGCAGCCAACCTGGCTGTGGCAGCCGGCCTGAATGACGAGCAGGTCCGCACGATCTATTTGGGCGGCTTGCTGCACGATGTGGGAAAGATCAGCATTCCGGAGGATATTCTGAATAAATCCGGAAAGCTGACGGATGAAGAGTATGCGTGCATGAAAAGTCATGTCAACAATTCCATTGATATGGTGCGCCACCTGCCGGAGGTGGACTATGTGATCCCGGCGGTGCTTGGACATCACGAGCGCTGGGATGGAAAGGGCTATCCCCGGGGAATTGCAGGGGAGGAGATCCCTATTTCGGCCCGCTGCCTGTCGGTTGCGGATGTATTTGACGCAATGACCACGGACCGCCCGTACCGGCGGGGTCTGCCGCTGGAATATGCGGTGCAGGAGATTTTAAAGGGCCGGGGAACCCAGTTTGATCCCCGGCTGGCAGAGCTGTTTGTTCAGCTGGTGCGCAGCCGCGAGATGCCGCTGTCGCCGCAGGTCCACCAAGATTGAGAAGAAAAACAGGAGGCGCCGATCCGGCGCCTCCTGTTTTGACACATCCAGAGGTTCACTTTAAAAATCGCTTCCAGGGCTTTTGCAGACGCAGGCGGCGCAGCAGCTGATCCGTCAGAAAGAAGACCAGATTGCCCAGCAGCACCGTCAGGGCCAGCATGGTGCGGCTGAGGCCGGAGAAGTCCTCCGCGGCCTCGGCAAGGCCCAGGATCCGAAGAACAAAGAAATAGAGGGCCGCCGCAGCGCCGTTAAACAAAAGCAGTTTACCTAAAAAGCGAACTGGCTGACGCAGCCGGTCCAGCTGGGGCTGCAGTGCTGGATACCAGCCTAAAAACACATAGACGCAGGTTTGCTCTGTCTGCGGGACCAGCAGAGCGGACAGCACGGAAACGGCAGCCCAGGCGGCCAGGGCCGCCCGGGCCCCATACTGTTCTTGAATGGGCAGCAGGACCGCCATGACCAGGATCGGACAGGCGTACACGGCCAGAGGGATCACGCCGCCCAGAAGCATCAGCACGACCGCAAGGGCGCACAAAAGCCCGCACACGGCCATGCGCCGGGAAGTTTCCCGCATTATCCGTTCACATCCTTGACCTTGAGTTTGTAGTAGCTCCAGCAACGCAGCTTAGAGATCAGGTCCTGCTGCTCTTGAGGCAGCGTGTCGATCTTTACGGTTGCGCCGCTTGCCGTGCGGCAATCCGCACGCTGGATCACCGGAAGCTGACGGCGCAGCTGACTCAGATAAGAGAACCAGGGGCTCTCCGTTCTGCGTCCGGTCAGCTCCAGAATCAGGCTGCCCAGATAGCAGGCGCTCAGGTCGCCATCCTCCGGAAGATCCAGAGCGGCGACGGTTTCCGTCCAGTTCAGCGCCTGGGCGGCTGCGTCGTTGGCCCAGATGATATAGGGTGTTTCATACGGGCTGAACCGGTCGGCACGCGCATCCTCTTCCGCGGCCACATCGGAGCCCAGCTCCCGATAAACCTGCTGGTTGTCACCCAGATAGGGCAGGTGGTCACCCCAGAAGACCAGAACCACCGGCTCCGTCTGCCCGGCAAAGAAGTCCCGCAGGCGCCCCAGCATGGCGTCCGCATCCCGGGCGCCCTCCAGATAGACCTGCAGCATGCTGCGGGCAGAGTCGGAAACGTCGACCTGCAGGGGGACGTCCGCGTATGTGTGATCGGCCCCGTACTTATCCGCGGTGTAAGACATGTGGTTTTGGATGGTGGTGGTGTAGCTGCACAGCAGCTGCCCCTCCTCCAGAGCCCGGGCAAATTTCTGTTCAATATAATCGGCCATGTAAGCATCCGTGACCCAGCGGCCCTTATAGGCAAGCGCGTCCATATCCTCGGCAAATTCGGTTTCCTGTGCGCCCAGCCAGCGATAGACGTTTTCGCGGTTATAGAACCAGGCGTCGCCGGGGTGGTAGAAGGCGGTGTGGTATCCATCGCCGTCAAAGACCCGAAGCACGCTGTCCAAGTTCCGGTTTACAGCCCGGAATGCAGACGTGGTGGTGGCGGAAAGAGCGTTGGTCTGCATTCCGGTCAGCACATCGAATTCCGTATTGGCGGTGCCGCCGGCAAAGCCGGGGACCACCACATGGCCGGAGATACAATGTGTATCCTGCTGCAGGGCATGCAGATTGGGCAGCGGGTCATCCGCGGCGGAGTATGCAAAGGCGTCGCTGTCCGAAAGATCGGAAAAGGCTTCGTTCATCACCATGATGACGTGAACGGGACGGCCCTGGCCGGGGGCGTTGCCGATTTCCCAGGATTCTGCCTGGGCGCGGCTGTAGCCCTGAGGCTTATCCACCGTGTACGTGGTGAACTGATGCATGAAGCAGTAAGGAAATCCCAGCTCGTTGAAAACGGAGGGGACGTAATAGGCGTTGGAGACCTGAAACGCGTTATAAAGATCGTTGGAGGCGTACACCGTGAGCGTCAGCGAGACCAGGCAGAGCAGGCTTCCGGCCAGGCCGGCCAGGCGGACGGCCCAGTCGATCTTCCGGCTGCGGGCAAAGGGCCGCAGCCGGAAGATCCGGCCCAGCAGCAGCAGAAGCGCGGTGATGCCGAGAATGACCGCCAGGATCCCCCAGGGCCAGCGAATGGAGTAGGCGCCCATGGCGCTGCCTACCTCCTTGAGCAGGGCGAAATCCCGGGGAAAGACCGGTTCGTCCCGTACCTCCAGCTTGATCCGGTTTGCAGCGGACAGCAGCGCGCAGGCTGCCGCCGCGATCCCGGCGGCGGCAAACACGTTGCGCAGCAAAAAGCTCAGCCCCAGGATTACCAGACCGATGGGCAGGGCGTTTAGAACAACGAGCAGGGGCTGGGCACGGAAAATCCGCAGGACCGCCCGCAGGGAGTTGGGCTGGATCCACAGGCACAGCAGCGTGACGGCACCGCTGAGCAAAACGGCGGCCAGAAGGGCGCCCCACAGCGGAAGCTCTTTTCGGGGAAGAAGGTGATTTGATCCTTTCAAAACAGCAGATCCTTTCCGGAAACAGGAATACTTCTTATTATATGGATCCGGCAAAAAAATGCAAGACATGGCGGGAAACAGGGTGATACATTTTGTATATTTTTGTGGACAAAATACGATTTGTATCGAATTATGGCGAGAATCGGGTGCTGCCGCGGCGCGAGCGGGCACTGCGCAGCCAAAGCAGAAGAAGCGCGGCAGACGAGCAGACAGCGGACGACGGAAACAGGGAAGGGACCTGCCGTTCCGAAAAAGAGGCAGCGAGGGGGTTAAACCCGAAGAAAAAAGTACTCTCTGTGAAAACAGAGAGTACTTTTTTGACGAATGATAACGAAGAGGATCAGAATGTGACAACTTCCTGGGCAGGCTTTTCGCAGGGGGCGATGGAGAGAATATTCATCACGGGGCCCTTGCCCTTATAAGCCTTGTGCTTTTCTACGCTCATCTTGGCGGTCACTTCGATCCAATCCCGGTTGGCGTACTGGTCCAGCCCGTCGCCCCGGGCGATGAGTCCCAGGAACTGCACGTCGTTTTCGCAGCAGACCATCGCAAAGCGGCCGGGACAGTGCACGCCGGGGAACTTCTTGGAGTGGCACATAATCAGCTTCATATGCACCAGCTTGCCGCTGTAGCGGTCCGGATGGTCCATTACATCCACATACCAGACGCCAAAATCGTCATCCGGAATGTCGATGGGCTCCTTGCTCAGATCGAAGGGGCACTCATCCCCGGTCAGATAATTTTCACTGGAGCCGTCGGTGTTTTCCAGGTAGATCTCAGCCCGACGGTTGACCATGCGCAGATTCCGCCGGCGCAGGGAATCCCGCAGCTCCGGCGTGCAGCGGTTGAAGACCAGAAGATCTGCGTTGGTGATCTTCTCCATCATCAGCTGTCCCATGTTTTTGGCATAGAGATCAAAGGTTTCCGCCTGGACAAAGGACATGATCTGATAGAGGACCCAATTGGCCGGCAGAACTTCTCTGTAAAGGCGTTCCATTTGCCACATGCCGTTGTACTCGATCAGCACCTGTTTGGGCTGATATTTTTTTTCGCATTCCTTCAGGAACGAGCAGGTCAACTGGGACTCTTCATCCACGGTGACGACCGTGACGTTGTCCAGGGCATTGGACTCGTATTCCTCTTCGCCCTCCTCACAGCAGAGCAGCAGCGTCCGGTCCTTACGGGCGAAGCCGTCTTCCAGAATGCCGTTGATGAAATTGGTCTTGCCGGCGTCCAAAAAGCCGACGACCAGGTAAACGGGAATATCCATATTTTTTATCCTTCCAATGATTGCTGATTACGGCTGCGCCGGATTCAGATTCCGAACAGCTCCTTCAGACCGTCCTCTTTCAGCTCCGAGCCGATGACGCACAGCCGGCCGGTATAATCGGCAGGACCCTTGCGCACGTCGTGTTCCTCCGGCACATAGTCGAAGTTGATCCAGCTGCCGTCGCCGGTGGGAACAATGCCCTTGGCCCGGAGGATCTTGCCGTAAGCGCCGGAATCCAGCCGAGCGAGAATCGCCTCAATGGCCTCCGGAGTAAAGCTCTTCGTGGTCTCAACGCCCCAGCTGGTGAACACCTCGTCGGCATGATGATGGTGATGATGCTCGTGATCGTGGCAGCCGCATGCGTGGTCGTGGTCGTGGTCGTGGTCATGGTCGTGGTCGTGGTCATGGTCGTGGTCATGGTCGTGGTCGTGGTCATGGTCGTGGTCATGGTCGTGGTCATGGTCGTGGTCATGGTCGTGGTCATGGTCGTGGTCATGGTCATGGTCATGGTCGTGGTCATGGTCGTGGTCATGATCGTGCTCATGCTCATGCTCATGCTCGTGCTCCGCCTCATCGGCCTCGTGCTCGGCACGCATTTTAGCCAGCATCTCATCGGCCAGAGAGACCCCCTCCATTGCAGAGCGGATGGTTTTGCCGTCCAGCTGATCCCAGGGCGTGGTGATGATGGGGGCGGTGGGATTCTTCTCCCGCAGCATGGCCACGGCGGCAGAGAGCTTTTCCGGGGTCAGCTTCTGGGTACGGGAGAGAATGATGGCACCGGCGCTTTCCACCTGATTGTTGTAAAACTCGCCGAAGTTCTTCATATAAACTTTGACCTTGGAGGCATCGGCCACGGTGACAAAGCTGTTGAGGCTCAACTCCGGATCTTCGGCAATGGTGTTCTGCACGGCAATGACCACGTCTGAAAGCTTGCCGACGCCGGAGGGTTCGATCAGGATCCGGTCCGGGGCAAACTGCTTTTGCACATCCTTCAAGGCCCGGCCGAAGTCGCCCACCAGGGAGCAGCAGATGCAGCCCGAGGACATTTCCGAGATCTGTACGCCGGAGTCCTTTAAAAATCCGCCGTCAATGCTGATCTCGCCGAATTCGTTTTCGATCAGGACCAGCTTTTCACCCTGATAGGCTTCGGCCAGAAGCTTTTTGATCAGCGTGGTTTTGCCGGCGCCCAGGAAACCGGAAATAATGTCAATTTTCGTCATACGATCAAGTCCTTTGCTATAAAATTTCAAAGCCATCCTATAGAATACCATTTTAAAGAGAAAATGCAACCGCGTCACAAAAAATTTACACGCGCAGGGCAGTCCCTGCGCGTGTAAATAAAAGAAAACGGTCAGCGCTTTCCGCTGCGGCGGTTTTCCTGCCAGGCTTTGCGCTGGAGGGCAATCAGGGGCTCAAAGGCCCGGATCTCCCGGGATACGACGCCGGAGAGCAGCAGCAGGGACAGCAGGTTGGGAATGGCCATCAGGGCATTGAAAATATCGGAAATGCCCCAGATCAGGTCCAGCTCCTGCGTGGCGCCCAGATAGACCACCAATGCGTAGACCAGCCGGTAAACCATGACAAAGCGGGGCCCGAAGAGATATTCGAAGGATTTCTCTCCGTTGTATTCCCAGCCGAGGATGGTGGAAAAGGCGAACAGAGTCACGCACACCGTCACCAAAATCGCGCCGGCCTCGCCCAGGACCGAGCGGAACGCCAGAATGGTCAGCGCCGCGCCGTCCACCAGCTTGCCGGTGGCGGGATCCACTGTGCCCAGCACGCCGGATGAGCAGATGACCAGGCCGGTTACGGTGCAGATGACCAGCGTGTCAAAAAAGGTGCCGGTCATGTTGATGTAGCCCTGCTGTACAGGACGGCTGGAGGAGGCGGAGGCGGCGGTGATGGGGGCGGAGCCTAAGCCCGCCTCATTGGAAAAGCAGCCCCGCGCCACACCGTAGCGGGCGGCATCCACCATGGATGCGGTGATGGAGCCGACCACGCCGCCGGAGACAGCCTCCACGGAGAAGGCCATGCGGAACATGGTGACAATGGCATTGGGCAGCGCGGAGGCGTTGCCGATGATCACGGCCAGGCCGGAGCCCAGATACAGCACGGCCATGAGCGGAACGATCAGGGAGGCGATTTTGGAGATGCTTTGGATCCCGCCGAGAATGATGATCAGCGTCAAAACGGTCAAAACGGCGCCAGTGATGGCCGGCGGCACGGAAAAGGCGGACTTCAGGGAGCCGGCGATGGAGTTGGCCTGCGTCATGTCGCCGATGCCGAAGGAGGCCACCATGGCGAACAGGGCGAACATCCCACCCAAAAAGGCTCCGAAGCGTTTCCAGGGGAACGCGTTTTTCATTACGTACATGGGGCCGCCGGACATCTCACCCCGGGCGTTTACCTCCCGGTATTTCACCGAGAGCATGCACTCGGAAAACTTGGAGGAGATCCCGAACAGGGCGGACAGCTCCATCCAGACCAGAGCGCCGGGACCGCCGGAGACCAGCGCGGTGGCCACGCCCACGATGTTGCCGGTGCCGATGGTGGAGGCCAGGGCCGTCATCAAAGCGGAGAAGGGGGACACGTCTCCGTCCCCGTGTTCTTTGGAACGGGCCTCCTTACTTAAAACGCTGCGCAGCGCGTAGCCCAGGTTGCGCCAGGGGAGAAATCTGGTGCGCAGGGTCAGAAAAATGCCGGTGCCTACCAACAGGACCAGCATCACGGGCCCCCAGACAAGTGAGTCAATGTACTTAACCCATTTAAGTAACGTCATATCTGCTCTCCTTTGATTCTCTCATAAATTCTCTCTCATAAATATAAGATCAAAGCGGGGCACAGAGAAGCCGGGCCAGCGCCCGGCTTCTTCTGCCGCTCAGCTTTCCATATGCCGCCCCAGAAAAGCGGCGGCCGCCTGGGCCAGCTTCAGTTCCACCTCGCCCACCGGCGGATCGGACTCCTGCGTGACCATCAGCACCAGCCCCAGAACATCGCCCTCGGAAAGGATCGGCGCGGCGACGGCAGCGATCAGACGGCCTGAGCTGTCGCACACGGGAATCCCGGGCTCGCCGGCGGGAAGCTGATAGATCCGGCGCCCCTCCATTACGGCATCCAGCTCCGGAGCCAGACGCTTGCCAAGCAGCTCCCTGCGGCCGCCGCCGGCCACAGCAAGGACCGTGTCCCGGTCGGAAACCGCGCAGATCCGGCCGGTGGTCTTGCTCAGCGTTTCGCTCAGCTGGCCGGCTAATTCATCCACGCCGCCCAGCAGAGAATACTTCTTGAAAATCACCTCGCCGTCACGGCTGGTGTAAATCTCCAGCGGGTCGCCCTCCCGGATCCGCATGGTCCTGCGGATCTCCTTGGGAATGACGACCCGGCCCAGATCATCGATCCTACGCACAATTCCTGTCGCTTTCACCTGTGATTACCTCCCATGGGTCAGAGTTGGATCAAGCCTTCATAAGAAGGATTTAGCGGCTTTGACAGGAATTAGTATCTGCAATGTTCGGCGGGCTATGCCGGCGGACACCGCGGTTAAATCTGGAAGAAATCATCCCGCATGAAATAATATTATAGCAGGCATGAGTAAATATTGCAAGTATGGATCGGACTGTGGGGTATGCAGCGGAAGCGGATGCGTTAGGGCTTGGCAAAAACGCAGAAAAATGGGCATGAAAGCTCTGTAAAATCAGCGCTTTGCGCGGCTCTTTCCACCGGGATTCGACGGGAGAATTCTTGACGCTTATTTTGCGGCGCGGTATAATTTGGTAAGAAAAAGACCCGAACCGGGCGGATGGCGCCGACCCGGCGGCAAAGGGGGCGACGGCTTGAAAGAGCGGGACAAATGGACGCAGCAGTTCCACCGGGGCACGCTGTCTGAGGGATGGCGGCTGTTTGGGGCGCATCCGGCCCGGCGGCGCGGCCGTGACGGATGGGAGTTCCGGGTCTGGGCGCCGCATGCCCAGGCCGTCTCCGTGGTAGGGACGTTCAACGGCTGGGATCCGTCGGCTGCGCCCCTGAAGCAAAACGGAGAGCTGTGGGAGGGCTTCCTTCCGGGCCTGCCGGAGTATGCCTCATACAAATATGCCGTGACCGGGGCGGATGGGGTGCTGCGCTTTAAGGCGGACCCCTATGCCGTTCATGCCGAGACCCGACCGGGAACAGCCAGCAAGCTGTACGATCTGGATGGCTTTGCCTGGAGTGACGGGGCCTTTCGCACCGGCCGGGCGCAGCACCGGGTGTATGACAGTCCCCTGAATATTTATGAAGTACATCTGGGGTCTTGGCGCCGGCGGGAGGATGGAGCGTTTTGCGATTACCGCACGCTGGCCCGGGAACTGGCGGCCTATGTGTGGGATCTGGGCTATCAGGCGGTGGAGCTGCTGCCGGTGACGGAGCACCCGCTGGATGACTCCTGGGGCTATCAGTGCACCGGGTATTTTGCGCCGACGTCCCGGTTCGGGACCCCCAAGGACTTTATGTGGTTTGTCAATCATCTGCATAAAAAGGGGATCGCTGTGATCCTGGACTGGGTGCCGGCGCATTTCTGCAAGGACGAGCAGGGCCTGATGGAATTTGACGGGACTTGCTGCTACGAATATGCGGACCCGTCCAAGTGGGAGCATGCCGGGTGGGGGACCCGGGTGTTTGACTATGGCCGGCCGGAGGTGGTCAGTTTTCTCAATTCCTCCGCCCGCTATTGGCTGGAGCAGTATCACATCGACGGGCTGCGGGTGGATGCGGTGGCATCTATGCTGTATCTGGATTATGACCGCCCGGCCGGAAGCTGGACGCCCAATGCCCGGGGCGGACGGGAGAATCTGGAGGCGATCGCATTCTTGCAGGGACTCAACACCCTGGCGTTTCAGGTGGATCCGGAGGTTTTGATGATTGCGGAGGAGTCCACGGCCTGGCCGCTGGTGTCGCATCCGGTGGAAGAGGGCGGCCTGGGATTTAACCTGAAATGGAACATGGGCTGGATGAACGACCTGTGTCACTATCTTAAAATGGATCCGTGGTTTCGGCAGTTTCATCATAAGGACATTACCTTTTCCCTGATGTATGCCTTTTCGGAGAATTTTATTCTGCCGATCTCCCACGACGAAGTGGTGCATATGAAGGGGTCCCTGGTGAATAAGATGCCCGGGGACTATGAGACGCAGCTGCGCTGCCTGCGGGGATTTTACGCCTATCTGCTGGCACACCCGGGGAAAAAGCTTCTTTTTATGGGGGCAGAGCTGGGACAATGGCACGAGTGGGATGCCGCAGGGCAGCTGGACTGGTATTTGCTGGACGAGCAGCGGAACCGGCAGACCCTGGCGTTTTTCCGGGCGGCAAACCGGTTTTATAAACGGCAGCGCCCGCTTTGGGAGATAGACTTTGACTGGGCGGGGTTTGAATGGCTGGTGCCGGATGACAACCGGAATAACGTGGTGGTTTTTCTGCGCAAGGACCGGCGCGGCGGCATGCTTTTGTGCGCGGTGAACTTTTCGCCCAACCGGTACGAGGGGTACCGGGTCGGTGTTCCGGCCCGCCGGTGCTTCCGCCCGCTGTTCAACACGGACGCGGCGGATTACGGCGGAGACGGGTTCGGCGATGATGCGCCGGTGCCGGTGGAGGCGGTGCCATCCCACGGACGGGCGACGTCTTTGGAGCTGAAGATCCCGGCGTTCGGCGCGGTGTTTTTAAAAGGGGAAGGAAGCTTCCCCGGGGGAAGAAAAAGAAGCAAGGAACAAAAGGCGTCAGAAAGGGGTACGATCCATGCGTAAAGAATGTGTGGCCATGCTGCTGGCAGGCGGGCAGGGCAGCCGCCTGTACGTCCTGACCGGGGAGATGGCCAAACCGGCGGTTCCCTTTGGCGGAAAATACCGCATCATTGATTTCCCGCTGTCCAACTGCTCCAACTCCGGGATCGACACGGTGGGGGTGCTGACCCAGTACCGGCCGCTGGAGCTGAACAGCTATATCGGAAGCGGCCAGCCCTGGGATCTGGACGGAAGCACCGGCGGCGTTCATATCCTGCCGCCATATGTGTCCAGCGAGGGCGGCACCTGGTATAAGGGCACGGCCAATGCCATTTATCAGAACATCGGGTTTGTGGACCTGTATGATCCGGAATATGTGCTGGTGCTCTCCGGCGACCACATTTATAAAATGGATTATTCCGAAATGCTGGCCCGGCACAAGGACAGCGGCGCGGCCTGCACCATTTCGGTGATGGAGGTGCCCTGGGCGGATGCGCCCCGGTTCGGGATCATGAACGTGGACGGGGACGATCTGATCACGGAATTTGAGGAAAAGCCCAAAGAGCCAAAAAGCAATCTGGCCTCGATGGGAATTTACATTTTCACCTGGAAAACGCTGAAGGCCTATCTGCAGGCCGATGAAGCGGATCCCGCCTCCGACAATGACTTCGGGAAAAATGTGATCCCCGCCATGCTGCGGGCGGGAGAGCGCATGGCCGCCTTCCGCTTCTCCGGCTATTGGAAGGACGTGGGCACGCTGGAGTCTTTGTGGGACGCCAATATGGATATGCTTTCGCCGGAATCGGGGCTGGACCTGCTGGATGAAAGCTGGCCCATCTACGCCCGGACGGTCTCCATGCCGGCCGCCTTTCTGGGAAAGAACGCCCGGGTGAGCCACAGCGCTTTCAACCGCGGAAGCGATCTGGAAGGCAGTGTGGAAAACTCTGTCCTTTCCCAGCAGGTCTTTGTGGGGGAAGGCGCGGAGGTCAGCTATTCCGTTCTGCTGCCCGGCACGGTGGTGGAATCGGGGGCCGTGGTGCGCTACGCGATCCTGGGCGAGGGGACCCACATCGGAGCCGGCTGCCGTGTCGGCGCCGCTCCGGAGGAGTGCGCGCCGGAAGACTGGGGGCTGACGGTACTGGCACCGGGCTGCCGGCTGGAGGCGGGCCGGAGGGTCCCGGCCAAGACCATGCTGACAAAAGACGGTCAGGAGGTGTGCAGATGAACGGACTGCACGGGATCATCTTTTCCTATGAAAATCATGAGGGCCTGCGGGAGCTGACGGAGGTCCGCTCTTCCTCGTCGGTTCCCTTCGGGGGCCGGTACCGGGCGGTGGATTTCAGCCTGTCCAACCTGATGAACGCCGGCGTGACGGATGTGGGCGTGATCCTGCGGGGCCGCTACCAAAGTCTGCTGGACCATCTGGGAACCGGGAAGAACTGGGATCTGAGCCGCAAGCGCGGCGGACTGCGGCTGCTGCCGCCCTTTGCGTATCTGAAAAACCGGGACGGGGGCGAACCGTTCCGCGGAAAGGTAGAGGCTCTTTACAGCGTGCGTTCCTATCTGGAGGAGATCCGCCAGGACTACGTGGTGCTGATGGATGGGGACCTGGTGGCCAATCTGCCGCTGACTGAGATTTTTGAACATCATCTGCGCAGCGGCAATGACATTACGGTGGTGTGCGCCCATGACAGCCTTCCGGTGGAAAACGGCAGCTACGATCAGCTGGACGCTCAGGGGCGGGTCCGGGATGTGCTGTTCAATCTGAATACGCCCCGGGGCTATCGCAGCCTGGAGGTGTTTATCCTGTCCAAAACGCTGCTGCTTTCGCTGGTGGACGGCTGCGCCAGTCAGGACCGGTACAGCTGGCGGCGGGATGTGCTGCAGGCCAAGCGCAATGAACTGCAGATCGGAAGCTATGTCTGGAGCGGCTATGCGGCCCAGATCCGCTCCGTGCAGGAGTATTACGAGCGCAGCATGCAGCTGCTTTCTCCGTCGATCCGGCGGGAGCTGTTCTGCCCGGAGCGTCCGATCCGCGCCAAAAGCGCAGATAAATCCTCGGCCTACATCGGGCCGGCCGGTGTGTGCACCAATTCCCTGGTGGCGGACGGGTGCTGCATCGAAGGAACGGTGGAGAACTCCATCCTGTTTGCCGGCGTCCGGGTGGAAAAGGGCGCGGTGGTGCGCAACAGCATTCTGTTCAAGGAATCCTCTGTCCGGCGGGACGCGGCGCTTTCCTATGTGATCGCGGACAAGGATGTGGACGTGCTGGAAGGACATACGCTGATGGGATACAGCACCTATCCCATCGTGATCGCCAAGGGCTCGGCCGTATAAGGGGCCGGGAAGAAAGGAGGAGATTCCCATGAAGATTCTGTACGCCGCCAGCGAGGCGGTGCCCTTCTGCAAGACCGGAGGGCTGGCGGACGTGGCCGGATCCCTGCCGCCGGCTCTGGCCGCGGCCGGCGCTGAAACGGCGGTGATCCTACCGCTGTACCGGTCGGTGAAGGAGCGTTTTGCGGACCAGCTGGAATTTTTGTGCTATGACTATGTGGATCTTGCCTGGCGGCACAGCTACTGCGGCCTGTTCCGCACAAAGGCAGAGGGAATCACATGGTATTTCCTGGATAACGAGCAGTACTTTGCCCGTCCGGAGCTCTATGGTTATCTGGACGATGCAGAGCGCTTCGGCTTTTTCTCCCGGGCGGTGGTTCAGATGCTGGATCATCTGGATTTCTGGCCGGACGTGATCCACTGCAATGATTGGCAAACAGCTCTGATCCCCATTTATCTCAAGGATGACGGCGTCCGGGAGGAGCGGCTGCGCTCGATCCGGACGGTGCTGACCATTCACAACATTGAGTACCAGGGCCGTTGCGGGGTGGAAACCCTGGGGGACCTGTTCGGCCTGGATCACGGCTGGGCGGACGACGGAACGATCCTGATGGACGGGGATGTGAACCTTCTGAAGGGGGCGATCCTGTGCGCGGACGCCGTCAATGCGGTGTCCCCCTCATACGCCGAGGAGCTCAAGTGCAGCTATTTTGCCTGTGGACTGGAAAGTGTGCTGCAGCAGTGCAGCTATAAGCTCTCCGGCGTGCTCAACGGCATTGACCGGGTGCGTTATGATCCGGCGCGGGATCCCTATCTGGCCCGGCCGTACTCGGCTGCGGACCGGAGCGGCAAGGCTGAGGACAAGGCGCAGCTGCGCCGGATCCTGGGCCTGCAGGAGCAGGAAGGCGTGCCGGTGATCGGGATGGTGTCCCGGCTGGTGGCGCATAAGGGCCTGGATCTTGTGTGTGAAGTGCTGCACGATGTGATGGAACTGCCGGTGCAGATGGTGGTCCTGGGCCGGGGTGAGCGGAAATATGAGGAATTCTTCCGCTGGGCGGCGGACCAGTATCCGGGCCGGCTGGCGGTGCGGCTGGATTACAGTGAAGAACTGGCCATGGAGATCTACGGCGGCGCGGATCTGTTTCTGATGCCCTCCCGCAGCGAACCCTGCGGCCTGTCGCAGATGATCGCCATGCGCTACGGCGCGGTGCCCATTGTGCGGGAGACCGGCGGCCTGCGGGATTCGGTGCGCCCCTATGAGGCCTGGCGGGATGCCGGGACGGGCTTTACCTTTGCCGCCTATTCCTCGGGCGATATGCTTTACGTCCTGCGGGAAGCGGCGGAGCTGTACCGGACGCAGCCGGAGGCCTTTTCCCGGCTACAGCTGCGGGCGATGGAGGCGGACTTCAGCTGGAGCCGCAGCGCCCGCGCCTATCTGGAGATCTACGCCCGCGTGACCGGGCAGACATATCCGGCGGCGCCGACGGAGCAGCCCGGAGCCGGGGCTTCGGTGCCGGCTAATGCGGCATCCGCGAAAAAGACGGCCAAGGCCGGGACGGTCCGGAAGCGGACGGCCTCCGGAAGCCGGCGCAGCAAGCCCGGGACCAAGACGGTATCCCGGCGTGCCGGCGGCAAAAAAACGGCGGAGAAAGAGAATCAAGCATGATGACCTTGACGACACAGGAACTGGAACGGCAATTGACGCATAAGCTTATGGTCCACTTCGGGAAGACCGCCGAGGAGGCCGGTGAAGCAGAGATCCTGCGGGCCTGCGCCCTGGTGCTGCGGGAGCAGATGGCGCTGCGGGAGGTGGAGACGCGGCAGCAAACGCGGCAGCGGCAAAAAAAGCAGGTGCATTATCTGTCCCTGGAATTTTTGATGGGCCGCAGCCTGATGAAAAACGCCTTTAACCTGGGGATCCTCCCGCAGCTGCGCCAGGCGCTGGAGCATATGGGCTTTGCCCCGGCGGATGTTTTTGAGGCGGAACCGGATGCGGCGCTGGGAAACGGCGGTCTGGGCCGCCTGGCGGCATGCTATCTGGATGCGATGACCACCCTGGAGATTCCGGCCACGGGCTATTCGATCTGCTATGAGCTGGGCCTTTTCAAGCAGAAGATCGTGGACGGACAGCAGGTGGAGCTGCCGGATAATTGGAAAGAGATCGGCGCGGCCTGGCTGCTGCCCAAACCGGAGGAGGCGCAGGCCGTTCACTTCGGCGGGACGCTGCGGGAATTCTGGGACAACGGCCGGCTGCACATTGTGCAGGAGGGCGGCACAACCGTGCTGGCCATCCCCTGCGATATGGAGATTGCCGGCTATCAGACCGGACACACCAATGTGCTCCGCCTGTGGGACGCCCGTTCCACCAAGCCGGTGGACATGAACCTTTACTCCCGGGGGGAATATCTCAAGGCCGCCGAGGAAGAGGCCATGGCGGAGGTGATCGCCAAGATTCTCTATCCGGAGGATAATCACATCGAGGGGAAATCCCTGCGGCTCAAGCAGCAGTACTTTTTCGTTTCCGCCACCGTCCAGAGTATTGTAAAGCGTCATCTGGAGGTATATGGCACCCTTCGGAACTTCCATGAGAAAAACGTGATCCAGATCAATGACACCCATCCGGCGCTGGTGATCCCGGAGCTGATGCGCATCCTTTTGGACGAGGCGGGCATGGATTGGGACGGCGCCTGGGATATCACGGTCCGGTCGGTGAACTATACCAATCATACGGTCCTGGCGGAGGCGCTGGAGCGGTGGCCCCAGGAGCTGGTGGAGCGTCTGCTGCCCCGGATCTGGCAGATTCTGCAGGAGATCGCGGCCCGCTGGCAGCGCCGCTGCACGGAATTTTTCCGGGACGAGGAGAAGGTGCGGGACACGGCCATTATCTGGGGCGGCGAGGTACGTATGGCGAATCTGTGCCTGGCAGGATGCAGCTATGTCAACGGAGTAAGTGCTCTGCACTCCGAAATTCTGCGCAGGGACGTGTTCCGAAATGTCTGCGCAATGGAGCCGCAGAAGCTCAAAAGCATCACCAACGGCGTGGATCACCGCCGCTGGCTTGCCGAGATCAATCCGCCGCTGCATGCGCTGATCTGCGATGTGACCGGCGGAGACGGATACCTGCTGCACCCGGAGCGGCTGAGCCGGCTGGAGTCTGCGGCAGAGGACCGGCAGGTGCTGGAGCGCCTGGGCGCGGTCAAGCGGCAGAACAAGGAGGCGTTCTGCGCGTATCTGCGCCGCACGCAGGGGGTGGAGCTGGACCCGGACAGCATCTTCAACGTGCAGGTCAAGCGGCTGCATGAGTATAAGCGCCAGCTGCTCAACGCGCTGCATATCCTGGCGCTTTATCAGAAGCTGCAGGACGACCCCGGGGCCATTGGGCGGCCCCAGACCTTCCTGTTCGGGGCCAAGGCAGCGCCGGGCTATGCGGTGGCCAAGCGGATCATCCGCCTGATCAATTCCCTGGCGGATCAGATCGATCATGATCCCCGGTGCCGGGGCAAGCTGAAGGTGGTGTTTCTGGAAAATTACCGCGTTTCGCTGGCGGAGCACCTGATGCCGGCTGCGGAAGTGTCCCAGCAGATCTCCACGGTGGGCAAGGAAGCCTCCGGAACCGGAAATATGAAATTCATGATGAACGGGGCCCTGACGGTGGGGACGCTGGATGGCGCCAATGTGGAAATGCACCAGGTGCTGGGGGACGACAATATGTTTTTATTCGGCCTCCGGGCCGACGAGGCGGATGCGCTGCGCCGGTCAGGCTATCTGCCCCAGCGGCTTTACGACCGGGACCCGGTGCTGCACCGGGCGCTGGACGCGCTGCGGACCGGCTTCCGGGACGGCGTTTCCTACGAGGATCTTTACGCCCGGCTTTTGACCGGCTGCGGCGGTACGGCGGCCGACGAATATCTGCTGCTGGCGGATTTTGAAAGCTACTGCAAGGCGGAAGAGCGGATGACGGGCGTCTACGAAGCGCCGGACCAGTGGAACCGTATGAGCCTTTGCAACATTGCCCGCTCTGGTATTTTTGCGGCAGACCGGGCTGTGGCGGAATACGCGGATCAGATCTGGCACGTGCCGCATCGATAAGGAGATCCGATGAAAAGCAGGATGGCGATTGACTTCGCCGTCCTGCTTTTTTGGCAAGAAACAAAAGGACATTTAGACAAATATCAAAATGTATCTTGACAGGAGCGAGAAACCTGTGTAAACTAACATTTAGATAAAAATCTAAATAACAATCTGCGGAGGAGGCGGGACCGTGGGCTTTCAAGAGACGTTCCGGGCCCTCAGCGATCCGACCCGGCGGGAGATCCTGGCGCGCCTGCGGGGTGGGGCGCGGACGGCGGGTGACCTGGCCGCCGGTTTTGACATGACGGCTGCCACGGTCTCCCACCATTTGGCGGTGCTCAAGGCTGCCGGACTGGTTACGGACGATCGCCGGGGCAAATTTATCTACTACGAACTGAATGTGTCCGTGCTGGACGAGATCACCGGCTGGATCGCCGGGCTGAAAGGGGAGGGGACCCATGAAAAATAAAAGAAGCATTGCGGTCATGTGGCTGGCGGCGCTGATCCAGCCGGCGGCTTTGGCGGCCGTCTGGCGCCGGATGCCGGAACAGGTCCCGACGCACTTCGGCCTGGATGGGCAGGCGGACGGCTATGGAAGCCGATGGACGCTGTGGATGCTGGCGGGACTGGGCGCTCTCTTTGCGGTGCTGTTTCAGATCATTCCCCGGCTGGATCCCCGCCGGCGCAACTACGAAAAGTTTCAGAAATATTACGACCTCTTTGCCGTGGGCATGGAACTTTTCCTGCTGGCGGTCAACACCATGATGCTCACGGAGATCCTGCATCCCGGAACGGTGTCCATCGGACGCGGCATTCTTTTGCTTGTAAGCGTGCTGTTCATTTTATTGGGCAACATGATGGGAAAGATCAAGCCCAACTACTTTTTCGGGATCCGGACGCCCTGGACCATGGCGGATCCGGACGTCTGGACCCGGACGCACCGGCTCTGCGGCTGGCTGTGGTTTGTATGGGGCGTGGTTTTGATGCCGTGCAGTCTGCTGCTGCCGGAGCGGGTTGTGTTTTGGGTGCTGATGAGCGGCATTGTGGGGATCAGCGCCGTCTCGCTGGGATACAGCTATGCTTGCTATCACCGAAGGGGAAGAGCGGAATAATTGCGCAGGAAACCGTATGGGAAGCCGGACGGCCTTTGGAGGGGCTGTCCGGCTTTTTGCGGCGGAAGGCCGGGAGAAAAGACTCGGTATGCCTTTACAAGGGGTTTTGCTATGGTTTATAATAAAATAACTAGGGTTTGTCCGCCTTTGCGGCTGCCCGGATTATGAAGACAGGAAGGATCACCGGGCTGCCGCGGCGGTGCGAATGCGTGGACCTTCCAGGAAAGAGAGACAATATGGAACTAACGGAAGGGGTCCGGTTTGACAGCCTGGGGCTGTCGCCGGAGATCATGCGCGCAATTGAAAAACGGGGCCTGGAGGTGACCACGCCGGTGCAGGCGGGGTGCATTCCGCCCATGATGAACTGGCAGGATGTGATCGCGAAGGCGCCCACCGGAACCGGAAAGACCTTTGCCTTCGGCATCCCCATCGTCGAGCATATCGACCCGGAGGATGAAAGCGTTCAGGCAGTGATCCTCTCGCCGACCCGGGAGCTTGCCATTCAGATCACGGGGGAGCTGCGGGACATTGCCGCTTACAAGCAGGGGATCCGCATGGTATGCCTTTACGGCGGCCAGCCGATCAACAAGCAGATCGAGATCCTGAAAAAGAAGCCCCAGATCGTGGTGGCGACGCCCGGCCGCCTGTCCGATCATATGAAGCGGCGGACGGTCCGGGTGGACACGGCGCAGACCGTGGTGCTGGACGAGGCGGACCGGATGCTGGACATGGGCTTTATCCACGATGTGACCCGGCTGCTGGATCGGATGAATAAACGCAAAAACCTGGGGCTGTTTTCGGCAACGATTTCCCGGGAGGTGATGGACATCGCCTGGGTTTATCAGCGGGACGCGGAGGAAATCACCGTCCGGGCGGACGAAAAGAACAAGCCGGACATTCAGCAGTACCGCATGGAGGTATCCATGAATGAGAAGGTGGACGCCATGGTCCGGATCCTGGAGCTGAACGGATACGACCGGGCGATGGCCTTCTGCAACACCAAGGGCTCCACGGAGCGTATCTGCAAATTCCTGCAGATGCGCGGCATTGACGCGGACTGCATCCACGGCGATATTCCCCAGAAAAAGCGGGAAGCCGTGATGGAGCGGTTCCGCAAGGGCGAGCTGCGGGTGTTTGTATCCACGGACGTGGCGGCCCGCGGCATCGACGTGGATGACGTGGACGTGGTGTTCAACTGCGACATCCCGGATGAAAACCAGGATTACGTGCACCGGATCGGGCGGACCGGACGGGCCAAACGGCACGGCGTGGCTTACAGCTTCGTGTCGGACTATCCGGCCAAGATGCGCATGGATGATATTGCGAAAAATACCCGCAATGAGGTGATCCCGGTCTGCTTTGACGAAAACGGCGGACTGAAGGAATGCAAATAAGCGCCGGGTGATAAGCGGCCTCTGCCTTTTGGGCAGAGGCCGCTTTTTGAAGGCCGGGGAAGAAAACGGCAATTTTGTAATTTTTTGTTACATTTTGGGCGGCGCCCTTTACAAGCGTTCGGAACGACACTATAATAAAAGCTCAAATGATTTGATCCCGGCGGTGGAAACGCCGGCTGAAAGCTCCGGACGAAGGAGGCGCAGGCAATGAAAAAAAGCAAACGGCTGACGGCGTTGGCGCTGGCGGCCTTGATGTGCGTCGGCGCGCTGAGCGGGTGCGGCTCTGAAACGGCGGCGGATTATACGCTCAGCGTGTGCGTGGGAGAGGCACCGGAAACACTGGATCCGGCCAAGGTGCAGACAGTCAGTGAAGAGACGCTGACGGATCATCTGTATGAGAATCTGATGCAGGTTGCCAGCAGCGTCAGCGGCGGAACGACGGTGGAAAACGGCATGGCGCGCAGCTATGATGTGGATGAAAACGCGGATGGGACCGTGGACTACACCTTCCATCTGCGCCGGGCCAAGTGGTCTGACGGAACGGCGGTCACGGCGGCAGATTTTGTTTACGCCTGGCAGCGCCTGGCGGATCCGGCCACCGCTTCACCCAACGCCTCGCTTTTATCCGTCGTTCAGGGCTATGAGACGGTACGCAGGGGCGGGGACCTTTCCGCGCTGGCGGTGTCCGCGAAGAACGATACAACGCTGGTCGTGACGCTGAGCGGGAAGTTCGATTGGTTTTTAAGCGATGTCTGCACGGCTCCGGCCACCATGCCGCTGCCAAGCGGTTCGGACCCATCCGTGCCGGAGGGGCGGATCGGCAACGGTCCTTATGTGCTCAAAACCAGCAGTGAGACCAGCTGGACGCTGGAGCGGAACCCCTGTTATTACGCGGAGGGGAGTGGCCCGTCGGAGCTGGACTTCTACTTTGCGCAGACGGCAGATGAAGCGTGGGAGCTCTATTCCGCCGGGACTGTGGATTTTGTGGGTGCACTGCCGGAGGCCGAATATGCCAAGCTGGCGGCAGATGCCAACCGGACCCCGGTGATGCAGCTTTCCGCCGAGGCACTGCTGTTTAATCTGCAGGCGGGACCGATGGACGACCCCTCCGTGCGGGAAGCGCTGTCCAAGGCGGTGGACTATGCCGCGGTGTGTGAGGCGGCCGGCCCGACGGTCACGGCGGCCGAGGCACTGGTCCCTGCCGGCGTGCCCGGCAGCGGGGATGAGGATTTCCGCAGCGCCGGCGGCGCACTGCAGGGGACGGATGCCGAAGGCTATGAGGGACGCTGCGAGGAGGCACGGCTTGCCCTGGATGAGGCGGGGTATGACCGGGATACCTTCCCGGCGGTGGAACTGGTGTGTGAGGATACGGAGCGGGATACCGCGGTGGCGCGCAGCCTGTGCACGGCCTGGCGGCAGGTGCTGGGGCTTCATGTTACGGTCCGCGCGCTGACGAAGGATGAGCTGCGCGGCGTGCTTCGGTCCGGAGAATATACTCTGGCGCTGGACGAGGTCCGGGGCCTTGCCAACGATGCGGAGGGCTTTTTGACCCAGTGGCGCAGTAATGGTGAGAACAATGTGACGCATTATTCCAACAGCGCGTATGACACGCTGCTGGCCGTGATCGCCCGGGCATCGGATGCGACCGCCCGGCAGGCGTGCCTGCACGACGCCGAGAGCCTGTTTTTAAGCGGCTATGCCCTGACGCCGCTTTATCACAGTGCCGCCGCCTGGAAGCTGCGGGAGTCGTTCGGCGGCGCCTGCCGGGATGCCCGTGGATTTTTCAGCTTCCGGAAAGTGGGACCGGCGTCCTGAACCCGGGACAGAACACAGACTTGATTGAGCGGCCGGGCCGTCAGTGTCCGGGGAAAGGAGCGGATTGAGATGGAAGAAAAAAAGAGCGTGCTGGTTGTGGGCGGAGGCCCGGGCGGCTATGTGGCGGCGATTCGTGCCGCCCAGCTGGGGGCAGACGTGACCCTTGTGGAACGGGAACATCTGGGCGGCACCTGCCTGAATGTGGGCTGCATTCCCACAAAGTGCCTGCTGCACAGCGCGGAGCTGGCGATTTCCCTGCGGGGCGAGGCGGCGGATATCGGCGTGGATGTCCAGGGCGTGTCGGTGAATTTTCCGCAGGTCATTGCCCATAAGGACGCCGTGACCAAGAAGCTTACCGGCGGCATAGCCACTTTGCTTAAATCCAATGGTGTGCGCCAGCTGACAGGGACGGCGGCCTTTACCGCGCCCAAAACCATGGAGCTGACGCATGAGGACGGGACCAAGGAAACCCTGACGGCAGACGCCATCATTCTGGCTACCGGCTCCGTCAACGCGATCCCGCCCATTCCCGGCCTGCGGGAGAATCCGGACTGCGTGGATTCCACCGGTGCCCTCTCTCTGGAGACACTGCCGAAATCCATGGCGGTGATCGGCGGCGGCGTGATCGGGCTGGAGCTGGCCTGCGCTTATGCGGGCTTCGGCACCAAGGTCACGGTGATCGAGATGCAGGATCATGTGCTGCCCATGCTGGATGGGGATCTGACGCGCCTGGGGCTGATGTACCTGCGCAAGCTGGGCGTGGATCTGCACATGCAGACCGCCGTGGAGGCGGTGGAGCCCTGCGACGGCGGCGTGCGCCTTGCCTGCAAGGACCTGAAAAAGGAGGCGGCGGTCGCCTACGAGGTGGAAAAGGTGCTGGTGGCGGTGGGCCGCCGGCCCAATACGGAGTCTCTGTGCCTGGATCAGGGCGGCGTGGCACATGAGCGGGGGCAGATCCTGACGGACGACCACATGTGCACCAATGTGCCCGGCGTCTACGCCATCGGCGACTGCGTCAAGGGCCGGGCCCAGCTGGCCCACACGGCCTCCGCCATGGGCGAAGTGGCGGCGGAGAATATCTGCGGGCTGGACAGCGTCTATGACGAGAGCACGAACCCCACCTGCGTGTATATTGAGCCCGAGGCTGCTTCCGTCGGACTGACGGAAGAGGCGGCCAAAGCCCTGGGACTTGCCTATCAGGTGGGCAAGTTCCCCTTGGCGGCAAACGGCCGGGCACTGATCCTGGCCGGAGGCAAGGGTACGGTCAAGATCGTGGCGGAGCAGGGCACGGGCCGCGTGCTGGGGATGCACATCATCGGGCCTCACGCCAGCGACCTGATTGCCGAGGGGGCGCTGGCCCTGCGCATGGGTGCTACGGTGGAGGATCTGATCACCACCATTCACTCGCACCCCACGGTGACCGAGGCGGTGCGGGAGGCGGCGCTGAGCGTGGAGAAGCGCGCCATTCACGCCAAGAACTGATGCGGAGCGAAGAAGCCCCGGGTCCGGAACAATCCGGCCCCGGGGCTTCTTTTATAGGTTCTGGGCTGCGGGCGGCGCGTGTTTTTCAAGGCGTCCGGATCTTTGAAGGCGGTGCCGGACTGGAAAAAGCGCCCCGGATCGCTCCGGAGCGCTTTTTCACAGGTGCGGCGCACGGTGAAGGAACGCCGTGCCGTCCATGCC
Organism: uncultured Dysosmobacter sp.; assembly: GCA_934563745.1. Classification (GTDB taxonomy): domain Bacteria; phylum Bacillota; class Clostridia; order Oscillospirales; family Oscillospiraceae; genus Oscillibacter. Next base: position 34,506 of record CAKTHE010000009.1, on the reverse strand, counting down.
GCAGGTTAGGGGGTATATGGGGAAAAAGAGGGTAACAAAGGGAATCAGGCCTTGGCTGCGATCATTTCGGCCAGGCCCATGGGCTCGTCCCGGAAGATCCGGGCGTCCATCAGAGGCACGTTCTCGGGAATGATGGGCTTGAACTCCATGTAGGGGAGGATGTCCTTTTCAATGTCGATGCCGGGGGCCACTTCGATGAGCTTGAGCCCTTCCTCCACGATCTGGAAGACGCAGCGCTCGGTGATGAACAGGACGCGCTGATGAGTCTCCTTGCTGAACTGGGAGCTGAAGGTCACCTGGTCCAGATTGTTCTTGAACTTGATCTTCTTGCCCTCCTGCACGATGACCAGCTTGCCGTCCTCAAAGGCCAGCTTCAGGCCGCCGGCGGTCATGGTGCCGGTGAAGAGAATGGTCTTGGTGGACTGGGAAATATCCACGAAGCCGCCCACACCGGCGATGCGGGAGCCGAATTTGGAGACGTTGACGTTGCCGGTGGGATCCACTTCGGCGAAGCCCAGGCAGGTCAGGGCCAGGTTGCCGCCGTTGTAATAATCGAACTGAGAAGCCTCCGGCAGGGCGGCCCAGGCATTGATGGCGGAGCCGAAGTTCTGGCCGCCGGTGGGGATACCGCCGATCAGGCCGCTCTCGATGGTCAGCAGCAGCTGGTCGCCGGCGCCTTCCTCGGTGGCCACGGCGGCCACGCCCTCGGGAATGCCGATGCCCAGGTTCACCACGGAATTGGGCGTCAGCTCCATAGCGGCGCGGCGGGCGATGACCTTGCGCTCATCAAAGGGGATAGAGGTGAAGCCCACATTATCCAGCTGATAGTGGCCGGCCAGCACGGGATCGTAGAAGGAGCCGGGCGTCTGGCGGTGATTCTCAATGGGATTTTCGCTGACGACCACGGCATCCACCATGTTGCCGGGAATGAGGACCTTGGTGCGGTCCATGGACTTGGAGGAGACCACGTTCTTGACCTGAACGATCACCTTGCCGCCCATGGTGCGCACGGCCATGGCAATGTCCAGGGCATCCAGAGGTGCAAATTCCTCTTCGATGGTGATGTTGCCGAACTCGTCGGCGGTGGTGCCGCGGATCAGGCCGATGTCCAGCTTCGGCGTCTTGTAAAGCAGATATTCCTCACCGTCAATGTGCAGCAGCTCCACCAGGTCTTCCTTGGTGACCTCGTTCATCTTGCCGCCCTGCAGCCGGGGATCGCAGAAAGTGTGCAGGCCGATGCGGGTGATCTCGCCGGGTTTGCCGGCGGCCGCCGCACGGTACATATGGGCGATAACGCCCTGGGGGAAGTTGTATGCCGTGATCTTATTGGCATTGGTCAGGTCGATCAGGCGGCTGTTGTTGGCGTAGTGACCGCAGATGTAGCGGGAGATCAGGCCCTCATAGGAAAAGTCGATGATGCCCTGGTCCTTGTTGTTGCCGTTGCCGGCGGCGTGCATGACCGTCAGGCCCCGGGGATGGCCGGTCTTCTGGAAACGGTCGGCAATGCCCACATACAGCTCGCGGGGGACGCAGCCCAGCATAAAGCCGGAGACGGCCACATTGGCGCCATCCGGGATCAGATTCAGGGCTTCTTCAAGAGTAACCTGCTTGGTCTTCATAATAAAATCCTCCTTTTGGAATTCGGAAGGGCGGCCGCTCCGGAGAGCGGCGTGCTCTTGAGTTTATTTTTTAACAGTCCTGTTATTTTATAAGCAAACTGCGTGCCAACAGCGAAAACCTGCCGAAACGCACGGATTTTGAGGGAGTTGCGGCAGCGATTGTATCTGTGTGTCGTAAATTTGCGACATGGCCGATCAAAAAGTGTTGCGCAAATGAGACAAACTTGCTAAAATTGAAATCGAGAAAGGGAGGCGACGGTTTGAACGATAAGAAAGAAAATGAGCTTTACCGCCTGATCGTGGAAAATTCTTTTGATTCGATCATCCTGACCGATCGGGAGGGGCGGTTTTTGGTGGCGAACCGGGCCACTTTGGAGAGCATGGGTCTGACACAGGAGAAAGAGCTGCTGGGCAAGCGCCCGCAGGATCTGATTGACCGGAAGGTCTATAATAACTCCACGATTATGGAGGCAATCAAGACCCGCCGGCCGGTGACGGGCCTGGTCAATGTACGCGGCGTGAACCGGCTGTCCACCAGTCTGCCGATCCTGGATGAGGCGGGGCAGGTGCGCTACATTATGACCAACAACCGGTCCGACGCCACATTTAACGAATTTGCCCGCCAGCTGGCCTATGAAAAAGAGCAGCACAGCCACTACCGGGATATTGCCGGCTATCTGGCCGGGCGCAAGGAAGACAGCATCATTTACAAAAGCCGGCAGATGGCGGCCATTGTGGAAAGCTGCCGGACGCTGGGCCCCACGGACAGCGCCGTGATGCTGACGGGAGAGTCCGGCGTGGGCAAGGAACTGGTTGCGCGGCTGCTGCACAGCATGAGCCGCCGGCGGGAGCAGGCGTTCATTCCGGTGAACTGCTCCGCCATTCCGCCGGATCTTTTTGAATCGGAATTCTTCGGTTATGAAAAGGGGGCGTTCACAGGGGCCAACGCCCGGGGAAAAGCGGGGCTTCTGCAGATGGCCGGCGGCGGCACGCTGTTTTTGGATGAGCTGGGTGAGCTGCCGCTGATGATGCAGTCCAAGCTGCTGCGCTTTGTGGAGACGGGCGAATTTTATCCCGTGGGCAGCACCCGGCCGACCCGGGTGGATGTGCGGATCATTTCGGCCACCAACCGGGACCTTCTGCGCATGATGGCGGATAAGACGTTCCGGGAGGACCTTTATTACCGGCTCCACGTGATCCCCCTGCAGATCCCGCCCCTGCGGGAGCGGCCGGAGGATGTGGAGACCATCGCGGTTTTCTTCCTGGAGAAGTTCAATAAAAAATATGAAAAGAGCCTGACCCTTTCAGACCGGGAGCTGGAGCTGCTGCGCCGCTATCGCTGGCCCGGCAATGTCCGGGAGCTGCGCAACACCATCGAGCGGCTGGTCCTGCTGTCGGATGAGGGGCGGGCGGAGCAGACGCTGCGCTCCATGCTGGGGGAGGCAGGGCCGCTGCCTGATGCTTCCCAGGAACCGCAGACGGCACGGATGCCGGAGTTTGCGGACTGGGATCTGCCGCTGCACCAGGCGCTGGAGCGTTTTGAGCAGATCTATATCCGGACGGCGCTCAAGCGCTGCGGCGGGAACATGCAGGCTGCGGCCCGGGCTCTGGGTGTGCACCGGTCCACCCTTTACCGCAAGCGTGCGGAGGAAGGCGAAGCGTGCCCGCCGCCGCTTACAGAGTAAAGCGGAAGGAAAAGTCCTTTACGTCCATGCTGCCGTCGGTGCCCAACCAAAGCCCGGCCATGCCGCGCAGACGTCCGGAGTCCGAAGCGGAGAGCACAGGCGAGCCATCCACATACAAAGAGAGGCTGCTGCCGTCGGCCCGGGCCTCCCAAAGATGGAAGGCATTATCGGTGCAGGGAAGCGGCGCGGCGGCAAGAATCTTCTCCTGCCCGTCCTGCCGGTATACGATGGCGGCCCGGCCATCCTTCAGCAGCCCGAAGGCATAGTAGCTCCGGGCACCCTTGGCCCGAAGAAGCAGACCGCCTTCCCGGCCGGGGGTGATGCGCAGAGCGGCCTGCACGGCAGTGTCGGCCATAAAATAGTTTCCGGTGAAGGCGGCGCCTCCTGCGGCGGAGGACATGTGCAGGCGGCCGTCTCGGATCTGAAGCTGACAGCCATCCTGGGAGAAGGGGGTCAGCTGGCCGAATTCTAAACTTTGATATTCCGGCGCGAGGGTGCAGTGTCCGCCGCCGGACAGACACAGCTCCTCCAAAAAGACCCGGGCACAGGAGCCGTCCGGTGCCGCGAGCTTTACGCCGATGGCGCCGATGGGTTCGCCGCCGGTCTCCGGAAGCTGCCAGGTGCATGTCAGCGCCTGTCTGGCGGGAATTTTCTGCAGCGGGCCGCACAGCTCCCGCCGGGTGACGGCCGTCAGCAGGCAGGGGGCCGCCTGAACGGGACCGCCGCAGAAGCATTCGCTTTTCAGGCGCAGCGTGAGCAGCTGCCCCGGATAGGCCTGCGGGGAGAAGACCGGTTCATAGCGCTCGTCATCAAAGTCTGCCCGGCGGAAGAACACGGGGCGCAGGACGCGGCAGGGCGTCCCGCCCGGGAAGACCCGGTCCAGAACGATCTGCAAAGCGCCGCCGGCGGAATTGCCGATAAAGCAGCGGGACGGGTCGTCGGAGCGGAAGCCGTGAACGGAGCCGGGAAGCGCAAAGTCAAACCGCAGGACGCCCGGCGGCGGGCAGGCTGCCTCCGGCTCCTGGATTCCGGTGACCCGGCAGCCCGCATGGGCCAGCTCCCGGGCAAAGGAGGGAAGATCCGTGATGTTGAGATAACCGGAGATGCCGGAGGCGGCGATGGTATCCTCCATGGGGGCGCGGTAGCGCTCCGCAAGGCCCTCCGGCCCGCAGAAGACGCCCAGGATGCTGCCGACGCTGCCGGCGTTGCAGTCCGTGTCCCAGCCGCACATGGAGGCAATTTCAATGCTGCGGTTCAGATCGCCGCCGCCGTAGAACAGGGCAAGGGCGCACACGCCGGCGTTGGGGATGATGTGGCAGGCGCCGGGATAGCGGTCATAGCCCCACTCCTGCAGCAGGTATTCCATGCATGGGCGCCAATCCTCCGGCTGCTGGGCATGAAAGCGGCGCACGGCCCGGACCACCTGGGCGTAAAGACTGTCTTCAGGGATCAAGGCCAGAGCGGAATCCACAATGGCGTCCACATCGGGAGCGGTAAAGGCCGCGGCGATGCACCCGGCGATGAAGGCCGCGCCGTGCAGACCCTCTCCGTCGTGGGAGACCGAGGCGGCGGTCCGTGCGTAATCTGCGGCCCGCTGCGGAAGGCCCGGGCAGACGAAGCCCCAGCTGTCAATGAAGATCTGCCCTCCGATCTGCTCGGCCAGAACGGTCCCATTTTGGGCAGCGCTGCCGCTGCGCGGCGGCTCGATGCCCTGTTTGAGGTTTTGGTAGGCCGTGTGCTCCGTGCTGACGCCCACGCCGCCCCACCAGAACATGCCGTGGCCATCCCGGGTATATTCCAGCCAGGCCCGCCCCACATCCTGTGCGCTTACAGCGGTGTCGGGCAGCTTGTCCAGCAGGGCACGGATAAAGTAAATGGGGCCGTTGGCGTCATCGTCGGCGGCAAACCGCCGGAACGGAGCCACGTAGTGGTCCAGAGTGCCGAAGACATCCGCGATCCGCTGATACGTCCAGGGATCCGGCTCCACCGGGGCACCCAGGCGGATTCCGGCGTTCATCCCCAGCAAACCGCCGTAGACACGGGACAGGTATTCGTTGTACAATAGCATCGAAAAATCGCTACCCCCTTGTGTGATGATGTTTTGAGTATACCGGTCCGGGGGCGGAAATGCAAGCGGAGGAGACTGTATGCGCCTGACGATTTTGACAGAGAACCATACGTACATTGACCGCTATTTTTTAGGAGAACCCGCCTTTTCCTGCTGGGTGGAGGCGGAGGGGAAGCGCTTCCTCTTTGACACGGGCTACTCCGACGTGTTTTTGAAAAATGCCCGGGCCCTGGGCCTGCCGCTGGAGCGGCTGGATGCACTGGTGCTTTCCCACGGGCACAACGACCATACCGGGGGATTGCCGTACCTGGCTGAGACTGTGAGGGGACGGAAGCTGCCCCTCATTGCGCACCCGGACGTGTTTGCGCCGCGCACGGATGGCGGCTTGGCCGTGGGCTGCCCCATGACCCGGGCGGAGGCGGAGAGAGCCTTTTCGCTTCGCCTGAGCCAAGAGCCGGTGTGGCTGACGGAGCGGCTGGTTTTTCTGGGGCAGATCCCCGATGCACGGGAGGCGCGGCACAGTGTGGGCACCCTGGCGGACGGGACGCCGGACCGGTGCATGGACGACTCGGCCCTGGCCTATGCCGGCCGGGAGGGGGTTTATCTGCTCACCGGCTGCTCGCACAGCGGGATCTGCAATCTGGTGGATTATGCCCGGAAGGTGACCGGGCAGGACCGGGTGCTGGGGATCCTGGGCGGGCTGCATCTGTTGGAGCAGGATGCCCGGGCGGAGGCAGCCGAAGCGTACCTTCAATCGTTGCATATCCCGGAGCTGTGGCCCTGCCACTGCACCGGGTTTGCGGTCCGCGCCGCCATGGCGCAGACCATGCCGGTATACGAAGCGGGCGTAAGCCTGAGTCTTGATTGGGAGTGAATGATTATGATCGACAAGAAAACGCTGTGGGCCCGGATCGACGCAGAGCGGGAAGAGGCCTTCCAGAGGGGCAGAGACCTGTTCGGCTGCCCGGAAATGGGCTTCCGGGAGGTGCGTACCGCCCGGGAGATCTGCGCCTGGCTGGATCGGTGGGGCGTGCCCTACCGGAAGGATGTGTCCCTGACCGGCGTGATCGCAACGCTGGGGCAGGGCGGATATCACATTGCCGTGGCGGCGGACATGGACGCACTGCCCCGGCGGGATGGACAGGGCTGCATCCACTCCTGCGGGCACAGCATTCAGGTGGCCAACGCGCTGACGGTGCTGCACGCCCTGCTGCCGGAGGCGCAGGCGGGGACCCTGGGCGGCCGGGTCAGCTTTTTCTTCACGCCGGCGGAGGAACTGACCGACCCGGATTTCCGCAACGAGCTGATCGCCCAGGGAAAGATCCGGGGCCGCTCCGGCAAGCAGGATATGATTGCCAGGGGCTGGTTTGACGACGTGGACTGCGTGCTCTCCTGCCATGCCAGCGGCGACCCGGGGGAGACGTTTGACGTGGATTCCGTCCTAACGGGCTTTATGCTGAAAAAGGCGGTGTTCCGGGGCCGCCCGGCCCATTCCGGAGGGGCGCCGCACCTGGGACGCAACGCGCTGCATGGGGCCGTTCTGACGGAGAATGCCATCGCGTTTCTGAAAGACCAGTTCGCACCGGAGAGCTGCGTACGCATCAACCCCGTGATCTCCCGGGTGGGCGGCGGCATCAACATCATTCCGGACGAGGCGGTGCTGGAGACCTATGTCCGGGCGGCGGACCGGGAAACCCTGCTGCAGGCCGGGGAACGGTTTGACGGCTGCGTGCGGGCCTGCGCCCAGGCGCTGGAGCTGGGGGCGGAGATTACGACGGACCCGGGCTATCTACCCCTGAACCAGTCCAAGACGATCTGCCGGGCCGTGGAGGAGAATATGCTGGCCTTCTGCGGACCGGAGGCAATTACCCGGCACCCGCTTTCCGGTGCCTCCGGCGACGTGGGGGATCTGGGCACGCTGCTGCCCACGGTGCAGTTCGGCTTTACCGGGGTGGAGGGCGTGTTCCATTCCGACTGCTTCTCCATAGCCGACGAAGAGCGGTGCTATCTGACGGCGGCCAAGGTGCTCTGCGGTACGGCGGCAGATCTGCTCAACCGGCCGGAGCTGCAGGTGCGCAATCCGAATTTTGCAAGGGACAAGGCGGAATATTTGGCCAAGTGGTTGCGTCTGCAGCCCTGAGGCTTTATAATGAACTCACATTGGACCGGAACGTGGGCGGTGTCCGAAACAGGCACCGCCGCGCAGGAAAGGAGCTAATTTATTTATGACGTTTCAGGATGAAGTGCTGAATCTGATCACAGACCCGAAGCTGACCTTCCGGGAGCGGATCATCGAGCTTTCCAAGGCTGCGGACAATCAGCTGGATATCATTGAATACAGCGATGCGACCCGCAAGCTGATCGATCAGAAGATCGTTTTCCAGATGTTCGAGGGCAGCGCCCCCTTCCGGCCGCGCTATTGTGTGCCGGATTATCCGCTGTTCATGAAGCAGGGCAGCGCCTTTTTGCAGCTGGATCCCCCGAAGGATATCTGGGAGGCTGTGGGGAATCTGATGTGCTTTTATCACAATCAGACCGGCGCCGGCGCCCTGCCGGTGTATGCCGGCTGCCTGGATGAGCTGCTGGATCCTTTTATTGAAGACGAAGCGGAGGCCCGCAAGGCCATCGAGATGCTGCTGACGCATATGGACGCGACCAACGGCGACGCGTTCTTCCATGCGGATCTCAGCGGCCGGGACAATCGGGCCGCCCGGATTTTGCTGGATCTGTCAGCCCAGATGCAGCGCCCCTGCCCCAATATGAGCATGCTTTACCGGGCGGATACGCCCGATGAGCTGGCTCTGGCCGCCATTCGCGCGGGGCTGGTGTGCTCGAAGCCCAGCTTCGCCAACGACGCAATGTACCGGGCAGATGACGGAGACTACGCAGTGGTCAGCTGCTATAACACGCTGCCCATCGGCGGTTCCGGCATGACCCTGGTGCGGCTGAATATGCAGTATCTGCCGCAGCTGGCCTCGTCTAAAGAGCAGCTTTTGGATGAGGTGATTCCCGCCGTGACGGCGGCTATGTGCGAGGTGATCGATAAGCGGACCCAGTTTATCGTGGATACCTGCCATTACTATGAGAATACCTACCTCTGCAAGGAGGGCCTGATCCACAAGGACACGGACCATATGATCGGCATGTTCGGCTATGTGGGTCTTGCGGAGTGCGTCAACGGCATCCTCAAGCCGGTGGACCGGTCCGGCCGGTACGGCAACTGCGAGGAGGCCGACGCCTTCGGCGAGGCCATCATGGAAAAGATGTATCAGGAGATGTGCAAGTATCAGCCCAAGTACGGCAAGATCCAGCTGCATGCCCAGGTGGGCGTGATGGAGGATAAGGACTGCTCGCCCGGCGGCCGGATCCCCATCGGCGATGAGCCGGACCTGCCGCTGCACCTGCGTCAGTTTGCCCGGATGCATAAATACTGCGCGGCGGGCTGCGGCGACATCTTCCCCTTTGACGAGACGGCCAAGCGCAATCCGGAGGCAATCCTGGACATCATCAAGGGCGCCTTTGCCGTGGGCGTGCGGTATCTGTCCTTCTACTCCAGCGATGCGGACGTGGTGCGGATCACCGGATACCTGGTCAAGCGGTCGGATATTGAAAAGCTCAGCGCCGGGCAGCAGACGCTCCACGACGCCACGGCCCTGGGCAAGGGTATTACGGAGGGCCTGGGCCTGCTGAACCGGAAGGTGCGCGGCGTATGACCCGGGCGCCGGTCAATAAAATTATCCCCTTCAGCTGCGTGGACGGGCCCGGCAACCGGACGGCCGTATTCCTGCAGGGCTGCAACCAGGCCTGCTTATACTGCCACAATCCGGAGACGATCCATCCCTGCGTGAACTGCGGCGCCTGCGTGGAGGCGTGCCCGGCCGGCGCCCTGCGCATGGAAGCGGGAGCGGTCGTCTACGATATTAAAAAGTGCTGTCTGTGCGACGTGTGCCTGAAGACCTGCACGCATCTGAGCTCACCCCGGATCCGGCAGATGACCGGGGCGGAGGTTCTGGAGGAGATCGCGCCGAATCTGCCGTTTATCAGCGGCGTGACCGTTTCGGGCGGAGAGTGCACCCTGCATCCGGATTTTATCCGGGAATTCTTTGAGCAGGTGCGCGCCCGGGGAAAAACCACATTTATCGACACCAATGGGCAGACGCCGCTGTGGGAGCAGACGGCGCTGCTGGCTGTGACGGATAAGACGATGATCGACCTGAAATCCGCGGACGATGAAGAGCATGTCCGCATGTCCGGGCTGTCGGCGGCGCTTCCGCTGGAGAATATCCGTCGGCTGGCTCCGCTGGGCAAGATCTATGAGATCCGGACTGTGGTGGTGCCGGGGCTTCTGGACAATGCCCGAACCGTGGAGACCGGGGCAAAGCTCATCGCTCCGTATCCGGATATCCGCTATAAGCTGATCCGCTACCGGCCCTTCGGCGTCCGGGCGGAAATGCCGCAGACGCCGGTGCCGGATGACGGGCAGATGCAGGCACTGGAGGCGCTGGCCCGCTCCTGCGGCGTCCGGGATGTGGTGATTGTGTGAGCAAGGAGGGGAGCGATGGTATGAAGCAAATGCCGAAAGTGGACCTGCACCTGCATCTGGATGGGTCTGTACGTCCGGCCACGGCCTGGGTTCTGGCCCGCGAGCAGGGCTTGACGCTTCCGGACTGCGCGACGGAGGCCGACTGCGCCCGGCGCATGGCGGTGGGCGCGGACAGTGACAGCCTGCTTGCTTATTTCCGGGCCTTTGAAATTCCGAATGCCGTCCTGCGCACGGCAGAGGCATTGACCCGGGTGACGGAGGAGCTGATTGAGGACCTGGACCGGGATGGCGTGCGCTACGCGGAGATCCGCTTCGCGCCGCAGCTTCACGCACCGCTGACCCAGCTTCAGGCTGTAGAGGCGGTGGAAGAGGGCTGCCGTCGGGGACGCCTGCGCTTCCCCGGGGTACGTACGGGGCTGATCCTGTGCGCTATGTCTTACGGCGATCCGGCACAGAACCGGCGGGAGAATTGGGAGACGCTGGAGCTGTGCGCGGCCCGGCCGCAGGCACTGGCCTTTGACCTGGCCGGGGAAGAGGTGGCTCTGGATGGCTTTGCAGAGCTGTTCTGCGAGGCCGGAAAACGGGGCGTTCCGTTTACGGTCCATGCCGGCGAGGCGCTGGGCGCCGAAAATGTCCGCCGGGCGCTGGACCTGGGCGCGGTGCGGATTGGCCACGGGATCCATGCGGTGGTGGACCCTGCCCTGCTGGAGCGGCTGCGCCGGCAGGAAACGGTGCTGGAGGTTTCCGTTACCAGCAATCTGCAGACCTGCTCTGCGCCGTCGTACGACCGGCATCCCCTGCGGGCCCTGTATGACGCCGGCGTACACACCGCGGTGTGCACGGATAACCGCACCTGCTCACAGACCTCGCTGGAGCAGGAGTATGCAAGGATACGGACCCATCTTCACTTCACGGAGCAGGAGCTGCGCCGGTGCAACCGGTTTGCCGTTCAGGCGGCGTTCTTCCTGACGCCGGAGGAAAAGGCGGAGCTGCTGGAAGCGCTTGCCTGAGTGCCTGAGAAAAAGACCCTTCTGGGTTGAAAGTAAGGAGACGTATTGATGGAAAAGCAGTATTTGTACATTGCCGGACCGGAATGCTTTTATCCGGACGGAGACGCGCGGCTGATGGCCTTTCGCAGAGAGGCGGAGGCGGCGGGCTATGGCGTTTCGCTGCCCAACGACAAGCCGCTGGACCTTACGCATGAGGATCTGCGCAAAAACGCGGACGCCATTTTTGGAAACTGTGCCGAAAGCATGAATGAGACCACGGCCATCCTCTGCGATCTGGAGTGCTTCCGCGGCCCGCTGCCGGATGGCGGCAGTATTTATGAGCTGGGGATGGCCTACGGACGGGGACTGCCCTGCTACGGCTATACCCGGGATAAGCGCCCGGTTTCCTGGAAGTTCCGCCCGGATGGCTCCCATACGCCCTTGGCCTATCGGGATCTGCCGTTCTCTCCCAATGTGGTGGGGTCGACCAAGATCGTGGAGGGCGGCTTTTCCGATTGCCTGAAGGTGTTCTCGCTGGATCTGGAGGAGCGCCGCAAAAAGGAGGAATCCGGCTGCGCCGCCCCCATCGTTCCGCTTGCGGAGGAAGAAGACGGCCGTCCGACGGTGTTCCTGGCCGGACCGGAGCGGTGGGCGCCGGAGCGGGATGCGCTCTATGCGCAGATGAAGGCCCTGTGCGAGCAGGCGGGTCTGCGGGCAGTCACGCCGGCGGATCTTGCCCCCGGTGCGGCCGCCGTGGGCGGAGAGGATCCCTATGTCCGCGCCTATCGGCAGTTTGACAGCAACCAGCGGAATGTCCGCCGCTGCGATGCGGTGATCGCCTGCCTGAACGATTACTACGGCTGGGAGCCGGAAAGCGACACCGCCTTCGAGTGCGGCCTGGGCTTCCAGCTGGGCAAAAAGCTCTACGGCTATATGGATAACACCGGTTATATGAAAAATCGGGTGCCCAATGAGGAGACGGAGGGGGTCTACCGGGATCCCTGCGGGTGCAATGTGGAAAATTTCAACTATCCCGTCAATCTGATGTTTTCTTCTTCCATGCCGATTTTCCAGGGTTCTTTTGCTGACGTAATCGATAAAATTGCGGAAGATCTGCACTCCTGCTGCAAAAAGTGAGGCGCCGCCCGCGCCGGATTCTTCCTTGACGGAATGCTTGCAAAATGGTAAGATAATCGTGGCTTTTGGGCCGGATTCCCCGTAATCGTTTTCCCGTGGTTTGACCGGTCTGACCGTTCAAATAGATCCTTTCACCCATTGGAAACATGAAAAGAGGAGATGTCATCTATGAAGAAAAGCAAGAAGCTCGCAGCATTGATCCTTGCAGCCGTCATGATGTTGTCCCTGGTTGCCTGCGGCGGTGGCGGCAGCAACAACGGCGGCAATACCAGCGGCGCCACCAGCGGCGGCGACTCCGAGAAGACCTACAAGATCGCGCTGCTCATCCCCTATCTGGGCGACCAGAGCTATTATGACACCACGGCAGCCGGCCTGGATACCCTGAAGGCCAAGTACAGCAACGTGGAGACCACCGTCATCGAGACCGGCACGGACAAGAGCAAGTATTCCGATTACTTTGACGATGTCTGCTCCAGCGCACAGTATGATCTGATCATCTCCGGCAGCAGCGACTCCGAAGAGGCTCTGTACGCTGCCTGCGAGGCCTATCCCGATCAGCTGTTCATGAACTTCGATTATACCGACGCGCCTCCCTCCAACTGCTATGCTGTGAACTACAACACGGCGGATATGGGCTATGTTGCCGGCGTTCTGGCCACTCTGGTCACCACCAGCGATATGGAGAAGGCCAACCCCGATAAGAAGGTCGGTGTGATCATCGGCATGGATATTCCCGCGATGAACGACTTCATCGGCGGCTTCTGCCAGGTCTGCACGAATGCGGGCGTTCAGGTTTACATCGGCTATCCCGAGAGCTTCACCGACACCGCCAAGGCCAAGGAGCTGTCTCTGGAAATGTACAACCAGGGCGTTGACGTGATCTGGCAGGTCGCCGGCAGCGCCGGTACCGGCGTGTTCGAGGCTGCCGCTCAGGTCGACAAGTACAGCTTCGGCGTTGACTCCGACCAGACCATCACCATCGCCGACAAGGCGCTGACTTCCACCATCATCACTTCCTTCTATAAGGATTGCGGCAGCGCCATCGTGGGCGCCGTTGAGATGCTGATGCAGGGCAACTTCCCCGCCGGCACCGCCGCCACCCTGGGCCTGGCTGAGAACGCGGTCGGCCTGATCGACAACGAGCAGTATCAGACCATGGTTCCCGAGGAGATCCGCAACGAGGTTACGGCTGAGCTGGAGAAGGTCAAGACCGGCGAAGTCCAGGTTTACAGCGTGAAGGCTGACCCGGATTCTTGGCAGGCGATCAAGGACGCCGCCACCGCTCCTGTGGCTTGATTTTCAGACTGCACTCTGAAACTGCATAAATAGCGCATGGACAGGGGAATGCTCCGGACTTCCGGGACGGAGCGTTCCCCTTCCGCGAAAGGGGAACGCCATGAGCGAGACGATTTTGAAGCTGGACCATATCACCAAGGTCTATCACAACGGAACTGTGGCAAACCGTGATATTTCCGTTGATTTCAAAAAAGGTGAGATCCACTCCATTGTGGGTGAAAACGGCGCGGGCAAATCCACGCTGATGAAGATTATTTTCGGCATTGAGAATGCATCGGACGGCACAGTGACCTATAAGGGGCAGAAGGTCCATTTTTCCAGCTCCATGGATGCGATCAAGGCCGGTATCGGCATGGTGCACCAGCACTTCATGCTGATCCCTTCCCTGACGGTGGCACAGAACATCGTTTTGGGGATGGAGCCGAAAAAAAGCGGCATTTTTATTGACTATAAGGCGGCGGTGGAAAAAACCCGGGCTCTGACGGAAAAGTACAACTTCGACGTGGATGTGACGAAGAAGGTGTCTGAGCTTTCCGTCGGCGAAAAGCAGAAGGTCGAGATTCTCAAGACGCTGTACCGGGATGCGGAGGTCATTATTCTGGACGAGCCTACCTCCGTTCTGACCCCTCAGGAGACGGAAAAGCTCTTCAAGGAGCTGGAGGGGTTCCGCCAGGCCGGCCATACGATCCTGTTTATTTCCCACAAGCTTAACGAGGTCAAGCAGATCTCGGACCGGATCACCGTTATGCGCAACGGCGAGAGCCGGGGTACTTATAACAACGCGGACATTACGCTGGATGACCTGACGGCCCTGATCATCGGGCGTGAACTGGTCACCGGCTACGATGATAAAAAGACGGAGCAGAAAGAACAGCGCCCGGTGCTCCGGGTGGAGGGGATCAGCAAGATCGTGGACAACGTCCCGGTGCTTAAGGACGTTTCGTTTACGGTCAAAAGCGGTGAGATCCTCGGCATTGCCGGCGTGCAGGGCAACGGGCAGGATCATCTGATCCGTGCCATCACGGGCCTGAGCGGCATGAACGACGGCAAGATCCTCCTCAACGGCAAGGACATTACCAAGCTGTCCATTAAGAAAAAGCGCGAAAGCGGCATCGCCTATATTCCGGAGGACCGGATGGAGGACGGTTCCGCACTGGAGGGAACCCTCAGCGACAACATCATCTCCACCTATTACGATCGGGATGAGCTCAGCGGCAAGGTATTCATGAACCAGAAAAAGATCGATGCTGAGGCGGATCGCCTGATTGAGACCTTCTCCATCAAGACTCAATCCAACAAGTCCAAAGTTGGAAGTCTTTCCGGCGGCAACATTCAGAAAGTGGTGGTCGCCCGCGAGTACAATACCCATCCCCTTTGCATGATCGCTGAGCAGCCGACCCACGGCATTGACATCGGCAGTGCGGAGTTTATCCACATGCGCCTGATCGATATGCGAAATGCCGGTGCCGCCGTGCTGCTGGTCAGTGCGGACCTGGACGAGATCATGAGTCTGGCAGACCGGATCCTTGTGGTCTATGACGGACAGCTGGTGGGCTACTTCAAGACCCTGAAAGGCCTGACCCGTGAAGAGCTGGGCTATTACATGCTGGGCGTGAAGCGGCACACGGATGCTGAGTTAGGAGGGGCACTCAATGACTGAACCCAAAAAGAATCGACTTGGGAATTTGGCGTCCAACGACTTTGCATTTGATGCCATTAAGATCCTGATTTCCATTGTGATTGCCCTGGCCATCACCTTTGTGGTGCTGTGTCTGGTGTGCGATACGCCGGTGAAGGCGTTTGTCACCATGCTCAGCTCTCCGGCTACAAACCTGAAGATGTTTGGCCGTGTGCTGAAGAATATGGTGCCCATCATCTTCTCGGGCCTTGCCTGCGCCCTGCTGTTCCGGACGGGCCTGTTCAATATGAACGTGGAAGGCCTGTATTACATCTGCGGCATCGCCTGCACGGCGCTGGCGATCAAAGATTTGGGAGGCAGCTTTGTGCATCCGCTGATTTGTGCCTTGGTCTCCGGCCTGTTGGGCGCGGTGCTGATGTGTATCTCCGGCTTCCTGAAGGCGAAGTACAAGGTCAATGAGCTGGTTTCCTCTCTGATGCTCAACTCCATCTTCCTGTATGTGGGCCTCTATTATCTCAAGAACACGTCGATCCGCGATCCGGCGTACGCAAACATCGGCTCTTACGAATTTGCGGAAACGGCCCGTCTGCCGTATATTACCTCCAGCATGAACGTGACCATCGCGTTCCCGCTGGCGATTCTGACAGTCGTTATTATTTACGTGCTGCTGAAAAAGACAAAGCTGGGCTATCAGATCCGTACTTCCGGCCTGAACCAGAAGTTTGCCAAATATTCCGGTATGAGCGCGTTCGTCCTCTTTATGCTGGTGCATGTGATCGCCGGCTTCCTCAGCGGCATCGGCACCTCTCTGGAGCTGATGAGCAATTACACCCGCTTCACCTGGAAGGAGCTTCCGAACTTGGGCTGGGACGGCGCCATGATGGCTATGCTGGGCCGGAACGACCCAATCGGCGTATTGGTGGCCTGCTTTGGCATGAGCTGGCTGACCATCGGTGCTTCGCAGCTGCAGTATATGGGCGTTGACAAGGAGATCATCTCCATTGTCAAAGCGGTCCTGGTGCTGCTGATCTCTTCTCAGCACTTCCTGAGAAAGTGGAAGGAAAAAGCGTTGTTGAAGGAGGGGACGGAGCATGCTTAACGATATTTTGGCCCGCCTTTTCAGCGAGGCATTTCTGGCGACCCTGGTGCGTGTGTGCGTGCCGCTGATGTTTGCCGCGTTGAGCGCGTATGTGGCCAATCTGGCCGGCATTCCCAACATCGCGGTGGAAGGCATTATGCTGATGAGCGCGCTGTTCGCCGTTCTGGGCGGCTATTGGACAGGCAGTGCCTGGCTGGGTCTTCTGATCGCCGTTGCGGTGGGCGTCCTGATGGCGCTGGTGCTTCCGTTCTCTACGATCAAGCTGGGGACCTCGCCCATTTTGGTGGGTATTGCACTGAATACGTTTTCAACCTCGTTTACGGTGTTTCTGCTGTATAACTTTACGCAGAACAAGGGTACCAGCGCATCCATTGCCTCTCCGTCGCTTTCCACGGTGCACATCGGCTTTTTGAAGCACATTCCCATTGTGCGGGCGATCTTCAATAATCAGTATACCATTGCATATATTTGCTTTGTGATGCTGATCGTGGTGGGGATCCTGGTGTATAAAACGCCCTTCGGCCTGCGTATGAAGGCGTCCGGACTGGATGAGAATGCGGCCCGCTCGGTGGGCATCAACGTCAACCGCGTGCGGGTAATCGCCATCATTCTCTCTGGCATGCTGGCGGCCCTGGGCGGTGCGTACATGACTTTGGGCTATCTGAGCGCGTTCACCAGCAACATGATCGCCGGCCGCGGCTGGATCGGCATTGCCGCGCAGGCAATCGGCGGGACCAACCTGCTGGGCGTATCGCTGACGACGGTCTTCTTTGCGATCTTCCAGGCGATTGCGAATATTCTTTCGATTTACAGTCTGCCCAGCGAGTTGGTGCAGATGATCCCCTATGTGGGCGTTCTGGTCGGCTTCTCGGTGTTCTCTGTGGTTAAGTACTGCCGGAATAAAAAGCTGACCGGTGAGGATTGAGGAATCCTTTTCGGAAACGGCACTGAAAAACGCGGCAGCCAGCGGCTGCCGCGTTTTTTCTGAAAGGAGCAAAAAAAGTGTATTCCATTTTATTTGACTGTGATCCGGGCCACGATGACGTCATTGCCCTGATGGTGATGCTGGCCCATCCGGAGACGTTTCGCATTCTGGGCATTACCACGGTGGCCGGGAATCAGACGGTGGAAAAGGTGACGGACAATGCCCTGAAGGTCCTGGACTATCTGGGCTTTCCGGAGATCCCGGTTTCCCGGGGAGCGGCCCGTCCCCTGTGCAGAGAGCCTGAGCCGCAGCCGCAGGCCCACGGAGAGTCCGGTCTGGACGGCCCCCAGCTGCCGCCTGCCGTGTCAAGACCGACCGGCGAGCACGCAGTGACGTTCCTGAAAAAGACGCTGGAGGCGGCGGATCAGCCGGTAACGCTGCTGGCAACAGCGCCGCTGACCAACCTGGCCCTGCTGCTGCAGGTCTGTCCCCAGGCGCGGGAGAAGATCGACCGGATCTGCCTGATGGGCGGGAGCTTATACGGAGGGAATATCCTGCCCCGGGCCGAATTTAATATCTACCATGACCCGGAGGCGGCAAAAATCGTGTTCACCAGCGGGATTCCCATTGTGATGAGCGGACTGGAGGTCTGCCATGCGGCCGGTGTGCCGCTGGAAGCATACCCCGCGCTGCGCGGAGGGGGAAAGGCATCGCAGCTGACTGTTGAGCTTCTGGACTTTTACACCCAGTACAGCCGGGACCGGGGACTGCCCACCACGGACATTTTTGACCTGACGCCGGTGGTGGAGCTGCTGCGGCCGGATCTTTTTACCGGCAGGACCTATGCGGTGGATGTGGAGACCCAGGGGCTGCTGTGCCGCGGAATGACCGTGGCGGACCTTGAGGGGACGTTCCGCACGCCGAAATCGACTCGGATTCTGACCGGCGTGGACCGGGACGCTTACGTGCGGATTTTCCTGGACAGCATCCGTGCGCTGGACCGGCGCTGCCGCTGAGAGCTGCGGAAAGGGAATACCTGGAAACGATTTGGGCGAAGAAGCGTCGCGGGCAATGAAATTTGTTGAAAACGCTACAGGTTTTGCCGGGATTTTAGGTAGATATTCCTGTGGGAAAACGATTGCTTTTTCACCGGTTTCGGCGCAAAATGGAAGAGGCGGAGTGGATGGTCCCAACCGCCTCTGTACGGACCTGGCCCTCCTCAAAACGGGCCGGGTGCGGATTGAAAGAGAACCGGGGGCTGCGGCGGATCCAGTGCGGCTGCCGTCGGATAAAGGAGGAACGGGAAATGAAAGTAGATCATGTGCGGGACTATGTGGTGGAGAAGCTGAAATATGCCATGAACCCCCGCTCCATAGCAGTGGTCGGCGCCAGCCAGAATCCCAACAAGGTGGGCCACAAGGTGGTGGAGGAGCTGGAAAAGTGGGGCTATCAGGGCCAGCTGTACCCGGTGAATCCCAAGGGTGAGGAGATCCTGGGCCTCAAGACCTATCGCCGCCTGCAGGATATTCCCGGCGAGATCGATCTTGTGTTTATTTCGCTTCCGGCCCTGAAGGTGGAAGAGGATCTGCACGATGTGGTGGAGAAAAAGGCCAAGGTGGCCGTGGTGTCCTCCAGCGCGTTTAAAGAGGTGGGGCGCGGCGATCTGCAGGATGAGCTGACGCTTTACTGCCGGGAGCATGAGCTGCCCCTGATCGGCCCGAACCTGGTGGGCCTGGGAAACCCCTATGAGAATTTCAACTGCGGATTCCTGCCGTATCTGCCCCTAAAGGGGCCGGTGGGGATGATCTCTCAGTCCGGTTCGAACCTGCTGGCGGCGCTGGGCACCTCCCAGCGGGAGCATTATGGAATCAGCTTTTTTGTAGGCCTGGGGAATAAGGCGGACGTGGATTTCAGCGAATTTATGATGTACGCCAACGCGGACCCCAATACCAAATGCATTGCCATGTATATGGAGGGGTTGGACAGTCCGGAAGCCTTTGAAGAAGCCTGCGCCCGGGTGGATAAACCGGTGGTCATTCTGAAGGTGGGCGGCTCCAAGATCGGCGTTAAGGCCGCTATGGCCCACACGGCATCGGAAAATAACGCCGACATGCCGTCGTTCTGCAGCCAGCTGTTTGCCCGGACCGGTGTGCTGCGGGCGACCACGTGGCAAGAATTTTTGGATATGAGCCTGGCTCTGGGCCATCAGCCGCCCCTGAAGGGCGATCATATCGTGATGATCACCAACGGCGGCGGCTCGGGCCTGCTGAGCTGTGACCATTTTGAGCGTCGGGGCGTGCCCCTGCATGAACTGAAGGAGCTTTCTCCAGAGCTGGTGGAGAATATCCGCAAGGATATGCCGTCCTTCGGCTCACCGCTGAATCCGGTGGATATTTCCGGAACGGCCACGCCGGAGATGTACGAAGGCGCCTTCACCCATGCGATGGAGGATCCCAACGTGCATGCGGTGCTGGGCTCGATCTGCCCCACGGCCGTAACGGATGTCCCGGCGGTGACCGACGCGGCCATCCGCGTGCATGAGAAGTTCAAGGGCCAGGGCAAGGCGTTTATCATGGAATGCCAGGGCGGCGAAGAGTGCCAGGAGGCCATTATTCGCCTGCGTGATCATGGGATCCCGGCCTATGCGACAGCGGAGCAGGCGGTCAATGCCATGGTTGCGCTGTATGAATACGGTCAGATCCGGGCAAAGAAAAACCGCTGAACCCCTGTTCTTGTATCTGAAATAAAAGAGGCCCGGAGCAATTTGCTCCGGGCCCCTTTTTGCGCACACGGACCGCGTCAGTCAAAAAACGCGGAAGAGAAGAACGCGCACTGACAGGCGACCAGTCGGGCCAGCACGTCCTTGCGGTCGCTGTAGCAGCCATAGCTGTGCCCGTCGCCGCTGATCTCCACAAAATCGGCGTGATAGGCGTCCGCGGCCTTGCGGCTGACAGACGGCGGCACTACCGTGTCATCGGCCGCCCACACCACCTGCATGGGGCCGGGGAACGGCTTGGCATTGCCCAGGGTGTCGCAGGTAAGAAGCTGAGAAAACCAGGTAACGTCCAGATCCAGATAGCAGTCGAACAGCGTGTCGTAAAAGTGATAGAAGCCGGCTTCCTTCGCCTGCTCGTATGCGGCCAGAAACGCCTCGTAAGAGCCGAAAAGGGCAGCGTGGACGGAGTTGTCCGCTGCCGGAGAGATCAGCGCGGCGGCGTGGATCGGAAGCGTCCCGTCGTTGATCAGCTCCATCACGATGCGCCCGCCTAGGCTCATTCCCTGCAGTCCCAGACGGGAGCGGTCGATGGGCGCATGATCGCAGGCGTAGTTTACGCAGCACACCACGTCGCTGACCATTGTGCGGAGCGTACCGCTGCGGAAGCTGTCCTGCGAGTCGCCGCAGCCGGAGAAGTCCATGCGGATGCTGGCGATCCCATCCTCGGCCAGGGCCTCCGCTTCCAGGATGTAGCCGCCGCCCTCCTGCCGGGACCCGGCAAAGCCGTGGACCAAAGCTACCAGGGGGACCGGGCCGTCCCGGTCGGGAAGAACCAGCGTGGCGGGAATCGCTGCGCCGCGAACAGAGGGGATCTGAAGTTCCTGTACAGTCATAACGGTTGTCCTTTCCAAAGGGTCAGTGCAGCAGACGGAAGAATTCTTCCACCGCGGCCGTATGGTCGCCCACACAGACGATGTGATGGTTGTGAATGGGGTTAGTCAGGAAGTAGCTGAAGTCGTCTAGCTCCACACGGATCTGCGAACGGCACAGGCAGGGCTCCCGCAGGTTCTGCGTCAGCCGGCCGGCCTTGACATAATAGCGACTCAGGGTGCCGTCCGCTTTAAAGACGGTGCACGGCCCCTCCGGGATGGAACCGGCGATGGCCACGCCGATGCCGGATTCATAATGGGTGGTCAGATTGAGCGCATAGGGCATGTTCAGCGGCAGGGTGCAGTGAGCCAGGATCATGTTGCCCGTCTCCATGTCGATGCGGCTGGGATTGCACATGAAGCCGGGCTGCCCGGAGACAGCGCCCAGAATGGCCATCGACAGGGCGGAGGGGACGTCGCCTTCGCAGCCGGCGTAGATCCCCTCGGCGTTCAGGATGGCCAATGCCAGGCAGCCGGTGGTCTGAACACTGTCCAGCAGATCAAAGCAGCGAACCGTAACCGCTCCCAACTGGTAGCGTTCCACCAGGCGGCGCAGCGCTCCGTAGACCTGCAGGGATTTTTCCACCTCGGCCCGGTCATACCCCAGCCCCAGAAGCTGCGCAGTCCAGACGCTCTCCGGATAGCCGCCGGCGGAGATCTCCTGAAGCAGCTCGTCCATGGAGATCGGCACGATCTCGGCGTTCAGCTTGGCATGCAGGGCGTCGGGGTCGTAGGAGCTGGCGATCAGCCAGTCCGACGGGGCGCCCACCAGCTCCAGCCGCAGCCCGGTCAGGGCGGCTTTGGCCTGGGCCGCCCGGGAGAGAATGCGGATCCGCTCGGCGATGAAGGACAGGCTGCCGTGCAGGATCTCCCCTTCACAGCCTTCTTCGTGCAGGCGGGAAAGAATCTCCATGGACGCGGCCAGCGAGTTGCTGTCGCCGCTGGTCAGGATGCGGCACGGGCGCGTCCGGTCCATCAGAGGAAAATAATCCGCCATAAACCGGTCCTCGCTGCCGCCGGAGGCGATGTAAACAAGGCCAAAGGGCAGCGCAGCCAGCGTCTTGGCATCCACCGGGATCAGCGCCTCCCCCAAGGCCTCGGAGACGGAATGGAGAAAGCCCTGCATCCCCTCCTGCGTGACCTGGGAGAGAGTGCTGTTGATCGCATAAACGGAAACAGACATAGCGGGAAACCTCCTTTATAAACTTAGTTTAAGCCTAACACGTCCCGGGGAGGCTGTCAACGGCTGTCCACCTGCTTGCTCCGAAGGGGAAAGACGGGTATAATGAAAAAATAAAGACGAAAGGGGGCGCAGACATGGACGCAATTGGCCGCTTTGCACCGTCACCCAGCGGGCGGCTGCATTTGGGGAATCTGTTCTGCTGCTTGCTGGCCTGGCTCAGCGCCCGGTCCAAGGGGGGAAAGGTCGTGCTGCGGATCGAGGATCTGGACACGGCGCGCTGCCCGGCCCGGTATGGGCTGCAGGCGCAACGGGACCTTGCCTGGCTGGGACTGGATTGGGACGAGGGCAGCGGCGTGGGCGGGCCTCATGCCCCTTATGAGCAAAGCCGCCGCACGGCCCTTTACGAAGTGGCTGTGCAGAGGCTGGATGCCCAGGGCCTGGTGTATCCGTGCTTTTGTACCCGGAATGAGCTGCATGCGGCGTCGGCGCCCCACCGGGAGGATGGACAGACGCTGTATCCGGGGACCTGCCGGGCTCTGACGCCGGAGCAGCGGGCCGAGCGGCTGCGCGCCGGGCGTCGGGCAGCGCTGCGGCTGCGGGTCCCGGATGAAGAGATCGGCTTTCTGGACGGGCATATGGGTGCGTACCGGGAGAATCTGCAGCGTGACTGCGGAGATTTTCTGCTGCGCAGGAGTGACGGGCTGTATGCCTATCAGCTGGCCGTGGTGGTAGATGACGCGGCCATGGGAATTACCGAGGTAGTGCGTGGGGCGGATCTGCTGGACTCCACGCCCCGTCAGCTGCTGCTTTACCGTCTGCTGGGGCTGCGGGCACCGGCTTTTTACCATCTTCCGCTGCTGCTGACGGCCCAGGGGTGCCGCCTTTCCAAGCGGGACCGGGCCGCAGGGCTGGAGGCGCTGGAGCAGGTACTTGCGCCGGAGGAGATCGTGGGCAGACTGGCTTATCTGGCGGGGATCAATCCCTCCGCGCAGCCCCGGACGCCCCGGTCGCTGCTGGAGGACTTTTCCTGGGAGCGGGTCCCGCTGGAGGACATCCGGATCCCGGAGGGGCTTTTCCCCTCCTGCTGAGAGGCGGAGCCTTTTAAGAAACAAAAAACGGAAAAACCGCCTGTCCCACCGGGACAGACGGCTTTTTGAAGTTGGAAAAGCGCGCTTACAGATCCACCGGGCCGGAGCCGGACTGCTCGTCCGGAAACAGGCGGGAGCGGAAGTAGCCGCGGGCACCGTAGAGCACGGCGACCGGATTGTGGCCGGTGGCCCGGTCCTTGACGACCAGGGTGGTGGTCAGGCCGTCGATGTATTTATAAAAGAGGCTGTCGTGCCCTACGCACAGCCCCATTACGATGTTCAGCTCGGTTCCGGCGCGGTTCAGCGCCCGGGCCTGATAGATGGGGTTGCACATTTGAACGCCCACGCTCTCACATTTCGGGTCGATGCCGACGGTGGTCTTCTTGATGGCGCCGGCCTTGCAGATTACGGAATAGACCTCAAATCCGTTGGCCCGCAGGATCCGTGCCAGCATGCGGCTTTCCTGGATCAGGCCGCCGCAGGTGGCGATCCCCAGCTTGTGAAAGCCCATTTTTTTGGCGAAGAGCATGGTTTCCTCCACCCGGGAAAGACGGCCGTAGCCCTCGTATTCCACCAGGGCGGCGTTGGTCATTACCTCGTGATTTTCCGGGTCGTTGTACAGGTCCATCAAAGAGTCCAGTTCGCTGTCATCGATGCTGCTGGTGAGGCAGTAGTCGGGGTAGCGGCCTTTTTCCGTGCAGCACTTTAAAAATCCGCAGTCCACACAGGAGCGGGAGCAATCGGGATCGAAATGAGCCATAGGGCGCAGCCTTCCTTTCTGTTTGAATGGGATATTCTCATTGTAATGCATGGGCAGGGCCCTTGGCAAGAGAAAGTTTGCAGGCCGGCCCGGACCGCGGCGGGGGACAGTCCCCACGCCGAGAGATGCCGGAGAAAAGACCGCGCGGGAGGAAAATAAAAAGGGCGGCGCTTTTGCGCCGCCCTGATGCATAAGCCGGGATGATCAGCAGATGTCCTTGAGATGCTCCATATTCTTGCGGATCCCGTCGCAGCAGGCATGGAACCGGGCCTGCTCCTGCTCGGTCAGAGGCAGCTCCAGAATCTCCTCCACGCCGTTTTTACCGATCACGGCGGGGACGCCGGCAAAGATGCCGCTTTCGCCGTACTCGCCCTGCAGCTCGCAGCTAGCGGGCATGATGGCCTTTTCGTCGTGCAGCACAATGTGGACCATGCGGGCTGCCGTAGCGGAGATTCCGTATTCCGTGCAGTATTTGCCGGAGAAGGTGACCCAGCCGCCGCCGATGGCCGTTTTCTGGAACTCATCGCGGTCGAACCGGAAGCGGGCGTCGGTCTTGGCCCACTCATCCAGGGACTTGCCTCGGAAGGAGACGCAGGACCAGGGGGTAAACTGGTCATTGCCGTGTTCACCCATCATATAGGCGGTAATGGACTTGTGATCCACGCCGGTGCGGTCCGCCAGGGCGTGCAGCAGGCGGGCGGTATCCAGGCCGGTGCCGGTACCGAACACGCGGCCGCGGGGCAGCCCCAGGCCCAGCGCCAGCTGCCGGGTGACAATGTCGCAGGGGTTGGTGATGTTGATCAGAACGCCGTCAAAGCCGGAGTCCTTGATTTTTCCCACAAAGCCGTTGACGGCGGGAATGGTAAAGTCCATCTCCGTAACGCGGTTGTGGTTGCCGCGCAGCAGCTCAATTTTGCCCACGCAGTTGACGATCACGTCGCAGTCGCCCAAATCGGCGAAATCGCCCATGGAAAAATGCATGCGGTGGGGCAGATAGGCCACGGAGTCCGCCAGGTCGTTGCACTCGCTGGCAAGCTTCTTTTCATTCATATCCACCAGAACGACTTCATCTGCGATCCCCTGCAGGGCAATGCTGTAAGCCACATGGGCGCCGACGTGGCCGAGGCCGATGATACCGACTTTTCTGGGTTTCACGTTCATAACTGATTCCTCCTGTTTTGTTCTTTCATTCTTATTATACCACGGATCCGACCGCGGCGGATGTGTTTTTTCAAAGACTGCCGAAAGGGGCTTACAGCCCGAAATTCGGGAAAAGCACCAGCGTGTAAAGCAGGGCCAGGATCATGTATTCCACCAGGATCACAAGGAAGGCAGCCAGGGTCTTTTTCATGACGCGGTTTTCATGCCCGACCTCACCGACCGTAGCGCAGGCGGCCACGGTGTTGTTGGGGCAGATCAGGTTGCCCAGGGCGGCGCCGGCATTCTGCCCGGCAAAGACCGTGATGGGGTTCATGCCCAGAATCTCCGCAGCATGGATGTGCATGTTGGCGAACATTACGTTGGAGCCCAGGCCGGTGCCGGTGATGAAAGAGCCCAGAGAGCCGATCAGAACGGCGGCGGCCGGATAGAAGGTCTGTGCCACGGCGGCAATGTCACCGGCGATCAGGGACATCATGCCGGTATTTTCAGACTGCATAATGTAAGAGACCACCAGCAAAGAGCCCATGGTGACCAGAACGGGCAGGATGTTGCGGATGGTGTCCGAGCAGATCCGGCTGAAGTCCCCGCGCTTGACGCCCAGGGCGACGGAGCCGATCAGGGCGCATACAAAGATCACGGCATCCACCCACACGATATAGCCGAAGGTGCACATCACGGCAAAGCCGCGGGCGGGCCAGAGGGCGGGCACGCCGTAGCGGACCAGAGGCAGCAGCACCAGCATGGCAAGATAGGGGGACAGCGCCCGGAGGGAGCTGTAGGTGTGCTTCTCATTCGCCGGCGCCTGATAGCGGAACTCCTCCGGCGTCTGGATGGGGACCAGACGGACATAGAGGACCGAGAGCAGGATCGCGATCAAACCGGTGCCCAGAGAGGTGACCTCGGGCCCTACGTAGTTGGACAGCAGGAACATCACGCCGCCGGTGGTGATGCCGGCGTAAAAGAGATACGGAACGATGCCCCGGAATCCTTTCTTGCCGAAGGCCAGCGCCACGGCCAGGAAGGGAATGATCAGCACGCCAAACATATGGATCCGGCCGACCATGGCAGAGTTCAGCGCCGGCGTGGAGAGGCCGGCTTCCACCAGGGCGTTGCCGCCGGTGATCGTGGTCAGTCCGGCGCCGCCCCAGGACGGGGCCGTGGCATCGCCCAGCAGGGCCACGGCGATAGCCGTGATGGGGTCAAAGCCCAGGGCGACCAGGAAGGGGGCAGCGATGGCGGCGGGAGCGCCGGCACCGGCGGCACCTTCCAGGAAGATGGGGACCATTACGCCGATGACGATCAGCTGCACCCGGCGGTCCTGTCCGCTGATTTTTGCAACCGTGCTTTTCACGTCGTCGATGGCGCCGGTCTCCTTCAGCGTGTTCAGGATCACAAAGGCGCCGAAGACCATGGCCACGATCTTCAACCCCTCTTTGATGCCCTTCCAAAGCAGGGCGTCGCAGGCGGCTACGTTTTCGGAAAAGCTGAGCGCGTTGACGTTAAAATACGTAAACGCAAGGACCAGCGCCCATACCAGCGCCACCGGCGCAACCTGCATGGCGGGGCGCTTGAAGGCCAGGATCCCGATCAGAACCACGAGGATCGGGCTGATGGCCAGCGCAAAATTGACAATACCCATTGGAAACCTCTCCTTAAAAAATTCTCTCTCTTTTTCTGGATTTATACAAAAGGAGCGGCCCGTTCAAAAGAACGAGCCGCTTCCTTAGCATACGTAAAACGGTGATCAGTCTTTTGAACGCGGGGGGAGATGCGAACGCAGCAGGCAAATCAGGCAGGCCAGAATCAACAGACCCGGCAGAATCGGAAGGATCATGGTAATGTGCAAAATCGCAGAGCAGGACAAAATCAGCCCCGCCAGGCACAATACGCAAAGAAAAACGGACACCATCGAAATGGTGTCCGTGTAAAATACCGCAGACTCTGCGCCGCAGGCATTGGACCGGGCGCAGGACGCATGAAAAGACGCCGCTGCCTGATCATAGACAGAAGCAGAAAACGCAGCGCAGGCAGACATTTTCATGACAGCGACCTCTCCTTTCCTACAAACCCACTGGGCAATCTTTAGACTAGACGAAAGCCGGACGAAAGTCAATGGCTATTGTCGGGGATAGAGCGAATTTTGTCAAAAGGACATAAGAATTCCGGGCCTCCCGGGGCGGCGCTGGGGAAAGTTGACGAAAGGAAACGGCCGCTCAGCCCTTGCGCCGCTGTGCGGCGGAGGGGATGCCCAACTCGCCCCGGTATTTGGCAACGGTCCGCCGGGAAAGCTGAATATTCATGGCGGCCAGGGCCGAGCACAGCGCGCTGTCCGACAGCGGATGGGCCGGGTCCTCGGCTTCGATGCACAGCCGGATCTGGCGACGGGCGCCATCCGCGGAAACGCCGGCCCCGTCGGTGCTTTGCAGGGCGGAGGAGAAAAGGCTGCGCAGGCTGTAGATCCGCCCGTTGTACTGGATGTATTTGTCCTTCACCGCGCGGCTGACCGTGGAGATATTCAGCCCCAGATCGTCCGCCACCTGGGACATGGTCATGGGCTGCATGGGTTCTCCCTTGGTGAAAAAGCCGCTTTGCAGCCGGGCAATTTCGCCCAGCAGCCGGAACAGAGTATCCTGCCGGTAGTCCAGATTGGAGATCAGGCCCTTTGCATCCTGCAGCTTGCGGCGCAGGTAAGTCTGCACCTCTTTGGAATCGCACCCGTCAAGCAGGGCGGAGTTTTCCCGGCTGACCGAGACCCGGGGCCAGGCACCGCGGTTCATTTCGATCTGAAGGGCATTTCCGTCCCAGCGCAGCGTGGCTTCCGGAACGGTATAGTGGGTAAAGCTTTCGCTTCGGAACCCGCGGGAGGGGATGGGGTTGAGGGTGCGGATATAGTCGGCCGCGGCCTGGACCTGAGCGGGGGAAGCGTGCAGCTCCTGAGAAAGGCCGGCGTAATCGCCTTCGGCCAGCTTGGGAAGGCCCCGGCGGACCAGGTCAATGTTCAAGGCGGTGAACTGCTTGCCCTGGGCCAATTGCAGCAGCAGACATTCCGAAAGACTGCGGGCGCCGGTGCCTGTGGGCTCCAGACTCTGCACGACAAACAGGGCCTGCTCCAGATCAAACAGGGGACAGCGCAGCTCTTGCGCAAGCTCCGGCAAGGGGCAGTCCAGATAGCCGCTGGAGGAAAGACAGCCCACCAGATATTCGCTCAGCGCCCGGGTATAGGGATCCAGCAGCTTCATCTGGCCCAGCTGGCTGAGCAGGTGCTCGGTATATGTCTCCGCTGCGGAGACGTAAGCGGTAAAGTCCTGCGGGGGATCCTCGCTGCGCCCGCCGGACCAGAGCTGCCGTTCCCGCTGCTCAATGGGGATCTCGTCCTCCCGGAAGTGCTCCGCATCCACCACCTCGGACAGTCCGCGTCCCAGGGGGGGCAGTTCGACCTCCAGCATGGGGTTCGACAGCGACGCTTCTTCCAGATAGCTTTGCAGGTCCGGAGCGGAAAGCTGCAGCAGATGCAGGGATTGCTGCAGCTTTTGCGTCAGAAGCAGAGTCTGCACCTGAGTTTGACGCTGGGAAAGATCCATGAACGGCCGCTCCTTTCTTGTGGCTTGTATGTGCAAAGAAACGATAAATCATCCCCATTATAGCAGTTTTTTTGCTGAAGAAAAGAATATTTTCAAAAAATTTTGAACGCTTCGACAGGAGACGGCCAAAAGCGGCTTCTCTTTTTTGCAGGAATGTGATATAATACAAAATCCGGTTCAAAGGACGCGCGGCTGGGAAGCGCCGCCTGGCTGCCGGATCAACAGGCCACCCGGAACGGGCGGCGGAACGGAGTGAGTTATGGACGATACGCCCCTGCGGCCGTTGCCGCAAAATAAAGTCCTGCGGGGCGCATATTTGATGGCGCAGCGCTTCATGATGCATAACGTGGGGATCCAGAGCGCGGCCCTGTCGTTTTACCTTTTGTTCATGCTTTTTCCGATGCTGATCTTTTTCAACGCGCTGCTGGGTCTGCTGCACATGGATGTGGCGGCGGTGCTGCACGGCCTGCACGACATCCTTCCCGAGGACGTGCTGAGCTTTGCCAATGCCTATCTGGAGTATGTCAGCGAGGCGACCAACACCAGGCTGTTGGTATTTGGCCTGGTCTTTTCCATCTATTTTCCTATGCGGACCACCAACGCCCTGATGCGCGCCGTGCGCAGCGCCTATCATCTGGGCCCCCCGCAGGGGGCGATCCGGCACCTGATCAAAACGCTGATCTATACGGTTTACCTGATCGTGACCATCGTGCTGACCATCGTGCTGATGTCAGTGGGCGAGCGGGTGCTGCATTTTGCCATTACGCAGTTTCATCTGCCCACGGCGGCGGCCGTACTGTGGACGCAGCTGCGTTATCCGGTGGCGGCGGCGCTGATGTTTTCCAGCCTTTATATGCTCTACGCGTTTTCCCAGGATTTGCACCAGCCCGGGCGCAACATTTATCCCGGGGTGCTGGGGTCGCTGGCCGCGTGGTTTTTGGTTTCGCTGTGCTACTCCTTTTATGTGGAGCGTATTGCCTCTTATTCGGTGATCTACGGCCCCATCGGGACGATGATCGTACTGCTGATCTGGCTGTACCTGACGGCGATGATGCTGATCATGGGGGCGGAACTGAACGGAATGTTGATTTCTCTGCGCAGAGAGCGCTCGTCTCAGCCGAAGGCCTGACGGCGCCTACCCGGAGATAGAAAGGAAGTCTTTAATATGAACGAGAAACTTTCGGAGTATGCGGACCTGCTGGTCCGGGTGGGCCTGAATGTGCAGAAGGGACAGACCCTGGTGATCTCGTCGCCGGTGGAATGCGCCTATTTTGCCCGCATGTGTGCGCAGAAGGCATATGACGCCGGCTGCCGGGAAGTGGTGATGAACTGGCACGACGACGCCCTGGGGCGCATGAAGTATCTCTATGCCGACGAGGCGGTTTTTGATGAAGTCCCCCTGTGGCGGCGCCATTTCTTCAATGACTATGCCCTGGAAGGAGCGGCCTACCTGGCCATCTCCGCCTCGGATCCGGAGAATTTGAAGGGTGTGGATTCCAGGCGGCTGGTGCGGGCCCAGCAGGCGTCCGGTCTTGCCCTGCGGGAGTTTGATCGGCTGCAGATGTGCTCCGGCTTTCCCTGGTGCATTGCCTCGGTCCCCATTCCAAGCTGGGCAAAGACCGTGTTCCCGGATACGGGCGAGGAAGAGGCCATGGAAAAGCTGTGGGACGCGATCTTTGCGGCGGTCCGGATCTCCGGGGATGGCCGCTGCGTCGAAAAGTGGCAGGAGCATCTGGCGACGCTGGAAGGCCGCATGAAGCGGCTCAATGAGCTGAATTTCTGGTCACTGCATTACACCAATTCCCTGGGCACGGACCTGACGGTGGAGCTGCCGGAGGGTCATATCTGGGAAGCGGGGAACGACCGGACTCTTTCCGGACAGGAGTTTATTGCCAACATTCCTACGGAAGAGCTGTTTACCTCCCCCCTGAAAACGGGTGTGAACGGTGTGGTATACGCCTCCATGCCGCTGGTAAATGACGGAAATATCATCAACGGCTTCCACTTTGTGGTGCGGGACGGAAAGATCACGGAGGTCCACGCCGAGCAGGGCGAGGAATTTTTGAAGGCGGCCGTCTCCGTGGACGAGGGCGCCTCTTACTTCGGCGAGGTGGCGCTGGTCCCCTACGACAGTCCCATTTCCAACCAAAAGATTCTGTATTACAATACGCTTTTTGACGAAAATGCCGCCTGCCACATCGCCTTCGGCGAAGCCTATCCCTGCCTGAAGGGTGGCCAGCAGATGAGCAAGGATGAGCTGAAGGCCCGCGGCCTGAATCAGTCCATCACCCATGTGGACTTTATGGTGGGCACCGCGGATCTGTCCATCGTGGGGACGACCCATGACGGGCGGGAGGTTCCGGTGTTCGTGCAGGGCAATTTTGCCATTTGAGGCAGCAGCCGGCAGGCGCTGCGGCGCACCGGCCGGCGAAAGAATCACAGAAAGAGAGAAAAAGAGAAGTTATGGCCTATTCATTAAAGCAATCCGGTGCTGAGGTCCTGATCACGGAGGGGGCCTATGTGGCCGGGGACGTGACCCTGGGCAAGGGCTGCAGCGTGTGGTACGGCGCCGCGCTGCGGGGAGACCGCGGCCCGATCGTCATCGGAGAGAATACCAACGTTCAGGACAATGTGGTGATGCATGACGAGACCCACATCGGCCGGGGCTGCACCATCGGCCACGGGGCCATTGTCCATGGCTGCACCATCGGCGACAATACGCTGATCGGAATGGGTGCCATTGTCATCAGCGGGGCCCGAATCGGCAGCAACTGCATCATCGGCGCCGGCTCCCTGGTGACCGGGAAGATGGAAATCCCGGATGGCTCCATGGCCTTCGGATCCCCGGCCAAGGTGATCCGTCCCCTGACGCCGGAGGAGATTCAAAGCAATGTGGAATCTGCGGAGGAGTATCTGGATCGGGTGGAGGCTTACCGCGCCGGCCGCTATTGATCCGGAATCACGCATAAAAGCAGCGCTGCCTGCCGGCGGCGCTGCTTTTATGCGCGCCCGGGCAGGCGGGGCCCCTCCGGCGCAAACGGCAGGCAAAAGACCGGGATCCCTTCTGCGGGGGGCGCCAGGGCGTACATGGGATAGAAAAAACACAGCCCCTCTTCGCACAGGTAAAAGTTCTCGCTGTTGAAATGCCGCAGCCGCCGGGGCCAGCCATCCTGATAGCAGGCCGTCCCGTCGGCCTCCTGCCGCCGGATCTCCTGGGCGGCAAAGCTGCGCAGCTGCTTGCGCCAGGCGCTGCGCCGCGGAAAAAATTCGGAGAGAGCCAGCGGATATCCGGTCAGAAGGTCCCAGGTGTCTCCGCGGCGCAGCAGTTCTGCGCGCCGGCCATCCAGGCACTCCCGGCTTTGGATATAAAGACTCCAGATCCCATCCCGGTTCCAGGTGATCTGGTAATTCAATACGGCGCTGTCATGAGGCAGGGGCATGCTGGACCGAATGGCGGCCTGGGCGGCCTCGGCAGAGCGGGGAAACAGCAGATGCTCGCAATAGGCAAGATAACTGCGCTGCATGGCGCGGTAATAGCGTTCGATTCGCCGGGCTGTCCGGGTATCACTGCACACGGGCCGGGGCAGCGTAAGCGAAGCGGACAGAACCGGGATCCCTTCCACAGTCCATTCCCTCTGGGCGGAAAAATCCTCCGTACAGAGAGAGGCGGGGGCTTTCCTCATGGAACGGTCTCCTCCTTCCAGGCCAGGCGGCTTGCGCCGGCTGCCATACTGCTTCAGCCTATGCACAGCCGCCGGCCGCGGTGACCCGGAAGCCCCGCGGAAAAAATGCAGGTTTCTCTTTACTTTCACGCACTACAATGCTAAAATACAACAGGATGAAAAGAACACGAGCCGGAAATTCGGACGGGAGGTTTGCCGCATGGTCAAGATCGGGAAAAAAGAAATGAACGGGGATCTTTATAAGGCGATTCTGCTTTTAAAGGATGAAAAGGAATGTTACGATTTCTTTCAGGATCTGTGCACAGTGTCCGAGCTGCGCTCCATGGAGCAGCGCTTTGAGGTGGCGTCCCTTTTAAGTCAGGGCATGATTTACAACGACATTCTGGAAAAAACCGGGGCCTCCAGCGCCACCATCAGCCGGGTAAACCGGTCTTTAAGCTACGGGACCGGCGGCTATGCCAAGGTGTTTGAATATCAAAAGCAGAA
This sequence comes from uncultured Dysosmobacter sp., assembly GCA_934563745.1. Classification (GTDB taxonomy): domain Bacteria; phylum Bacillota; class Clostridia; order Oscillospirales; family Oscillospiraceae; genus Oscillibacter. The sequence goes on along the minus strand of CAKTHE010000009.1, from coordinate 1,919 downwards.
GCAGGAGCAGGAAGATGGGAAGCTATGAGTCCTTTGCCGGGGCGTATGATGCGCTGATGGCGGATGGGCAGTACCGGCGCCGGACCGAGGATCTGATCCGCCGGTTCCGGCAAAGCTCCATTCCGGTGCACACGGTGCTGGACCTGGGCTGCGGGACCGGGACGGTCGCGTGTCTTCTGGCGCAGCGCGGGTATCAGGTGATCGCTTCGGACGGGGCGGAAGAAATGCTGACGGAGGCAGCCCGCAAGGCAGAGGCGCTTCCGGAGGGGACGCGCCCCTTTTTTCTGCACCAGACCATGCAGCGGCTGCGCCTTGCGGACTGTGTGGATGCGGCGGTATCCACATTGGACTCGCTGAATTATCTGACCCGGGAGCGGGATCTGCAGGAGACGTTTCGCCGGGTTTACCGGTATTTGCGGCCGGGCGGCGCGCTGATTTTTGACGTCAATACGCCCTATAAGCTCCAGCGGATGGATGGGCAGCTTTATACCGATGAGACGGAGGACCAATTCTGCACCTGGCGGACCTTTTTTTCGCAGCGGACCCAGGTGTGCACGTATCAGGTGGACCTGTTTCACCTGCGGCCGGATGGCGCATGGGAGCGGAGCTATGAAGAGCACCGGGAACGCGCCTGGAGCGAGGCACAGCTACGTTCGTTCCTGGAGGCGGCGGGGTTTGCGGAGATCACATTCTGCGGCGATTTGAGCCGGCGTCCGCCGAAAGCGGAGGAAGACCGCTGGATCGTGCGGGCGGTTCGCCCGGCAAAGGAGCGGTGAGACGGCCGGGAAAGGTGCTTCCGGCCGCGGGGAGCGGGAGTGAGGACCGCTCCGGAAGGAAGGAGAATACTATGAGCGATCAATTGGTGCGTGCCATCAGCAAAGATGGCTTTGTAAAGGCGGCTGCCGTTTCGACCCGGGAGCTGACCGAGCGGGCCCGTCAGATTCATAAGACCTTGCCGGTGGCCACGGCGGCTTTGGGCCGGACGCTGGCAGCCGCATCCATGATGGGCAACGCCCTGAAAGAGGAAGGAGCCAGCGTAACGCTGCAGATCAAAGGCGGCGGGCCGCTGGGAACCATCCTGGCGGTGTCGGACCATCTGGGCAACGTGCGGGGGACGGTGGACCATCCGGCGGTGGATCTTCCGCTGCGTCCGGACGGGAAACTGGACGTTGGCGGTGCCGTGGGAACGGATGGAACCCTGAATGTGATCCGGGACCTGAATATGAAGGAGCCTTACGTGGGCAGCGTTGCCCTGCTGGGCGGTGAAATCGCGGAGGATTTGGCGGCTTATTTTGCTGAGTCTGAACAGATCCCCACGGCCTGCGGCCTGGGAGTTTTGGTGGATCGGGATCAAAGCGTTCTGGCAGCCGGCGGCTATTTGATCCAGCTGCTGCCGGGCGCCGGGGAAGATGTGATTTCCAAGGTGGAAGGCAGCGTTCTGGCGGCGGGGCCGGTCAGCAAGCTGCTGGAAGCGGACGCGGATCCGGAGGCGCTGCTGCGCCGGGCGCTGGCGGACTTTGATCTGGAGATCCTGGAAAAGAGTCCCATTGCCTACCGCTGCACATGCAGCCGGGAACGGATGGAGCGGGCGCTGATCAGTTTGGGGCCGCAGGAGGTGCAGTCGATTTTGGATGAGCAGGGGGGCGCAGAGCTGACCTGCCGCTTCTGCGACCGGGTGCAGCGCTTCTCGGCGGAGGACCTGCAGCGGATGCTCGATGGGATGAAACGGGGCAAGCGCCCGGTATAAGCACCGCCCTGAAAAAAGATAAAAAATTTCAAACTTCGTATTGACAGATCGGAATGCTTTTAGTATAATAAACTTCGCCGTCTGGAGCGGAATGTTCGGGAGCATAGCTCAGCTGGTTAGAGCACCTGCCTTACAAGCAGGGGGTCACTGGTTCGAGTCCAGTTGTTCCCAC
>CAKTHE010000008.1 GCA_934563745.1 uncultured Dysosmobacter sp. | reverse complement strand
GAAAAGAAGTACAACCACGGCAAGGAACCGCTGGTAGAACTAAAAGATCACCACGAGCCCATCATCGACCGCGAAACGTGGCAGGCGGTGCAGCGAGAACTGTACCGCCGCAACACAGCAAAGGGCAGCGGGGGACACGGCAACCGCTACCCGCTGTCCGGCAAAATTCGCTGCGGCGAGTGCGGCAGGAGCTTCGTCAGCCGCACGAAAAAGCGCAAGGATGGCAGCGGCTACAAACGCTGGTGCTGCTTCACCGCCATCAATGAGGGCCTGCGGCGCACCGATGGCGCCGGAAATCCGATGGGATGCAGCGTTGGGCGGCAGCTCCGGGACGATGTTGCCATGGACATCCTGCAGCGCTGCGTGAATGCTGTGACGCTGGATAAGAAAGCGATCGTATCGAATCTCACCCGCATTGTAGAAAGCGTTCTGGTGTCCGGCGAGGACAGCAGCAAGCAGGAGCTGCGGCGGCTGGAACTGGAGCTTGAAAAGCTGCAGGCACGAAATGACACCATTTATGACCGTTTCTTTGACGCGACCATCTCCAAGGCCGATTATCAACGGGCCAAAGCCCGCTGTGAAAGGGAAAGGAACCGGGTGCAGGAGAAAATCACCGCCATCAAACAGAGGCGGGCATTGAACACTGACACACAGACCTTGAAGCCGGACATCCGCACCGCCATCACCGGCATCGTCAGCGGGCGCACGGCAGACGATGCCTTTTACGGTCATCTGCTCCAGCAAATGACCGTATATCAGGACGGCAGGGTAGAGGTGGCGCTCAATCTGCTGCCCGCCAAGTGGACGTATGGACTGGACGGACTGGAAAAATATCAGGCAAAATAGAGGCCCATAGCGCTTCCTCTGTGCCGATATCGGTCAGCAGGCCCTTGAGCTCCGGATACGGCATGGAATAGCGCTGCGACAGATACCGCAGGGAAGCGCCCAATTCTCCGTCCGGTCCGCCGTACTGACTGATGATCAGCGCCGCCAGCTTGGGATTTGTGTTTTTAATGTTCACCGGGTACTGAAGCTTTTTTTCATATACGAACATCAGTCATTGCCTCCTTCATCCCAGGGCCAGGGATCCTTCAGCCACTGGTATCCGTTTCCCGCCGTAATATCGGTCTGCAGCAGAGGGCCGTACAGCTTTTGATATTTCGCGCGCCCCTCCTGGCCCAGCCGAATGTAAGTCCAGTAAAGATCCAGAACCTCCTGGTCATCCGGATGGGTGGTTAAAAAAAGCCCCAGCTCATCAATGGCAAAGTCCAGTGCCATCAGCTCCGCAAGCGCGGTGTTGGCCAGCTTCGTGTTGGCGCTGACCGCTGCTTTGAACGGCAGATTCAGCCCCGGAAACAGCGTGCCGGTCTGCAGCGCTTCCGTTTTGGAATAGCGGGTCGGATTTGCCGGCTGCATCGGAACATATGGGAAAGCCAGCGGTGCGCAGCTTCCATCCGGTAAACTTCCGGTTCCGGCGCCGCAGGCTGTTGTGGTAGGTTTCTCCATAATCGGACCAATCCCTCCTTTTGGTCTCGGCACAGAAACGCCCGTGCCTGGTTCATCCTATGCGGCGGACCGGAAAGCGACACTTGCGCCGCAGATATACAGCGTGCTATGATAGGAGAAAAGGAATAGGGGATAAGCTCTGTGCATACGCTCCTTGCGGAGGTGCTGTACAGATGGTGTTGCTGATTTCCAGAAGGTATGCGGCCATAGCGGCGGTCCTTGCGCTTTGCATCGGCGGCATGTTTGGAATCTTGTGGTTTTGGCAGGGAAGTGCATCGATTGCAGCTGCCGGGCGCTTTTCCCCGGACAACGCGGCGTTCACCGTTGTGCTGGACCCTGGACACGGCGGGGAGGACGGAGGCGCCGTGGCAGCGGATGGGACCGTTGAAAGCAACCTGAACCTGGAGATTGCCCGGCGGACGGAGCTGCTGCTCCGTTTTCTCGGCCAGAAGACCGTCATGACCCGGCGGGACGACCGGTCCATTTATTCAGATGGGGCCGAAACTCTTCACGAAAAGAAAGTTTCGGATCTGAAAAACCGGGTCGCTCTGGTGAATCAGGAGTCGGCATGTGTTCTGATCAGCATTCATCAAAATATGCTGCCCGGCTCTTCGCGCACACATGGCGCACAGGTATTTTTCAATGAACCTTCCGGCGCGGATGCATTGGCGCAGTCTGTGCAGGATCTTCTGAATCAAACCGTCAATGTCGGCTGTGAAAAGGCCTGCAGGCCGATTTCCAAACAGATTTATCTGATGAAGCATGTCACGGCGCCGGCCATTCTCATAGAATGCGGCTTTTTGTCCAATCCGGACGAAACCGCCTTATTAAAGACGAAACAGCATCAGCTGCGGCTGGCCGCCGCAGTATCCGCCGGTTATTTTCTTGCGCGGTCCGGCACAGGAGAGGATCATACATGAAGCAAAAAACAGCCTTTTATTGCACCGAATGCGGGAATGAGCTGCCGAAATGGGCCGGAAAATGCCCTGCATGCGGAGCCTGGAATACCATTGTCGAGCAGCCGAAAGCCGCGCCCGGCAAAGAGAAAGCCGCCGTCCGCGGCACGGCAGGCCCCCGCAGGGCCCGCCCGGTCACTGAGCTGGAATCCGCAGATGAAATCCGTTTTTCTACCGGCATTCATGAGCTGGACCGGGTCCTGGGCGGAGGCGCCGTTCAGGGCTCTATGGTTCTGGTCGGCGGCGCACCCGGAATCGGGAAATCCACGCTGATGCTTCAGATCTGCAGCAGCCTTTGTGCCTTTTCCAAAGTGCTGTATGTCTCTGGAGAAGAGTCTGAGCATCAGCTCAAGCTGCGTGCGCAGCGGCTGCATGTAGAAAGTGACCGGCTGTATGTGGTGTCGGAGACGAATCTTTCCGATCTTTTGGAAACGACCGCCCAGGAGAAGCCGGATATTCTGATCGTCGATTCGATTCAGACGCTCTATACGGAAGAGGTAGACTCTGCCGCAGGCAGCGTGGCCCAGGTCAAGGCCTGCACCATGGCCCTGATGCAGGTCGCCAAGGGGCAGGGAATCACTGTTTTTGTGATCGGTCACGTCAACAAGGAGGGCTCCATCGCCGGCCCCAAAGTCCTGGAGCATATGGTGGACTGCGTTCTGTATTTCGAGGGGGACCAGCACAGCACGCACCGGATCCTGCGGGCTGTAAAAAACCGTTTCGGCGCCACCAATGAGATCGGCGTTTTTGAAATGCGCACAGAGGGACTCGCCGAAGTGGAAAATCCGTCGGAGCTGCTGCTCTCTGGCCGGCCGGAAGATGCCCCGGGGACCTGCGTTACCTGTGTGATGGAGGGGGCCCGGCCGATCCTGGCGGAGATTCAGGCGCTGGTTGTATCCAGCAGCTACGGGACCCCGCGCAGAACCAGCAACGGCTTTGATTACAATCGGGCCGCCATGCTGATGGCGGTTTTGGAAAAACGCGGCGGACTGAAGCTGTCCGGCTGTGATGCATATCTGAATATCATCGGCGGTCTTTGGCTGGACGAGCCTGCGGCGGATCTGGCCGCTGTGATCGCGCTGGCGTCCAGCTATCTGGACCGGGCAATTCCCAACGATTTGGTTGCCATCGGCGAGGTGGGTCTGACCGGCGAACTGCGCTCGGTTGCGCAGCTGGAGCAGCGCCTGAGCGAGATCCACCGGCTGGGATTTAAATGCTGTTTGATTCCGAAGTGCCGTCCGGATCAGATAAAGGAGCTTCCGGGGCTGCATCTGATCCAGGTGCGCAATGTCGGAGAAGCCTTGCGGGCCGTTTTGCGCAAACAGGGATAAAATGCACGCAGGTCCCGTCGAAATCCGGCATGCCGGCGCAGGCAGCGTATTCCAGCGTGCAAATGCCATCCTGCTGATAGATGCAGGCGCTGGTACATGGGATCAAACTCATAAAGCACACTCTTTTCCAAATTGAAAGCGTTCCGAAAATCAAAATTAGCTTGACCGTTTTTTGGGGTTTTAACCGTAGGCTGCAGATACGAGAGGCGTAGGGAGGTACGAATTTTCCCATATCGTTAATTGAACAAAATAAAAATTTTGTTCAATGTAGGGGGGCGAACCGGGCCTAAACAGCAGCATACACGCCTGCCAGCCCGCGGAATCCAGGCCTGATTTAAATGGAGTTGATTTTTTATGTACGATTACCGAACGGAAGCGCCGCAGATCCTGCGGGAATTCCTTGCATATCATGAAACCATTAAAGGACATTCCCAGCGCACGGTCGACGAATATTTTCTGGACCTGCGGAATTTCTTTCGTTTTTTAAAGCAGCGCCGGGATCCGTCCTTGGCGGATCGGGCTTTAGACGAAATCTCCATTGCCGACGTAGATCTCGCCTTTGTAAAATCGGTGGCGCTGACTGATGTTTACGAATATATGAGCTACCTGAGCCGGGATCGGGTTCAGCATCTCAACAGCACACATTCCGACGTGGGTTTGAGTGCAGTGTCCCGGGCCCGGAAAATCGCCACGATTCGTTCCTTTTATAATTATCTCACCAATAAAATGCATTATTTGGAAGTCAATCCGGTGAAGGATATCGACTCGCCCAAGCTGAAAAAGACGCTGCCCAAATATCTGAGCTACGACGAAAGCGTTCAGCTTCTGGATTCCGTCGATGGAAAAAATCAGGAGCGGGATTATTGTATTTTGACTCTTTTTTTAAACTGCGGCCTGCGGATTTCCGAATTGGTGGGTCTGAATTTGCAGGATCTGCACGAAAATACCCTGCGGATTCTTGGCAAAGGCAACAAAGTCCGGATCGTCTATCTCAATGAAGCCTGCCAAAGCGCCTTGGAGCAATATCTTGCGGTGCGCCGTCCCATCACGGGACGGGATGAGCAGGCCCTGTTTCTGAGCACGCAGAATGAACGGATTAGCCGCTCCGGCGTGCATGCATTGGTAAAAAAGCGGCTGGCCGCCGCCGGCATTGACGCCAGCCAATATTCCTCCCATAAGCTGCGCCATACGGCCGCTACGCTGATGCTGCAAAACGGCGTTGATGTCCGGGCGGTGCAGGAAGTGCTCGGACACGAGCATCTCAACACAACAGAAATCTATACGCACGTGGATAATGACGCGCTGCGCGTTGCTGCAAAGGCAAATCCCTTGTCAAAAGTGAAGAAGAAACCGACCTGATTTTTTCAGGCCTCTCCTCCTGCCCTGGCGCCCTGATGCAGGAGAACGCTTCCCCGGCCGGCTTCCATTCTTTGTATATAGGTCCTCCCTGTTCCTCGTCCGGCGGTTCGTACTCCCCGCTTATGAAATCTTAAAAAAGATTCCTTGTATGGCCCGAGATAAACCATACAAGGAATCTTTTTTTAGCCCGCAGCTGCGGGCTGTGGCTGAGATGTTTCTCATCGCAGAAGGGCATTTCAATCTGCGCCCTGCAGAAAGCGTAGCGCAGCAAGTCGTCATAGGCTTGTGTTTTCTTTCAATCCACGTGCCCGCGAGAGCACGACCGCAATAGCATGGCTTCTGGCGCCGCCCATGGTATTTCAACCCGCACGCCCGTAAGAAGCGCGGCCATGCGGAACGGAATCTCCAATTCCTGGTTGCCGTTTAACCCACATGTCCCGCGCAGGGCATGACGATGTCCTGCTGTGCTGCTGTTGTGCCATTGCCGTTTCAATCCGCGCGCCCCTGGGCGGGAGGCGGCATGACCGCAGAAAGAAGGCCCTCCGCTGCATCGTAATTTCAACCCACGCACCCCTCATGGAGCGGGCCGCCGGTGATCTTGCCGCCATGCCCATAGCAATTTCAATCCCACGCACCTCTTGCAGGGCGCGACGTATTCCGCTTTTTTCGGATGCTCCCGCTTTGCGCTGCAGACCGAAAAACCGGAGAACATCCAAAATCCTTTAAAAGGCTCCCTCCGGGATCAGACCCAGGCGCCAGAGGGATACGCCTTCCGCCCCCAGAAGCGCGGCCAGGTTTTCCTTTACCTGCAGGCTTTGTCCGTTTTCATACCAGAGGAAGTAGCGCTCCCCTGTCTGGGTGGTATAAACGGCGTAGGGCATCTGATAGGTATCCGACCAGCCCAGCTGCGTATCGGCCTGCTGCAGACGCTGTGCCACCGTTTCGGTGGAAGGATACACCGGCGTTCCGGACAGCAGCTTTCCGTTCGCGTCGATCTTCCAGGCGACCGCCTTAAAGCTGACGCCCAGAGAAACGTTTTCCGGACTGCCGACCTTTGCGCAGACCGTCTCCAGGCCCCAATAGACCTGGTCCACAGGCGACGGCGCCGCAGTTTTGTAATATTCCGTGCCCACATATGCACTCAGGTCCCGGGCGTCGTAGTCATAGGCCATCACAATGACATGATCCGCCAGACCTGCGATGGTCTTGAAATCGTATCCGTCATAATAGCTGCCGCTTAAAACCGGGGAAACGCAGACATACAGGCTCTTTCCAAGCGCATGGACCTGCCGGCTCAGGGATTCCAGGAAGGCATTGAAGTCCGCCTTCTGTGCGCTGCGCAGCCCCTCAAAGTCGATGGTTACGCCGTCATAAGGGTTGTCGCCCAGGGCGCGATAGGAAACCGTCAGCTCCTGAAGGATCTGATTGATCGCCTCTTCCCGGCCCTGCTCGCTGGCCAGAAGCTCCTTTACACCGCCGGAGGCGTCCATAAATACGCTGAGATTCAATTCCGCCCCGTTGGCCCGGATGGTACGCACCGCATCGTCATATCCGCTGGGGACGGCATATTCATTTCCGTTTGCGCTGGTAGTCGCAAGCAGGGCGGTCTCCCCATCCCAGCTCATACGGCTCCAGCCTGCACTGAGCGCATTCAGCTGAGCGCTCAGGCCAATCTGGTTGTGGGAGGAAATGGCATAGAAGCCGTGATTCCACCGCTGCGCCGGGTGGAGCTTTTCATAGATCCGCACCAGCATGGCAGCCGCCTGGGCCCGGGTCGCCGTGGCATTGGGCGCAAATGTGGTGGCAGACGTTCCCTTGGTCATTCCGATCTGGTAAGCGATCAGGATGTACCCCGCCCGGCTGCCCGAAACATCGGTGAAGGGCAGCGCCGCGCTGTAGGCACTGGTCCGGTCCGCCCAGAGCTGCGCGGTCATCGCCGCCGCGCTTTTAAGACCCAGGGCACGCACCAGCATTTCCGACATCTCGCCCCGCGTGATGGCCGCGCCGGGACGAAACGGCTCATCAGAATCCACCACGTCATGGGCAAGCGCACGGCTGATGGCTGTGCGGTATGTAGCGGAAAGGGTTTCAGGAAGCTCCATGGCAGCGGGAAGTGTCTGCTCCTCCGGCTCGGTCCAGCCCATCATGCGGCTCAGAACCGTTGCAAACTGGGCGCGGGTCACCGCATCGCCATAGCCAAACAGCTCCGCCGAATAGCCGTTCATCAATCCGTAGCGTCCGGCCTTTTCAACCTCTTCTTTCAGTGCGCTTTGCGCCGGAACATCCCGGTATCCTGCCGCGAAAGCAGCCGGAGCTTCGACAGACAAAGCCAGCAGCACCGCACACAGGACGATCGCAAGTCGTTTTCTCATCTTTCGGAAGCCCTCCTTTTAAAAGTTGGCCCCAGTATAACACAGTGCAAACTCCTTTTCAATGGACGCTCACGGAAGAATTACCCCCTCGATATGCAGGCAGCGCAGCTTTTGATACGGATATGTGGAAAGCGGTCGGTTATCGGCGTCATAGCTATGCGCCGCCAGCAGCACCTTCTCCGGTGCGGCAGCATGGGCGGCCTGTACCACGACCGGCGTATGGTGATAGGTTTCCCCATCGAAGGAAAGTTGTACAAGATCCCCGGGCTGAAGGTCTGAAAGCGGCACCTCCCGGGCCGTCGGCCCCACGGAGGGCGTCTTTCTGCATAGGTAGTCATATAAATAGACAACGCCGGTCCAGGCCGGAGCCTTTTGGTTGGCATCGATGTAATACCAGCCGAATGTCGGTGTGAAATTCATGATCCCGGCTCCGGCAAACAGGCATTGGGAAGCAAAATTCGTACAGTCTCCCCCGATCTTTTCATAGTCGTAAAAGCGCGGATTTCTTCCAAACGCCCACTCGTGCGCGTACAGCACGGCAGCCCGCCGATCGTAGCTCTCAGAAAAACGCATAAAATTCTCCTCTCCTGCCGTCTTATCTTCAGCCTATGCCGCAGGAGGCTGCCGCGTCCCGAAAAAAAAGCGTGCACGGCCATTCCGGCCGTGCACGCTTTTCCGTTTTCCAATCAGATCTTGTGATCGCAGCCCAGGACATCCACGATCTTATGGGCAACCATCTCTTTGATCGCCGCCCGGGCCGGCTTCAGATACTGCCGGGGATCGAAATCCGCCGGATGAAGCGCCATGTATTCGCGGATCGAAGCCGTCATGGCAAGGCGCAGGTCCGAGTCAATGTTGATCTTGCACACCGCGCTGCGGGCTGCCTGGCGCAGCTGCTCCTCCGGAACGCCCACGGCGTCCGGCATATTCCCGCCGTACTGGTTGATCTTCTTCACAAATTCCTGCGGCACCGAAGAGGAGCCGTGCAGAACAATGGGGAATCCGGGCAGACGCTTGGAAACCTCGTCAAGCACGTCAAAGCGCAGCGGAGGGGGAACCAGAACGCCATCCGCGTTCCGGGTACACTGCTCGGGCTTGAACTTATAGGCGCCGTGGCTGGTGCCAATGGCGATGGCCAACGAATCGCAGCCGGTCTTTGCCACAAACTCCTCCACCTCTTCCGGGCGGGTGTAGGATGCCTCATGGGCCGCGACCTTTACTTCATCTTCAATGCCGGCCAGCGTGCCCAGCTCCGCCTCCACCACAACGCCGTGGTCGTGCGCGTATTCCACGACCTTGCGGGTAATGGCGATGTTCTCTTCAAAAGGCTTGCCGGAAGCGTCGATCATCACCGAGGTAAACCCGCCGTCAATGCAGGATTTGCAGGTTTCAAAATCCGGACCGTGATCCAGGTGCAGCGCAATGGGCACCTGCGGACACTCGATCACGGCAGCCTCCACCAGCTTGACCAGATACGTATGATTGGCATAGGCCCGCGCCCCCTTCGATACCTGCAGGATCAAGGGTGCCTCCAGATCCCGGGCCGCCTCGGTAATGCCCTGGACGATCTCCATATTATTGACATTGAAAGCCCCGATTGCGTAGCCGCCCTCGTACGCCTTTGCAAACATTTCCTGTGTGGTTACCAACGGCATAAACGTCATCTCCCATACATAAAATTGATCCGCCGGACAAAGCGCCGCAGCTGCCCGTCCCCCGCAGGAGACGCCCCGGCACCCCGGCCTTCTGCATCTGCATTCAGCATACCACAACGAAAGATAATTGCAAGTATTTACATTTGATTTTTCCGATGCTATGATGAACTCAGCCGCTGTGTCAGACTGGAAAAACTATGCAAATGTGCGAAAGCGGCAGAATGGAGATTTTTATGAGCGAACTGAAAGGTGCCTGTATTTTCGGCCAGTCCGGCGGCCCCACTTCCGTCATCAACGCCAGCGCCTACGGTGTGATCTCCGCAGCGCTGAGCAGCCCCTCCATCACCCGCGTATTGGGAGCGGAGCACGGAATCAAAGGTGTTTTGAACGACCGCCTTTTTGACATGTCCCGGGAGGATCCGGAGGAGCTGCGTCTTTTGAAGTATACGCCGGCCTCTGCGCTGGGATCCTGCCGCTATAAACTTGCCGACCCGGATGCGGACGATACGGATTATCGGCGTATCCTGGAGATTTTCCGGAAATACGACGTACGGTACTTCTTCTATAACGGCGGAAACGACTCTATGGATACCTGCAACAAGATCTCCAAATACATGCAGAAGGTCGGGTATGCCTGCCGGGTCGTGGGGGTGCCGAAAACCATCGACAATGACCTGTTCGGGACGGATCACTGTCCCGGTTATGCCAGCGCCGCCAAATACATCGCCACCTCCTGCATGGAGGTTTATCAGGATGCCCGCGTCTATGACACCGGCATGGTCGTGATCATGGAGATCATGGGCCGCCACGCGGGCTGGCTGACGGCCGCTTCCGCTATGGCCACGGCTTACGGTGCCGGTCCGGACCTGATCTATCTGCCGGAGCGTGATTTTGATATGGAGCGCTTCCTTGCGGACGTGGAGCGGGTCTACCGGGAAAAGGGAAACTGCATGGTCGCCGTTTCCGAAGGGATCCATTATGCAGACGGCTCTTTTGTCTCGGAGGCAAAAACCTCCGCAACAGACGGCTTTGGCCATGCCCAGCTGGGCGGGCTTGCCTCCCTATTGGCCGCGGTGGTCAAAGAACGCCTGGGCGGGATCAAGGTCCGGGGGATCGAGCTTTCCCTGCTGCAGCGCTGCGGCGCGCATCTTGCCTCGGAAACCGACATTGAAGAGGCATGCATGGCCGGAAAAGCCGCTGTTGAAAACGCGGTCAACGGCATTACGGACAAGATGATCGCCTTTGAGCGCGGTGAGCGGGACGGCCGCTATCTGTGCCGCACCAAGCTGGTGGATCTGACGGACGTCGCCAACGCAGAGCAGAAAGTCCCCCAGGAGTGGATCAATGCAGACGGCAACGGCGTCCTTCAGCCGATGATCGATTACGTCCTGCCCCTGATCCAGGGAGAGCCGGCTTTGCCGAAGCAGGATTCCCTGCCCCGTTTTGCCAGGCTGAAAAAGGTCCTGGCCTCCGGGGTGTGATCCGCACCGGAGCGGGCAGCGTTTCTTTTTCAGATTTAGAAAACGGACCTGCACAGTTTTGTGCAGGTCCGTTTTTTTAGTTTCAGCGGTTTTTCTGGTGGATCGCCCACAGGCCCTCCATCAGAAGATATTTGTCATAAACAATGGGATTCCGGCAGTAGCGCACAATGACCGGGGCGTTTCCGCCGGTGGCAACCACGGAAAATTCCTTCCGCGGGAACATGCCCCGGATCCGGTCGATGATGCCGTCCAGCATGCCAGCCGTCCCGTAGACAATGCCGGACCGCATGCAGTCCTCCGTGTTCTTCCCAATCAGCGCCTTCGGGTGCTGCAGGGAAATGTCCGGAAGCTGCGCCGCCCGCCTGGAGAGCGCATCCAGCGAGACATTGACCCCGGGATAGAGCAGCCCGCCCTCGTAAGTACGTCCCTCCCCGATCAGGCTGATGGAGGTCGCCGTCCCCATATCAATGGTAATAATCGGCGCCGGGTATTTTTCCAGCGCGGCCACCGCGTCCGCCACAATGTCGGCCCCCAGCTGCGACTGGATTTCGGTACGGATATTCAGCCCCGTGCGGACGCCGGGACCCACGATCATGGGCGGCTTTCCCAACAGGCGGGTCAGGGCTTTTTCCATCATGAAATTTAAGGGGGGGACCACACTGCAGAAGATGGAATCCGTCAAATCCGAAATATGATAGTGATACAGAGAAAAAAGGTTGATCAGATCCACGCTGATCTGGTCCGCCGTCTTCCGGCTGTCCGTATCCAGCGCCGCCAAAAACAGCAGCTGTCGGTTTTGATCAAACAAGCCCACTGAGGTGTTGGAATTTCCAACATCAATGGCAAGCAGCATACAAGCGCCTCCTCTTTTGTGTCCGTTGTTTTTTATCTATGTTAACATATTTGCCGGAGGCCTGCAAGCCTCCGGCAAATCGATCCCACCGTGCTTTTTATAAACATCCCTGCCGGATCGTTAAAGAATGATGCAGATCAGGCCGCCGCTGCCCTCGTTGATAATGCGGGTCAGGGCCTCCTGCAGCTTTTTGCGCGCATCCTCCGGCATACGCTGAAGCTTATTCTGCAGATCCTCGTTTACCAGCTCGTGGAAGCTTCTTCCGAAAATGTTGGACTGCCAGATCTTGCTGGTATCTCCTTCAAATTCCTGCAGCAGATAGTTGACCATATCCTCCGATTGCTTTTCATTGCCTACAATGGGTGAAACCGCCGTCTCAATATCCGCGCGGATCATGTGGATCGACGGGGCGCTGGCCTTCAGCCGGACGCCGTAGCGCCCGCCCTGCTTCATGATCTCCGGCTCCTCCAGATGAAGATCCTCAATGCCGGGCACAACGATGCCATAGCCGGTCTCCCGCACATCGTGCAGGGCCTGCTCCACCTTGTCGTACTCCGCCTTGACCCGGGCCAGCTGGGTCAGAAGGCTGATCAGGTCCCCGTCATCCGCCACGCGGAAGCCGGACTGCTCGGAAAGTGTCCGGTAAAAAAGCTCCCTGGGCAGCCGCAGCTCCACCCGGGCAATCCCGGTCCCCAGGTCAATGCCGGACACCGCGGCGGAGCTGATATTTTCGCAGCCGCTCAGCGCCGCGACCACTCCATCCACCTCCCGGATGTGATGGAGCTGGGCGGCGTGCTCCCGCACCGCCGCATAAAGCCCGTTTTTAATGGGATGCGCCGTCGGAAGCGCATCCACCCAGGGCGGTAAAAACAGATCCAGCTCCTGCATGGGGAACTCGTACAGAACCGCCTTGAGGATTTCGGAGACATCCGACTCCCCCAGCTCCAGGCAATTCACCGGCATGCAGCGCACCTCATACCGCGCGGCAATGTCCCGGCTGATGGACTGTGCCCGTTCCGACTGCGGATCTGCGGAGTTGAGCAGCACGATAAACGGCTTCCCCAGCGACTGCAGCTCCCGGATCACGCGGTCCTCCGCTTCCAGGTAATCCTCCCGCGGGATCTCGGCCACACTTCCGTCCGTTGTGATCACGATCCCGATGGTCGAGTGCTCCCGAATCACCTTGCGGGTCCCCAGCTCCGCCGCTTCCGTCATGGGGATCTCATGATCAAACCACGGCGTTGTGACCATGCGGGGCTGGTCATTCTCCATCTGACCGATCGCCCCCCGGACCATATAGCCCACGCAGTCGATCAGGCGCACGGAAAACGCGGCGCCGTCGCCCAGCTGGATCTGCGCCGCCTCCTCCGGGACAAATTTCGGTTCTGCGGTCATAATGGTTCGTCCGGAGCCGCTTTGCGGAAGCTCATCCCGCGCCCGCTCCTTGCGGTAAACATTTTCAATGTTCGGAATAACCTGCGTCTCCATAAAACGCTTGATAAAGGTCGATTTGCCCGTGCGGACCGGTCCCACAACACCAATGTAAATATCGCCGGCTGTCCGGGTCGCTATGTTTTGGTAAATGTCTGCGTTGGTCATCGTATTCCTCCCTTGCCGCGGCCCTGCATCCGATCCGTCGCTCTGTGGCTTGATCCAGCCCGTGCCGCATCGTTTTCTTTTCATTCAAGCTCTCTCCGCCGTCCGGATCCATTTGGTATAGGTATATGAATCGCACCGGGGAAGTATGACAGGCCCCCTTTCCCGGGACGTCTTTGTGAAAATTCGATAAAATACGTTTCTGAAATTCGGCTTCTTTTTGGAAAAACACGTATTTACATGTGCACTTTAGTATGGTAGACTGATAGCGAATTAAATGAGCGAAACGCTTGTCTGGAGGAATTGAAGATGAAAAATGCAAAGAAATGGATGGCCCTGCTCAGCGCAGCCGTTATGATGCTCTCTCTTGTCGCATGCGGAAATTCCGGTTCCGCTTCCGGGTCCGGAAGCTCTGCAGCTTCTTCCGGCGGTGCCGGGTCCGATGGCGTGAAGTTCGTCATGCTGGACACTCCGGTTTCCACCGAGCAGTATGGCATCGCCTTCAAAAAGGGCAACACGGCTCTGGCCAGCACGATCAAGGGTGTTTTGGATGAGATGTATCAGGATGGCACCTTCGCACAGATCACGGAAAAATGGGGTCTTGCGGATATGAGTTGCTATGACAGCGCCGCCGTCTCCACGCCGGAGGGCACGGAGGAGATTCCGGAGGA
Organism: uncultured Dysosmobacter sp.; assembly: GCA_934563745.1. Taxonomy (GTDB): domain Bacteria; phylum Bacillota; class Clostridia; order Oscillospirales; family Oscillospiraceae; genus Oscillibacter. The sequence continues at coordinate 63,761 of CAKTHE010000008.1, read as the reverse complement.
TACCGGACGCAGCTCTTTGACCCTTGGCTTTGACGCGGAATATCCCCCCTACGGCTACAAGGATGACAACGGCGACTATGTCGGCTATGATATCGACCTGGCTACCGAGGTGTGCAGCCGCCTGGGCTGGACGCTGAACCTGCAGCCCATCGATTGGGACTCCAAGGATATGGAGCTGGATTCCGGCAACATTGATGTGATCTGGAACGGCATGACCATGACCGGCCGGGAAGATGCATATACCTGGGTCGGGCCCTACGTTGATAACTCCATCATGATCGTGGTCACCGCGGATTCCGGCATTGCCTCCCTGGAGGATCTGGCCGGCAAGAACGTGATCACCCAGTCCGGCTCCTCTGCCCTGACGGCTCTGACCGACGATCCCGGCGACGGCAGCAACGATGCAAACCTGAAGCTGGCTGCCAGCTTTGCCTCCCTGGAGCAGACGCCCGATTACAACACGGCATTCATGAACCTGGAGTCCGGCGTTGTGGATGCGGTCGCCGTGGATATCGGCGTCGCCAACTATCAGCTGGCTGCCCGGAACGGCTGATTCCCCTCAGTTTCATAAACTTCAAGCCAATCGGGACGCAGGTCAATCCCCTGCGCTCCTTTTGGCGTCTTAAGGAGAAATCCGATGAATTTTGCAAATCTGGTATCCCAGCTTATGGACGGCATGGGCAACACCCTGCTGCTTTTCTTTTCGACGCTGCTCTTTTCCCTGCCCCTCGGCCTTCTGGTTACCTTCGGGCGCATGTCCAAATGGGCTCCGTTCGCGTTCCTGGTCCGTCCGGGACGGCCGTCCGGAAAGGCGGCGCGGGTGTTGGCCCGGTTCCGGCCCATCGAGCTGGTCTTTCGCTTTCTCATCTCGATCCTGCGCGGCACGCCCCTGATGCTTCAGATTTTTCTGGTCTTCTTCGGGCCGTACTACATCTTCAAGATTCGCCTGTCCGCGTCCTACCGGATCGTGGCCGCGATCCTGGCCTTCTCCATCAACTACGCCGCTTATTTTGCAGAGATCTTCCGTTCCGGCATCGAATCTATCCCCGCCGGGCAGTATGAGGCGGCGCAGGTCCTGGGATACAACAAACGTCAGACCTTTTTCAAAATCATTCTGCCGCAGATGATCAAGCGGGTCCTGCCGCCGGTCACCAATGAGGTGATCACGCTGGTCAAAGACACCTCGCTGGCTTTCGTGATTGCCTATACGGAGATGTTCACCGTTGCCAAGCAGATCGCCGCGGCAAAGACCACCGTGTATCCCCTTTTCGTGGCAGGTTTGTTCTATTTTATTTTTAATGCAGTCGTGGCTTGGGCAATGGAGCGGATTGAGCGCAGCCTGGCCTACTATCAGTGAGGAGGTGTCTTTTATGCCGGTAATGGAGCTTGAACACGTAAAAAAGAGCTATGACGATCAGCTTCATGTTCTTAAGGACATCTCGCTGCGCGTTGAAAAGGGCGAGGTCGTGGCCATCATCGGCCCTTCCGGTTCCGGAAAGTCCACGCTGCTTCGCTGTGCGACCCTTCTGACGCAAATGGACAGCGGCAAGCTCTCATACATGGGAACGCCGGCTGTCTGGACCGATGAAACCGGCCAAGCCGTCTATCGTAAGGATCTGCAGGAGATTCGGAAGTACTTTGGTCTGGTATTCCAGAATTTCAATCTGTTCCCCCACTACTCCGTTATGAAAAATCTGACGGACGCACCTGTGTCGGTCCTGAAGCGGGATCCGGCCCAGGTCCGCGCAGAGGCCGAGGTGCTTCTGCGGAAAATGGGCCTTTCGGACAAGGCAAACGCATACCCCTGCCAGCTCTCCGGCGGGCAGCAGCAGCGGGTGGCCATTGCCCGGGCCTTGGCCATGAAGCCGGAAATCCTCTTTTTCGATGAGCCGACCTCCGCGCTGGATCCCGAACTGACCGGTGAGATTCTGAAGGTGATTCGTCAATTGGCCGAGGAACACATGACCATGGTCATCGTGACCCATGAGATGGCATTTGCCCGGGATGTCGCAGACCGGGTCATCTTCATGGACGGCGGCGTGATCGTGGAAGAGGGCGACCCCCGGCAGGTCATCAACAGCCCCCGGGAGGAGCGGACCCGTCAGTTCCTGGCCCGTTTCTCCAACTAAGCTTCACAAAAAAACGTCCCCGGAGCATGCTCCGGGGACGTTTTTTGCGCTCACAGCCGCTTTCTCGGGATCAGCAGCAGCTGGTCCTTGGGGATGTTTTCGGCTTCCAGTCCGTTGGCGGACAGGATCATATCGATGGTCGTATTATACGCCTTCGCCAGATCCCAGACCCGCTCATCTTTATGCAGGCTGCGCAGTACCAGGGACGGCGTCCCGCTCAGATCCTTGGGTGTCTCCGTATTGATCTTCACAGCGCTCAGGCAAACACGCTTCTTCTGCGTGCTGGCCTCCACGGTGAATTCCACCGGGAAGCGCACCTCGATCCCATGGTCGGCCAGGCTGCTCTGTATCTCCTCCGGGCAGCAGGCCCGCGCGCTGATGCAGCCGTTATCCGGCAGCTCCAAAGAGGTGCTGACCTCCACGCTGCGCTCCGCCAGCAGGGCAGCTCCGCCCTCATCCAGGTAAAGAACCCGAATAGCCGCGCGGGTCCGGAGGGTGACCCCCTCGCCCTCCCTGCTGACGCTGACCGCTCCGCAGCCGGCCCAGGCCAGAAGAACGGAGTCGGCGACCACACCGATCTCCAGTACCTCCCGCACGCTTTGGCGCCGCGTCAGCGTCTCACAGCGCTCTGTCAGCGTAAGCGGCTGCGCTTCATAAGTAAGATCGTAAGCCGTGCTGTACAAATCGCTTAGAAGAGTCAGCTCCCGCTCCTGCCGCAAAAAGGCCATCATATGAAGATAGAGCGTTACCTCCAGCTTTCGGCCGTCTCCGCCGGAATCGGGGGCGATCTGAATGTCGCTGCCGGTCAGCTGCAGCTGCACCGACGGAACACAGCCCTCGCCGGCTCCATCAATCTCCGCGATCTGGGAGAACGCCAGCTCCTCTCCCGAAGACGTCGCATAGTGTCCGCTTGGGGTCTTATACAGCAGCGTAAGCCGAAAAAGGCCGCGGACAACCAGCTTGCTTCCAACGGTTTTGGCTTCCGTGACGGAGGCAGTCACGCGGCTTGTCAGAATTTCAGCCGCACCCTCCCGGCCCGGCGAAAGATCCCATTCATCGGAAAACGTAAAATCCTTTTCGCAGATGTCCGAGAGAAACGAACCGTGCTGCAGCTCCTGATATTTTTCCAGACAGAGGGGCTGCGTCTGCTCCGCCGTATCGGTGCAGAACTCCAATGCCGCCCTGCGATAGCCCATAAGCCGAATGACCAGCTTGCAGCGGGTAAAAACCTTCCTGGGGTTTAGAATCCGCGTCTCCAGAAACTCCGTCTCTGCAGCGGCGGACAGGAAACAGCACTCACCCATGCTCTTTCCGTCCGTCTCTGCAGAAAAGGGGATCGCAAATTCCAGCGTGCGGATCCCGCTCTCTCCCTCCGGCGTATACAGCACGGCAACGCGGACGGTCCCGGACACCTCCGCTTTCCCCTCCCGCAGCTCCCGACTGTGCAGAAAAACGGTCCCCTGGGCATCAATGATGCGCGCAATATCCGGACAATAGTCCGGCACAATGGTCTCCTCCGTCTCTTCCTGCGTGAGTGTTACTTCCGAAGTTCCTTCGTATGTATCGAAACGGACCTTTTTCAATTCAAGTTCCATGAGCCTCATCCTTTCCCGGTCGTTCAAAGTCTGATGCAGTCTATGAGCGGCCGGGACGTTTTATTCATGGATCCGGAACAGTCGGCGCAGGATCCCGCTGAGCATCTTCGGTGATTTCCAAACAACGATCTTCATACCTTAAACTCCTTTCAGTGCCGGATGCATGCACAGCCGCAGGCAATCAGCAAAAATGCAACCAAAAACAACAGTGCACCCACCGGGAAAATCGCCGCGATCAGGATTCCGGCCCCCATAGCCACGGCAAAAATCCCAAGGATGCAGCCCCCGCCGTTTCCCCGAAACATGGTCCACACCCCTCTCTGCTTTCAGTATATACAATGGGACAAAAAGGGGGAACCAGGCCGCGCCGGAGAATTCTCCGGCGCGGCCTGGTTCCTTTCAGAGGGTCTCCCCTTTTATTTCTTTCGATCCCAGCTGTGAAGCGGCTTCAGCTCTTCATAAAGCCGCAGATAGCTCTCATGCCGGCTCTTTTGAATCTCGCCGCGGTGCAGCGCCTCCAGCACGGCGCAGCCCCGCTCCTTCGTATGGCTGCACCCTGCAAAGCGGCACCGGTCCAGGTAAGGGCGGAACTCCGGAAAGGTCTCCGGAAGATGTTCCTTCAGCTCCAGATTCAGCTCCTCTTCGTCAAAGGACGAGAACCCCGGCGTATCCACGATCGCGCCGCCGGAGGCCAGCGAAAAAAGCTCCACATGGCGGGTCGTATGGCGGCCCCGGCCCAACGCCTCGCTGACTGTCCCGGTCTGCAGATGAAACCGCGGATCCAGGGCGTTTAAAATGCTGGACTTTCCCACTCCTGAGTTGCCTGTAAAGGCAGATAGCTTGCCGGAAAGCTGTGCCCGCAGCGCATCGATTCCCGCTCCGGTAGCCGCGCTGCAGCGAAAGCAGGGGAACCCGACTTTGCTGTAAATGGCGTAAAGTGCATCCGCCGGATCCAAATCGCATTTGTTCAGCACCAGAACAACGTCACAGCCCTTCAGCTGGGCAATGGAGGCAATCCGGTCGATCAAATATGCAGAGGTCTGCGGGATCGCCTGGGAAGCCACGACCACCAGCTGATCAATATTGGCCACCGCCGGACGGGCAAAGGCATTTTTCCTGGGTTCTATCACATCGATCCGCCCCTCGCCGCCGGGCAGCTCCTGCACCTCAACCCAGTCTCCCACCAAGGGAGAGAGTCCTTCCTTGCGGAATTTTCCCCGGGCCCGGCAGGTCACCAGTCCTGCCTCGCTGTCCACATAATAAAAACCGCTCAGCGCCTTTTGTATTCTGCCCCGGATCAATTGAACACCACCGTTTCGGTCTTGGTCAGAACGTCGTCTTCATAGACGTTGATCCGGCAGGAGCCGGAGCCGCTCAGAGGAACGGTAATGGACCCCATCCCACAGTCCACGGTATCGGAATACTGGGTCTCGCCCGCCACAGTGATCACAAGATTCACGCTCTCCCGGTCGGTCGGCAGCGTATAGGTATAGTCGATGGTGGCCTTGGCCAGCCCGGAGCTGACCGTAAAATCGATGGTGGTGTTGGCCGGCACCTGCGTTCCCGGATCGATGCTTTGATCCAGCACGATCCCTGCATCCTGGTCGCTGTCCTCCATGGAGATCTTCCCGCACACCAGGCCCATATCCTTCAGCGTCTTTTCAACGTCCTCGATATTCTGTCCGGTAAAGGGGATCACCGTCACCTTATCAGGCCCCTTGCTGACCGTCAGCGTAATCGTGTCGCCCTCATGAAGCTCTGCCCCGTCCGCCGGATCGGTGGAAATGACATAGCCCACAGTTATCTCCGAGGAATACGCTTCCTCCGTCTGAATGGTCAGGCTCAGCTGATCCTTCAGCGTCTGCAGAAGGATCTCCGCCTCCCGGGCCTCATGCTTGGTAAGATCCGGCATGGCCCCCGAATTCTCCCCGGAGCTGAGCCATACATCAATGACCAGATTGCTCTTTTTTGCGGTACCCTCTTTAGGATCCTGCTCCACAATCGTATCAACCGGGTACTTGCTGCTGGGCTTTGTTCCGGCCACATGAATCTCAAAAATATCCTTCACGGTATCCAGCGCTTCCGCCTGCTCCTTAGTGTAGCCGATCACGTTGGGAACGCTGTATTCCGTCACCGCGTTTCCGCCGAAGGATTTAAGGATCGTGGTGAAAAGCAGTACCGCAATGACCACAGCCATGGCAATTCCGCCGACAATCAGCGCTGTGCGGGACTTCCGGGGCTCCGGGTCGGAAGCGGGACTGCGGCTGCTGTGATCCGGCTCTTCCCTTCCCAAGCGGCGGCCGGAGGCGGAGGACGCTTCCAGATGCGCCGTGCGCAGCGGCCGGGTCGGTTCGTCCAGCTCTTCCGGATGCAGGTCATCCATGGAGTATTCCAGTACCACGCCGGGATTCCGGCGAAATGCCTCCAGGTCCGCGATCATCGCATCGGCGGAGGGGTAACGCTTGTCCAGATCCGCCGCCATGGCCTTCATGCAGATCAATTCCAGCGCTTCGGGAATGTCCGGATTGATCTCTCTGGGGGCCAGAGGAATCGAGGAAAGGTGCTGGATCGCCACGGAAACGGCCGAGTCCCCCTCAAAGGGCAAGCGGCTGGTCAGCATCTCATAGAGCACCACGCCGGCCGAGTAAATATCGGAGCGCGGGTCGATCCGGTCTCCCCGGGCCTGCTCCGGTGAAATGTAGTGCACCGACCCAAGGGCTTCCTGGGTCATCGTCTGGGCGGAGTTTTCCAGGCAGGCGATCCCGAAATCGGCCACCCGCACGCTTCCATCCCGAAGCACCATAATATTCTGGGGCTTGATGTCCCGATGAATAATGCCCCGGCTGTGCGCGTGACTCAGCGCCCGCATGATCTGCGTGATAAAATGCAGCGCTTCCTTCCAGCTCAGCTGGCCGCGCTTTTCCATATACTGCTTGAGGGTGATACCGTCGATCAGCTCCATCACGATATATTCGGTGTCGCCACCCCGGGACACATCATAAATGGACACAATGTTCGGGTGGGACAGCTGCGCGACGGCCAGGGATTCCGCATTGAATCTCCGGCGAAAATCCTCATCCTGGGCCAGATCACTTTTCAGGATCTTGATGGCGACCATGCGGTTGAGCAGATGGCACTTCGCCTTATACACAACCGCCATACCTCCGGTCCCGATCCGCTCCAGAATTTCATAACGGTTGTCCAGCATTTTTCCGATATAAGGATCCATACGTTTTCCGCCCCCTTTATCTTTGGTTCGTCAGCAGCACGGCCGTCACATTGTCCGGCGCGCCGTGTTGTTTGGAGATATCCAGCAGTCTGGAAAGACAGCCGGACAGCTCACCTCCGTGAAGGATCTCAAACAGCATTTCCTGATCCGTCACCGTGTTGACCAGTCCATCCGAACAAAGCAGGATAAAGGTCCCCTGCTCCATCGTGCAGCAATAGCAGTCGCAGGCGGCATTGGCGTCCGGCCCCAGCGCCCGGGTGATCAAATTGCGGCCCGGATGATGGCGGGCCTCTTCCGCCGTGATGTCCCCCCGGTCAATCATATTTTCTACCAGGGAATGGTCCTTTGTGATCCGACGGATCCCCTCGGGACCGGCCTGATAGGCGCGGCTGTCCCCCACATTGGTCACGACCGCCCCGCCGGGATAGAGGATGGCGGAAACCAGAGTCGTTCCCATGCTGTCGCAGTTTTCCAAAGTAGCCGCCGCCTCGCAGATCGCCCGGTTGGCCGCTGAGACCGCCGCGGCTGAAGCCCGCTCCAGCTCCTCCGGCGTCATCCCTGCCTTCAGCTGTTCCGCCAGGGTCTGCGTATATGTACGCACGGCGATGTCACTGGCGATCCGCCCTCCGGCTGTTCCGCCCATACCGTCGCAGACCACCCCTACCGTATAAACACCGGCTACGGATTCCTGAACCGCATAAGCATCCTGGTTTTCCTTGCGAACAAGACCGATATCGGTCATTTCCCAGTGATTCATGTGGGCTCCTCCTCTTCTTTTTGTGCCTCCATCGCCTTCCGTCGCAGCTGGCCGCAGGAAGCGTCGATATCACCGCCCAGACTGCGCCGGACCGTCGCCGTAACGCCATGGGACTCCAACCGTTTTTGAAACGCCGCGATCCGGCGGGAGGGCTTCAGTTTGCTTTCCACAACATCATTGAGCGGGATCAGATTCACGTGGCCCGGCATTCCCCGAAGCTTTTTCGCAATCAGATCCGCCTGCCAGTCCCGGTCACTGACCCCGTCAATCATGGCATATTCGAAGGAGATCCGGCGGCTGGTGGCTTCAAAGTAGCGATGACAGGCATCAAACAATGCATCCACCGGGTAAGCCCGGTTCACCGGCATAATGGACGAACGCGTTTCGTCATCCGGCGCATGCAGTGAAACCGACAGCGTCAGCTGCAGCTGCAGCTGCGCCAAACGGTCGATCCCCGGGATCAGGCCGCAGGTAGAAAGCGAAATATGCCGCATGCCGATATTCAGTCCGTCCGGATGGTTGACAAGCTCCAAAAAGCGCAGCACCGCATCCAGATTATCCAGCGGCTCTCCAATTCCCATCAGAACAATGTTGGAAATCGGAAGGCCGGAGTCCTTCTGGGAGAAAATTACCTGATCCAGCATTTCCCCGGGTGTCAGGTTCCGCACCTTCCCGGCTACGGTGGATGCGCAAAATGCGCAGCCCATCCGGCAGCCCACCTGCGAGGAGATGCAGATTGTATTTCCGTGATGATACTGCATCACGACCGATTCGATGCAATTGCCGTCCGAAAGCTCCCAAAGGTATTTGATCGTACCGTCCAGACGGGAGACCTGCTTGCGCGCACGCTGCGGCGGTGTAAGTACGCAGCGTGCCTTCAGCTTCTCCCGCAGGGCCTTGGGCAGATTGGTCATCTCATCAAACGACTCTGCCCCCCGGTGCAGCCAGGAGAATACCTGCTTGCCCCGAAAGGCCGGCTCCCCCATCTCACGCAGCAGCGTGCTGATTTCCGGAAGCGTCATGGATTTCAGATCCGTCATTCAACTGTCCTTTCGCCGCATGCGGCAGATGTAAAAGCCATCGGTCCCATGACGCTGCGGCCAGAGAGTGATCTGTCCGGGGACCGTACCGACCGGAGCCGGAAGCTCAAAGTTTTCCCGGGAAAAGTCCGGATGCTCCGCCAAGAATGCGTCGGTCACCTGCTCGTTCTCCTCCGGCAGGACGGTGCAGGTCGAATAGATCAGCTGCCCGCCCGGACGCACATAAGCGGCGGCATTTTCCAGAATCGCACTCTGGATCACCGGCATCATCAGAAGATCGTCCGGCTTTTTATAGCGGATGTCCGGCTTTTTCCGGATCACGCCCAGACCGGAACAGGGAACGTCAGCAACGACCAGATCTGCGGACTCCGCCCACTCCGGGCGGAACACCCGCCCATCGGCGCAGCAGGTTTCAATGCACGAAAAGCCGAGGCGCGCCGCCCCTGCCTCCACCCGCTTAAGCTTATTGGCGTGCAAATCACAGGCCGTGACCGAACCCTGATCCTTCATGGCAGCCGCCAGGCCAAACGACTTCCCGCCGGGCGCCGCACACAGGTCGATCACCCGGCTGCCCGGCTGCGGAGCAGCCACGGCCGCCACCAGCGATGCCGCCGCATCCTGAACAAAAAAGCTTCCTGCCTGAAAAGAAGGCAGACGCGTCACATCACCTGCGCCCAAAAGCTCCAGACTGCCGGGCACCCAGGGGTGCGGCTGCACCCGGATCCCGGCCGCATCCAGCTCACGGAGCAGTGCCTCCGGATCCGTTCTGCAGGGATTCACCCGCACACTCAGGGGTGCGACGGCATTGTTTGCCGCAAGAAACTGCTCCGTCTCCTCCGGGCCAAGCAGGGGCATAAGCCGCTTTACCAACCACTTGGGATGGCTATATACAATGGACAGACGCCGCACGGGATCTCCCTCAGGCTGCGGCAGCTGGTGCTTATTGCGGGACAGAGCCCGCAATACCGCATTGACCAATCCGGCAGCCTTCCCTCTTCCCGCTTCCTTCGTAAGCTCCACTGCTTCATTGACCGCGGCCCGGTCCGGCACTTTTTCCAGAAATAATATCTGATAAGCCCCGATGCGCAGAATCTCCGGCAGCGGAGTCTGCAAATGGGACAGCTTCTGCGTACAAAACGGGGCCAGCCAATAGTCCAGCAGTAGCTGATTCTGCATTACACCGTAAACGATCCGGCTGGCCAGCGCCGCATCCGCCTGGGAGAGCGCGTTTTTTTCCAACTGCGCCTTCAGGCTTGCATCTGCCCAGGCGCCGGCGGTACGGCAGGCCAGCAAAACCTGCAGGGCCGTTCCCCGCGCAGTGACCCGGATCATCGTCTGCCTCCGCCGCTGCGCCGGTTTCCTCCCCCGCGGGCAAGGAAGATCAGCACATAGCGCAAAAGCTGCAGCACGGACATCAGCAGGGCCGCCACATAGGTCAGCGCAGCCGCGCGCAGCACCGAGCGCGCTCCACGCAGCTCCTCCTCATCCAAAAGCTGCTGGCCCTCGATCGCAGCAAGCGCGCGGTTTGAAGCGTTAAATTCCACCGGCAGCGTGATCAGCTGAAAGACGGTCGTCAATGAAAACAGCAAAATTCCTGCCAAGAACAGCGTCTGACTGTAAAGAAGCATGCCGATCAGCAGCAGGGCGAAAGACGCCCGGGACCCGATCTGCGTCGCCGGAACAATGGCACTGCGCAGCCGCACCGGCCCATAGCCCTGGGCATACTGGACCGCGTGGCCGGCCTCGTGGGCCGCGACCCCCACCGCTGCGATGGTCGGCACGCCGTACACCGCTTCGGAAAGATAGATCGTATTGTCGCGGGGATCGTAATGATCGGTCAGCTCTCCGCGCACACAGCGGATCTCCACGTCATAAACGCCGTTTCCGCGCAGCACCGTCTCCGCCGCTTCGCAGCCGGTCATGTGCCTGCGGTTATTCACAGCCTGGTACCGGCGGAAGCTGGAGCTGACCTTCATCTGGGCCCACAGTGATAAAAGCAGCACCGGAATCAGCGCCACACAGTAAAGATTATTGGCAAGAAAATATCCGTAGTCATTGTAATACGGCATGGTTACTCCTTCTCTCCGATCCGGATGGGATGTCCCCGCAGATAGTCCGCGGCCGCCATTCGCTTTCCGCCCGCGGCCTGCAGCTCCAGGATCCGCAGACTCTGTCCATCCCCGCAGGCGACCTCGATCCCTGCTTTTCCGGCCTGCAGCAGCGTACCGGGTGCCGCGGCGGTCCGCCCGCCCGGAAGCGTCTTAAAAATTTTGAATTCTTTTCCGTCCAGACACGCGCTGGCACACGGCCAGGGAATCAGCCCGCGCACCTGATTGTGCAGCTCCGCCGCCGGCTTCGTCCAGTCCATCGGCGACAGTGCTCGGCTGAGCATCGGAGCATACGTGCTGTGGGCCGCATCCTGGGGCTCGGCGGACGCCGTGCCGTTTTCCAGCGCCGGAACCGTCTCGCTCAGAGCCTGGGCCCCCAGCGCCGCCAGACGGTTCCACAAAGACGGGGCATCCTCGTCCGGCCCAATCTCCGTTTTGCACACATGGATCACGTCGCCGGCATCCAGCTCCCGGACCATATACATGATGGAAACGCCTGTTTCCCTCTCACCGTTCAGGATCGCCCAGTTGATGGGCGCAGCCCCCCGGTACTTCGGAAGCAGGGAGGCATGCACATTGATCGCCCCCAGACGCGGCATCTGCAAAATCTCCTCCGGCAGGATCTGTCCGTAGGCAACGGTCACAATCAGGTCCGGCTGCAGCGCCCGCACCGTGCCCACAGCCTCCTCCTCGCGAATGCGTGCGGGCTGGAAAACCGGGATTTCCTGTGTCATGGCATATTCCTTTACAGGCGATGGTATAAGCTTCATGCCGCGGTTCTTTGGCTTATCCGGCTGCGTAAAAACGCCGCAGACCGTATAGCCATCCTCCACCAGGCGGCGCAGGGAAGCCACTGCAAAATCCGGAGTCCCCATGAAGAGGATCTTTGTCTTACTCACCCTGTTCCTCCTCCACATAAGCCTGCAGCTCCTCATCCGTCAGGAACCGGTCTGCATGCTCGATAAACAGGTGTCCGTCCAGGTGTTCCGTCTCATGGCAAAAAGCCCGGGCCGTCAGCCCCTCCCGCTCCATCTCAAAGGGAACGCCGTTCCGGTCAAACGCACGGATCCGCACCCGGTTGGGCCGGGTCACGATCGCATATTTTCCCGGAATGCTCAGACAGCCTTCCAAGCCGGTCTGCTCGCCGCTGGTCTCCACAATCTCCGGATTGATCAGCTCTACAAAGCTGTCATCCTGCTCATCCAGAACCAGGCAGATCCGCCGCAGGACCCCGACCTGGGGCGCCGCAAGCCCGGCCCCGTTGGCCTCAATCAGGGTCTCGCGCATATCGTCCAGCAAGTCGTGCAGACGCTGATTATATTCCGTCACAGGCCGGCAGACCTTTTCCAGGCACTCATCGCCCTGCAGTACAATTTTTCTCAAAGCCATGCTTTTTTAACCTCCCTGCCCGCTCCGTTTATTCCGGAGCATTGCAATCCACAAAAATATTCAGCTTTCGGAACTCTTTCCGCTGCGGGAAGGCCCGCAGCAGCGCCCCGATCTTCTCCCGGGTCTTTCTGGAATTGCGGCCCGTCAGCGTGACCCGGTAGCGGTAGCGGTTGTTCACTTTTAAAACCGGAGCCGGAGCCGGACCCAGAATCTCCGGGTCCCCTTCCTCCGGATCCCCCGGCGGAAATACACGGCGCAGATGCTCCCGCACGGCCACCGCACCGCGCAGCACCGCAGCTTCATCGGTTCCGGAAACGGTAAATGTGAACAGATCCGCAAAGGGCGGACAGCGCCGCAGCCGCCGCAGACGAATCTCGCTTTCATAGAAGCTCTCATAGTCCTGCCGGGCTGCCGCCTGAATCACGGCGTTATCCGGCGTATAGGTCTGGATCACCGCACGGCCGCTCCGATCTCCACGTCCGGCCCTTCCAACCACCTGTGTGAGAAGGCTGAAGGTCCGCTCGGCAGCCCGGTAGTGATCCACATACAAAGAAGTGTCCGCACTGAGCACCCCTACCAGCGTAACATCCGGGAAGTCCAGTCCCTTGGCCACCATTTGCGTCCCCAGCAAAATGGGGATCTTTTTTTCTTCAAACTCCCGCAGCAGCCGTTCGTGGCCGTCTGCCGCAGTATCCGCATCCATACGAAGCACCTGCGTTTCAGGAAACAGCCGATGCAGCTCCTCCTCTGCTTTCTGCGTCCCGATCCCCACCGGTTTCATAATGCCGCCGCAATAAGGACAGCGGGCAGCGGCCCGTTCGGAATGTCCGCAGTAGTGGCACATCAGCCGGCCATTGGCGGAATGATAGGTCAGAGCCGTGGAGCAGCGCGGGCATTCCGGCGCCCGTCCGCATTCCCCGCACAAAAGCATGCGGCTGTTTCCCCGGCGGTTCAGCAGCAGAATGCTCTGCTCACCCGCAGCCAGATTCTTCTCCAGCTCCGCCCGGAGCACCTCGCTGATGATCCCGGCATTTCCGCGGCGAATCTCCCGGCGCTGGTCCACGATCAGAACCTCCGGCAAGCCCCGGTCGTTATAGCGCCGGCGCAGCAGCTCATGCCGGTAGTCGCCCTGTCGGGCCCGATAGGCACTCTCCACCGAGGGCGTCGCCGAGCCGAGGACCAAAGCCGCTCCCTCCTGCCCACAGCGGAACTGAGCGATCTCCCGCGCGTGATAGCGTGGAGGATTTTCGGAACAATAGCTGCTCTCCTGCTCCTCATCCAGAATCATAAGTCCGATCTTCTGCAGGGGGGCAAACACGGCAGACCGCGTTCCCAGCACCAGCTGCACTTCACCCCGCCGGATCCGTTTCCATTGGTCGTATCGCTCAGACATGCGAAGACCGCTGTGCAGCATGGCCGCACGGTCACCGAAATATGCGGAAAACCGGGCCATCATCTGCGGCGTCAAAACGATTTCCGGGACCAGCACCATGGCGCTGCGGCCCCGCTGCAGCACCTCCTGGCACAGCCGGATATAAACCTGCGTCTTCCCGCTTCCGGTCACACCCTCCAGCAGCGCGGCGCCGGGCCTGCCTGCGTCGATCAGGCTCAGAATATCGGAAAACGCCACCTCCTGCTCCTCGTTCAGGCGGATTGGCTCCCCCGAACAGTCACTGGGAAGCTCCGGCACACGCAGGACTTCTTCCTCCGTAAGCCGGATCACGCCGGCCCGCTCCAGGCTTTGCAGCATCCGCATGGAAGCACCCGTATAATAGCAAAGATCGGCGGCAGATGCCTGCCCCTCCGATGCCAGCAGCAAAACGATCTCCTTCCGGACCGGAGAGGTTCCCCGTTTTGCCTGCACCAGGGCCAGCGCATCCTCCGCTTCCATAGCAAGCTCCGCCATGCGGCGGGTTTTATCGTGTACTCTGCGCCGGGCGGAGCAATCCTCCTCCAGCATTCCGCGGCGGCAAAGCGCTTTTAAAAGCTCCGTCACCGGAATCCCGCCGCAAGCCTTCTGGATCGCTGCCTCTTCCGCGCTGCCGCCCAACGCCTGCAGCGCCTGCAGCACTGTCTGCTCCTCCGGCCGCGCCGGCATGTCCGCTGCCTTCCCGGCCTCTTCCGTCAGCCGGTAAACCGTCCGAAAGCGGTACCAAAGCCCGGAGGGTAAAATGGTTTTGGCCGCCTCAAAAAACGTGCAGAAATACCGGCGGCGCATCCAAAGGGCCAGAGAAAGCCCAGAGGCATCCAAAACCGGTTCCGGATCCAGCACGGCGGAAATCGCCTTCAGACCGGGCATCTTCGCACCGTGCAGCCGCTGGAGCACGATCCCCTCCGACGTGCGGTTGCCCTTTCCAAACGGAACGTTCACCCGGCTGCCCGGGAGCGCCGTTTGAGCCAGCGCTTCCGGAACCAGATAATCGTAGGGCTTGTCAACGGAATAGGGGGCGGCGGCAACTGCAATTTTCGCAATTTCAGCAGTTTCCATACCGTTCCCCCCATTTGCAGACGTTACTCGGCCGTCTGGTCTTCTTCAATCGTCAAATCCATATGGCTGGCATCCAGCTTTCCGTCCGCCACCTCATGGATCGCCAGCGTCACGGGCTTTTCTTCCAGCTTAATGCCGGTCTCTTCCGATTCCTCAGCGATCTGGCGGGCGCGGCGGGCCACAACCGTCACCAGCATATAGCGGTTCGGAATATAACTCGTCAGTTTACTCATTGCAGGATACAGCATCATAATTACATACTTCCATTCTGCCCCGCGGGGCGATATTCAGATTATGGATTTATTCAAACGGGGAGCATTCCGCTCCGGCCTCAATGGCTGTTCAGAATCTCCATCCGTTCTTTCGGTTTGCAGTGTTCCGCGGTGATAATCGCGTCCAGCTCCCGGACCGCCTCTTCCACCGTGTCATTGATGACAAAATAGTCATAAGTATGGGCCGTCTGGAACTCTACCTTGGCCCGGAGCAAACGTTTTTGTACCTTTTCCGGCGTATCGGTTCCGCGCTCCGTCAGGCGGCGCTCCAACTCCGACCAGGACGGCGGCGCAATGAAGACACGCACCGTGTCCGGACGCTTGCTGCACACCTGGATCGCACCCTGCACCTCAATATCCAGAATAACATCCTGGCCCCGGTTCATGGCGATATCCACAAATTTCTTGGGCGTTCCGTAAAAATTCCCAACGTATTCCGCGTACTCCAAAAAGTCGTCATCTGCGATCCATTTCCGGAACGTATCCACGTCCAGAAAATGATAATGCACCCCGTCGATCTCGCCGGGACGCGGCGGGCGGGTTGTTGCCGAAATGGAAAAATAAAGGTCCTTCCGCTTGTCCAGCAGGGCTTTGAGCACCGTGCTCTTTCCCACTCCAGAAGGTCCGGAAATAATAAAGGTCTTTCCTTTTTTCATCAGGGCGCCTCCTTTTCTTCAGTCTCAGCCTGAAACCGGGCCAAAAGCTTTTCCGCCGGGAGCGCGGAAAGAATCACATGGTCGCTGTCCATCACAAAGATCGATGCCGTTTTGCGGCCGTAGGTCGCGTCGATCAGCATGCCCCGCTCCCGCGACTCCTGAATCAGGCGTTTGATCGGCGCGGAGTCCGGTCCCACCACAGCGACCAGACGCTCTTCCGAAACAAAGCTTCCAAACCCAATGGGGATCAGTTTCATAGCCGTCCTCGCTTACTCCACATTCTGAACCTGTTCGCGTATCTTTTCAACCTCCGCTTTCAGGTTGACCACCACCTGCGCGATGGAAACATCGTTGCACTTGGAGCCGGTGGTATTTGCTTCCCGGTTGACCTCCTGGATCAGGAAGTCCATCTTGCGGCCCATCGGCTCATCGGAAAGCAGCATCTGCCGCAGCTGCGCCACATGGCTGCGCAGGCGGACCGTCTCTTCATCCACTGCGATCTTGTCCGCATAGATGGCAGCCTCCGTCAGGATGCGCTGCTCGTCGATGGAGGTGCTCTGCAAAACCTCCTGCATACGGGCCGTCAGCTTTTGCCGGTATTCGCTCACGCATTCCGGAGAGCGCTGCTCCACCTGTCCGGTCAGGCCCTCGATCGTGTCCAGCCGCCCGGCAATATCCTCCATAAGCTTCCGGCCCTCGACCGCACGCATCGTATTATAGGCCGCCAGTGCCTCATCCAGAACGCTGCAAAGGTCGCTGCTGACCGTCTCCAGATCCTCGTCCTGCTTGGTCACGCCCAGCACATCCGGCATGCGGGCCAGCTGCTCCGGGGAAACCGCGCTTGGGGTCCCGCACAGCGCCGCCAGCTTCTGCAGCGCCGCGATGTATCCTCTGGCCAGGTCCTCATTCACCTGCACCACAGCCACATCGGCAGCCGAAGCATCCACCGTGATAAACACGTCCACCTTGCCTCTGGAAACCGCCTTCTGCACATGCTTGCGCACAGCGTCCTCCGCAAAGGAATACATCCGCGGCATTTTGACCGTACAATCCAAATACCGGTTGTTCACCGAGCGGATCTCCACCGTAATATCCCGCTTATTCAATACCGCACGGGCGCGCCCGTACCCGGTCATGCTTTTGATCACAGGTCTTGTCCTCCTCTTTCCTTTAAATACACCAAACACCGTAGCCGCAGCCATTGCAGAGCATCCATGCGCAGCAAAGCTTCGAGCAGAGGTCGCCGTTTACAGCGCAGTTTTCCGTCCCGAAGGGCATATTTCCGGGCTGATAGGCATGTTCGCCCCGGTTTTCCATATAGTCCAGCGCCGCCTGGTATTCCCGGTTGTTCGGGTCCATCTGGCAGGCCGTTTCATAGTAGCGCTTAGCCTCATCCATCCAGCCGCGGCGAAAGCACACTACTCCCCGCAGGAAGTTCCACTCCGCATTGTGGTCCTGGTAATTGGCCAGCAGAGCCTCGGCCCGGGACAGGTCCCCTGTGTTGATGGCAATGCGCACCTGCTGTAAAACCGAGCTTCCGCTGTAGGTCTGCCCGCTCCACGCGCCGCCGCGGCCGCCTGTTCCATAGCTGCCGGATGCTCCGCCCTTTGCCGTTCCCCGCATTTTTGTGATCTGCTCGTAGGCGGCGTTGATCTCTTTCATCTTTTCCTGCGCCAGATCTTCCAGGGGGCTATCATGATAATTATCCGGATGGTATTTGCGCGCCAGCTTCAGATAAGCTTTTTTTACTTCCTCATCTGTGGCGCTCTCCGATACACCCAGAACCTGATACGGATCACTCATGCACGTCCCTCAACAATCTTGTTTTTTCTTTCTTTCGTATCTGGAGCCCGGACTGAAAAGTCCCATCCAGCACAGCCTTTCCCACCTGAAAAAGGCCGGCGTAAAACGTGCTTTCCAGCAAGGCGTGCCAGCAGCCGAAATCCCACAGCTCAAACGCCGCCTCAATCATTCGGATCGACTGGTCCAGCGTCGCGGCAAAGGCCCTGCGGTCTTCACCCTCCAGCCGGCCCGTCTGCAGACCATACCGGTAAAGCAGTGGATTATAGCTGCCGCTCGTCCGATCCTCATCCAGGTCGTCTGCCGCATCGATCAAATAGACCCACCGGCCCAGGTGGTACAGGATCTGCTGTAAAATGCGCCGCTGCGTCGGGTCCCCGGCAGCATCCGCGGCGGCCGCCAGAAGCCTGGCAAAGGGATCGGCCGCCGCATCGATGGAGGCGCAGCAGGCCTTTTCCAGCGCCGCAAGCTCTGTCAGCTGCCGGCGTACGGCCTCATCGAAGGCAGGGCGGATCCCGCGTGCTTTCCGGTACGCCCGGCGCAGAAGCCCGGCGGCAAGCCGGTATTTCAGTCCCTTAAAAAAGCTGTGATCCGCAATCCCGTCCCGCAGCTGCCAATACGTAAGGATCACACTTTCGTCGGCCGCCAGCTCCAGTGCCGGCGTCGCAGCGGCATAGCACCGCTTCCGGACTGGGCTTGCAATGCAGCGTCCTTCCCGGCAAAGCGGCTCCTGCGGATCTGAAAGCAGCATCGCCAAAAACGTAAAATCATAATTCAGAATAAACCGGGCCGCCCAGCCGTACCGTCTCCGCAGTGTATGGCACAGCCCGCAGTAGATCGCCCGGAAGCGCTGTGTTTCTTCCTGCGGCAAAGCGTCAAGCGGCGGAAGCACATAGCCGAACATGCTTAAAACAGCCGCACGATCGTAAAGCTCAGGCCGCCCTGCTTCTTGATATGCCGGTCATATCCAATCGCCACAGCAATTCCCACGGCAAAGCCCACCGCGGCCGCCAGGTAGCAGATCCCGGCCGGGGCCGAGCAGGCAAACGCCAGAAAATAGCCCACGAAAAACAGCAAAACCGGCACAAAGTACACCAGTGCAACAATCCCCAGAAGCTTTTTGCTGCTGCTTTCCACAACAACCTTCTGACCCGGCGCGGCGCCGATCGGATTTCTGGCCTTGGCGTAGACCGACGTTCCGCTGATGCCGCAACCGGCACACTCCTCACAGTCGTGTCCGCAGGCGGATTTTCGAGGCACCGCGATCTCGGCATAGCCGTTGTTGAAAATTCTTTGAACCGTTGCAATCTGTGTCATGGTCTTCGCTCCTTAAAGTCACTCGCTTGCGATGTGAACCTGAATCTGATAAGTCTCTGTCGAGCCGACGTCTCCGCCGGTGTGAATCATCACGCGGGCCGGCACGGTATAGCTGCCACTGGCTGCATCTACATTTTTCAGGTCGGCAACCAGCGACACGGTTTCATCGCTGACTTCCGCCAGATCCGCCGTTGTACCCCGCAGGACAACCGTTACTTCCTTCGTCAGGACCTCTACGGTTTTCCCTTCCGGAATGTTCTCGCAGCTGATATCCGTTACCGTAATGGGCACCGTGGCCAGATCCTTAAACCGGATCTTCAGCGTTGCACGGCTGACCCCGCTGGAATTCTCCACCCCATCGGGGATCGGAATGGTATAGCTGTACGTGGTATCCTCGGTCAGTTTGGAAAGGTCAAAATCGTCCAGCGTGATCGAATCGATGTTCTTCAAAAGCTCCGCATCCCCGAACACCGTTACGGATTCCGGCTCGATCCGGTAGGAAACGTTGGAAAGGCTGGAACCGGGCGACTCGATGAAGTTCATTTTCAGCGGCAGCTTTTTGCTGACGTTGATGGGCAGTGTAACCTTGATCTGATTGGTCGTGGCGTGGATCCCCGTCATGTCCACCGGCTCGTCCTGCTCGTTGTAAAGCGTATAGTCAAGCTCCTGCGTCAGCGTCTGGGAAAGCTCGTCAATCTTCAGGCTGACCTTGGCATAGCTGACCGCATCCAGCTTATCCTGCTCGCCGCGGATCTCCAGCGTTCCGGGATCAAACTCCACCTCGCCGGCGATGTAGCCTTCGGCGACGGTGCCCTGAATATCGCAGCGGATTTCCACGTCCTTACGGTACAGCTCCCCTATGGTCACCCGGGCCGTGTACGGCTTTGCCGAGCGGACAGTCAGGTTATTGCGGAATTCCGTTCCCGGATAGATAATCTGGTAATTGATGCTCTGCTGACCGGTGCTGGTCACGCTGCTCAGATCCACCTGGATCCCGACCTGCGCGGGATCCAGCGCCGCGATCAGGCGCCGTTTCCCCTGCAGCTGCAGCGTTACAGACGTATCGCTCTCCTCTTCGATCAGCATCAGTCCGCGATCCGCCAGGGCCGTGTCCGTCCCCACATAGGTGATCGGGATATTTTCAATGGTTTTGTCCACGCGGCGTCCGTCTTTTTCATCCACATAAAACCAGATGCACACCGACACCAGAACAGAAACCGCAAAATAAAGAATTTTTCTTCCGGTCCAGCCTTTATTCGGCATCGTCATCCCCGTCCTTTCTGGAGCGAAGGAGACCGGCCAGCGTGAACTTGCGCTTTTCCGGTTCCGTCGGCTCCTGCGGCAAAAGCTCGTTGCGCAGCAGCTTTTCCAAGGTCTCCGACGTCAGGTGCCGCTTGAGCATGCCGCCGATGGCCACCGAAATGGACCCCGTCTCCTCCGACACGATCACCACCACGGCATCCGAATTTTCACTCATGCCGATGCCGGCACGGTGCCGCATGCCAAGATCCCGGGAAAGATTCACGTTTTTGGAAAGCGGCAGCATACAACCGGCACCCAGAATCCGGCCCTGCCGCACGATCACGGCGCCGTCATGCATGGGTGCCTTCACGAAAAAGATATTCTTCAGAAGCTCGCTGGAAACATCCGCATTGAGGACTGTACCGCTGCGGACCAGATCATCCAGCAGAATGTCCCGTTCAAAAACGATCAGCACGCCCGTGCGGGATTTCGACATCTCCGTGCAGGCCAGCACTGTCTGGCTGATGGTATGCTCCATATTGCTGGAAACCTCGCTGTGGGCAAACAGATTCAAAAGGTTCAGCTTCTGGCTGCCCATCTGCTCGAGAATGTGGCGGATCTCCGGCTGGAAAAGAATGATCAGTGCCAAAACGCCCCAGGAGACCATCCGGTCCATCAGATAATTGATGCCGTGAAGCTTCAGAAGAGATGAAAGCCACAGGGCAACCAGAAGGATCAGGATCCCCTTGAGCAGGCTGGCCGCACGGGAGGATTTGACCAGCGTCAGCAGCTTGTAGCAGGCGAAGGCCATGATAGCCATATCAACGACATCCGAAATCTGGATCGTCATCAGGTATCTGACCAGATCTCCCATAAAAGTGGAAAGCATTCTTCTCCCATCCTTCCCTGCCATGAATGTACTTATTATATAAAAAGTACAGCCCAATTGCAAGGAGCTACGCTTTAAAATTCACCGTTAATTCAGATTTTCATGTCCGGATTTCCCGCATGGCCGCAAGGAAGGAATACACCTGGCGCTCCGTATTGAAAGGGGAAAAGCTGACCCGGACCGTCCCGGTATCCAGCGTCCCCGCCGTACGGTGGGCCAGGGGTGCGCAATGAAAGCCCGCCCGCACTGCGATCCCCCGCGCGGCCAGGGCCGCCGCCGTCTCCTCCGGATCCCGTTTTTGTTCCCGGAATGAAAGCACGCCGCACTGATTCACCAGACCGTCCCGGTAAAAAACCTCGATTCCCGGAAGATGCCGCAGTCCCTCCGCCGCCGTCAGCGCCAGGGATCGCTCGTGCTCTCGGATGGGCCCGATCCCCCGGTCTACAACGAACCGGATTCCGGCCAAAAGCCCGGCGATTCCGGGCATATTGTGGGTCCCCGCCTCCAAACGGTCCGGCAGAAATTCCGGCATCGTCTGCTGCAAGGACAGGCTTCCGGTCCCTCCCTCCAGCAGCGGTGTGACCGGGACCCCTTCACCGCAGAGCAGAAGCCCGGTCCCCTGGGGGCCGTAAAGTCCCTTATGCCCGGGCATGGCGACAAATGCCGGATGAATCTGCCCGACATCCAGCGGAAGGACCCCCGCAGACTGCGAGGCGTCCAGAATCAGCGGGACCCCGCGCTCCCGGCAAAGGGCTGCGATCCGCTCCACCGGCAAAACTGTTCCGAATACGTTGGAGACACAGCTGCAGATCACAGCGCTGTCTCCCGGGCGCACCGCCCGGCGAAAGGCCTGTTCCGCTGCCGCCGGGTCAAACAGCGGAGACTCCGCCACGACCGTCTCCACCCGGTCTGCCGCGGCCAGAGGGCGCGTGACGGCGTTGTGCTCATAACCGGAGATAACAACCCGGCTTCCGGGTCGGACCAGACTTTTGATCGCCAGATTCAGCCCGTGGGTCGCGTTGAAGGTAAACACCACCCGTTCCGGGTCTGACAGGTGGAACAGTTCCGCCGCAGCCTCCCTGCACCGGTAGGCCGTCTCCGCAGCCCGAGCTGCCGCCGGATAGCCGCCGCGGCCCGGAGAACTGCACTCCTGCAGCGCTGCGCGCATGGCCTCTCCGACGGAGGGCGGCTTTTGAAAGCTGGTGGCGGCGTTATCCAGATAGATCATAGCACAGCCTCCCGGTATCCCTCCTGGTTGCTCAAATATATTTTCACAGGGCTCAGTCCGCCCCGGTGCAGCGCTGTCAGCGCTTGGGGCAGCAAGCGTTCAGAAATCTGCACAGCATAGGCGCAGCCCCATTCGGCAAGCTCCCGCGGCGCCCGAAACAAGCGGCTGGGTATGCCGGCTTTGGAAAGCGTGGATTCGAAGCGCTGCGCCTGGGTAATGGACCGCGCAATGATCAGATAGTGTTCCATAGACACTCCTCCTCTCTTAACCAGCTTATGACGCACAGCCCGCAATGTGACGAACGCGCAGTGCCGACAGATTCGGCACCGCGCGTCGCATGACATGTTCTTTTTTCACTCTCAGGACGCTTCCCGTTCCAAAAGCGCCACGGCCATGGCGGCCATTCCCTCGCCCCGTCCGGTAAAGCCAAGCCCCTCTTCCGTGGTGGCCTTCACAAGGATCTGCTCACGGCGGATGCCGAGCGCCCGGGCGATATTCGTCGCCATCGTGTCTTTATAGGGCGCAACCTTGGGCGCCTGCGCAATGAGGGTAACATCCGCATTGACAACGGAAAACCCGTGTTCTTTCAAGGCATCTCCGACCCTCCGCAGCAGTTCCAGGCTGGAAATGCCGGCATAGGCCGGGTCCGTGTCCGGAAACAGCGCGCCGATATCCCCCAGTCCGGCCGCCCCCAGTAGCGCATCCATCAGCGCGTGCACCAGCACATCCGCATCGGAGTGTCCTTCCAGCCCCCGCTCATAGGGGATCGAAACGCCGCCCAGAATCAGTGGGCGCCCGCTCTGCAGGCGGTGAACATCATATCCCTGTCCAATCCGTAAGCCGGTCAAAGCGCCTGCCTCCTCTCCAAAATCGCCTCTGCAACGATCAGATCCAGCGGCGTTGTGATCTTCAGATTCTCCTCATCGCCTGGGATCAGATACACCGCCTTGCCCAGGCGTTCCACCGCGCTGCAGTCATCCGTGATCGTGCTTCCGGACGCGATTGCCTCCTGCAGGGCGGCCTTGAGCAGATCCGCCGAAAAAACCTGCGGCGTCTGTACGGCCCGCAGCGCGGCCCGGTCCGGCGTGGAAAGCACGCGGCCGTCCCGGTCCGCTTCCTTCACCGTATCCTTCAGCGCCACCGCAGGAGCCACCGCCTCGCAGCGAATGGCGGCCCGCACCGTCTCGTCGATCAGCTCCGGACGCACCAAAGGACGTGCCCCATCCTGAACGGCCAGCAGCTGCGCCTGCTCATCCGCCTCCAGCGCAGCCAGCAGCACCGATTCCGCCCGGCTGGCTCCGCCCCGGACGATCTTGACCGGCTTGGCAATTCCATAGGTGCTGCAAAGGTCTCCGAAGGGAACGATGTCCTCCTCCCGGGCCGCGATCACAATTCCGTCAATGGATTCCGCCTGTGCCAGCGCAGTCAGCGTCCGGACAAGGACCGGGATCCCATCCAGCGGCAGCAGCAGTTTGCTTTGTCCGCCGCCCATCCGTGTGGACTGCCCGGCTGCCGCAACCAGTGCAATGCACCGGGGCCGGCGGCTCTGTCTCAGTTTTTTGAAAAAAGCCATCTGGAACCGATTCCTTTCATTCTTCACAATTCAAGCCTGTCCGCATGGCCCGGAAGATCTGTGCCTCCGTATGCGCGTAGTCCGCCTGCCTGGAAAGCGCCAGCTCAGAAACCAGGATCTTCCGCGCACTGCCCAGCAGCCGCCGCTCCCCCGTGGAAAGGCCGCGCCTGCGGTCCCGAATCAGCAGGCTTTTGATGACCCGGGCCACCGCGTAAAGATCCCCGCTCTTGATCAGAAGCAAATGCTCCCGATAGCGCTTGTTCCAGTTTTCATGGTCGACTGTCTCCAGCTCCGGAAGCGCCCGGATCAGCTTTTCCGCCTCTCCGGAAGGGATCACTGTCCGTAGGCCCACCGTCCCGGCACTGGCAACCGGGATCTTTAAAAGCAGGTTTCCCGCCACGGTTCTGAACACATAGTAGTCGCGTATGCCGCTGCAGGTCCGCTCCTGCACGACGGCGTCGATCACCCCTGCGCCATGCATGGGGTGCGTGACCCGGTCGCCGACACCGAACATGGGGCTGCTCCTTTCCGTCTCCGTCATTTCCGTCAAGTCCTGCCTGCTATGCAAAACCATTATACAGAACCGCCGCCTGATTTACAAGTTTTAATCCGGCCGCCCGGCTGCAAAGGAAAAGAAGGGGGTCGCCCCCCTTCTTTTTAAATGCGGTTGGATCTGCGCCAGATATGCATCGCCTCCGCCGCACGGATCAGCTCCTCCCGAAACTGGGGGTGGGCAATCCCGATCAGCCCTTCGGCCCGCTCCCAAACGGACAGGCCCTTGAGATTGACCTTCCCGTATTCCGTAACCAGCCACTGCGCATTGGTCCGGGTCGACGTGACCACGGAGCCTTCCTGCAGGGTCGGGCGGATCCGGGATTTGAGCTCCCCGGTCTTTTTATCCCGGAACGTGGAGGAAAAGCAGATAAAGCTTTTCCCGCCCCGGGAAAGATAGGCCCCCAGAACAAAATCCTGCTGCCCGCCGGCACCGCTGATCTGCCGCGTCCCCGCCGACTCCGCGTTGACCTGGCCGAACAGGTCCACATCCACGGCTCCGTTGATGGAAATGAAATTTTCAATGCTCGAAACCCGCGCCACATCATTGACGTAATCCACCGGTGCAATCATGCACGCCGGATTATCATTCAAATAATCATAAAGCCGCTGTGTACCGGCCGCAAAGGTGTAGACCTGGCGTCCCCGGTCAATGGACTTTTTCGCGCAGGAAAGCTTGCCCGCCTCGGCCATATCCACAAAGGCGTCCACATACATTTCCGTATGAACGCCCAGATCCTTCAGATCCGACTCGGCGATCCGCTTCCCCACTGCGCTGGGCATGGAGCCGATCCCCAACTGCAAACAGGCACCGCTGGAAATCTCAGGAACAACCAGATCCGCAACCGCCAGATCCACCGCACTGAGCTCTCCGGCCGGGGGCATTTCTTCCATGGGGGGATTCTCTCCCTCCACGATGTAATCCACCTGGCTGATGTGGATTCCGGAATCATATCCGCCCAGACAGCGCGGAATATTCCGGTTTACCTCCACCACCACGCACTTGGCCTGGGCAAAAACCGCCGCCTGGTGGGAGCCGCTGGGCCCGAAATTGAAGTACCCATGCTCATCCATCGGCGTCACCTGGCACATGGCAATGTCCGGAGGCGTAATGCGCTTATAATAGCTGGGCAGCTCCGAATAGCGGCCGGGACTGTAATACGCCAGCCCCTCCTGCATCATCTTCCGCTCGATCCCGCTCATATGCCAGGAGTTCCATGTAAAGTGCGCCGGCGCATGGGGCACATCCGCGATAGCCAGCCGGCGGGTCAGGACGCCGCCCCGGATCTTGACATCCTCCAGCTCCTCCGCGCGCTGCGCAATGGCGTGATCCAGCGCATTGACCGAGCAGGTGCTCCATCCGAAATCCAGCCACATGCCGGATTGTACCTTCGCGGCAATTTCCGCCGCCGAGACCCGTTTTTTCTGGTATTCTTCCTGATAAGACATAGAAGCCTCCTCCGTCTCAAGTGCCCCGCAGTCTCCGTCCGATCCTCCGTTTGCCGAGCGGTTTTCGAGGCATTCTTTGGAAATGGTAGCATACTTCCATGCAGATTGCAACCGCTCCCCTCTGTCGGCAAAGGCGTTCGCCAAAGCAAAAAAGAGCGAAGGCACAGCCTCCGCTCTTTTCGTGATTTGAGAATTACTCCTCCGTCTCAGCCGCCGGTTCCTCTTCGGAAGCGTTCAGCAGCGCACGGATCGACAGAGAGATCTTCTTCTTTTCCTCGTCGATCGCGGTGATCTTAGCATCCACGATCTGGCCCTCGGACAGCACATCCTCCGGCTTATCGATGCGGCGATCCGCAATCTGGGAAATATGGATCAGGCCGTCTACGCCGGGCACAACCTCCGCAAAGGCACCGAAGCTCATCAGCTTCACGATCTTGACGGAAGCCACGTCGCCCACCTGATACTTGTCCATAAAGGTCTGCCAGGGATCCACGCTCTTATCCTTGACGCCCAGGGAGATCTTCTTCTTTTCCGGATCATAAGAAATCACGTACACATCCAGCGTATCGCCGACCTTGCAGACCTCAGAGGGAGTCTTGATCCGGCTCCAGCTCAGCTCAGAGATATGAACCATGCCGTCCACACCGCCGATGTCCACAAACACACCATAGGAGGTCATGGACTTCACCGTGCCGGTGTAGTGCTTGCCCACTTCAATGTTGGCCCACAGCTCGGCCTGAGCCGCCTGACGGGCTTCCTGCTGGACGGCGCGGATAGAGCCGACCACACGGCGGCGGGCACGATTGACCTCCGTAATGCGCAGCTGCACCTTCTGCTTGAGCAGAGCCGACAGCTCAGCCCCGCGGGGCAGGCCGCTCTGGGAAGCGGGAACAAACACGCGGACACCCTTGACGGACACCACGATGCCGCCCTTGTTCTCTTCCGTGACAACGCCTTCCATGACGGTCTTTTCCTCGACGGCCTTTTCGATATTCTCCCAGACCTTCACCGTATCCAGGCGCTTCTTGGACAGCTCGGCGTAGCCCTCCACGTCGTTGACGCGGATGATGTACGTTTCGATTTCGTCGCCCACGTGGACAATATCCTCGGGCTTCACGTTGGGATCGTCAGACAGTTCGCTCAGCTTGATGTATGCAGCCTGCTTTGCGCCCACGTCGACCTGTACCTCAGTCGGGGTAATGGCCGTGACGATGCCGGTTACCTTCTCTCCTGTATTTAAAGTTTTGAAAGACTGATTCAGTAATTCCTCGAAGGATTCTTCCTTGCCCTCGGCCGCTTTGATTTCTTCACTCATGGTTGCATATACCTCCTTAATGATGCCAGCAGGCGTTGAAGCGCCGGCCGTAAGCCCCGCAGCCGTGCAGCCTGCAAAGACCTGCGGCGAAAGCTCGTCCGCACTTTCGATTTGAAGCACGCGCGGACAGCGCTCTGCACAGATCTCAGTCAGGTGCCTGGTGTTGGCGCTTTTACGGTCTCCCACAACGACCATCACGTCCACCCGGGCGGCGATTTCCGCCGCTTCAGACTGACGCTTATGCGTAGCATCACATATTGTATCAAAGATTTTTAAGTTTGTACACTGTTTTTTTAGGATTTTTACAGAACCTTCATAAAGATCACGAATACAGGTCGTCTGCGCCACAACGCTCAGCGGCTCCTCCCGCGCCTGCGGATTGGCCTTCAGCCAGGCCGCCACCGCCTCCGGCCCGTCTGCGATGACCGGATGGGCACACCAGCTGGCGATCCCGATCACCTCCGGGTGGTGCGGCTCGCCGATAAGAAGGACCTGGCGCCCCTCCCGGTCCGCTTCCGCTACCAAATGCTGGATCCGCACCACATTCGGGCAGGTGGCGTTGACGCAGCGCACACCCCGTTCCTCCAGTTCCTCCAGCACCGATTTCAGCTCGCCGTGGGAACGAATCACAACGGTCTCCCCCGGCGCAAGCTGATGAAAATCCTCGGTTTTCCGCGCACCCTGCCGGGCCAGCTCCTCCACCACATGTGTGTTATGGATCAGGTCGCCCAGCATCCAGCAGCTGCCGGCCTCCGCTGCCGTCTGCTCCGCCAGCTCCACCGCGCGGCGCACCCCGTAGCAAAAACCGGCCGACCGGGCCAGGATCACATCTCCCATGGGGTCTTCCCTCCCAGGGCATAGGCTTCACGCAGAAGGTCATCCGCAATCGTCTGCATCTCCTCCGCCGTGCCGTGCCTTCCGGTATAAACCGGCGTGTAGGGCTTGCCGATCACAATCCGCGTTTTATGGAACAGGCACTTGCGGCCGTCCATGAAAACCGGGATCAGTGTGGCTCCGGTCCGGATCCCGATCACCGAGACGCCGCTTTTTGCATGCGACGGCTTCCCGTCCATTTTTCCGATCCCGCCCTGTACTACGGTCCCCTCCGGGAAAATCAGCAGGTTGTCTCCGCCTTTAATCGCCTGAATAGCCGTTTTGACCGCGGCAATGTCCGAGCTTCCACGGGAGACCGGAAACGCCCCGACCTTGCGCAGAATCCAGCCTAGCAGCGGATTTTTAAACAGCGAGTCCTTCGCCATAATATGGACCCGATAGTCAATGGGCAGCTTTAATACCAGCAAAATCGGATCCCAGTTGCTGGAATGGTTGGGGCACAGCAGGGCCCCGTGAGGCGGCAGATTTTCAAGCCCCTCCACCTCCACCGGGAAAAAGAAAAATAAAAAGCAATTTAAGAAGCGGTACACAAACCGAAAAAATCCATTCATGCCTCTGTCCTCTCCTTAATCAGGCGCAGCAGCGTCTGAAAGCTCTCCTGAAAGTCAAGATCCGTGGTATCCACCAGCAGGGCGTCGGAAGCCTGCTTCAGCGGCGCTGTCTCCCGGTGCATATCCTGATAATCCCGCTGCTGGATGTCCCGGAACACCTGCTCCAGCGGCTGCGGCGTCCCCCGCTCCTCCAGCTCCTTCCAGCGCCGGCGGGCCCGGGCTTCCGGCGCTGCCGTCAGAAAAATCTTGATGTCTGCATGCGGCAGCACCACCGTTCCGATGTCCCGGCCGTCCATGATCACATTGTTCCGGGCCGCCAACGCCCGCTGCATCTCCAGAAGATAGGCCCGGACCCCGGGATAAGCCGAAACCTTGGAGGCAAAGCGGGACACCTCCGGCAGACGGATCTCCCGGGTCACATCCCGCCCGTTGAGCAGCATATGCTGAAATCCGTCCTCGCCGTAGCGCAGCTCGATCCGAAGGTCCGGCAAAGCCGCCAGCACGCCCGCGGAATCCTCCGGGTCGATGCCCTGCTCATAAACAAAGTAGCCGATCGTCCGGTAAATAGCGCCGGTATCCACATACAAATAGCCAAGCTCCGCAGCCAGGCGCTTTGCCAGCGTACTCTTGCCTGCTCCGGAGGGGCCGTCGATTGCAATGCTCGTCATATTCTATCAAACCTCTTCTTCCATCCCTTGTTTTGCCGCGGAAATGCCCGCCAGACGACCGGTCGCCCAAGCAATCTGCAGGTTAAATCCGCCGGTATAGGCATCAACATCCAGAATTTCACCTGCAAAGTACAATCCCTTTACAATCTTTGATTCCATTGTCTTTGGATTCACTTCGCGCACGCTGATTCCTCCGGAAGTCACAATTGCCTCCTCCACCGGCCGGGCCGCGGTAAGCTCCACCGGGAAATGCTTCAGCAGCGTTCCCAGCGTCTGGCGCTGCTCCCGGGTCACATCGTGAACCTTGGTCCCTCCGGGGATACCGGAAAGCTCCACCGCCACCGGGATCAGCTTCTGCGGCAGCAGGTCATTCAATGCGTTGCGGAAATCGTGGTTCGCATATTTGGAAAAATCGGACAAGAGGCGCCGGTCCAGCTGCTGAGCGTCCAGGGCCGGCTTGAGATCGATCTCCAAACGGCAGGGCTTCCTGTCCAGATTCCTCAGGTGGGCAGAGGCAGACAAAACGGTCGGCCCGCTGACGCCGAAATGCGTAAACAGCAATTCCCCAAAATCTGCATAGACTTTCTTGGTTCCTTCATAGGCCGTCAGGCCCACATTCCGCAGACTCAGCCCCTGGAGGCGCACACACGGGATTCCCGGCCCAAGGATCCCCTCCAGCGGAACCAGCGACCCCCGCAGCGGCGTCACCGTATGGCCCAGCCGGGCCGCCAGCGCATGCCCTTCTCCGGTGGACCCGGTGCCCGGATAGCTGACGCCTCCGGTCGCCAATATGACCGCCTCCGCCGGATAAAGGCAGCTTTCGCCCCGTACGCCGGTCATGGCCCCATCCGCCGTTTCCAGCGCCGCGGCCCGGTCCCGGATCCAATGCACCCGCAGGGCCTTCAGCCGCCGCTCCAGTGCCGCGCTGACGTCAAACGCCCGGTCGCTGACCGGAAAGACCCGGTTTCCGCGCTCCACCTTCAGCGGCACGCCAATCCCCTCAAAAAAGCGCATTGCTGCATGCCCATCGAACTGAGAAAGAGCGCCGTAAAGGAATTTTGCATTACAGGTTGTATTGGCAATTACCGTGGCTGCATCGGCACAGTTGGTCACATTGCAGCGTCCTTTTCCGGTAATATTGAGTTTCTTCCCCAGGCGCTCGTTGGGCTCCAGCAAAGAAACGGAGCCGCCCTGCTCCGCTGCCCAGATGGCAGCCATCATTCCGGCGGCTCCTCCTCCGATTACAACGATCCGGTTATTCATCATCCGTTTTTCCGAACACGCCGTACTCATCCCAAATATCCTCCAGCTCTGCAAATGTGGACGAAACGTCGGTCCCCAGCCGGTATCCCAGCGCCACGACCAGCGCATTGATCAGCGACAGCGGCGCCACCATGGAGTCCACGAAAGAGATCATCTCACACGGCGCCAGCAGCGCCGCATCCGCCATCTGATACATGGGTGACAGCTCGTTATCCGTGACGGCGATCAGCGTTGCTCCGCGCGCCGCGGCAAACTTGGCCGTATTGAGCGTTACCTTGGAATAGCGGGGAAAGCTCAGTGCGATCAGCACGTCCCCCGGACCGATCCGGAAAAGCTGCTCAAAAATCTCTCCCGCCGCATTGGACTGAACCAGCGTCACATTCTCAAAAAGCAGATGCAGATAAAAGTTCAGGTATCCTGCCACGAAGGAGGAAGAACGGACCCCTAAAATATAGATATGCCCCGCATGCAGGACACTTTCGACCACCTTGTCAAATTCGCCCCGGTCCTCGTCATCTACCACGGCCCTCAGCTTGTCCATGTCCGACTGAATCACCGCGCTCAGCATATCCTGTCCGGAGAGCATATCATCCGCCGCCTTGATCCGCTGGGTCGAGGTCAGCCGCGTGCGGATCATCTCCTGCAGGGCCCGCTGCATACCGGGATACCCGTCATAGCCCAGTTCAAACGCAAACCGCACCACCGTGGATTCACTGACGCCTGCCAGCTTTCCCAGCTTACTGGCTGTGATGAATGCCGCCTTGTCGTAATTCTGCAGGATATAGGAGGCAATTCGTTTCTGCCCCTTGGAAAAACCGGACATACTGCTTTCGATCATATGTAAAACGCTTTTAGCCAAAATCGGTCACGCCCTCTTTTTATAATTCCCATGTATTCTACCACAGCCGTATGTGGAATTCCAATAAAATTGCAGGAAATTTTAAAAATCCTGCAATTTGCTGTCGGATTCACTTTTCAGCGCGCGGACCTCCTGCTCGCTCAGCCAGCGCCACTGGCCCGGGCCAAGGGTACCCAGCTCCAGCGTATGCTCCCGTATGCGCTGAAGCCGCTGCACCTGCAGGCCGCACAGCGCGCACATCCTGCGGATCTGACGGTTCTTTCCTTCGTGAATGGTGATGGACAGAACCGCGCTCTGTGGTCCGGTCCGGCTCTCCTCTTCCACCCGGGCCGGCGCGATGGGCGTTCCGTCTTCCAGCCTGCGCAGCGCACACAAGCGCCCGGCAGCGCCATCCACCGCCCCGCGCACAGACACCCGATAGGTCTTGTCCACCTGATGGCTGGGATGGATCAGCGCCTGCATCAGCGCCCCGTCGTTGGTCATCAATACCAGTCCCTCGGACTGCAGATCCAGCCGGCCTACCGGGTAAACCCGTACGCCGCAGCCCCGTACTAGGTCGGCAACCGTCGGGCGGCCCCGCTCATCCCGGAGTGTCGTAACATAGCCGCGCGGCTTGTTCAGCAAAAGATAGGCCGGCCGTTCCGTCCGGACGACCGGCACCCCATTGAGCGTAATGAGATCCCGCTCCGGATCCGCACGCATCCCCAGCACAGCCCGGACCCCGTTGACCCGGACGCAGCCATCCTGGATCTGCTTCTCCGCCGCCCGGCGGGAGCAGACCCCCGCCGCAGAAAGTATTTTTTGTATGCGTTCTTCCATCGCGGATTCCTCCTCATGGGGCCAGCAGTTCATCCCGATAGGGCGCGAAAGCCCGGATCGGCTCCGGCAGGGCCGGCAGCACGGACGCTCCGTAGACCAGGCGGACCCGGCCGACCTCCGTCCCGTCGACGGATACGACCAGGGTCCCCGCCGGCGTTCCCGCCAGAACCGGAGCCGCCACCGCCGACGCCGTTTCACAGCGGACAAGCAGAGTTTCTCCCTCTCCCACCGGCCAGGAAAAGTTCTGCTGCGCCACCACCGGGACCCGTGTACAAAGGCCGCCCAAAACAGGCACCTCTCCCATCTGCCGGCCTACGGCGGCCGCCTGCTGCGCCGGAAACGCCGCAAATCCGTAGGCATACAGCGCCTGATGGTCCGCCCAGTCGTTTCCATCCTGCAGCGTCACGGCGATCAGGCGCTGCCCGTTCCGCTCCGCGCAGGATACCAGCGTACGGCCGGCCGCCCGGGTATATCCGGTCTTCAGGCCGATGCAGCCCTCCATATACGACAGCAGCTTATTGTGATTGTGCATGCTGCGCCCGCCGATGGTGACGCTTCGGGTCGAAGCAATTTTTACAAGCGTCTCATTCTCCAGCGCGGCCCGGGCCAGGCGGGCCATATCCAGCGCGGTGGAGTAATGCCGCTCGTCATCCAACCCGTTCGGGTTGGCAAAGGAACTCTCGCTCATGCCGATCGCGGCTGCACGGGCGTTCATCTGCTTCACAAATGCCTCCACACTGCCGCTGACCCCCTCCGCCACGGCAATGGCCGCATCGTTTCCGGAGCAGAGCATCAGCCCGTAAAGCAGCGTCTCCAGCGACAGCTTTTCCCCCGCTTTGAGATACATAGACGATCCTTCCGCAGCCGCCGCCCGGCCGGACACCGTGATCATCTGCGTCAGGTCCCCCTGCTCCAATGCGACCAGCGCCGTCAGGATCTTGGTCGTGCTGGCGATCCGCATACGCGCCGTTTCATTGTAAGCATAGAGAACACGGCCGCTGTCCGCATCCATCAGGATGGCCGCGGAAGCGGAGGTGGAGACTGCGCGGGCTTGTACGCATACGCAGCTCACCGCCAGCACGACCGCAGCCGCAAAGGAAAAGCATCGTTTCAAACAGGACACCGGCATCAGCACACCCTTTCATCATGGCTGATGCTAGTATACCCCTTCAGAAGCTCTCTTTTTCTTTCTTTTGGTCGAAATATTTTTCGGCCTTTTCCAGCAGATCCGGCACCATCTCCACCACGCGGTCCACGGTCGTTACCGGCGGGACCGCCACCGGCATCACCCGTGTCACGCCGTCTTTGATGATCAGGAAAGCCACCGGGTCGATCTTTACCCCGGCGCCGCTGCCGCCGCCAAAGCTGCCGCCTGGATTTTTCCCGTAGTCTCCGCCGCCGGCGCCAAAGCCGAAGGTCACTCTGGAAATGGGGATCAGCGTCACGCCGTCCGGCGTGGTGATCGGTTCTCCCACAATGGTATTGGTATCCACCATTTCATGGATCTTCTCCATTGTGGCACGCATCAGTTCATTCAGCGGGCTTTTCTTTTCCATATTCTCCATCATGCTCATCCTTTCTAAGCGGCCGCCTTGGCCGGCGTATCCGGATTCTTCGTATTTTTCTGTTCCTTATCTTTTCGCTTTTGAAGCTTTATAAACCACCGCAAAGCCGGGATCCCGGCACCCAGCCCGACGATCATCAGTGCGCCGATCCGTGCGGTAACGCCCGCCTGTCCCCGGAGCCGCAGGTCTTCTGCCTGAAAATCCACATCCAGGTGAATAAAGGGATCCGGAATCACAAGATACCGCTCCAGCGCAGGCATCACACTCCACACCGCGGCCTGCAAAAGGCCGTACGCCTCCGCCGCTCCCGCCGGATCCTCCAGTCCGCCCAGGGTCAGCGAAAGCTGAAGGGGCGAGATCCGGATCTTCCGCCGGGTCCGGTCCAGTGCCCGGCAAACGACCGGACCAAGTACGGCAAACGCTTCTTTAAGATCCGCCGCCGAAAGCTTGGGCAGCGTGCGCTTCTTTTCCTTTTTCGCGGCAGTTTCGCCGGGCGGTTCTTCTTTCTTTTTTGCGGCTTTCCGGGGAGATGACCCGGGCGGAAAAATCTTCCGCTTGACCGGCCCGATCCGCAGGCTTACCTCGACCCGGTCCTGGAAAGATACCTCTGCGCCGACCCGCAGCAGACATATCAGCAGAAAAAGGAGGACCACTATCAAAATGATGCCGCCGATTATTCGCAGAATCACGGGCATTCACCTCCCTGCCGTCTTCTTTTTCAGGTATTGTCCGCCTCCAGCGCGGCCTCCCGCGCCTGGTCCGACGCGCCAGTGTCCAGAATCTCCCCCATCTCGCCCAGGCGCAGCTGGCCGTCCCCCTGAAGATCCGGCATCTCCGGAAGCTCATCCAGGGAACTCAGATGGAAGGTACGCAGAAACCCCTGCGTGGTACGGTACAGACGGGGCCGGCCGGGGACCTGGAGCCGGCCGCATTCTTCGATCAGCCCCCGCTCCAGCAGCAGGCTTACCGTATAGGCGCTGTCCACGCCCCGGATCTGATCCACATAAGCCTTGGTGGTCGGCTGATAGTACGCCACGATGGTCAGCACCTCCAGGGCCGGCTGGCTCAGCCGGGCGGGCTTTCGGATTTCAAAAGCCCGCCGGATCGCATCCGCATAATCCGGAGCCGAGCACAGCTGCCAGCTGTCATCCATATGCAAAAGCCGAATACCGCGCCGCTCGTACGCATAATAGTCAGAAAGATGCTGCAGAATCTGCTCAGCTGCCGGACGATCCAGCTCCAGCGCCGTACAGATCCGGTCCAGCTGCACCGGCTCGCCGGAAGCAAACAAAATGCCCTCCGCCGCAGACTCCAGCTCCTTGATTTCCAGTTTTTCCATAAGTTCAGCCTCTTAAAACGAAAAGTGATCCGGAAGCTCCGCTTCCTGCCGCACGGTGCAGTCCGTTTCCGACCCGGCCAGACGAATCACGCAGGCCCTGCACAGCTCCAGCACCGCCAAAAATGTAGCCACAACCTCGCTGCGGCTTCGGTTTCCCCGGAACAGCAGGCGAAAGCGCGTCATCCCGCCCGCTTTGAGCATACGGATAATCTCCCTGGCCTTTCCTTCCACCGGATACGGCTCATGCTGCACAATGGCCTCAAAGGCTGTTTTCGGGGGCGGGAGCCGGGTCTCGGCCCGGCTCTGCATTTCGGCAATTGCCAGTACCAGATCCGCCTTTTCCTGCCGATACTCATAAATCTTCCCATGCTCCACAGGCTCCGGCGGGCGGGTCAGAATATTCCGCCCAAACTCCCCCATGGGCGCCAGACGCGCCGCCGCCGCCTTGACCTTCGTGTAGTTCTCGCTGCGGCGCCGTTCCTCCAAAGACTGGATCAGCGCATCCATCTCGCTCTGTGCCTCTTCATCCTCCAGGGAAAGCAGCATCCGGGTCTTGATGTACACCAGCTGGGACGCCATGGTCACAAACTCGCTGGCCACCTCCAGGTCCATCTTCTGCCGTGCTTCCAGCCACGCCAGGTACTGTTCCAGAATCAAAGAGATGGAAATGTCCTGGATCTCCATCTTGTTCTTCCCCAGCAGATACAAAATCAGATCCAGCGGCCCTTCAAAGTCCTGCATATCCTCGTCCGCGCGGGTATGGACCACTTTTTCCAGTTTAAAAATCGGATTGTCCAGAACCGCACCCCCTCAGAATATCAGATTGACCATGCCGGAATAAATCGCATAGATCCCGCCGCTGATCAGATTGCTGCCCACGTCCAGAGCGGAAAGGGCCAGCAAAAGCAGCATTCCAAAGCGCTCATACCGCATCTGCCAGGCATAGGCCCGGTCCGGCAGCAGCACCGCGGCAACCTTAGAACCGTCCAGCGGAGGGATCGGGATCAGATTAAAAAGTCCCAGTCCGACAGACAGTGGCGCCACCGAAAAAAGGCAGAAGGAAAAAATCCAGTCAAATATTGCGTTATAAGGAGCGTAAAGGTAAATTACCTTACCGATCAAAACGCACACAAACGCCAAGACAAAATTAGAGAGCGGCCCGGCCAGCGCAGTGATCGCCATGCCCTGCTTCGGCTTTTTAAAATAGCGCATATCAACCGGGACCGGTTTTGCCCAGCCAAACCCTACCGTAAACATCATCAGAAGGCCCAGCCAGTCAATGTGCTGCAGCGGGTTCAGGGAAAGCCGATGCATTCGTTTCGCGGTGGGGTCCCCCAAAGCCAGCGCCGCCAGCCCATGGCAGGTCTCGTGAACACTCAGGCAAAGAAGGATCGCCAGAGCCCGCGTCAGCGCATCCCCCAACGACTGGATATCCAACTGCTGGATCAGATTTTGCAGGTAATGGCCCACGGCGCGTTCCTCCCGGTTTCTTGCATACTTCATTTTATTATAGCAGGAATTTGCCCAAAATACAAGATGCTGCCCCCAGGATCCTCCTTTTGAGCAGGTCGCCGGCAGCGCTTTTTCCGCCGGTGCAAAAGTACGCGGCGGCAATTCTTTCAGGCGCCTTCCCGTCCCTCCGGCACGTACTCAGAAAAGAAGACCCATGCCGGTCGGCATGGGTCTTCCTTATGCGTTCAAGCAGAGCCCGAATCAGCCCTTCACCATCTTGGCGATCTCATCGGCGAAGTTTTCTTCCTTCTTCTCGATGCCCTCGCCCTTCTCAAAGCGAACGGCATCCTTGAAGGTGACCGTGCCGCCCAGAGCCTTGGCCGCAGAAGCAATATACTTCTCGACGCTCATGGAGCTGTCCTTCACGAACTCCTGCTGCAGCAGGCAGTTCTCGGAATAGAACTTATTCATCTTGCCCAGAGCGATCTTCTCCTTCACCTGTGCGGGCTTGGAGGCCATCTTGGGATCATTGTCCATCTGAGCCAGAACGATCTTCTTCTCTTCCTCCAGGACATCCTCCGTCACCTGGGACTTATCCCAGAAGCGGGGGTTGAGGGCCGCGATCTGCATGGCAACGTCCTTGCCGATCTCCGTGGCGTCCACGCCGCCCTCGACCTGCAGGTTCACCAGCACGCCGATCTTGCCGCCGGCATGGATATAGGGGACCGAGAAGCCATCCGCAAAGCGGGCAAAGCGGCGAACCTTGATATTCTCGCCGATGACCAGAACCATCTCCTGCTGCTCCTGGGTCACAGTCAGGTCCGTATCCAGATACTTGCACTCCATCAGAGCGGCCAGATCCGCGGGATTCTCCTTCGCGACGGTGGCGGCCACACCCTTGACGAACTCGACAAACTTCTCGTTCTTGCCGACAAAGTCCGTTTCCGCGTTGACCTCGACCACAACGCCCACGCCATCGTACACGGCGGCATAAGCCATACCCTCGGCCGCGATGCGGCCGGCCTTCTTGGCGGAGGCGGCCATGCCCTTTTCACGCAGCCATTCGATTGCCTTGTCAATATCGCCGTCAGACGCGGTCAGGGCCTTCTTGCAGTCCATCATGCCGACGCCGGTCATCTCACGCAGGTTCTTAACATCTGCGGCAGTAAAAGCCATTTTCAGTTCCTCCAATTTCTTGTATTTCGGAAGGAAAGCCTTCCGCTTGTCTTCTGATAATTATTCGGCAGCCTCGGGAGCAGCAGCTTCCGCATCCTGCTCGCCCTGCTTACCCTCCAGCACGGCGTTGGCCATGATGGAAGAGATCAGCTTAATGGCGCGGATGGCGTCATCGTTGCCGGGGATCACATAATCGATCTCATCGGGATCGCAGTTGGTATCGGCGATGGCCACCACGGGGATGCCCAGCTTGTGCGCCTCGGCAATGGCGTTGCGCTCCTTGCGGGTATCCACGATGAACAGGGCGCCGGGCAGCTTCTTCATTTCCTTCACGCCGCCCAGATACTTCTCCAGCTTCTCAATCTCGCCCAGGTGCTTCATGACTTCCTTCTTGGGAAGCATATCAAAGGTGCCGTCGGCCTGCATGGTCTTGAGCTGATTCAGGCGGTCAACGCGGGTGCGCATGGTCTTGAAGTTGGTCATCATGCCGCCCAGCCAACGGGCGTTGACATAATACTGACCGCAGCGGGTCGCCTCTTCCTTGATGGCTTCCTGCGCCTGCTTCTTGGTACCGACAAACAGCAGAGACTGGCCGCTCTCGCTGAGCTCACGCACGAAGGCATAGGCCTCTTCCAGCTTCTTGACGGTCTTCTGCAGGTCCACGATATAAATGCCGTTGCGCTCGGTATAGATATACGGAGCCATCTTGGGGTTCCAGCGGCGGGTCTGATGACCGAAGTGGACGCCTGCCTCCAGCAGGGCTTTCATGGATACGACATTCGAGTTTGCCATTGTTTTTTGTTCCTCCAGTTTCATTTAGTTTGTACCTCTGGCCGCTTCCTCTTCGCTGCCAATCCGTTTCCGAACACAGACAGAAAATCCACGACCACGCGGAATGCTGAAATATAATAGCACGTTTAGGGAGTTCTTGCAAGTATTTCTTCTTCAAAATATGAAAAATAATACGTATTTTGCGCCCCTTTCAGGCAAATCCCCGGGGAATTTTGAAAGCAGCTGTTTCCATTCAGAATTTTCGGTGCCGCTTGCGCTCTGCAGACGGATCCCGGCGCTGAAAGGGCTTATCGATGAGAATGATATCATCCCCCACGCGCTGAATGCACTCCCAGGGAATATAGTACTCCTCTCCCCTTCCGAAGAGGCCGAAAAAGCGCGGCGGACCGTATACGATCAGCGCACAGATATCTCCCTCCGGCAGCCGCAGCTCCAAATCGGAGACATAACCCAGGCGGCAGCCGTCACAGACGTTGATCACTTCCTTGCACCGCATATCCCGTATCCTGCACTGCATGGTGCCTCCCTCCTCCCGCAACACTCTATGCCCTACCCCGCAAGTCCTATGCCGCAGGCGGCGGCGGAAATCGCCAAAAGCTCCCAGTATAGGAAAAATCCACGGCGGAAATACTGAGGTGCAGGTGAATCCAGGATCGCAGGAGGTCGGATTGCATGCAGGGAAAAGTGGAGATCTGCGGCGTGAACACAGCCAAGCTGAAGGTATTGAAAAACGAGGAGACCATGGCGCTTTTGAAAAAAGCAAAGGCCGGTGATGCCTCTGCCCGGGAGCAGCTGATCGAGGGAAATCTGCGGCTGGTCCTCTCCGTTATCCAGAAGTTTCTGAACCGCGGAGAAAATGTGGACGATCTCTTTCAGGTCGGTTGTGTCGGCCTGATCAAAGCCATTGATAATTTTGACATTTCCCAGCCGGTCCGCTTTTCCACTTACGGTGTCCCTATGATCGTCGGCGAGATCCGCCGTTATCTGCGGGACAACAGTGCCATCCGGGTCTCCCGCAGTATGCGGGACACGGCTTACCGGGTCCTTCAGGCCCGGGAAAAGCTGCTCTCATTGTCCCAGCGGGAGCCCACGGTGGAACAGATCGCTGCCGAACTGGGGATCCCCAGGGAGGAGGTCGTCTTTGCCATGGATGCCATTGTCGATCCCGTTTCCCTTTATGAGCCTATCTACTCAGACGGTGGGGACGCCACCTGCATGATGGACCAGGTGCGGGATCCGCGCAGCAGCGACGAAAGCTGGATCGACCAAATCGCCCTGAAAGAGGCCGTGCAGCATCTCTCCGGGCGGGAGCGCCGGATCCTCAGCCTGCGCTTTTACGAGGGAAAGACGCAGATGGAGGTCTCTGCCGAAGTAGGCATCTCGCAAGCTCAGGTAAGCCGCCTGGAAAAGGGCGCAATCAACACCATCAAAAAAAATCTGTGATCCCTTCCCACCCTTTTTTGCGCAAAAATTTGACGGCGCCGGAAATACGCGCTAAAATAAGGAAAATTTCATGCCCTGCGCAGGAAGGGGACCTTTATGGATTCCGTTGATTATCTGAAAATTTTGCAATACCGCAATACCCACAACCCGTATGCCAAACAGCTGGGCATTGTTGTGGAAGAGATCGGCCCCGGGACCGCCCGGGTCTCCAAGACCATAACGGAGCGGGATCTGAATCCGGGTGCGATCACGCACGGCGGCGTTTACTTCTCCATGGCGGACACAGCCTGCGCCTCTGCTTCCGCTTCGCACGGCCATATGGCCGTCACGCTGGGCGCCAGCTATGAGTTCTTCCGCAGCGCGCATACGGGTGACCGTTTGACCGCCGTGGCCACGGAGGTCAAGCACGGCCGGACCGTATCCGTATATGAGGTGCAGATCTTCGATCAGAATCAGACTCTGCTGGGAAAGGGCAGCTTCACATTTTACTCTCTCGGGACCCCCATCGAGTTTTGAGCAGATTGATCCTTCTTCCGGTCTTATGAAAAAGCGGAGCGCAGAAGCACTCCGCTTTTTTGCGTTTATTTCTTAAAGCCGTCCTTTAAAGAGACGCTGCGGTTGAACACCGGATGCTCCGGAGAAGAATCCCGGCTGTCCGGGCAGAAATAGCCCA
Source organism: uncultured Dysosmobacter sp. (assembly GCA_934563745.1). Taxonomy (GTDB): domain Bacteria; phylum Bacillota; class Clostridia; order Oscillospirales; family Oscillospiraceae; genus Oscillibacter. The sequence continues at coordinate 23,239 of CAKTHE010000008.1, read as the reverse complement.
GGCGCATAAACTGGAAGCTGGCCGGCGCCTTGGCCTCCTTCAGCTCCGGCTCCACCTTGCAGCCCTGCAGGACTTCCAGCGAGTCGGGGTTCAAATAATCCAGGAAGTTTTTATCCGCTCCGTCAGGATCCGGGTCCAGGAAGAGATTGTCATACAGGCGGACCTCCGCATCCACCGCAGTCTGCGCATCCACCCAGTGGATCGTGGCGCCCTTTACCTTGCGGCCATCTGCGGGATCCCCGCCCCGGGAGTCCGGATCATACTCACACAAAACCTCCGTCACGCGGCCCTGCTCGTCCTTGACGCAGCCGGTGCAGGTGATCAGGTACGCCCCCTTCAGGCGGCACTCCGGCCCGCCGGGGAACAGGCGCTTGTACTTGGGAACCGGCGTCTCCATAAAGTCATCCGCCTCAATCCACAGGCTGCCGGAAAAGCTGATCTCACGGCTGCCGGCCTCCGGGTGCAGGGGATTGTTTTCCACCCGGACCCGTTCGCTCTTTCCGGCGGGATAATTGGTAATGGTCAGCTTGACGGGCCGCAGCACCGCCATCGTACGCTGTGCGTTTTCGTTGAGATCCTCCCGCAGGCAATGCTCCAAAAACGCGAAGTCCACAGTGGAATCCGCCTTGGAAACGCCGATCCGGTCGCAGAAATTGCGGATAGAACGGGGGGTATACCCTCTGCGGCGCAGCCCGCACAGGGTCGGCATCCGGGGGTCATCCCAGCCGGAAACGCGCTGCTCCTCCACCAGCTGGCGCAGCTTGCGCTTGCTCATGACCGTATAGGTGATGCCCAGCCGGGCAAATTCGATCTGGCGGGGCTTGGCCGGCACATCACAATGCTCCACGACCCAGTTGTAGAGCGGGCGGTGCGCCTCAAACTCCAGCGAGCACAGCGAATGTGTGATATGCTCCATGGCATCTTCAATGGGATGGGCAAAATCGTACATCGGATAGATGCACCACTTGTCCCCCGTGCGGTGGTGCGACGCGTGATTGATCCGATAGATCACCGGATCGCGCATATTGAAATTGCCGGAGTTCAGGTCGATTTTGGCCCGCAGCGTCATGGCGCCGTTTTCAAACTCGCCGGCCTTCATGCGGGCAAACAGATCCAGGCTCTCTTCAATGGGACGGTCCCGGTAGGGGCTGCGGGCCGGATGCGTCAAATCGCCGCGCATATCCCGCATTTCATCCGGAGTCAGCTGGCAAACGTAGGCCAGGCCCTTTTTGATCAGGCCGACCGCGCACGCATACATTACGTCAAAGTAATCCGAGGCATAGAAAAACCGGTCATCCCAGTCAAATCCCAGCCAGTGAATATCCTCCTTGATGGCGTCCACATACTCGGTATCTTCCTTGCTGGGGTTCGTATCGTCCATACGCAGATTGCACAGACCGCCGTATTTTTCCGCGGTCCCGAAGTCAATAGTCAGGGCCTTGCAGTGTCCGATATGCAGATAGCCGTTCGGCTCCGGCGGGAAACGCGTATGAACCGTCATCCCCTCGAACTGGCCGCCGGGCGCGATGTCCTCCTCAATAAATGCATGGATAAAATTTTTCCCGCTCTCCTCCGCCGGGAGCATCGTCTTTTCGTCAGCCATGGGCCGCCCTTCCTTCCTTACGCTTGATCAAATATCCTCGCGGCAGGCAACGGTCACAGCCGCAGCGTCGGCCGTCTCCTTCGCTTTTCATAGAGGATTATTATATAGGACTCTTTTCAAAAAAGCAAGGGGCCCCCGATGCGCAGAACGGTTCTTTTACTCAAGCAGCCAATCCTCCACCACGTCGCGCAGTGTCACCGGCGTTACACTGTTCCGGATCAGCCGCTCCAGCAGGGCAAACACCCGGACCTGCGAAAAGCTGATCCGCTTCACCGCGCAGGTCATTCCGTCTTCACTGGCTACGCAGATCCCGTAAGCCTCTGCCTGCTGCCCCACCGGGTCAATCAAAAGAAGATAATTCAATACCGTGTTCCTGAAATACTTTCTTCTCACCAAATACGTACGCATGTCACATTGCGCTCCTTTCCTCATCTTTTCTTCCGCTCAAATTTTATGGAAAGAAGCGTATCATAGGAAAAGCGCGAATTTTGTCGAAAAAAAGCGGGTGCGCCAAAATTTACATTCCGCATTCAGTCTTTTTCGGCAAAGCGGTCCAGAAATTCCTCTCTGCTGAAAAGGATATTCAGTACCTCCAAAAGTGCGTTTGCCGTCAAATGCTCCGGCAGAGAGAGCTCCTTTTGCAGGGCTGCCCTGCGCCGGGCACTGTCCGGCTGCCCGGTCAGGCCCAGCGCAAAAAGGTCCGCCTTGGTGATGGGCGGCTGTTCCGAGCGGGGATTCCGGGCCTCTCCTTCAAAAGTGGCACCGGCCTGCTCCAGCGCCTTTAAAAGCACCTCCGGCTTCATTCCCTCCACGCCCAGCTTGCCTTCCTTCCCCGGCCTGCGCTTGCGGCGCTCCTTTCCGTATACGTCCGGAATATAGGCCTGACGGATCTTCTCCTTCGGCAGTGCGCCTTTGAGATAGTTCCGGATCACAAAGCCCGCGCCGTCCCCGTCCGTCAGTACGATCAGTCCCCGGGCCTCCGCCAGCGTACGCAGCAGCTCCAGCTTCTCCCGGTCGTGAAAAACGGAAAAGCCGCCCACCGGAACAATGGTGGCATCCACGATCTGGGCAAGCGTATTTTTGTCGTAGCGCCCCTCCACAACGATGACTTCCCGAATCTTCTTCATGTCGCGCTCCTCACCGGGACTCTGCCAGCCGGGCCAGCAGCAGCTTCAGTTCATTGGCCGCGTCCGTTCCGGTCTCGCTTTTGAGCCGCTTGTCCAGGGTCTGGCACATCTTCACGGCACCGGCACACCAGTCTCTGCTGGTCTTCCGGGCCGCATCCAGCAGCAGCCGCACCGGATAGTCGGACTTATATCCCCAAAGATCCATCAGCCAGCAGCGGTCCTTTCCGCTTTCGATGGCCAGGCGGGCCGTATAGATCCGCCGCAGCTGGCTGCCCAGCATACTCAGAATCAGGATCGGCTCCGTCTGCATTTTCAGAAGATCCCCCAAAATGGAGGCGGCCCGATCGTAATTCCCTGCCAGGACCGCGTCGGAAAGACGGAAAACCTCTGCCGACAGGACCGGATCCGCCACTGCGTCAATGTCCTTTTGGGTGATCCGGCCGCCCCGGGCATACGCGGCAATCTTCTGGATCTCAGGAATCAGGCCGGTCATCAGGCTTCCGCACAAGAAGATCAGGTATTCTGCCGTGGCACGGTCGATGTCCTTTCCCAAGGCCCGGAAGCGCCGACCGATCCAGTCGATCAGGTCATTGTTGTCCGCCGGGCGGAACTCCACTGTCTCCACATGGTCCGCCAGCGCCTTGCAAAGCTTCTTCAGCGTCCGGTTGGGCTGATAGGGCACCGTGCTGTAAACAAACACCAGGCACACATACGGCGGAAGATCCTCCAGCAGCGCAATCAGCTGGCTGCGCTGCTCTTCATTCAGTTTAAAAAGATCGTAGTCGGAAACGACCACCAGCGTCCGGTCTGCCAGCATCGGCATTGCCTCAGCCGCGTCGGCCAGCTCCTGAACGGTCAGATCCCGCCCCTCCATCCGGTGATAGTTGAACTCAGCGAATGCATCTGGAACCAGCTTTCTGCGCAGTTCTCCCAGATAGTATTCCCGGAGATAGCTCTCCTCCCCGTAGAAAATATAAGCCTGTCCGGGAGTACCGGCGGCAAGATCCGATTTGAATTTTTGAAAAGCCGCGTTGGCGCGGCTCCCTTTTTTGACAGCTGCCATGTTTTTTCACCCATTCTGCCGCGGCCAGGCGGCGTAAAAGTTTCCTGCCTGCAGCGGAAGCGCTCCGCCGTCAGGGCTCAATCCACACGCAGGCGCACGGTTCCGTCCCGGTCCGTCCGATAGACCCGGATCTTCCGATCCGCCAGGCGGTTCAAAACCTGCTGGGTCGGATGCCCGTAGGAGTTGTCGCCCACGCTGATGATCGCTGTCTCCGGACACAGGGCATCCAAAAGCTCCGGCGAAGTGGAATTCTTGGATCCGTGGTGTCCCACGATCAAAACCTCCAGATCCGGCAGCGGATAGCGCGCCAGAAGTGTCTGCTCCGTCCGGGCGTCCATGTCCCCGGTGTCCAGCAGATCAAAATCCCCCACTGAGCACAGAAGGCTCAGTCCCTGCTCGTTGTCGGATCCTTCGGCCCCCAGCGGCGGATAGATCTGCAATGTGGCCGCTCCCAGCGAATAGGCCTCCGGCTCTCGGACCATGCGGACCTGCGCGCCGGAGCGCTGCGCGGCGGCACAGACGGATTCCCGCAGGCCGCTGTCATCCAGAGCGTCGGGAAGCAGAACCAGCCTGGCCCCGACCCGGTGCAGAAGACCGGAAACCCCGGAAACGTGGTCGTAATCGTAATGGGTCAGGATCAGGACATCCAGCTCGCGGCACCCGGCGCCCAAAAGCGCGTCAGCCGCCGTTTCACCGGCGTCGCACCAGGAATTGCTGCTGCCGCAGTCCAGCAGTGCAAACCGGTCCCCGGAACTGAGCATCACGCACTGCCCCTGCCCCACGTCCAGCACCCGCACCTGCAGACGGCCGGCCTCAGCTTCCCTCACCCCGGCCTGCAGCGCACAGACCAGCGCAATGCCGCCCAATCCGGCAGCCAGAAGATACCGGCGCCGCCCTCCGGAGCGGCTGAAAACACATACAAACAGCAGCAGATATGCAAAAATCAGCCAGCCCTTCAGGTACGGGTTGGTCAGATAAACGGCATGGTACGGAACCCGGGCAACCCAGCCGGCCGCCGCAAGAAGATAGCGGATCAGGGCTTCCACCGCCGGAGCCAGCAGCCGCCCCAGAGGAAGCCACAGAAGTCCGAAAAGCGAAGAGAGAAAGCCTAATGCAAAAATCACGCCCACAGACCACAGGCACAGCAGATTGCTCAGCGGCGCCGCCAGGCAGACACTTCCGAAATACGCGGCGCTGAGCGGAACCGTAAATACGCTTGCGCCCAAAGAGACCGAAAGACTTCCGGCCAGCACACGGATTGGCCGCCCTTTGTGCGTTCCGGCCAGGCCCTTGAAAAGGCCGGGCGCAGCCCACAGGATTCCGGCCACGGCCGCAAAGGAGAGCTGCAGGCTCACGGAAGCGGCCGCATAGGGATTTTGCAGCAGGATCAGCGCCAACGCCGCGGACAAGGCCGTGGGTGCGTCCTGTTCCCGCCCGAAAAGCGGCGCAGCCAGCAAAAAGATCGTCATGATGCAGGCCCGCACCACCGAAGGCGTGCAGCCGACTGCCAGCGCATAAAGGATCAGAACCGGGATCCCGACCGCCAGGGTCAGGCGGCGGCGCTGCCGGCCCAGGATGAACCGAAGCATCGCCAGCAAGAAGGAACAGTGCAGGCCGGAAACCGCCAGAATGTGATAGATCCCTGCCTCGGAAAAATCCGACGCCGTTTCGTCGGAAAGATCGTTCCGTTCGCCGGTCAGCATCGCCGTCAGAAAGCCGGCGCTGTTTCCGGAATAAAGCGTCCGGATCATGCTGCGCATCGCGCCGGCAAAACGCTGAGGCCACCAGCGGGGTTCATCCGCATCCGCATCGGAATAGTCCGGTTCCCCGCGGCTGTATACCAGCAGGAAAATACCCTTGGAGGTGAAGCTGGTCAGTTTGTCCCCGCGGATCCGGGAAGCATCGTGCAGCGCTGCCGCATCCCGCACCGTGCAGCCGGGCGTAAGCTCCAGCAGGTCTTCCTTTCCGTAGTAGACCGCCCGCACCGAAGGAAGTCCCGGCGTCGCAAGACGCACGGTCGCCCGGGCGCCGTACCGGCTTTCCTCAGGCCAGTCCAGCACCGTCATGGTCAGTGCTTCCTCCGTGCGGCCATCCAGCTGCGCGGCCGGCTCGTACACCCAACGGTCATATCCGCGGTCCCATACAAGCGCCGCGGCCGCGGCAAGCAAAATCAGAATCGCCCGCTTCCCCGTCCGCCGGTGCCGCAGCGGCAACAATCCAAGGCCCAGCACGGCCAGCCCCAATGCCAGCGGCAAACGCCACGCACCGGGCAGCAAGTACTGCGCCAAAAAGATTGCGGCTGAAAACGCAGCCGCAGCCGTTGCCAGCACCCTCATTGCACGTCCCCGGATGCCGGATTGTCCGTCAAGCCAAAAATGTAGTCTGTGCTGACCCTGTAATACTCCGCCAGCTTAATGGCAGCCCAGGCCGGGATTTCCCGCTGGCCCGCTTCATAGCGGCGGTAAACGCTGCGGTGCATGTTGAGATAAGCGGCAACTTCCTGCTGCGTTCGATCGTGATCTTCCCGTAAATCCTTCAAGCGGGGGAATTCCATTCTGCATCACCCACAAAAATGTTACCAAACGGCCACATCTTTCGTCTGTATTGTGTCCGTTCGGAGCCAGAAAGAGTGAAAAAAGCAAGGCAGCCCGCAAAGATGCTGCCTTTTCACGCAGCCCTGCCGCAAGGGGGCCGGCCCCTTGCGGCAGGAAGCATGCATATATGGTTCCCGGTTTTCAGCCCGGAGGCCAGGTCATATCCCGGCCGGAAAGCACATGAAAATGCAGGTGCGGAACACTCTGTCCCGCCTGCTCGCCGATGTTGGACACCACGCGGTAGCTCTCCAGCCCCAGTTCCTTTGCAAGCTGCGCAATTACCTGGAAAATGTGCCCGACCACCGCACAGTTCTCCTCCGTAATCTCGGAAACGGATCCGATGTGCGTCTTGGGGATCACCAGAAAGTGCGTCGGCGCCTGGGGTGCAATGTCGTAAAAGGCATAGCACAGCACGTCTTCATAGACCTTGTTGGACGGAATTTCGCCGGAAACAATGCTGCAAAAAAGGCAATCCATACTCGTTCTCCTCCCTTCTGAAGTTTATAAAAAGCGGTTCTGCGCGGGATCATACGCATAACCCAGGGCAAACAGGCGCTCCTCCAGGTCGCGCCGGTCCAATTCCAGATCTTCGCACAGCTGCTCCAGCATGCCGTACTCATCCCGCAGCTTGGTGTTGATATAGCTGAAAAGAATCATCGGATCCTTGGGGCCCATGCGGCTTCCCTCCTGTCAGACTCGGCGCGAGACCGGGCGGCGTCCCTTACAGCTTACCGGCCACGAAATCGTCCACGGCTGCCAGCGTGTCATCCACCTTGCTGACCTCCGTGCCGCCGCCCATGGCGGAATCGGGCTTGCCGCCGCCCTTGCCGCCGCAGATAGGGGCGATAGCCTTGATGATGTCACCGGCCTTGACGCCGCGGGCCACGGCATCCTTGCCGCAGACCGCCAGCAGCGTCACCTTCCCGTCGTTGACGGAGGCCAGAACGCCCACCACGCCGGGCTCCTTATCCCGCAGGAAGTCGCCCTGCTTGCGCATGGCGGCCGCATCCATGCCATCCCGCTGAGCCGTGATAACCTTCAGGCCGCCCACGTCCTTGGCCGCCATCAGGAAGCTGCGGGCCTCGCCCAGGGACGCCTGCTCCTTGAACTTGTCCAGAGCGTGGCGCAGCTCCTTCACTTCGTTCATCTGCTGTTCCAGACGATTCTCCAGCTCGCCGGGGTTGGTCTTGAACATCTGGGCAATGTGGAACAGGACCTGCTGGTTGCGGTTGATGGTGTCCAGAGTCAGCTGGCCTACGGTGGCCTCGATCCGGCGGACGCCGGAGGCAACGGAGGCCTCGCTCTTGATGCGGAAGGGGCCCACCTTGGCCGTGTTGTCCACGTGGGTACCGCCGCAGAACTCCGTGGAGAAGTCGCCCATCTCCACGACCCGGACCACGTCGCCGTACTTCTCGCCGAACATGGCCACGGCGCCCTTCTTCTTGGCCTCTTCAATGGGCAGGACCTCCGTCACCACGGGGATCCCCTCCAGAATGGCATCGTTGACCAGGCGATCCACCTCCGAAAGCTGCTCCGGCGTGATACCCTCAAAATGCGTAAAGTCAAAGCGCAGGCGATCAGGCTCCACCAAGGAGCCGGCCTGATGCACATGATCCCCCAGGACCTTTTTCAGCGCCGCATCCAGAAGGTGCGTAGCACTGTGGGCACGGCGGACAGCTTTGCGGCGCTCCGTATCAATGGAGGCCGTCACGGTGTCACCCAGCTTGAACACACCGGAGACGACCTTGCCGTAGTGCATGAACTTGCCGCCCTTGTTCTTCTGAACGTTGGTCACTTCAAACCGGGATTCTCCCAGCGTGATGACGCCGTGGTCGCCGACCTGGCCGCCCATTTCCGCGTAAAACGGCGTCCGATCCAGGACCACAATGCCCTCTACGCCGCTCATCATTTCCTCGGCCTGCTCGTTTTCCACCACCAGGGCCACCACCTTGGCGCCGTCGATGGAATCCTGATCATAGCCAACAAATTCGGTGGACGGAATGTCCTTACCGAACTCCACGCCGGCCCAGCCCAGATCGCCCAGGGCCTTCCGGGCCTCTCGGGCACGGGTCTTCTGTTCCTGCATCTCCTGATCGAAGGCGGCGCGGTCCAGCGTCATGCCCTCGTCCTCCACCATTTCGATGGTCAGGTCGATGGGGAATCCATAGGTATCATACAGCTTGAAGGCATCCGCGCCGGAGAAAACCGTTTCCCCCTTGGCTTTATGCTCAGCCAGCAGGTCCGTAAAGATCCGCATGCCGCCGTCGATGGTCTTGGCGAAGTTCTCTTCCTCCACCCGGATGACCTTGGTGATATAGGCCTGCCGCTCCCGCAGCTCGGGATAGTGGCCCTCGTTCTCATGGACTACGGTGTCCACCACCTCATAGAGGAAGGGATGGTTCACACCCAGGAGCTTACCGTGACGGGCTGCCCGGCGCAGCAGGCGGCGCAGCACATAGCCCCGCCCCTCATTGCTGGGCAGGACGCCGTCGCAGATCATAAAGCTGGCGGAACGGATATGGTCGGTGATGACCCGGAGGGACACGTCCTTCTCCTGGCTCTGGCCGTAGCTGGCGCCGGTGATCTCCGTGACCTTGTTGGTGATGTTCATCACGGTATCCACATCAAACAGGGAATCCACATCCTGGCACACCACGGCCAGGCGCTCCAGGCCCATGCCGGTGTCGATATTCTTCTGCTTGAGCTCGGTATAGTGATCGTGGCCGTCGTTATCGAACTGGGAGAAGACCACGTTCCAGACCTCCATATACCGGTCGCAGTCACAGCCGACGGTGCAGCCGGGCTTGCCGCAGCCGTACTTTTCGCCCCGGTCATAGTAGATCTCGGAGCAGGGACCGCAGGGGCCGGAGCCGTGCTCCCAGAAGTTGTCCTCCTTGCCGAACTTGAAAATGCGGTCGGCGGGAATGCCGATCTCCTCATTCCAGATCCGGAACGCCTCGTCGTCGGCGGGCGTCGTCTCGTTTCCGGCAAAGACGGAGGGGTACAGCCGGTTGGGATCCAGGCCCACCCACTCGGGGCTGGTCAGAAATTCCCAGGCCCAGTGAATGGCCTCTTTCTTGAAATAGTCGCCGAACGAGAAGTTGCCCAGCATCTCAAAATAGGTGCCGTGGCGGGCCGTGTGGCCGATGTTCTCAATATCGCCGGTGCGGATGCACTTCTGGCAGGTGGTGACCCGGTGGCGGGGCGGCTCCTGTTCGCCGGTAAAATAAGGCTTCATCGGTGCCATGCCGGAGTTGATCAGCAGCAGAGACTTATCGTTCTGCGGGATCAGGGAAAAGCTGGGCAGGCGCAGATGGTCCTTGGTCTCAAAGAACTTCAGGAACATCTCCCGCAGTTCATTCAGGCCGAAATACTTGGGCTGAGACATACTTCGTTCCTCCTAATCAATCAAGTCTTTTCAAGACTTTTCTTACATACATAAAAAACGCGCTTTGCGCGGCCGGCTGCCTTCTGCCGCGGAGCAAACTCTTCCTGCACGGAAAAGAAAAGCCTCCGCCCCTCTGGTTAGGGGCGAAGGCTGACTTCACGGTACCACCCTAATTATCTTCCCGCAGGAAGCATCTTAAGCCATCCGGTAACGGGGATGAACCGTTCCGCTCTTCGCGGACTGCTCCGAAGCGGCTGCCCGGCAGCCAGAACAAGGGGCTTGCACCGTCTCCCCTCTCGCTTGGTTCCGCTTTGCAGGACTGACTTCATCGTCACGTTTTTCTATGAACAAAAATATTATAGCGGCTTTCCGCCTGTTGTCAACATTTTTTCCGGCAGGCCGCCGGATTTTTTCCTTCAGCCTTCCTCGGCCAGCTTCCGGCCCATGAGCACACCCATGACCGACGCCATCATCAGCCCGCGGGTCCAGCCGGAGCTGTCCCCCAGGCAGTGCAGCCCCTGAAGGCTGGTATTGAAATCCGTGTCCATCTTTACGCGGTTGGAGTAGAATTTCAGCTCCGGAGAGTACAGCAGCGTCTCGTAAGCGGCAAATCCGGGCACGACATAGTCCATAGCCTGAATGAAATTGATGATGTTCGTCATCGCCCGGTACGGCATGGCGGCGGTGATGTCGCCCGCCACGGCGTCCGGCAGCGTGGGGCGGATATTGGACTGAGCCAGTTCCTTCTGCCAGGTGCGCTTGCCGTCCAGAATGTCGCCGAAGCGCTGGACCAGGATCTGGCCGTTGGCCAGCATATTGGTCAGCTCGCCCACCTTTTGCGCATAGGCAATGGGCTGGTTAAAGGGCACGGAGAAGTTGTGGGAGCAGAGGATGGACAGGTTGGTGTTGTCGCTTTTCATCTCCTTGAAGGAGTGACCGTTGACCACCGCCAGGTTGTTGTCATAATTCTCCTGACTGACAAAGCCGCCGGGATTCTGGCAGAAGGTGCGGACCTTATTCTTGAAGGGGCGGGGATAGCCCACCAGCTTGGACTCATAGAGCACCCGGTTGACGGTCTCCATAACCTCGTTGCGGACCTCCACCCGAACGCCGATGTCCACGGTGCCGGGCGCATGGGCAATATTATGCTCCGCGCAGAGCTTTTCCAGCCAATCGGCCCCCCGGCGTCCGGTGGCCACCACGGTATGCTTGGAGCGGATCTCAAAATCCTGGTGCCCATCGCTGACCAGCACACCCTCGCACACCGTGTCCCGGAGCAGAAGGTTGCGGCACTCGCAGCCAAACAGGATCTCCACGCCGTTTTCCTGAAGATAGCGCTCGATCGCCAGGTAGATCTGCTGCGCCTTCTCGGTACCCATATGGCGGATGGGGCAGTCCACCAGCTTTAATCCAGCCTGAATGGCACGCTTGCGGATCTCCTTACGCTCCTCTTCATGCTCCAGCCCCTCAATGTGGGTATCCGCGCCGAATTCCAGATAAATCTGGTCGGCGTACTGAATCGTCTCCTGGGCCAGATCTGCCCCGATAATGGTCGGCAGATCCCCTCCCACCTCATAGCTTAAAGAAAGTTTTCCGTCGGAGAAGGCGCCGGCGCCGGAAAATCCGGTGGTGATATGGCAGTACGGTTTGCAGTTCATGCACTTTTTCGTCTTGTCCTTCGGGCAGTGCCGCTTTTCGACGCTCTGTCCCTTTTCCACCATGACGATCTTCTGGCTGCTGCCCTTTTTCAGCAGCTCCAGCGCGGTAAAAATGCCGGAAGGGCCGGCACCGACAATCACAATATCCGCTTTCATTTTGTTTTAAAGCTCCTCCTTGGGTGATAATTCAACACTGTGCCGCACAATGGAATAGGCCGAAACGGCCCGGGGCAGCCGCAGCCGGAAGCGCATCTGCGGATTCCGCACCTGTGCAAGCGGACTTCCGTCCATATCCTGCAATTCTTCAACTGTAAAGGAAAAAGGCTTCAAATCCGGCCCCACCGCTTCCACCGAGTCTCCCCGGCAGATCTTATTGCGCAGGGACAAAACAGCCCAACCGTCCGCCGCACATTCCGTCACGATGGCGGCCACCTGCCAGTCCCGGATATAACGGGAGTTTTCATAGTACTGCCCCGGCGCGCCGTAATAGAATCCGGTCGAATAGTGTCGGTGGCTGACATGCTCCACCTCGTCACGCCACACCGGGTCCGCTGGACGTCCCTCTGCCGCCGCATCCAAACAGTGCCGGTAGGCGCCCGTCACGATTGCGGCGTAATAGGCGGACTTGGCCCGCCCCTCGATCTTCAGGCTGGAAAGGCCGGCATCCATCAGATCCCCCAGGTGGTCAATCATGCACATATCCCGGGAGTTCATAATATACGTGCCCGTTTCATCCTCAAAAACCGGCCAGTACTCCCCCGGGCGTTTTTCCTCCACCAGTGCATACTGATACCGGCAGGGCTGGGCACAGGCGCCCCGGTTGCTGTCCCGTCCCGTCATGTAATTGGACAGCAGACAGCGCCCGGAATAGCTGACGCACATGGCACCGTGAACAAAAGCCTCCAGCTCCAGTTCCGGCGGGGTCTTCTCCCGGATCTCCCGGATCTCATCCAAGCTGAGTTCCCGGGCCAGAATCACCCGGGAAGCCCCCTGCTCGTACCAGGCCCGGGCGCAGGCATAGTTCGCTATGCTGGCCTGCGTGCTGATATGCCGCTCACAGCGGGGTGCATACTTCCCCGCCAGTGTGAAGACGCCGAGATCCGCACAAATCAGGGCATCCACCCCGGCAGCGGCCAAACGTTCCAAATGCTCCGGCAGGCGGGCAACCTCCCCGTTCCGGGGCATGGTATTCACCGTGCAATGGACCCGGACCCCATGGGCATGGGCAAAGGCCACCGCCCCGGGCAGCTCATCGTCCGTAAAATTCCCCGCAAAGGAGCGCATACCGAAGCTGGTCCCCGCCAGGTAAACGGCATCGGCCCCGTAAAGGACCGCCATGCGCAGCCGTTCCATATCCCCGGCCGGAGCCAGCAGCTCCGGCTTCTTTCTTTTATCCGCCATATTCACCGCTGTTGATAAAGGCATTGTGTTCCGCCAGAGTCGTCGAGAAGTGATGCTTCCCGTCCTTCCCCAACGCGTAATAATAGTATCCGGTGCTCTCCGGTTCCAGCGCCGCCTCAATGGAGGCAAGGCCCGGGTTTGCAATGGGCGTAGGCGGCAGGCCGGCATACTTATAGAGGTTGTATTTGGAATCTGTGTTCTTATCCGCGTTGGTAATGGGACCTTCATGATCCGGCAGCGCGTAAAGAAGCGACGCATCGATCTGAAGCAGGCCGTTGGTCCCGCCCTTGTCGCCGGGGCCATCCAAGCGGTTGTAAATGACCGAGGCGATCTTTGCCCGGTCCGTTCCGTCGGTCTCTTTTTCGATCAGAGAAGCGATGGTGATGATCTGCTTGAGACTGTACTTGGAGGCATTGACCTGGGCCATCAGGTCATCCCCCATGCGGGAGGCAAAGTTGCCGATCAGACGTTCCAGAGCGGAGGAAGCCTTTTCGTTGAGATAAAACTCATACGTATCCGGGAACAGAAAACCCTCCAGCCTGGACAGATTCGCCGAGCTGTTGTCGATAAAGCTGTAGCTGAAATTCGCCGTTTTGGCCGCCTCGGTCAGGGCCTCTTCCGTGTTGACGCCCTTGCTGGCCAGCAGCTTGATCGTCTGCTCCACGGTGTATCCCTCCGGGATCGTTACCTTTACAACCGAAGCGTTCATGTTGCCGGAGGCGTTATGCATATTGATGATCAGCGCGCGGTAGTCCATGTCGCTGTTGAGCTGGTAGCTTCCGATTCCGATCTTATCCTTCGCGTTGGAGACCGTTGCGAACAGCCTGAAAAACCACTTGTATTCGATCAGGCCGTTCTTTTTCAGCTTTGTGGCGATGGAGCCGATGGTGTCATCCGCCGTCACCTCGATGGTCGCCTGCGCCTTGGGCTTATTCAGGGAGCAAAGATCGTTCATCAAAAGCCAGCCCACGCCAGCCAGGATCGCAGAGACCAGCACCACGCAGACCAGATAGCGGACGACCGAGAAGGGCCGGCGGCGCCGGCGGCGGCGTTGGGGCGGAGCTTCCCACCGATGGGTCTGACGGCTGCGCACCTGTTCGGAATCCCAGCTGGCAGTGTCCTGATTTTCATAATAATCAGCCATAGTTCCTCCTTATAACTCATCGATCCGGCTCACCGGGCAGGAAAATTTTTTCCGAAGGCAAGCTTCCATCTCTGCCGACGCCTCATAGAATAGTGCAAAGGAACACAAGTGAGGTGAATGAAATGTGCTTCAATTCCGGAAATGACTGCTCCTGCCTGTGGTGGATCATTATCATCATCGTACTTCTGTGCTGCTGTGGAAACGGCTGCGGAAACAATTGCGGCTGCGGAAACGGCAACGGCTGCGGCTGCGGAAACAACTGCTGCTGAGCCTGATTCCTGCAAAGCGGGGCGCACGCGCGTCCTGCTTTGCTGTCCGGCGGCAGGACAGGCTTTTTACAAAAGCGGCTGCACCCGGCGGAAAATCTCTTCGTGGATCTCCTGCAGCGACCGGGGCTCATCCCCCCGCGCACAGTTCAAAACCGTCCAGCCGCAGCTGTCAGCAACCGCCCGCGCATTTTCCCGGCAGCGAAGCAAATACGCCGCGTCCTGCTCATGGATATCCGCCTGCGTTCCGGTGTCCGCCTCCCGCCGGCGCATCATCTTCTGGGAGATGGCAAAGGGCATGTCCAAATACATGACCAGATCCGGCTTTGGAAGCCCCAGGCGCTCATACTCCAATTCAAACAGCCAGGTCAAAAAGCCTTCCCGTTCCTCCTCCGGAAGCTTGGAGGCCTGATGCACGGCATTTGAGGTCGTGTAGCGGTTGGCGATCACAACGCCGCCCGCCTCGTAAAAAGCGCCCCAGTCCTGTTTATAGGATGCATAGCGGTCGATGGCATACATCACAGAGGCCGCATACGCATTCACATCCTCCGGATGCGTCCCGAGTGCCCCTTTTAAATAAAGCTCTGCCGGCGCAGCAAAGGGGTTTCCGTACCGCGGAAAATCAATCTCGCGATAGGCGATCCCCTCCCGGCGCAGATGCTCACCCAGCAAACCGGCCTGGGTGGCCTTTCCGGCCCCGTCCGTTCCCTCAAGAACGATCAGCGTTCCCTTTTTCATGCTTCCCTCTCTCCTGCTGCACATGGATCAAAAAAAGCGGCAGCTTCATCATACGTCCGATCCGGCTGGGTTCCTTGCACAGCCGGTAAAACCACTCCAGTCCGTGCCTGGACCAAAAGGCGGGTGCCCGCTGAACAACGCCGGCAAACACATCCATGCTTCCGCCCAGGCCGCACAAAAGATGTGCGCCGGTCGCGGGCCCCCAGCGGCGGATCCACAGCTCCTGCTTCGGCGCGCCCAGGCACACGAACACAGCCTGCGCCCCGCTGGCCCGGATCGCCTCCGCCACGGGGGCGTCTTCCCGAAAATAGCCGTCGTGCGTCCCTGCAATGACCAGCCCCGGATACTGCACTTTCAGCCGGGCGGCCGCCTGATCCGCAACGCCGGGCTTGGCCCCCAGCAGATACAGCGATCCGCCCTCCTGCGCCATCCGGCGCATCAGCTGCGATGCAAACTCGATTCCGGGCGTCCGCGCCTTCAAAGGCGTTCCCAGCATAGCCGCGCCCTTGATCACGCCAATTCCGTCCGCCAGAACCAGATCCGCGCCGTTGACCGCTTCCATGGCCTGCGGATTTTCCCGGCAAAGCTCCACGATCTCGGGATTGGGCGTCACCACATAGTGCATACCCTCCTCCCGGAGAAGGCGCATTCCGGTATCCACCGCCTCTTCCATCGTTACATTATCAAAGCCGACGCCCAACACGTCAATGCGCATGAAAACACCTCTTTATGATCCGGCCCGGAACCACGGAAGCGCGGCAGGAAACACAGCGGCCGGTCTTCTTTTCCAGGAGTTCCCCCATGCAGGCAAGCCTCCGGGCATACAGTTGTATTATACACGCCATACGGACAATGTGTCAATAAAATGGTCCCATCCCGATTTGCACCCGAAGGATATCAATTCTCTCCGGACTCTGCCGGGCAAGCCGCCGCCTGCGGCGCATTCCGGTCCGGCAGCTGGGCCAGGATGACCGCAGCCAGCATCAGCACGCAGCCCAAATACTCCCTGCCGGACATCCGGTCGTGCAGGATCAGCGCCCCGGCAATGGTGGCAAACACCGCCTCCATGCTCATCAAAAGAGACACCACCGTCGGGTTCGATCCACGCTGCGCAAGGATCTGCAAGGTATAGGCAACGCCGCTGGAAAAAACACCCGCGTAAAGGATCGCGCCCAGGCAGGGCTGCACCGCCGTCCAGGCCGGAAGTCCGCTGAGCAGCATTCCCGCCGAGCACAGCACCGCCATGACCAAAAACTGCACGCAGGAGAGAGCCGCCCCGTCTACCTTTTCCGAAAAATGATCCACGCACAGGATCTGCCCGGAAAAGCAAACGGCACACAAAAGCAGGTAAAAGTCCCCCTCGGAAAGCGAAAAGTCGCCCTTCATGCACAGGCAGTAAAGCCCGACCACCGCCAGCGCCACGCTGAGCCAAATAGTGCGCGGCGCTTTCTTCTTCAAAAAAATGCCGCAGATGGGTACAATGATAATATACAGCGCCGTGATAAAACCGGACTTGCCGGCCGAGGTCGTTTCAATCCCCTTCTGCTGAAGGGTGCTTGCCACACTTAAAAATACGCCGCAGCAAAGGCCGCCCCGCAGAAGGTCCTTCTTCCCCTGCGCCGTCATGCCGGCGTCTGTCCCCTTCGCGCGGCGGATCCAGCGCCGCAGCATACAAAAAAGCAGTAAAAACAAAAACGCAACGGATGCACGGGCCGTGTTAAAGCTGAAGGCATCCAAGTAATCCGCCGCCACGCTCTGCGCAACGAAGGCCGTTCCCCAAATCGCCGCGGTCAGCAGCGCGTATCCATTCTGACGGGTGTGTTTTCTGTTCATTTCCTGCTTGCTCCCATTTCTTAAGGATGATATAGTGAAGAAGATCTTCCTGCGCTGCTTCTTCGTACAGCCGCAGCGCAAATGACCACGAAAAATTATCATACCACCGGGGTAGAAAAATGACAAGACTTCCTCAAAATTTCTATGCGGGCGACACGGTGCAGATTGCACAGTCCCTTCTGGGGCTGTATCTGGTGCGCCGTTATCAGGGTGAAACTCTGATCTGCCGCATTACGGAGACTGAAGCATATGTCGGGCGCTGTGATAAGGCCTGCCACGCCTATCAATACCGCCGTACCAGCCGGACGGAGACTCTGTTCGGGCCACCCGGGCACGCATACATTTACCTGATTTACGGGATGTACAACTGCCTGAATCTGGTGACGGAACCGGAGGGAGAGCCTTCCGCCGTTTTGATCCGCGGCGGCGAGGCCGTTGCCGGGATCGATACGCTCAGTTCCCTGCGCTACGGGCTCCCCTATGGGGAGCTGAACGCCTATCAGCGGAAAAATTTCCTCAACGGTCCCGGAAAGCTCTGCAAAGCGCTTTCCCTTTCCAGAACCGAAAACGGAATGGATCTGACCGGTGATACGCTGTTCGTCTGCCGGGATCTCAGCGGATTTCCGTCGGTTTCCGCCCCCCGGATCGGAACTGAGATCGTCCGCTGTGGGCGGCGGATCGGCGTTGAATACGCAGAGGAGTCCGCCGCGCTGCCCTGGCGGTTTTGGCTGGAACAAGGAGGTTGAATGCAGCATGTTTTTCTTTGATCTGGATGGGACCCTGGTGGATTCCAACGGAATCTGGAAGGAAGTGGACCGCGTCTTTCTTTCCCGGCGCGGGCTGCCGTACACCCGCGCTTACTACGAAGGCGTCGCGCACACGACGCTGCCGAAAGCCGCGGAATTCACCAGGGCGTTCTGCCATCTGGACGAGTCCTGCCAATCCATCATGGACGAGTGGATGGAGCTGGCCCGGGACTCCTATGCCCGCAAGGTACCCATCAAGCCCGGCGTCCGCGCTTATCTGAAGCAGTGCCGCGCCGAGGGGCGGCGTATGGCCATAATCACCTCCAGCGTTCCGGAGCATTGCCGCGCCGTTTTGCGTCAGCACGATCTCAGCTCGTTTTTTGAGCAGATTTTCTTTGCACACAATCTGCACATGGACAAGCAGACGCCGGAGATCTTCCGCTATGCCGCCGACGCCTGCCGCGAGCGCCCGGAAGACTGCACTGTGTTTGACGATTCGCTGGCGGCCTGCCGTTCCGCCCGGCTGGCCCGTATGCGGGTCATCGGCGTGCGGGACTCCTATTTCGCAGCCGACGAAAAAGAAATGCGCAGCTTCTGCGACGTATACATTGAAAGCTTCGAAGAATTGCTGCTGCCGCCGAAAAAGCGCTGAACGCCCACAGCCCCGCTTTCCGTTAAAAAAAGTCCGCGCCCTTATAAGGGCGCGGACTTTTTTCTCTCATCTATCTGCCAGGCAAACGCTCAAAGCTTTTTCATATGGGCGCTGGCGGATTTGAGCATCAGCTTTTTGGCCCCCACGCTGTCAAACGCCACTTCCACCAGGGCGTCTCCGCCCATGGGGCGGACTGAAAGCACCATGCCCCTGCCGAAGGCGGTATGCTCCACCATGTCTCCCTGATGCAGCTGAAGCTGCCCGGAGCCGGCAGCCCCTGCGGCCGGTCTTTTCCCGTAAGCGCCCTGGCCGCGGCCGGCCGGAGCCGGATTCCGGGGAAGGGACGCGCGGGCCGGCGTACCGGCGGACGCCGTACCAAGTGTGCCGTATGTATGCGACCGGCCAACCCCGCTTTCGTATCCGCCGAAGCCGCTGCGGCCGCCGAAATCATCGTCAAAATCCTCCCGGACCCGCCGCGGTTCCGGTTTGCTGATCCATTGCATGTCCCCCTCCGGAATCTCTTCCAAGAAGCGGGAGGGCAGGTTGGAGGATGTCTTGCCGTACAAAGTCCGCTGACGGCAGTTGGTCAGCGTCAGCTTCTCTTTCGCCCGGGTCATGGCCACGTAGCAAAGGCGCCGCTCCTCCTCCATTTCCTCCGGATCGCTTACCGCCCGGAAGCCGGGGAAGATCCCATCTTCCATGCCGACCACGTAAACCGCCGGGAATTCCAGGCCCTTGGCTGCGTGCATGGTCATCAGCGTCACGCAGTCTTCCTCACCGCTGAGGCTGTCCAGATCCGTATACAGCGCGATCTCATTCAGGAAGCCGGAAAGCGTAGGATCCTCCGGCTCCTGCTCCAAAAATCCCAGAATGTTGGATTTGAGCTCCTGTACGTTTTCAATGCGGGTCTGACTTTCCGGATCGTGCTTTTCCTCCAGCGCCCGGATATAACCGCTTTGTTCGCAGACAGCATCGTAAAACTCCGGAAGAGCCAGCTTTCCGCCCAGAGCCCGCAGCCCGTCGATCAGGTCCGCGAATTTCAAAAGCTTTTGGGCCGGAGACTTCAGCTCCGGGAACAGGTCCGCGTTGCGCATGATCTCGTAGAGCGACACCCCCTCCCGCTGCGCCAGAGCCTGTACCTTCTCCACGCTGGCTGCGCCGATGGCCCGTGCCGGAACGTTGATAATCCGCCGCAGCCGCAGGTCATCCATGGGGTTATTGAGCACGCACAAATAGGCCAGCATGTCCTTGACCTCCGCCCGCTCAAAGAACTTCATGCCTCCGACCACTTTATACGCCATGCCGTTGCGGCTCAGCGCCCGCTCCAGCGCATTGGACTGCGCGTTCATCCGGTAAAGAATGGCATTATCCCGGAAGGCCCGGCCCCGGTGAACGCCCATCATGATGTCGCCCACCACATAATTGGCCTCGTCGTCTTCATTGAATGCCGTTTTCACGGTCACCAGCTCTCCGGAGCCGTTGTCCGTCCACAGCTTCTTTCCCTTCCGGCCCTGATTGTTCCGGATCACGCCGTTGGCCGCATCCAGAATGTGCTGGGTGGAGCGGTAGTTCTGCTCCAGCCGGATGGTCCGGGCATCCGGATACTGCTTTTCAAAACTGAGGATATTTTCAATATTAGCGCCCCGGAAGCGGTAGATGCTCTGATCGTCATCGCCCACTACACACAGGTTCCGCCGGCCGCCGGCCAGAAGAGCCGTCAGCAGATACTGAAGATGGTTGGTATCCTGATACTCATCCACCAGCACATAGCGGAACTTGTTCTGATAATACTCCCGCACATCCTTGTGCTGCTCCAAAAGCTCCACCGTATAAAAAATCAGGTCGTCAAAATCCAAGGCGTTGGCGCTGCGCAGCCGCTTGGAATACTCCGCATAAATGCGGGCCATGCGCGTCATGCGCCAGTCGTTGGCCGCCTCGTAAGCCGCCGAAAACTGCTCCGGCGTCTGATAGCGATCCTTGGCCGCGCTGATGACCCCCAGCACATCCTTGGGCGCAAAGGCCTTTTCCTCCAGATTCAGCGCCTTGACAGCCTCCTTGATCACGCGCTTGGAATCATCGCTGTCATAGATCGTAAAGCTTTTATCAAACCCCAGCCGGTCAATGTCCCGGCGCAGGATCCGCACGCAGGCCGAGTGAAAGGTCGCAGCCCAGATATCGTTGGCCCGATCCCCCAGCCGGGCGGAAAGCCGCTCCTTCAGCTCGCCGGCCGCCTTATTGGTAAACGTGATGGCCAAAACCTCCCAGGGAGCGGCCGGCTCCACCGCGCAGAGCCGCACAGCCCGCGCCCGCTCCTCCCGGCCGGCTTCCTGCGCGTAACGTTCCAGAAAGGCCAAGTCCTCCTCCGTAGCCTCCGGCGGGACCTCCTCCGTGTCGCTCCCCCGTCCGTAGGTCAGAAGATTATAAATGCGCTGGATCAGCACGGTCGTCTTTCCGGAGCCCGCGCCGGCCAGCAGCAGCAGCGGCCCCTCCGTCGTCATGGCCGCTTCCCGCTGCATGGGATTCAGGCGCCGCAGATCCCGGGCGATCACCGCCCTGCGGGCCGCGCTGTATCGTTTTTGAAAATCCGTCATATCTTCACCAGTTCCTTGATCAGTTTCACGTGCCATTTTAGGACAAAATCGGAAGCGGGTCAAGGCACCCCGCCGAGAAATCCCACTCCCCTCCGCCGCGCCGCAGGGTTCCTGATAGAATTTGTAACTTTTTTATGGTTGACAAGCGTCTACCGCTTTGCTACATTTCAGGTAGACACTCGTATACCGCATCAGAAAAGAGGGATCTTCTGTGAAATGCAATCTTTCCGACAGTGAGTGGAAGCTGATGAATCACATCTGGGCCGCTCCCGGCAGCACCATTGCCGAGCTGACAGCGGCGGTCCGCTCCGAAACCGCCTGGAGCAAAAACACCGTGATCACCATGCTCTCCCGTTTGGAGGCCAAGGGCGCCCTGCACCACGAGGATGGGGCCCGGGCCAAGCGCTATTTCCCCTCCATTCCCCGCGAGGAGGCCGCCTTGAATGAAACCGAAAATTTTCTCAGCAAGGTATACGGCGGAAAGCTCGGTCTTTTGATGAGTGCCATGGTCGAAAGCCAGAGCCTGAGCGAGCAGGACCTGGAAGAGCTGTCCGCCATTTTGGAAAAAGCCGGAGGTGACCACGCATGAAAGAAGTTTTGATTACATCGTCCGTTCTGATTGCCGCGCTTCTGATCCTGCGCCGTTTGTTCCGCAACACGCTCTCCCGCCGGGTGCAGTATGCCCTGTGGGGGCTCGTGCTGATCCGCCTTCTGATTCCGGTCAGTCTGCCCGCAATGGAACACAATGTTCTCACGGCGGCAGAGCCGGTGGAGCAGCGTGTCACCGCCCGTCTGGACCGCCGGGAGATTTATGTGCGTCCGATGGAGCAGGCGCCGGTCTCCCAATTTCCGCAGGCTGAGACGCTGCAGCCCGGCGACCCGGTGTCCGTCCCGGAATCGGACGGCTATTCCGTGGTCAGCTCCGACGGCGCCACCGTCACGCGCTATGCCGAAAAGCTGAGCCTGTCCCAGGTCCTGCACGGGGTCTGGATCGCCGGCCTTGCCGGCATGTCGATTTGGTTCGCGCTGACCAATCTGCGCTTCTACCTGCGGCTGCGCCGGGCACGAAAGCCCTATCCGGCGGCGGACTGCGCACTTCCCGTCTATCTGGTGGAGCAGGGGCTGCCCTCTCCCTGCCTGTTCGGCCTGCTGCGGCCCGCCATTTACCTGACGCCTGCGACCCTGTCCTCCGCGGAAACCCTGCGCCATGTTCTGGCCCATGAGAGCACGCACGCCCGGCACCTGGATCCTCTGTGGAGCCTGCTGCGGGGAGTGGCCTTGAGCATCTACTGGTTTGATCCCCTGGTCTGGGCAGCGGCCATCGTCTCCCGTCAGGACTGCGAGCTGGCCTGCGACGAGGGCGCTCTGCGCCTCCTGGGCCCGGATCAGCGCATCGCTTACGGCCGTACGCTTTTATCCATGGTCCCGGTCCGGCGCGGCTCCGGCGATCCCATGCTGGCGGCCACCACCATGTCCGCCGGGAAAAAGCAGCTTAAAGACCGGATCTCCCGGATCGCGGAAAACCGCAAAGTCACAGTGACCGCCCTGGCCGCTGTAGCCGTGCTGGCCGCTCTGATCTGCGCCGTTACCTTCAGCGGCTCCAAGCAGAGCGGGTCTGCCGATACGCTGAGCGAGGCGGAGCTTTCCTACTTTAATGAAAGCTATTTCAACAGCGAGCGAGATCCCGACCTTTCCACCCAGTTTCTGACCTCTCTGTATAAAACGCCCGAGGAGATCGACCTTCTGCAGCTCTTCTACAACGGGGCCGGTCAGTCGGATCCCGTGGGCGAAGCGGAACGGGCCGCCGTTGTGAACGCCGGTTATTCCGGCTTTGATCCAGAGGTGGATCTGACCAAGCTCCCCGCCGACCAAATCGACGATGTATTGGAGCGCTATACCGGTCTGACGCTGGACCAGACGAAAAAGGTCAGTCTGGATTCCTTCACCTATCTGCCGGAGTATGACGCCTACTATTTCTTCCATAGCGACACCAATACTCCGGGAACCACGCTCTTCTCCGCCGGTGAGCGCAAGGGCGACCAAGTCCTTCTTTACTATAATGCCAAAGGCCGCTTCTTCACCACCGGGACTGAGACAACCTCCGCGGACGGCCGCTGGGCCTGCGTCACCCTCAACGAACAGGCAGACGGCTCCTATCTCATTGAATCGCACCAGCTGTGCAGCCGGCCGGACGCCCTTCTGAATGAGACCCGTCCCCTTAACGGTGCCGAGCTGACCTATTTCAATACCGTCTTTTTCAACAACGACCTTACGGAAAACGGGACCGTCACGCTGAACATTCACAATCAGTTCCTGACGTCCCTGTACGAAAAGCCCGAGGAGATCAACCTCTATGATCTGCTCTACTGCGGCACCGGCACGCAGGAGCCCCTCAGTGAGGAGGAGCTGCAGCAGGTCGGCAACCTGGATACGGA
>CAKTHE010000007.1 GCA_934563745.1 uncultured Dysosmobacter sp. | reverse complement strand
CCCGGCGCTCACTTCCCGGCGGCCAGATACTCCGCCACGATCTCCCGTTCGTCCATATGGTGCTTCTCATGGTTGACGCCCCAAACGGCTCCGCCCTTTGGGGGCCCCGCATTTCATTCAAATCGTCCGGAATCAATCCGTCCGATTTCAAGCGCCCCTTTCGGGCGCTTGACGCCGGACTCCCGGCGCTCACTTCCCGGCGGCCAGATACTCCGCCACGATCTCCCGTTCGTCCATATGGTGCTTCTCATGGTTGACTTCCTGATAGGTCTCGTGTCCCTTCCCGCACAGGACAATGGTATCTCCGCTTTGGGCGTGATCCATGGCGTAATGGATCGCTTTTACCCGGTCCGTCACCGCAATATGCGGCGTCTCGCTGCCCTCCAGGCCCGGCAGAATATCCGCGATGATCGCATCCGGATCCTCCGTGCGGGGATTATCCGATGTCACGACCACAAAATCCGCATGCTGGGCGGCAATTTTTCCCATCTTGGGCCGCTTGGTCTTATCCCGGTCCCCGCCGCAGCCAAATACCGCCACCGTCCGGCCCTTGGAAAACTCCTGCACGGAAGAAAGCACATTCTCCAGTCCGTCCGGGCTGTGGGCATAATCGATCAAAATCGTATAATCCTTTCCGGGGGTCGGAACAACCTCCACCCGGCCCTTCACATGGGGGACCGTTCTCAGGATCTCCGCGCTGCGGCGCAGGGGAACCCCCAGCTGCTTCGCCGCGCCCAGCACATCCAGCGTATTATATACCATAAATTTGCCCGGAATGCCAACCCTGATTTTCACACGCTCATCCGCTGTCACGGCATCAAAGGCCACATGATCCGCACCCAGGCTGACCGCTTCCGCCCGCAGATCGGCCGGCTTGTTTTCCGCGTAAAAATAAGGTTCGCAGGTTGCATCCCGCAAAAGCCGCGGCGTCCAGGGATCGTCCGCGTTGCAGACACCCTTGCGGCAGTTCCGGAACAGGATCGCCTTTGCGTCACAGTATGCTTCCATCGTCTTATGGAAGTCCAGATGGTCCTGGGTCAGGTTGGTAAAAATACCGACCTCATAGTGCACGCCGTATACCCGGTCCAGGTAAAGCGCATGCGAGGAAGCCTCCATCACCACGTGCGTACAGCCGGCGTCGCGCATCTTACGAAACAGGCGCTGCAGCTCAAACGACTCCGGCGTCGTGCGTTCCGTCGGCAGAATCTCCTGCCCGATCATATTCTGATTGGTCCCGATCAGGCCCACCTTGGCCCCCAGCGCCTGCTCCAGAATGGCCTTGAGCAGGTATGTGGTCGTGGTTTTCCCGTTGGTGCCGGTCACGGCCGTCATCACCATCTCATCCGCCGGATGCCCGAAGAAGTTGGCACCCAGCACCGCCAGGGCGCGGCGGGAATCCTCCACCCGCACCCAGGGGATCTGCACGGTCGGTTCTTCTTCGCACAGCACACAGGCCGCACCGCATTCCGCCGCTTTCCCGATATAGGCATGCCCATCGGTCGCAAAGCCCCGCATCGCGACGAAGAGGTCGCCGGGCCGGACAGCGCGGGAATCGTACTGCACCTCCGGGATCTCCATCTCCGGGTCGGCATGAAGCTCCTGAACGGGAATGCCATTTAAAAGTTCTTTTAATTTCATAAGGACGAACGCCCCTTTCCTCGATCGGATGCCATGCATCCAGCGTTCATTATAGTCCCCGGCTCCACCGCCCGTACAGGGGCGATGGTGCCGGAAATCTTGCAGAAACTGCCGCCGCTCAGTCCGCGCCGGTACTCTGTGAGCCGAAGCGGACAGTGACCACGCTGCCTGCCGCCAGCTCCGTCCCAGCCGCCGCCGACTGGGTCATCGCCTTCACGTTGCCGGAGCTGGTATCTGTGGTACCGGTCACCTTCATGATCAGCCCCGCGTTGGTCAGTGCCTGGTTCGCCTGCGCCGCCGTCATTCCCACTACCTGCGGTACCGTGCACAGGGCCGTAGGCTTTTCCTCCCCCAGGTAAAGGATCACGGTTGCATTGTTGGGGATGATGGCGCCGCCCACCGGCGTCTGGTCCGTCACCGTCGCGCCGCTGCCCACCGTTTTAAACGCAAAGCCTGCGTCGCTGAGGCGCGCCTTGGCCTCTTCCAGGGTTTTGCCCACTACATTCGGGACGGTAGCGTCCGCATTCTCCAGGCCCTCGGCGGTATAGTCCGGTTCGATCCCCAGATAGGGCAGGATCTCGCCCATGATCTGGCTTGCCGTCGGTGCCACCATGTTACCGCCGGAGGGATAGGTACCGGTGGTCCGGCTGGGGGTGTCCATTGTCAGCAGCATAATGACCTGTGGGTCATCCGCCGGTGCAAAGCACATAAAGGATACCACAATATCCTTATTCTTATTGCCTGTCTTATCCGCCGTACCGGTTTTACCGCCCACGCGGTAACCTACCACCTGGCCGTTTTTCCCGGTTCCGGAAGCCACCACATATTCTAGGCACTCCCGCACGGTGGCGGAGGTCTCCTCGCTGATGACCTGGCGGACCGTTTCTTTTCCGTGCTGGACCAGCACGTTGCCGTCGTCATCCAGAATTTGTTCCACCAGATAGGGGGTGTTGAGATAGCCGCCGTTGATGCAGGCCGCCTGCGCCCGGATCAGCTGCAGCGGCGTTACATTAAAGGTCTGGCCGAAGGCATAGGAGGCCAGAGAGACCACGTTGGAATTGAAGCTTTTTTCGCTGGCAAAGATGCTGTCCGCCTCCGCAGGAAGGTCCACACCCGTCCGCTCCATCAGCCCGAAGGACTTGAGATACTGATAGTACTTCTCCGTTCCGATCTTCAGGCCCATGGTCACAAACGCCGGGTTGCAGGAGTTTCCGGTGGCCACCTTCAGCGTCTGGGTCCCATGGCCGCTCCGCTTGGAACAGCCGATAGCCTTGGGCCATCCGGCAACCTTGATGGAACCCGTGCAGGTAAAGCTGGTGTTCAGATTCACCAGTCCCTCCTCCAGCGCCGTAGAAAGCGTAATCGGCTTAAAGGTCGAGCCCGGCTCATACGTATCGCTGACGCAACGGTTGCGCCACTGGGTGCTTCGGGCGTTGGACAGCGCCTCCTTATAGGCGTCGCTGTCCGTGCTCAGTCCCTTAAGCTGTTCCGCCAGCTTTTCGTCGTAGACCGTGCTGTAATCGTTCAGGTCAAAATTGGGATACGACGCCATTCCCAGGATTGCGCCGGTCTTGGCGTTCATAACGATCCCCGTGCCGCCGTTTTTCGCATCGAATTTTTTCAGCATGCTCTGCAGGCCGTTTTCCAGGTAATACTGCACGTTGCTGTCCAGCGTCAGCACCAGATTGCTGCCGTTTTCCGCGTCGTAATACTGCTCGTATTGATATAAAAGGTCCGTCCCCACGGCGTTTTTGGCTGTGACCGTCATGCCCGAGGTCCCCTGCAGGACGCTGTTGTATTTGGCTTCCAGGCCATAGGCGCCCTCGTTGTCGGCATTGACAAAGCCGATCACCTGAGCCGCCAGGGTCCCCAGGGGGTAATAGCGCTTGGAATCCGGCTCCAGATAAATGCCGTGAATGCTCTGGCGCTGGCCCTCCGGGACCTCATTGCCCTCATCGTCGATCTCGCCGTTGACAAA
The DNA here is from genome assembly GCA_934563745.1 of uncultured Dysosmobacter sp. Lineage (GTDB taxonomy): Bacteria > Bacillota > Clostridia > Oscillospirales > Oscillospiraceae > Oscillibacter. The sequence goes on along the minus strand of CAKTHE010000007.1, from coordinate 82,356 downwards.
GCGGCGCACCTCGTTGGCGGCCGCCTGCTCCGCCTTCTTTTTAATGATCTCATAGCCCGAGAAGGTCCGCTCCATCTTCTTGCGGATCGTCTCTTCGTCCACGTCCAGGATCCGTGCCAGGCCCCGGGCGATGTAAGCCTCGTCTTTTTTCTGCGATGCCTTCAGCTTTCCGGCCGCGATCTTCTCATCCTGCGTGGTCATATAATCCGCAATGTCCTTCGGAGAGAGGTTCACCGTCTCCGCTGTGGCCGAAATGGCCATGATTTTCCCGTTTGCATCGTAAATCGTGCCCCGGGATGCGCTGATGACCGAGCTGCGGGTCTGCTGGGCCACCGCCTTCCCTTCCAGCTCGTCGTGCCGCAGGATCTGCAGCTGGTAAAGCTTGATAAACAGCATCACAAACGTTACCACGCCGAAAAGGGCCATCAAAAGCACCGTGCGGCTTCGGATGATCTGATTGGCCCGGCGGGCGGCGTCGCTTTTTCTTCTGGGATGTTTTGTCATGGAATGCCTCCGCTTTTCTGGCGGCGCAGCCCGTGCGGCGCGCCGGATCCGAAACATACTCTGGGCGGGATTCCCAGCGTATCAAACAGGGAGTAAGAAGTCCCCTTCTTACTCCCTCCTGTTGTGACTATATGGCACGGCTCAGTCGAAATATTCCACCACGGTATAGAATCCGTGGTGCAGGGAGCTCAGCAGGCGGCTCAGGACGCCCGGCTCTTCCTGCTGATATACAATGGCGTTGTCATCCTCGGAAAGATCAATGTAATAGATCTGCGAGCTGCCAGGCTTGCTCATTCCGGCTTCCTCCGCGGCTTCCTTGACACTGGCCAGATCATAGATCTGCTCGTACTCCGCCGTCAGGGTAACATTCTGCGTCTCCAGCGTGGTCAGCTCTTTTTTCAGCTTGACCACCGAGGAAGAGAGCACTGTCAGGTGCACATAGCTCATCAGCACCAGCACCGCCGCCGCGATCACGCTGAGCACGCCCAGCACCGCCACCGGCGAGACGCTCTGCTTTTCCCGCACCTGCACCTGCACGGCCGTCCGTACCCGGGGCCGGGCCTGCGGCTTGGGGATGGCATGCTCCGCTTTCCGGGGCAGGCTACGGGCGTCGGCTTCCCGTTCCAGGCTGTAGGCCAGGTCCCCGTACACCGCGCCGCCGGAACGGTACCTGCTGTCATAATGCAGTTTTCTTGCCGCAGAACCTGCCATACGTGCCTCCTGCTCCTCTTTCGTAAACTTATTTAAAGGTCAAATCCGCACCGCTCCGCCACACGGAGCTTGGCGCTGCGCGCCCGGGGATTTTCCCGCAATTCCTCTGCGCCGGCCGTAATCGGCTTGCGGGAGATCCGCTTAAGCATCGGCTTTTTCCCGCACACGCACACCGGAAACTCCGGCGGGCAGGTGCAGCCCTGGGCCAGTGCCTGCATCGCGCGTTTCACGATCCGATCCTCCAGCGAGTGAAAAGTGATCACCGCCAGCCGTCCGCCGGGACGCAACCCTCTGGCCGCAGCCTGCAGCATTGGCTCCAGTACATCCAGTTCGCCGTTCACGGCGATCCGAATGGCCTGAAAGCTGCGCTTTGCCGGGTGCTGCTTCTCACGCAGGGCCGCCGCCGGCATTGCGCCGCGGATCACATCCACCAGTTCAAATGTCGTTTCGATGGGGGCCTGCTCCCGCCGCCGGACAATCGCCCGGGCGATGGCAGAGGCATAGCGCTCCTCCCCATAGTCCTGCAGGATCCTGCGCAGTTCCTCCTGGCTCCAGCCGTTGACCACTTCCCGGGCCGTCAGGGGCGCGCGCTCATCCATGCGCATGTCCAGCGGCGCGTCGTGCATATAGGAAAAGCCCCGTGCGGGGTCATCCAGCTGCGGAGACGAGACGCCCAGGTCAAAGAGCATCCCGTCCGCCCCGGCGATCCCGTTTTCCCGCAGGATCTCATCCAGCGCGCAGAAATTGCTGCGCACCAGCGTTACGCGGTCCATCCAGGGGGCCAGCCGCTCCCTCGCCGCCTCAATGGCCTCCCGGTCCTGATCGATGCACACGAGGCGGCCGGTTGTCAGCCGCCGGGCAATCTCGATTGAGTGCCCTGCACGCCCCAGTGTGCCATCGACATAAATCCCATCGGGCCGTATGCGCAGCGCCTCTAAGCATTCCGAAAGCAAAACGGGCTTGTGTGTATACTCCATCGCTTAAAAATCCAGTTCTTCCATGGCAGCCAGCATATTGCCGCTTTCCAGCTCCTGCCGCTCCAGCTCCTGCCAGGTGGCGCTGTCCCAAATCTCCGCCCGGGAGCTGACGCCGATCACCGACACGTCTTTTCTCAGGTGCGCATAATCCCGCAGCTTCTGGGGGATCAGGATCCGCCCCTGGGAGTCCGGCTCACACTTGACCGCATTGGAAAAGAGGGGCCGCAGGGCCCGGGCCTTGGAATACGGAAGCTGATCAAAGCGGGCGGTCAGCCGCGCCCAGCTGGCATTGGAATAAATCGTCAGGCAGGGATCCGGGCCGATGGTCACATAAAAGGTGTCCCCCAGCTCTTCCCGCAGCTTGGCCGGGATCGCAAGACGGCCCTTCGCGTCGATGGTATGCTGATTCGTTCCGGTCACGGTCCCTGCCACTTCCTTTCCGGGTCTTTTGGGGAAAAAGAAGGGCATTGTCACCACAAGCCCCTACTTCTCACCACTTTTCCCCACTCTTTAGTTTCAAGTATACGCAGGGAAAAGTGGAATTGCAAGGCTTTTTTTCCGACTAAAATCTGTAAAAACCCGCTTTGAAAATCACAAAAACGTTCAATTGAAACAAAGGTTCGCCCGCATTTTTGGGTTAACATAACAGAAGCGCGCAGGGCAACACAACATCTTGTGTCGCCCTGCGCGCTAAGCACTATTTAGGCCGTTATTTTGTTTTGTTCGATCGTGCTCGTAAATAAGCCGTCATTTTTAACAAAATTTAGCGCAATTATTCGGCGTCTTTTTTATGTTCCTCGCCGGCTCCCCGCTCCGCCAGCTTTTCGCGCTGCTCCTGCAGCTTGGCGGCGGAGGCATTGCGGAACCGCACCCGGCTCTGCTTGATCTCATCCAGCGCCATCTGGACCGCCTCTTCCGTCCGGGCCAGCGCATCCTCCGTATATTCGTTGGCCACCTGATACATCTGGCGGCAGCGGTCCTGAGCGTGGTCGATCATCTTGCGGGATTTTTCCCGGGCCGCAGACAGCACCTCGCTGTCCGAAACCTTGGATTTTGCCTCCAGCTCGGCCTGGCGCATCATACGGTCCACATCCCGCTTGGCGTCCTCCACAAATTTTTCCCGGGCCGCCAGCAGCTCCTTTGCGCGGCGGATCTCCACCGGAAGCTGTGCCCGCAGTTCATCCAGCAGGTCCAGCATCTCACCCCGGTCCACCATCGCCATATCCGGCTTCAGCGCCGGAGACTTCGCATCCTCGATCCGCCCGTACAGCACATCGATCAGCCGGTTTACATCTTCATGGTTATTGTTCGCCATGCGTTTTCTCTTCCTTTCTGAACGCCTGCACCAGTGGGATCACCGCCGCCGGCAGATACTTTTCCAGGGGCTGTCCGTACCGGATCATCTCGCGGGCCATGGAGGAACTGAAGTGCTGATAGATCCCGGAGGCCGGCAGCAGCAAGGTGTCCAGCCCCGCCGTGCTGACGCCCCGGTTGATCATGGCCATCTGCTGCTCTGCATTGTAATCCGTTGTGTTGCGCACGCCGCGCACAATGGCGCAGGCCCCGTGCTTTTCCGCAAACTCCACAAGCAGCCCCGGCCACAGCTCCGCCTCCACATTGGGCAGATCTCGGACCGCCGCCCGGACCATCTCCAGCTTCTGCTCGGGTGTGAACATCTGGCTTCTCTTCTCCGAATTGGGGCTGACGCACACACAGATCCGGTCAAAGCAGACCGCCGCCCGGCGGATAATATCTGTGTGCCCCAGGGTAATGGGATCAAAGCTGCCTGAACAAATCGCAGTTTTCATACGGGCGACTCCTCTTTTTCGGCCGGATCCCCGGCTCTGCGGTAGATCGTCAATCCGATTTTTCCGTACCGGTAGGTCCGATAAAGCGCATACGGAGACGGCAGATCCGGCAGGCACCGGTCCGCCGGTGCTTCTGCTGCAATTATACCATGCGGAGAAAGAATGTCAAACGCCGCAATGTGCGCAAGCGCCGGCTCCAGCAGCCCCGCCTGGTATGGCGGATCCAGAAAGATCAAATCAAAGCGCTCCCGCAGCGACGCAAGATACGCCATGGAATCCCCGGCGATCACGCGTGCCCTTTCGGAAAGCTCCGTCAGCTCCAGATTTTCCCGGATCAGCTTGACCGCATCGGCCCGCCGGTCCACAAATACGGCGGACTGCGCCCCGCGGGAGAGGGCCTCGATCCCCAGCTGGCCCGTCCCGGCAAACAGATCCAGGACCCGCCGCCCCTCAATGTCAAACTGCAGTGCGCTGAAAAGCCCTTCCTTGACCCGGTCCGTGGTCGGGCGGGTCTCCATTCCGGCAAGCTCCTTCAAGCGGCGCCCCCGGGCCGTTCCGGTAATTACGCGCATGGTGCTCCCTCCTTTTTCTCTCGTCCGTGACGCAAAAGCTCCGGCAGCAGGTAAAGCAGCAGCCCGGTCCAGACAAAGCCGAACAAAATCGCGTGCGTCAGCGTAAACGCCTCGTGATACACCACCGTGGACAGCAGCAGCTGCAGCGTGGGATTCACGTACATTAAAATTCCGGACAGGCTCAGCGAGGTCGTCCGGATCCCTGCTGCGTACAGCATCAGGGGAATCGTGGTCACCACACCGGCCGCAGGCAGCAAAAGCCAGCGTCCGCCGCTCAGGACGCCTCCGGCGCCCGTCCCCTGCAGCTCCATCACGGTTATAACGCACAATGCAACCGGTGCCGGCAGCAGCGTCTCCAAAAACATGGAGACCGCTGCATCCGCACGCACCTTTTTCTTGACCGCGCCGTACAGGGCAAAGCTTCCGCCGATCAGCAGGGCGATCCAGGGGATCTGCCGATAGCGCATCATCGTCACCAAAAGGCCCGCCAGCGTCACCGCCACGGAAATCCACTGCAGGCGCGTCAGCTTCTCCCGATACACCAGCGTTCCCAGCAGGATCGCCAGAATGGGATTCATATAATAGGCAAGGCTGGCATCCAGAAGATGCCCGGCATTCACCGCCCAGATGTAAAGCCCCCAGTTCAGCGTCACGCACACGCCGGCAGCGGCCAGACGCCGCCGCTCCGCCCGGTCCCGCAGCGCCGCGCACACGCCGCCCCAGTCCCTGCGGATGCTCAGGATCACCGCTGCCAGGATCAGCGACCAGATAATCCGCGCCGCCAGAACATAAACCGGCGAAACATCGCCCAGCTGCTTCCAAAAAACCGGCAAAATCCCCCAGCAGACATAGCAGCCCAAAATCGCCAGCGGCCCTTTCCATTGTCTCATACGTTTCTTCCTTTCCCGCCCGTGCGCAGGATCGTTTTATTTTACGACACCGGCCGCCTGATTTCAATAGGCAGTCCCGGATTTCCGCTCTGCGCGGGCCTCTGCGTTTTTCTACTTGTACTTTGGAAGGAAATCGTTTATAATAGGAACCCTAAAATAGCACAATAGCGTTTTCCGACGCGGGGCCGCTCCGGCCGCCCCGACTAAGCCAACAGGAAGAAAGGACACTCACATGATTCAATTCAAGTCTGATCAGGGCGAGATTTCTGTCAGCAGTGCGGTGTTTTCCAACATTACCGGTCTTGCTGCCACAAACTGCTTCGGCGTAAAAGGCATGGCCTATCGCTCCATGACGGATGGCCTGGTCCATCTGCTGCGCCGCGAGGCTATGAGCAAGGGCGTCAGCATCACCTATCATGACGATAACACCATTTCCATTGAACTCCATATCATTGTTGAAAACGGCGTGAACCTTCCGGCGGTATGCCGCTCCATCATGAATGAGGTCAAGTACGTTGTCACGAAGAATACCGGCGTAAATGTCCGCTCCGTGGATGTCTACGTGGATTCCATGACCCTGTAAACCGAGGGAGGATCACCACAAATGAATGAACACATCAGCGGCGCCCTCTTTAAAAGAATGGTGCTGCACGGCGCTGCATCTGTTACGCAGCAAAAGCAGGCCATTAATGACCTGAACGTTTTTCCCGTCCCTGACGGCGATACCGGCACCAACATGAGCATGACCATCGGCACGGCCGTGACCGAGCTGCAGAAGGCCGAGCCGGTCTCTGTGGATCAGGCTGCTTCCATTACGGCCTCCGCCCTGCTGCGGGGGGCCCGGGGCAACTCCGGCGTGATTCTCTCGCTGCTCTTCCGCGGGATCTCCAAGGGGCTCAAGGGCCGCGAAACGGCGGATGCGCTCACCTTTGCCGCCGCCATGCAGGAAGGCGTCTCCTCCGCCTACAAGGCAGTCATGAAGCCTGCCGAGGGCACCGTGCTGACCGTTTCCCGCCTGGCCTCCAAGCGCGCGGTCGAAATTGCCGAAGAAACCACGGATCTGGAGGCGGTCCTGGAAGCCGCGATTGCGGAAGGCCGCGAGGCGCTGGCCCAGACCACGGATATGAACCCCGTTTTGAAAAAAGCAGGCGTTGTGGACGCCGGCGGCATGGGCTATCTTCTGATCCTGGAAGGAATGCTGGCTGAGCTGCGGGGCGAACCGATGCCGGAGCTGGAAGAAGAAGCCGGCGCTCAGAAGGCCGATTTCCACGCCCTTTCCGCCGAAGAGATCACCTTCGCCTTTGACACCGTTTATATCGTCCGCAAATCCACGCCGGACGTGGACCTGAACCCCCTGCGCGCTTATCTGAACAGCATCGGCGACAGTCTGGTCATCGGCGAGGATGACGAATCCTTCAAGGTCCATGTGCATACCAACATCCCCGGCAGCGCCCTGAACGAATCGCAGAAGTACGGGACGCTGGAGCTGGCCAAGATCGAAAACATGCGCACCCAGGCCGAAGCTCTGGCAGCCGGCAAGCAGGCCCAGAGCACCGACGATCTGGAGGCGGTGGAAGCCGAGCTGGAAGGCCGGTCCGATGCGGACGCGCCGGCCGCCGTGGCGGAACCGGAAAAGCCCTTCGGTTTCCTGGCCGTATGCGCCGGGGAGGGCCTGGCCGCCATCTTCCGGGATCTGGGCGCCGACGGCGTGGTTTCCGGCGGGCAGACCATGAACCCCTCCACGGAGAGCATCCTGCAGGGGATCAATAAAATCCCGGCCGAAACCGTTTTTGTCCTGCCCAATAACAGCAATATTATTATGGCCGCCCAGCAGTGTGACGCGCTGACCGATAAGCAGGTCATTGTGATCCCCACCAAAACCGTTCCCCAGGGGATCACCGCCCTGATGAATGTCGATTTTGAAGCAGAGGATCCGCAGAGCGTTGCCCAGGCCATGAACGCTTCCCTTGGCTCCGTTACCACCGCACAGATCACGTACGCCGCCCGGGATTCCGAATTTGACGGATTCTCCATCAAGTCGGGCGACTACTTGGCTTTGGAAGACGGAAAGCTCTTCAGCACCGAGCAGGATCTCAATGCCCTGCTGCACAAGCTGGCGGACGAGGCCCAGAACAAAGCCGCCGACTTTATCTCGCTGTATTTCGGCGAAGACGTAGCGGAAGCGGATGCCCAGGCCGCAGGCCGGCTTTTCGAAGCGGCCTGTCCCGATGCCGAGGTTGCCGTTCTCTCCGGAGGCCAGCCGGTTTACTACTATATCATTTCTATGGAGTAAGGCCCGGCCCCGCATCTTTCAATACGATTCGTATAAACAAGTCCGCAGATTACTCTGCGGACTTGTTTTATTCTCGTATTTTCTCTGAATCGCACAGGCTTTCGTGGTCTCTTCGCGGTCTCTCCTGCCCTGCCTTCGCCAAGTCTCGGCCGACCCCGGGCGGCATCCTGCCGCACTTTGTGCGCAAAACGCGATCAAAGGCCCCGCAGCAAAAGCCGCGGGGCCTTTTCAAATCTCTTACTTCGCGTATTCCACCGCCGTGGTTTCCCGCAGAACGTGCACCTTGATCTGGCCGGGATACTCCATCTCTTCCTCGATCTTCTTGGCAAGATCGTGGGCCAGGATCACCATCTGATCCTCCGAGACTTCCTCCGGCTTGACCATCACGCGCACTTCGCGGCCGGCCTGGATCGCATAGGCCTTTTCCACACCGGGATAGCTTCCGGTGATCGTCTCCAGCTGCTCCAGACGCTTGATATAATTCTCCAGATTCTCTCTCCGGGCGCCGGGGCGGGCCGCGGAGATCGCGTCAGCCGCCTGGACCAGGCAGGCCACAATGGTCTTGGGCTCCACATCGTTGTGGTGGGCCTCAATGGCGTGGATGATGTCTTCCTTCTCCCGGTATTTCCGGGCAAATTCAACACCCAGCGCCACGTGGGTACCTTCCATTTCGTGGTCCACGGACTTGCCGATGTCGTGCAGCAGGCCGGCCCGTTTGGCCGCCTGTACATCCGCGCCCAGCTCTGCCGCCATCATACCGGCAATGTGCGACACCTCGATGGAGTGCTGCAGCACGTTCTGTCCGTAACTGGTACGGTAATGCAGCCGTCCCAGCATCTTCACCAGCTCCGGATGCACGCTGCGCACGCCGGTTTCAAACACCGCACGCTCACCCTCGGCCTTGATGGTGGCGTCCACTTCACGGCGCGCCTTCTCCACCATCTCTTCAATATGCGTCGGATGGATCCGGCCGTCCGCGATCAGCTTTTCCAAAGCCAGACGGGCAATTTCCCTGCGGACCGGCTCAAAGCAGGAAACCGTAATGGCCTCCGGCGTATCGTCAATAATCAGATCCACGCCGGTCAGGGTTTCGATCGTGCGGATGTTGCGGCCTTCCCGGCCGATGATACGGCCCTTCATCTCGTCATTGGGCAGGGGAACCACACTGACGGTCATCTCAGCCACCTGATCCGCGGCACAGCGCTGAATCGCCTGGGCCACGATCTCCCGTGCGCGGGAATCGCACTCTTCTTTCATGCGGGACTCAATTTCCTTGATCTTCACGGCCGTCTCGTGGGTGACCTCAGACTCCACCTGGTCGATCAGATACTTTTTGGCTTCTTCCGCCGTGAAGCCGGAGATGCGCTCCAGCATCTCCGTCTGGCTGCGCTTAATGGTGCGGATTTCCTCCATCTCCTTGTCGGCGGCGGCGTGCTTTTGATTCAGCGACTCCTCCCGCTTCTCGATGGCGTCGGTCTTCCGGTCAAGCGTTTCTTCCTTTTGCTGCAGGCGATTTTCCTGGCGCTGCAGCTCCGATCTGCGGTCTTTTACTTCCTTCTCATACTCGCTGCGGTTTTTTAAGATTTCCTCCTTGGCCTCCAGCAGGGCCTCCCGCTTCTTCGACTCCGCATTTTTAATTGCTTCGTTGATGATGCGCTTTCCTTCTTCTTCCGCGCTGGAGATCTCTTTTTCCGATACGTTCTTACGATAGCGAATGCCGAGAGGGAAGCCAATCACGCAGCCGATCACTAATCCGATGATGGCATACAGCAAGATTGGTTCTACCTCCTGTTCAAGTCAATCGGCCGGCGGAACAGCGCCGCCCGGCCGGTCATGGTTCAGAAAACAACCGAATGATCCTCCCCTGGACCATTCGATGATTATCTCTTTTTAGTTTAATCGTTCCACGCACCCGTGTCAAGAAAAACCGTCCGCGCCCCGGTCGAATTTCCCGGGAGCCGCCCGGCCTCAGGTATCGATATAGGCAGCGGCGGCATAGCCGATGTAGTTTTGATAATGGACCAGATACCACCCCTGCCACATCCCGTAAACCGTGACGGCCGCCCCGTTGGGCAGCTGTGCGATCACGGTGCCGCCGGGACTCGGCGCGGCGCGCAGGTTCAGAGAGCCATACCCCACCCGGACCGTCCCGGCAAGCGGATCCATGGGATAGATCAAAGGCAGGCCGAAAAACTCCGTCAGGGCCCGCGCCAGCTGCTGGGCGATATCATCCGTATGTCCCTCCACCCACACGGCATCCGCGTAATTGTCGTGATAGCCGATCTCCACCAGCACAGAGGGAAACCGCGGCAGCCGCACTTCCCCCAGCGTGGTCGTGGCCCGGGTCGTAACCTGGTCCGGCAGCGGATAGATCTCCCGAAGGTTCTTGGCGATCAGCTCCGCGCCCCGCTGCCCCTCCTGGCTGCCGGGATAATAAAAGGCGATGATTCCCCGGTTTTCCCCATAGTGTCCAGGTCCGGAAGCGTTGGAGTGGAGCGCCAGGTAAAAGTCGTATTGCCCCTGGTTCGCCTGTCGGATCGAGGAGGCCGCCGTCATATCCGGCGTATTGCGGGTATAGCGGATCCCGTTGGAAACAAGATAGGGGACCAGTGCATCCGCCAAACGGTTCATATTGTATTCTTCCGACCCGCTTCCGGTAACGTATTGGTTCCATTCCTGGGTCGACGGTGATAAATAAAGACTCGGCATATGTGCTTCTCCTTTCCGCAGAGGAATCCTCATTTATCTATATGGAAATTCAGCCGGAGATGTGCTATACTCCCTTTCAGTATCGCTGCAAAGGAGCCAAACAAATGAAAGCTGAGCGCGCTTATCCCAGTGTCACCGTTACGCCGAAGGCGGAGGCCGCCATTGTGAACGGCCATCCCTGGGTATACGATGCAGAAATCACACACTCTTCCGGCACGCCGGAAAACGGAGCCCTGGTGGATGTTTTAAGCCGCAGGGGCCGTTACCTCGGTACCGGTTTTTTCTCCCAGGCATCCAAGATCCGGGTCCGTCTGATCTCCCGCAACGCCAACGATCAGTTCGACGCCGCCTTTTGGGAGCGGAAGCTCCGCTGGGCCTGGGAATACCGCAAGGCCGTGCTGCCGCCGGAGGATCTTCTGTGCTGCCGGATCGTCTTCGGCGAAGCGGATGCGTTCCCCGGCCTGACGGTGGACCGTTTCAACGATCTGCTCAGCGTGCAGGTCCTCTCGGTGGGGATGGAGCGGATCAAGGCCCGGCTCCTTCCGCTGCTGGTCCGGATCCTGCGGGAGGATGGGCAGGTCATCACGGGCGTGTTTGAGCGCAATGACGCCGCCCTGCGGGAAAAGGAAGGTCTGCAGGCCTACAAGGCCTGGTTCCCCCTGGAGGGTGAGGCGCTGCCGGCCTCCCCGGTGACGGAGATCACGGAAAACGGCATCCGTTACCTGGTGGACGTGGAAAACGGTCAGAAAACCGGCTTCTTCCTGGATCAGAAATACAACCGCCAGGCCGTGGCCCGGCTGGCCCGGGGCAAGACGGTGCTGGACTGCTTCACCCACACCGGCTCCTTCGCCCTCAACGCGGCCCGGGGCGGGGCCGTTCACGTGACCGCGGTGGATGTATCCGAGTCCGCAGTGGAGATGGCCCGGGCCAACGCCCTGCGCAACGGTCTTTCCGACCGGGTGGAATGTGTCTGCGCCAATGTGTTTGATCTGCTTCCCGCGCTGGAGCAGCAGCCGCGGAAGTACGACTTTATTATTTTGGATCCGCCCGCCTTCACCAAATCCCGCAAAACCGTGGCCAATGCCATGAGCGGTTACCGGGAGATCAATCACCGGGCGATGCGCCTGCTGCCCCGGGGCGGATATCTGGCCACCTGCTCGTGCTCCCACTTTGCGACGGAGGAAAAGTTCCAGCAGATGCTGCGCCTGGCCGCCCGGGACGCCGGCGTACAGCTGCGGCAGATCGAGGCCCGGCAGCAAAGCTGCGACCATCCCATCCTCTGGGGTGTGGAGGAAACCAGCTACCTGAAATTTTACCTCTTCCAGGTCATCTGAAGCGCGCGGCTTCAAGCTTTGTCCCCGTAAATAAGCATAGAGAAAAGGAGGAGACGCATTCCCATGCGTCCCCTCCTTTTATAAATTCTCTTGCCGGTTCCTGTAAAATCACAGCGCTTCCATTGCGGCGTTTACTTCCGCCTCGCAGGAGCGCATTGCCAGGATCGTCCGCTCCAGCAGGGTGTCCAGCTCCCAGCCCAGGCGCTCCGCCCCAGTCCGGATCACATCCCGGGAGCAGCCCGCGGCAAATTTCTTATCCTTGAACTTCTTTTTCAGGCTGGAAAGCTCCATATCCTGCACGGACTTGGACGGACGCATCCGGGCCGCCGCCCCGATCAGGCCCGTCAGCTCGTCGGCGGCGAACAGGACCTTTTCCATCTCGGCCTCCGGCTCCACGTCGCAGCAAATGCCGTAACCATGGCTGCACACCGCATGGATCAGCTCCTCGCTGCAGCCCGCCGGGCGCAGCAGCTCCGGAGCCTTTTTGCAGTGCTCCTCCGGCCAGCGCTCAAAATCAACGTCGTGCAGAAGGCCCGCCGTTGCCCAAAAATCCGCGTCGGAACCGTAGCCCAATTCCTGCGCATACCAGCGCATCACACCCTCCACGGTCAGACCGTGCTGGATATGAAACGGTTCGCTGTTGTACTCTTTCAGCAGCGCCAGCGCTGCCTCCCGTGTAATCCCTGCGTCCATCTTGCAAAGCTCCTTTGTGTGTGGTTTTCTGTATTATACCCTCTGCTTTCGGGTCATGCAAGAGGTCTTCCGCAGTTTTTCCTATTTATTCGCTATGTATATACGTTTAGCACAAGCTGCGCTCCAGCAGGCTCCGGATCTGGTCCGCGGCGTGATAGCTCCCCTGGGACAGCTGTTTCAGAATCCGGCTCAGACAGGCATCGGTGGTTTCATCCGCCGCCCGGGCATAATTGAAGCCGCTGCATGCCTCCGCGTGATAGCGCTCCCGCAGGGCCTGGCGCCAAGGGCCGATATAGATCCGGTCACAGGCGATGCTGGTGCGGTACGCGTTCCCGCTGATCAGGTAATAAACTGCCAGCACGGTCCGAACCTGTTCTTCCTTCTCCCGGGCCAGACCGGAAAGCGCTGCGCGGGCCCAGGAGGGCGCCTGCCGCACAAAAGCCTGGTAGTGCCTCCGGTCTGCCAATCCTTCCTCGGCAAAGCCCGCCAGGACCTCCAGCATCTCCGCCGCCTCCGTCCCCATACAGCAGGGATTTGCCTCCGCCCCCGGAAGCCCCGCCTCCGCCCGCTGCAGCCCCGGGCTTCCGCTTCCCCCGGAGGCCGGTGCCGCCGGCAGCGGTGCGGCCGGCTCTGCCGCCGGAGCCGAAGCTGCATAGGGCTCCAGGCTGGGCGCCACCCGCTGCCAGATCCGGTCGTATTGCCGGTAATCGTACGGTGCCGCAGCGCTGTTTCCGTTTTGTTCCATAAGGTACTCCCTCCTTTTCTCCCCAGCCTATGCCGAAGGATTTTTCCCGGTGCATGGCCGCTCCGGCGGCCCCGGATCGGCTCCGGCTGCTTAATTCCCTAAAACCCGGCATATTTTGCGGATTATAATTGCTTTTTCCATTAGGTCTGGATATAATAAAAGTTACGACTCTGAAACGCGCTCAAATGAAACAAGGAGGACTGCCAATATGCTGGAATTGAAGCACGTCAGCTATTCCGTTCAGGACGCGGATGGCTGTGTGGACATCCTCAGCGATATTTCCCTGACGATCCCCGATCAGCACCTGATGGTCCTGACCGGCCCCAACGGCGGCGGAAAAACCACCCTGGCCAAGATGATCATGGGCCTGGTCCAGCCCACCGCTGGCCAAATTTTCTGGAACGGAACCGAGATCACCGGCATGGGCATCACCCAGCGTGCCCGCCTTGGAATCAGTTACGGCTTCCAGCAGCCGCCCCGCTTCAAGGGGATCACGGTGCGGGACCTTCTGACCCTGGCCTCCGGCGACCAGACCCTTTCCAAGGATCGCTGCTGCCAGTATCTGACCCGGGTAGGCCTGTGCGCCAATGACTATCTGGACCGTGAGGTAGATGCCTCCCTGTCCGGCGGCGAGGTCAAGCGCATTGAGATCGCCTCGATCCTGGCCCGCAACGCCGATCTGATGATCTTTGACGAGCCGGAAGCCGGCATCGATCTGTGGAGCTTTGCCCGCTTGACGGAGACCTTTGAACAACTGCACCGGGCCGGCCGTTCCACCATGGTCATCATCTCCCATCAGGAGCGGATCATTTCCCTGGCGGACGAAGTGGTGGTCATCGGCGGCGGCCGGATCCAGCACCGGGGCTCCGCCCGGGAGATCCTGCCGAACATTCTTTCTGACACGCTGGGCGCCTGCCCGGTTCTGACAAAGGAGGGGACTCAGGCATGATGGACAATCAAGTGGACCGCGCGCTGCTGGAAAAGATCGCAGATCTGATCGGCAAGCCCGTGGGCGCCTTTAACATCCGCAAGGATTCCGGCTGTGACGGCCGCCAAAGCACAGAGCATATCAAGATCACCGGAAAAGAGGACAAGCCCGGCATCGACATCCGCATTCTGGATGGTACCGTAGGGGAAACCTGCCACATTCCCGTGATCATTACCAAGCCCGGTGTGGAAGAGATGGTCTACAACGACTTCTTCATCGGAGAGAATTGCGATGTGCACATTGTGGCCGGCTGCGGCATTCACAACTGCGGCGACCAAACCTCCCGCCATGACGGCCTGCACACGTTTTATGTGGGAAAGCATTCGCATGTGCGCTATACCGAGAAGCATTACGGCGAGGGCGACGGCAAGGGCGGCCGGATCATGAACCCGCAGACGGTGGTCTATCTGGAAGAAGGGGCATCCATTCAGATGGAGACGACTCAGATCCGGGGGATCGACTCCACCAAGCGGGACACGAAGATCGTCTGCGGAAAAGATGCGGAAGCCGTGATCACAGAGCGGCTTTTGACCCATGGGGATCAAACGGCCGAAAGCGACATGGAGATCGTCTTAAACGGAGAAAACTCCCGCGGGCGGGTCATTTCCCGCTCCGTGGCCCAGGACAGCTCCAGCCAGGTGTTTTACCCCCGCATGGTCGGCAATGCCCAGTGCTTCGGCCACGTCCAGTGCGACTCCATCATTATGGGCAAGGCCAAAATTCAATCCATCCCGGCGATCACGGCCAACAGCACCGAAGCACAGCTGATCCATGAAGCGGCCATCGGCAAAATCGCCGGCGACCAGCTTTTGAAGCTGGAAACTCTGGGTCTGACGGAGGAGGAAGCCGAAGACTGGATCCTCAAGGGCTTCCTGGCCTAAACGCCTGCCGCCCCGCGCATTTGCGGCAGGGCGCCCTTTCCTCCCTATAAACCGGCAGAAAACCAAAAGAGCTGCGGGCTTACAGCCCGCAGCTCTTTTTTCATATTCTCTCCGAAACCGTGCGGCAGCCAGTCCGGCTCAATCCGCTTCGTCCGCTTTCCAGCCCGGCAGCGCCGTCTGTCCGTCCGCTCCGTCCTGCTCCAGCCGGTCCAGCCCTTTGAGGTACTTTTCTTCATACTCCCTTACAAAGTTCTGATATTCCGTCGTATTCCCGGCCTTCAGATTCTCTACATACTGGTGCGACTCCAGTTCCATTGTTTTGGCCGTCTCCAGCACGATCAGCGCCAGGTTGGAGCAATGGTCCGCCACACGTTCAAAATTATTGATCAGATCGTTGAATACAAAGCCGGCCTCCAGGGTGCAGCTTCCGCTTTGCAGACGGTTTACATGCTGCGCCTTCAAACGGTCCGTCAGCAGATCAATGGTGTCCTCCAGCGGCTCCACCCGCACGGCAGCCTTCAAATCGTTCTCCGTCAGGGCCCGGAAGGTCAGATCCATCACGTCCATCACCGCGGCAATGCAGATGTCCAGCCCCTCCTGCGCCGCGCTGGAAAAGCTCATATGCTTGCTATCCAGCTCCTGGGCCAGCTCTGCAATGTTCATGGCATGGTCCGAGATCCGCTCCAGATTGGTCAGGCTTTGCAGCAGCTCCGCCGAGCGGCGGGTCTCCTCCTCCGAAAGGCTGTGGGCCGAAAGCTTGACCAGATAGCTGCCCAGCTTATCCTCGTAATGGTCCACCCGCTCTTCCCGGCTCTGGATCTTATCATATTTCAGCTGGTCAAAATCCGTCAGCAGACTGACCGATTTTTTCAGATTTTTCCACGCGGCCGCCGCCATCAGATCCGCCGTCTTTCCCGCCTGCTCCAGAGCGACGGAGGGATAGTTCAGGAAGCGCTCATCCAGAAGATTCGTCTCAAATTCTCGGTCCTCCTCATCCTCCGGTCCGTCCGGGAAGCTCCGCACGGCCAGCTTCTCCAGCACCGAGCGGAAGGGGAACAGCACCACCACGGCAAACACCTTGAACACCGTATTGATAATGGCGATCCCCACGCTGGAAGCCGGCTCGCCCATAACGGCCAGGCCGCCGGAAAGGGCCGAGATCACGGAAAACAACGTTAAAAACACCGTACCGCCCAGTGCGTTGAAGTAAAGATACGTGAAGGCCGCGCGCTTGCCGTTCTTATTGGCGCCGATGGCGGAAAGCAGCACCGGGACGCAGGCGCCCACACTCATGCCGATCACCAGATAAACTGCCACCCGGTACTGGATCACGCCGGTAACCGCCATGGCCTGCAGAATACCGATGGAGGCCGAGCAGCTCTGGATCACCGCCGTCACGGCGATGCCGATCACCACGCACAAAACGGGATTGGACACCACCGACAGCACGTGCAGGAAGGCCGCGCTCTCCTGCAGCGGCTCCATCGCCGAGGACATGGTCTTCATACCGTCCATCAGGACGGCCAGGCCCAGCAAAATCGCGCCGACGTTTTTCCTCTGTACGCTTTTGCCGGTCATATAGAAGAAAATGCCGATCACCGCAACCACGGCAAATACCGTCGTTGTTGAAAAAAGGTTGGCCGCCTCACCGCCCACGCTGGCCAGACTCAGGATCCAGCCGGTGGCCGTGGTGCCGATGTTTGCCCCCATAATAATGCCGATGGCCTGGGACAGCTGCATAATGCCGGAGTTTACAAAACCCACCACCATCACCGTGGTCGCAGAGGACGACTGAATGATCGCCGTCACGAAGGTTCCCAGCAGCACGCCCTTGACCGGGTTGGACGTCAGCCGTTCCAGCGTGGTCTCCAATTTGCTTCCGGCCACCTTCTTCAGGGCATCCCCCATCAGGTTCATGCCGAACAGGAAAAAGGCCAGGCCGCTCAGAAGCATGATAATCGATAAAATATCCATCTGATTCGGATTCCTCTTCTCAGCACGGTGCGGCACACCCTGCCGCACGCTTTCAAATAAAATCAACCAAAAGTACGCTAATTTTAGTTTACCACAGATTCATTTCAGACGGATATAGTTTTGCTTCGTCATTTTATCTATAAATGAGTCGGCCGCATTATATAAAATGTCGATTTTTGCAGAGACCGTGTCCAGGCGTCTCACCGTCCCTCCTTCGATTTCGCCGCTCTTTCCGTATAAGCGCCTCTCTGGTGGAGGCCACAAGCCCTTCCGGATTTTCCTGTCGGAATCTGGCTATTTTGTCAATTGCGCAAAGTGGGCGCGGGCCTCTATAATAGGTATTACCTTATATGGAAAGGTACTTCCTTTCCATTTCCCAGACATCCGGAATTTAACAACCGAGGTGATTTTTTATGAGCACGCAGCCTTCGCAGTCCAAAACCATACGCGCCCAGCTTTTGACCGCCATGAAAAGCGGCCCCTTCCGTCACTGCGAGCGTCTTCCCCGGGAAAGTGTTCTCGCTGAGCGTCTGGGCATCAGCCGTACCCAGCTGCGGGACATCCTCGCCTCTTTGGAGCGAGAGGGCTTCATCACACGCCGGCACGGTGTCGGCACGGTAATCAACCGCCACGTATTGGACGTCCCCACCCGCATGGACATTGAAGTTGAATTCATGGACATGATCCGCAGCGCCGGGAAAAAGCCTGCGCTGGCTTTCGTCCGCGTTTCGGATGGAACGGCGGATGAAAAACTGGCGGAAAAGCTTCATCTCCCGGTGGGCACACCGATGATCCGGGTCGCCCGTCTGGTGACCGCCGACGGCCGTCCTGCCATTTACTGCGAGGATGTGATCGAAAAGTCCCTGGCCCACGGCAAGGCTTCCCTCCGGGATTATAAGCAGCCGATCTTCCATTTTCTGCAGCGCTTCTGCGGTGTGACTCCCTACATGGACCTGACAGAGGTCCGCCCCGCCGTGGCCGATGCCGCTTTAAGCGAAGTATTCGACTGCTCCATCGGCACGCCGCTGCTGCACATGGAAGAGGTGGATTTTGATCTGGAGGGCACGCCGGTGCTGTTCTCCGACGAGTACTATGCCGACGGGATCATCAAGCACACCGTCATGCGGAAAAAGCTCTGATCTCCGCAGAAAGGATACTATTATGAAAAAAATAGCCATTATAATGGGCAGCGACAGCGACCTGCCGGTCGTGCAGCCCGCTTTGGATGTTCTCACTTCCTATTCCGTTCCCTGGGAAGCACACGTAATGTCCGCCCACCGCTCCCCTGAGGCCGTGCGCACCTTCTGCTCCGGCGCGCGGGCAGCCGGGTTTGCCGCCATCCTCTGCGCCGCGGGGAAGGCTGCCCATCTGGCCGGCGCCGCCGCCGCCCAGACCACGCTTCCCGTCATCGGCATCCCGGTCAAGTCCTCCACCCTGGATGGGCTGGATGCCCTGCTCTCCACCGTGCAGATGCCCTCCGGCATCCCCGTGGCCACCGTCGCCATCGACGGAGCGGTCAATGCCGCACTGCTGGCGATCGAGATCCTGGCCGTCTCCGACGAAGGGCTGGCTCAGGCCCTGGAGGCAAAGCGGCAGGAGCAGTGCCGCGGCGTTGCGGAAAAGGATGCCCGCCTGCAGGAGAAGCTGCGGACCTGAAGAACCGTTTTCGGCGCAAACACGCCGTGTTTTCATTGATTTTTAATCGAGACGAGGAGGATTTCCCATGCAGAAGCTGGAACAGATCTACGAAGGAAAAGCCAAGAAAGTATTCAAAACCGATGACCCTTCCCTCTACATCGTGGATTACAAGGATGACGCCACCGCGTTTAACGGCCAGAAAAAGGGCTCCATCTCCGGTAAGGGCGTCATCAACAATCAGATGACCAACCGCCTGATGGTGCGTATGGAAAAGGCCGGCATTCCCACCCATTTCGTCAAGGAGCTGTCCGAGCGGGAAACCCTGGTAAAAAAAGTCGACATTGTCCCCCTGGAGGTAATCATCCGCAACATCTCCGCCGGGCACTTCGCCTCCCGCTACGGGGTGGAAGAGGGCATCGTATTTGACGCACCCACCATCGAATTCTCCTATAAGTGCGACGAGCTGGACGATCCCCTGCTCAATGCCTACCACGCCGTGGCCCTGAAGCTGGCCACCTGGGACGAGATCGAGACCATTAAAAAATATGCCTTCGCCGTGAACGACGTGCTTCGTGCCTTTTGGGCCTCCTGCGGCGTAACGCTGGTGGACTTTAAGCTGGAATTCGGCAAAACGCCGGACGGCACCATTGTCCTGGCCGATGAGATCAGCCCGGACACCTGCCGTCTGTGGGATTCCAAAACCCACGAAAAGCTGGATAAAGACCGTTTCCGCAGAGATCTCGGCGGTGTGGAAGACGCCTACACCGAGGTCATGAACCGTCTGCTGCGCCATGATGCGGACTGAGGGCTGTGTGATCCCGGCACGCCACCTCCACGAGGAGTGCGGCGTGTTCGGCGTTTTTTCGCGGGAAACCGCGGATGTGGCGAGCCTCGCCTACTACGCGCTGTATGCCCTGCAGCACCGCGGGCAGGAGAGCGCCGGCATTGTGGTCAATGACGACGGGCTTTTCCGGGTGCACCGGGATGTGGGCCTTGTCAGCGAAGTCTTTCCCCCGGCGCAGCTGGCCGCTCTGGGCACCGGAAACATTGCCGTGGGACACGTCCGCTACGGCACCACCGGCTCGGACAACAAGCGCAACGTTCAGCCCATCGTGGTCAATCACCACAAGGGCCGCATGGCTTTGGCCCACAACGGAAACCTGACCAACTCCTTCCCCCTGCGGGAAGAGCTGGAAAGCCGCGGCTCCATCTTTCAAACCACCTCGGACACCGAAGTGATCTCCTATATTATTGTGCAGGAGCGGCTGCGCCACAGCTCTATTGAAGAGGCTGTCAGCGCCGCCATGGACCGGATCCAGGGCGCGTACTCCCTGGTCCTCAGCTCCCCCACCAAGCTGATCGCCGTCCGGGATCCGCACGGGTTCCGCCCGCTGTGCATGGGGCACCTGCCGGACGGATCCGTGGTGTTCGCCTCGGAAAGCTGTGCCCTGGACGCCATCGGTGCCTGCTTTGACCGGGATCTGACTCCCGGCGAAATCGTGGTAGTGGATAAAAACGGCATCCGCTCCATGACCGGGCACTGCGGCAAGGCGGAAAAGCGTCTTTGCGTCTTTGAATTCATCTATTTTGCCCGGCCGGACTCAGTGATCGACGGCAGCTCTGTCCAGGTGGCCCGGCAGCGGGCCGGTGCCTTCCTGGCCCTGGAGCATCCGGTGCAGGCGGACATCGTCATCGGCGTTCCGGACTCCGGTCTGGACGCAGCGCTGGGCTATGCCCGGCAGAGCGGTATCCCTTACGGCATTGGCTTCATCAAAAACAAATACATCGGCCGCACATTTATCTCTCCCACCCAGACCATGCGGGAAAATGAGGTCAACATCAAGCTCAACCCCATTCGCTCGGTTGTCGAGGGAAAGCGGGTCGTTCTGATCGACGACTCCATTGTGCGCGGAACCACCTGCCGGCGCACCATCGACCTGCTGCGCCGGGCCGGTGCCAAGGAGATCCATATGCGGGTCAGCGCGCCGCCGTTTGTGGCCGCCTGCTATTACGGCACGGACATCGACGACCCGGCCAAGCTCATCGCCAATCAGCACACCATCCCCGAAATCGCCAAGATCATCGGCGTGGATTCTTTGGGCTATCTAAGCCTTACGGATGTGGTCAAGCTGGCGGACCGGACGGAAAACGGCTTTTGCACCGCCTGCTTTGGCGGCGGCTATCCCACGGAGGTTCCCCGCAACAGCGGCAAGGACCGCTTTGAACACAAAATCAGCGAACGGGAGGCAAACTAAATGCGCAGTTACAGCGATCGTTACCGGGAAGCCGGCGTAGACATTGAAGCAGGATACGAGGGCGTCCGCCTGATGCGCGGCCATGTGCAGCGCACGATGATTCCCGGCGTAATCTCGGATATCGGAGGCTTCGGCGGCCTGTTTGCGCCGGATCTGAAGGGTCTGCGCGAGCCGGTGCTGGTCTCCGGGACTGACGGAGTCGGCACCAAGCTGCGCATTGCCCAGCTCCTGGACAAGCACGACACCATCGGCATCGACTGCGTGGCCATGTGCGTCAACGACATCGTCTGCACCGGTGCCAAACCCCTGTTCTTCCTGGACTATATTGCCCTGGGCAAAAACGAACCCCAAAAGGTCGCCTCCATCGTCTCCGGCGTGGCGGAGGGCTGCGTCCGGTCCGGCTGCGCCCTTATCGGCGGCGAAACTGCCGAGCATCCGGGCACGATGGCACCGGAGGATTACGATCTGGCCGGCTTCTCCGTCGGCCTTGCGGACCGTTCCCGGATCATTGACGGCCGGGCCACCCGTCCCGGCGACGTCATTCTGGCCCTGCCCTCCACCGGGCTTCACTCCAACGGCTATTCCCTGGTGCGTAAAGTCTTCGACGTGGAAAACCGCGACCTGAACGTCTACTCCGGGGAGCTGGGCTGCACGATCGGCGAAGCGCTGCTGGAACCCACCGCCCTCTACGTCAAGCCTGTCCTTGCCTGCATTGGGGCCGTGGAGGTCTGCGGCATCAGCCACATCACCGGCGGCGGCTTTTATGAAAATGTCCCGCGCTCCATTCCCGACGGGCTGTGTGCCCGGATCTTCCGGGAAAAGATCCGCGTCCTGCCGATCTTCCGGATGCTCGCCGCATTGGGGGGCCTTCCGGAGCGGGAGCTGTTCAATACATACAACATGGGCGTCGGCATGACCCTGACGGTCCACGGCCCGGACGCGGACACCGCGCTGAACGTCCTGCGGCAGGCCGGCTGCGACGCCTATCTCATCGGCGAAATAGTTGCCAATGAGGAGAAAATTGTGCTATGCTGAAAAAAGCGAACATTGCCGTTTTGGTCTCCGGCGGAGGCACCAATCTGGAGGCGCTTCTGGAAGCGCAGGAAGCCGGGAAGCTTCCCCACGGAGAGATCGTACTGGTAGTCTCCAGCAATCCGGAGGCTTACGCGCTGGAGCGCGCCAGGCGCCATGGGGTGCCCGGCGTAGCCATCCCCCGCGCCGGGATCTCGCAGGAGAGCTTTGAGGCCACGCTGGCCGTGAAGCTGGCCGCCTATCAGGTGGACTGCATCATTCTGGCCGGCTTTTTGTCCATTCTCTCTGCGGAATTTGTCCGCCACTGGCCGGAACGGATTTTGAATGTCCACCCGTCCCTGATCCCCGCTTTCTGCGGCAAGGGCTTTTATGGGCTGAAGGTCCACGAAGCCGCCCTGGCCCGCGGCGTCCGCCTCACCGGGGCCACCGTGCATCTGGTCAACGAGATCCCGGACGGCGGACGGATCCTGCTGCAAAAAGCCGTGGAGGTCCTGCCGGACGATACCCCGCAGACACTGCAGCGCCGGGTCATGGAGCAGGCGGAGTGGATTCTTCTTCCGCAGGCGGCCGAACAGGTCTGCCGGCAGATCATTCAAATGCAGGGATAAACCGGGTCGCCGCCGCAGCGGCAGAAGGGAACATACCATGAACGAGCTGGAACTGAAATACGGCTGCAATCCCAACCAAAAGCCCGCACGCATCTTTATGAAAAGCGGGCAGGATCTTCCGGTGACGGTCCTCAACGGCCGGCCGGGCTACATCAACTTTCTGGACGCGCTCAACTCCTGGCAGCTGGTCAAAGAGCTGCGTGAGGCCACCGGCCTGCCCGCCGCCGCCTCATTCAAGCACGTCTCCCCCGCCGGCGCCGCCCTGGCCCGACCCCTGACCGAGACGGACCGGCAGATCTATTTTGTGGACCCGGATGCGGAGCTCTCTCCCATTGCCAGCGCCTATATCCGCGCCCGGGGCGCGGACCGGCTGTGCTCCTATGGGGATTGGGCCGCCCTTTCGGACGTGTGCGACGCCGCCGCCGCCTCTTACCTGAAAGCCGAGGTCTCGGACGGCATCATCGCCCCCGGCTACACCGACGAGGCTCTGGCGATCCTGAAAACCAAGAAAAAAGGCGCCTACAACATCGTGCAGATCGATCCCGCCTATGAGCCCGCCCCGCAGGAATGCAAGGACGTGTTCGGCGTCACCTTTGAACAGGGGCACAATACCTTTCAAATCGACCGGTCCCTGCTGGAAAACCGCGTCACAAAAAACAAGACGCTTCCGGATGCGGCGGCGCTGGATATGCTCACCGCCCTGATCACCTTAAAATATACCCAGTCCAATTCGGTGTGCTATGTCAAGGACGGGCAGGCCATCGGTGTAGGCGCCGGCCAGCAGAGCCGGATCCACTGCACCCGTCTGGCCGGCAGCAAGGCGGACAACTGGTTTTTGCGCCGCCATCCCAAGGTCCTGGGGCTCTCCTTTGTTGAGGGTATCCGCCGCCCGGACCGGGACAACGCCATCGATCTTTATCTCTCCGACGAATATGAGGACATCCTGGCCGACGGCGTGTGGCAGCAGTCCTTCCGCGTCAAGCCGCCGGTCCTGAGCGCAGCGGAGAAGCGGGCCTGGATCGCCGCACAGTCCGGCGTTACCGTGGGCTCGGACGCGTTTTTCCCCTTCGGGGACA
The DNA here is from genome assembly GCA_934563745.1 of uncultured Dysosmobacter sp. GTDB lineage: Bacteria > Bacillota > Clostridia > Oscillospirales > Oscillospiraceae > Oscillibacter. The sequence continues at coordinate 58,668 of CAKTHE010000007.1, read as the reverse complement.
ATGTGGAGCGGGCCCGCAAATCCGGCGTGCAGTACATTGTGGAACCGGGCGGCTCCATCCGGGATGACCATGTGATCGCCTCTGCGGACCGCTATGGCATGGTCATGGTCTTCACCGGCATGCGCCTATTCCATCACTGATTTTTTACAAGGAGGCTCTTGCATGAACCTTATGGTCGTTGGCGGCGGCGGGCGCGAGCACGCGCTCATCCAAAAGCTCCGGGAGGACCCGCGGGTCCGGCAGATTTACGCCCTGCCCGGAAACGGCGGCATTGCGGCCGACGCCGTGTGCACCGGCATCCGGGCCACTGATCTGGACGGGATCGTGCACTTCGCCCAAAGCAATGCTATCGATTTTGCCGTGATCGCCCCGGATGATCCGCTGGCCATGGGCTGCGTGGACCGGCTTCACGCCGTTGGGATCCCCTGCTTCGGCCCCAGCGCCGCCGAGGCGCGGATCGAGGCCAGCAAGGTGTTCGCCAAAAATCTGATGCGCACCCACGGGATCCCCACGGCGGATTATCGGGTCTTTACCGACCCGGAGACGGCACTGGCCTATCTGAAAACCGCAGCCTACCCCATCGTCATCAAGGCGGACGGTCTGGCCCTGGGAAAGGGCGTGCTGATCCCCGCCGATTTTGAAGAGGCCCGGGCTGCGGTCCGGAGCATTATGGAAGAGCGGACTTTCGGAGATGCCGGCCGCGAGATCGTGGTGGAAGAATTTCTCACCGGACCGGAGGTCAGCGTGCTGGCCTTCACCGACGGGACCACGATTCGCCCCATGATCTCCTCCATGGACCACAAGCGCGCCGGGGAAGGCGACACCGGCCCCAATACCGGCGGCATGGGAACCGTCGCCCCCAATCCGTATTACACGCCCGCAGTCGCCCGGCAGTGCATGGATACCATTTTTCTGCCCACCCTGGCTGCGCTGCGGGAGGCTGGCTGTCCCTTTAAGGGCTGCTTATACTTCGGTCTGATGCTCACGCCCCAGGGCCCCAAGGTCATTGAGTACAACTGCCGCTTCGGCGACCCGGAAACCCAGGTCGTTCTTCCGCTTTTAAAAACCAGTCTGCTGCGCATTATGCAGGCCGTTGAAGAAGAAACTCTGGCGGATCTGGACATTGCGTGGTATGATGAGGCTGCGGCCTGTGTAATTCTGGCCTCCGGCGGATACCCCGGGCCGTACGAAAAGGGAAAACCGATCACTCTGCCTGCCCGCTTTCCGGCAAATATCCGGTGCTATCACGCCGGCGACGCCCTGACTCCGGACGGCTCGCTGGTGACCTCCGGCGGCCGGGTTCTGGGGATCACGGCCACAGCGCCCACCCTGCGCCAGGCGCTGCAGCAGGCCTACGCCGCGGCAGAGGAAGTTCAGTTTGAAGGGAAATATCTGCGCCGCGACATCGGACAGCGCGCATTGTCATCCGGGAAGGAGTAAGCCATGGTACAACGGATCTATGTTGAAAAAAAGCCCCGGCTGCAGCAGGAGGCTGCCGCCCTGCTGCGGGAGTTTCAGACTCTTTTGGGAATCCGCGCCTTAAGCGGCCTGCGTCTTTTAAACCGCTACGACGTGGATGGCCTCTCCCGGGACGTTTTTTCCCGCGTGGTCCGTACCATCCTGTCCGAGCCGCAGGTGGATGACGTTTATGAAACACTGCCGGAGGGCGCGGATGCCGTGATCGCCGTGGAATATCTGCCCGGTCAGTTTGACCAGCGGGCGGATTCCGCGGCCCAATGCATTCAGCTTTTGACTCAGGGAATCCGTCCCCTCGTCCGTACCGCCCGTGTCTATCTGCTCAGCGGTGCGCTGCGGGAGGAGGATCTTGCCCGGATCCGCAGCTATCTGATCAACCCCGTGGAGGCGCGTCCGGCCGCGCTGGAGCTGCCGGAGCAGCTGGAGCTGACTGCCGCGCCCCCGGCCCCGCCGGAGGTTCTGACTGGGTTCCGCTCCTGTTCCGACGATGATCTGGTCCGCCTGATGGACCGGCTCGGCCTTGCCATGGACCTTACCGACCTGCAGTGCTGCCGCACGTACTTTCAGACGGAGGGGCGGGATCCCACCCTTACGGAGATCCGCATCCTGGACACGTACTGGTCCGATCACTGCCGCCACACCACCTTCTCCACCATCCTGCGGAATATTCAATTTCAGGATCCCCGCGCCCAGGCCGCCTATGCCCGTTACCTGCAGGCCCGGGAGGATACCGGCGCCGGGGAAAAGCCCATCACGCTGATGGATCTGGGCACCCGGGCCGCCAAGTGCCTCAAGGCCGCGGAGCTGCTGACCGACCTGGACGAGTCAGACGAGATCAACGCCTGCACAGTCAAAATTCAGGCGGACGTGGACGGGGAGGAACAGCCCTGGCTCTTCCTTTTTAAAAACGAAACCCACAATCACCCCACGGAGATCGAGCCCTTCGGCGGTGCGGCCACCTGCATCGGCGGTGCCATCCGGGACCCCTTGGCCGGTCGGGGCTATGTCTATCAGGCCATGCGCGTCACCGGCGCGGCGGATCCCCGCACCCCGCTGGACCGGACGCTGCCCGGCAAACTCCCGCAGCGGCGGATCGTCACGGAAGCCGCCCGCGGATACAGCTCTTACGGAAACCAGATCGGCCTGGCCACAGGCCTGGTGGATGAAATGTACCACAAGGGCTACGCCGCCAAGCATCTGGAGCTGGGCGCCGTTGTGGGTGCGGTGCCGGCTGCCTATGTCCGCCGCGAAGCTCCCCGGCCCGGCGACGTCGTCATTCTGGTCGGCGGACGCACCGGGCGGGATGGCTGCGGCGGTGCCACCGGCTCCAGCAAATCTCATACGGATAAATCCGTGGCGGAATGCTCGGCCGAGGTGCAAAAGGGCAACGCTCCGGAGGAGCGCAAGCTCCAGCGTCTGTTCCGCAATCCCGAGGCTCTGCGCCTGATCAAGCGCTGCAACGACTTCGGTGCCGGCGGCGTCAGCGTCGCCGTGGGGGAGCTGAGCGACTCACTGGCCATTGACCTGAGCAAGGTCCCCAAGAAGTACGAGGGGCTCAACGCCACAGAGCTTGCCATTTCGGAATCCCAGGAGCGTATGGCCGTAGTGGTCGACGCGGCGGACGCCGAGCGTTTCATCGCTCTGGCCGCCGCCGAAAATCTGGAGGCGACGCCCATTGCCTCCGTCACGGATACCGGCCGGCTGACCATGGATTGGAACGGTCAGCGGGTGGCGGACCTGAGCCGCGCCTTCCTGAACACCAACGGTGCCTCCCGGGAAGCGGACGTCGTGGTGGAACGGGGCATTTTTGAGCCGGAGATCCCGGCGGCGGACTTCCGGGATGCATTTTTGTATTACGCCGGGGATTTGAACGTGTGCTCCATGCAGGGGCTTTCCGAACGCTTTGACTCCACCATCGGCGCCGGCACGCTGCTGATGCCCTTCGGCGGAAAATATCAGAAAACGCCGCCCCACGCCATGGCGGCCAAGCTGCCGGTCCTGCACGGAGATACCACCACCTGTTCCCTGATGGCTTACGGCGGAGACCCCTATCTGCTGGACGCCGATCCCTACTCCGGCGCCTACCAGGCTGTGACGGACTCGGTCTGCCGGGTGGTTGCCTCCGGCGGCTCCCGCCGGCACTGCTGGCTGTCCCTGCAGGAATACTTCCCCAAACTGGGGTCCGATCCCAAGCGTTGGGGCAAACCGGTCGCCGCACTGCTGGGCGCCTTTTCGGCCCAGCTGGACCTGGAAGTGGCCGCCATCGGCGGAAAGGATTCGATGTCGGGCTCCTTCAACGATCTGGACGTCCCCTCCACGCTGATCTCCTTCGCTGCCTCCATCGGCTCCACAAAAACGATCATGTCTCCGGAATTCAAGAAGGCCGGTCACCAGGTCGTTCTTCTGGAGGCGGCCGTCACCCGGGATGGCCTGCCGGAGCCCAACAGCCTCCGCCACGTGCTGGACACCCTGGAACAGGCCATTGCCGACGGGGTGGTCTCCAGTGTGTCGTTTGTGGAAAACGGAGGCATGGCCATCGCCGTTATGAAGCAGTGCTTCGGCAACGGCATGGGCTTCGCGTTTACCGGGCCGTTCTCCTCCGTGCAGCTGTTTGTGCGCCGCCCGGCCGCTTTCCTTCTGGAGCTGAAGCGGGACTATACCGGCCTGGGGATCCCCGTGGGCACCGTCACCAACGACGGAGTAATCACCTGCGGCGGCCAGCATATTACGCTGCGGGAACTGGCGGTCCCGTATGAGGGCGCGCTGGAGAGTATCTATCCCCAAAAGACCCAGGAGCAGGCGGCGCCGCTGCCGGTCCTGCGCAGCAAATGCGCCTGCGAGGCGGCTCCCAAGATCGGCATCGCCCGTCCCCGGGTCCTGATCCCCGTCTTTCCGGGCACCAACTGCGAATATGACAGCGCCCGTGCCGTGGAGCGTGCCGGCCTGATTCCGGAGGTTCTGGTTCTGGGCAACCGGAGCCCGCAGGATGTGGCGGATGCGGCGCAGCGCTTTGTCTATGCGGCCGGCCGCAGCCAGATCATTTTCCTGCCCGGCGGCTTCTCCGGCGGCGACGAACCCGACGGCTCCGCCAAATTCATCACCGCCTTCTTCCGAAATGCCGCCGTGAAGGACGCCACCATGTCCCTGCTTAACGAGCGGGACGGCCTGATGCTTGGCATCTGCAACGGATTCCAGGCCCTGATCAAGCTGGGCCTGGTCCCTTACGGCCGGATCCTGGATCCGGATGCTTCCTGCCCCACCCTGACCTTCAACACCATCGGCCGCCACCAGTCCCGGATCGTGCGGACCCGGATCGCTTCCACCCTGTCCCCCTGGCTGAGCAAAACCCACGTGGACCAGGTCTACAGCGTTCCCATTTCCCACGGGGAAGGGCGATTTCTCTGCCCGCCGGAGCTTCTGCGCGAGCTTTCGGAAAAGGGACAGCTGGCCACGCAGTATGTGGATCTGGCTTGCCGGCCCACCATGGATGTTGCCTTCAACCCCAACGGCTCTGTCTGGGCCGTGGAGGGGATCACCTCTCCGGATGGGCGCATTTTCGGCAAAATGGGACACGCCGAGCGCATCGGCCGGGATCTTTATCAAAATGTTCCCGGCGACTATGATCTGCGGCTTTTTGAAGCGGCGCAGGACTATTTCAACGTGTAATCCCACAGCCTTCCAGCCTGCCGGGCTCAGCCCGTCCATGCAGGCACAGCTGTAAGCGGTTTATTACCCAAATTCTGAGAAAAGAGGTTTCCGATATGGCTTATTATTTTTCCGAGCCCTCCCATACCTTCAGTGAATACCTGCTGGTCCCCGGCTATTCCTCCGAGGAATGCATCCCCTCCAACGTCTCGCTGAAGACACCGGTGGTCCGTTTCCGCCGCGGGGAAGAGCCGGCGCTGAGCATGAACATCCCCATGGTCTCCGCCGTGATGCAGGCCGTCTCCGGCGCGCAGATGGGCATTGCCCTGGCCCGGGAGGGCGGCATCGCCTTTATCTACGTCTCCCAGCCCATTGAAGAGCAGGCCGCTATGGTCCGCCGCGTAAAGAATTACAAGGCCGGCTTTGTCTCCAGTGATTCCAACCTGCGCGTAACGGATACGTTGGCCGACGTGCTGGCGCTGAAGGAGCGCAGCGGCCATTCCACCATGGCCGTCACAGATGACGGCACCGGCACCGGAAAGCTGCTGGGGCTGGTCACCAGCCGGGACTATCGGGTCAGCCGGATGGAGCCGGCATGCAAGGTCGCAGACTTTATGACGCCGGTGGAAAAGGTGATCTCCGCCCCCGAGGGGACCAGCCTGAAAGAGGCCAACGACATCATCTGGGACCACAAGCTCAACGCCCTGCCCATCGTCAGCGCGGATGGGCATCTGGTCTCCTTCGTGTTCCGCAAGGACTATGACACCCACAAGGATAACCCCCTGGAGCTGCTGGACTCTCAGAAGCGCTATGTGGTCGGCGCCGGCATCAATACCCGGGACTATGAAGAGCGCGTCCCCGCCCTGGTGGAAGCCGGTGTGGATGTTCTGGTGATGGACTCCTCCGAAGGCTACTCCGCCTGGCAGAAGCGCTGCCTGGATTGGATCCGCTCCCGTTACGGCGACACGGTGAAGGTGGGCGCCGGCAACGTGGTGGACGGCGAGGGCTTCCGCTTCCTGGCAGACGCCGGCGCGGACTTCGTAAAAATCGGCATCGGCGGCGGCTCCATCTGCATCACACGGGAGACGAAGGGCATCGGCCGCGGCCAGGCCACTTCGGTCATCGATGTGGCAGCTGAACGGGACAAGTATTTTGAAGAAACCGGCATTTATGTCCCCATCTGCGCCGACGGCGGCATCGTGCAGGACTATCACATGACGCTGGCGCTGGCCATGGGCGCCGATTTCTGCATGCTGGGCCGGTACTTCTCCCGCTTTGACGAAAGTCCCTCCGCCAAGGTCCTCATCGGCGGCAGCTATATGAAAGAGTATTGGGGCGAGGGCAGCGCCCGGGCCCGGAACTGGCAGCGCTATGACCTGGGCGGCGCCGCCAAGCTCTCCTTTGAAGAGGGTGTGGACTCCTACGTGCCCTATGCCGGCTCTTTGGCGGACGGTATGGCCACAACGCTGTCCAAGATCCGCTCCACCATGTGCAACTGCGGCGCCCTGACTATTCCGGAGCTGCGGGAAAAAGCCAAGCTGACTCTGGTCTCCGCCACCTCCATTGTGGAGGGCGGTGCCCACGACGTCCTGCTCAAGGACACCTCCAGCTCTTCCAACCGGAAATAACGGCGCTCTGTATCTCCCTGCGGCATGGATCTCCATGCCGCAGGTTTTCTCTGCCCCGGCGGAACGCAGCGCCGCCCTTGCTTTTTGCAGTCTGCCGTTCCTTTCCGCGCGTGGGCCTTGTAAACGCCCCACAAATGTGTTAATGTAAAAAAGTATGTACTTTCCTGCGCCGGCGGCCTCTTCCGCTGCCCTGGTGCAGTCTGTGCCCCAGTTCATTGAAATTTGGAGGGTCTGTATGCCTGATTTGAAATCTGAGATCTCCCGGCGGCGCACCTTCGCCATCATCTCACACCCGGACGCCGGCAAAACCACGCTGACGGAAAAGTTTCTGCTCTACGGCGGGGCGATCGCCCAGGCCGGCGAGGTAAAGGGGAAGCGCGCCAAGGCCGCCACCTCCGACTGGATGGAAATCGAGAAGCAGCGCGGCATCTCGGTCACCTCCTCCGTGCTGCAGTTTCAGCACAGCGGCTTTTGCATCAATATTCTGGATACCCCCGGCCACCAGGATTTTTCAGAGGATACCTACCGGACACTGATGGCTGCCGACAGCGCCGTCATGGTCATCGACGGGGCCAAGGGCGTGGAGCCGCAGACCCGAAAGCTGTTCAAGGTCTGCGCCCTGCGGCACATCCCCATCTTCACCTTCATCAATAAGATGGACCGGGAGACCCGGGACCCGCTGGAGCTTTGCGAGGAAGTCGAGCGGGAACTGGGGATCGACACCTACGCCGTGAACTGGCCCATCGGCTGCGGCAAGGAATTCCAGGGCGTTTATGACCGGGAAAAAGGCCGCATTCTCTTCTTCTCCGGCGAAACAAAGGGCAAAAAGGTCCGCTCCATGGAAGTTTCCCTGGACGATCCTGCGCTGGATGAAATGCTGGGCGCTCAAAAAGCCGCCACACTGCGCGACGAGGTGGAGCTGCTGGGTGCCGGGCGTGAATTTGATCTGGAGGCCGTCCGTGCCGGAACGCTGTCGCCGGTGTTTTTCGGCTCTGCTCTGACCACCTTCGGCGTGGAGCCTTTTCTGGAAGAGTTCCTGCGCATGACCACGCCGCCGCTGCCCCGCGTTTCGGATGCCGGCGAGGTCGACGTGTTTTCGCCGGACTTCTCCGCCTTTGTTTTCAAGATCCAGGCCAATATGAACAAGGCCCACCGGGACCGGCTGGCGTTTATGCGCATCTGCTCGGGCAAGTTTGACCGGGATACGGAGTACTACCATGTCCAAAGCGGGAAAAAAATGCGTCTGAGTCAGCCCCAGCAGATGATGGCAGCCGAGCGGGAGATCATCGACGAAGCCTATGCCGGCGACATCATCGGCGTATTCGACCCGGGCATCTTTTCCATCGGCGACACCATTACGGTCCCGGGGAAAAAATTCCGCTATTCCGGGATCCCCACCTTTGAGCCGGAACACTTCATGCGCGTCTCTCCCAAAGATACCATGAAGCGCAAGCAGTTCATCAAGGGGACCGAGCAAATTGCCCAGGAAGGCGCCATTCAGATCTTCAAGCTGCCGGACGCCGGCATGGAGGAGGTCATTGTGGGCGTGGTGGGCACGCTGCAGTTTGACGTATTCGAGTATCGGATGAAAAGCGAGTACGGCGTGGAGCTTCACATGTTTGGTCTTCCCTACCAGCATCTGCGCCGGATCACAGCCTGCCCCTGCGACCCCAAGGATCTGCTTTTGTGCACCGGCTCGGCCGTGCTGGAGGATTTTCATGGGCATCATCTGATCGCCTTCGGCGGCGAATGGTCTGTGGGCTTCCTGACCAAGCACAACCCCGGGCTGGAGCTTTCCGAGTCTCTGTCCGTGTAAGTTCACATTTGAAATGCGGCCTGCCCATTCGGCAGGCCGCTTTTTTCCTTTGTCCCTCTGTACCTGCGTTTTTGGCGCATTTTCGATGAAATAGATCGATTTTGTCATTTTTTACAGGAAAATTTCCTTTTCTCTTTTCATTTTCCCCTCTTTGACAATTCGCCTTTTGCATCGTCCATACCCTTGTTATTCTGAATTTGATTATCCGCAGAAAAAAGGAAAATTTTCCCTTGATTCTTGCAGTCTGGTGTGTTATATTCGCACAAAATGATCCTGTACCGACGCAGGTCCCCGCCCGCATCTTACCGTTCTCAGCAGGCCAATTCAGCCGGGCGTTCTTCTGCTGTGCAGCCAGGCCCGCTGCGCCGCCGATCATCGAAAAAGGAGCGATTCGGATGAGTTTTCTGACACTGGACCATGCAGAGCTATTTTACGATGCTGCGGACAAGGCCGCACAAAAGGCTTACGGAAAACAGCCTGGAAGCGCTGTATTCGCCTGCCCCAACTGCGGTCAGCCCGCCACCGTGACCCGGAACCTGCGGGGCGGCGTTGCCCGCTGCGACCACTGTAAGGTTGTTATGGCGCGGGATTAAGCAGCATGCAGGCAGCCATACTGCCTGCAGCCGGAAGAGTAAGGAAGCGGATGAAAATGGAATACTTATCAGGACAGCATGCAGAACTGTTTTTCAGGGCCGCAGCCAAAGCCGCAGCTTCCGCCTACGGTACGGCGGATGGCGAGGCCACCTTTGTCTGTCCGCTGTGCCGTCAGGAGGCCCGGATCTGGCGAAATGCCCGGGGCGGCATGGCCTACTGCCGGCACTGCGGTGTTGCGATCTCCCGAAAGTAAGCGGCATCCGGCGGCGTACAGCCATGCACCGTCTCTGACCGGAAGTTCCGTCCGGTTTTCAGGCGGTTCCTCCGCCCCGCCCGGTCGCCGGGCAAAAAAGCAGGAAGAGCGTACGCTCTTCCTGCTTTTTCGTTTTCTTATTCTTATGTCCCGGACTGCTCTTCCGAATGCTGCCCGTCAAACAGCGCCTTCACAGACGGTGCATTCTTCACCAGCTTTTTTAGGCTCAGATCCTCTGCCTTATTATTGGCCAGGCGCAGATTGTTCTCGGAGGAAAGCAGCGCCTCCTTGGTCTTCTGCAAATGGCTGATCGTTTTGTCGATCTCGTCAATGGCCGTCCGAAAGCGCTCGCTGGCAATGCGGTAGTTGCGGGCAAAGCCCTCTTTAAACGCGTTCATGTTCTCTTCGAAGTGCAGAATATCCAGCTGTTGATTTTTCACAACCTGCAGCTCCTGCCGATACTTGAGGGTATTGAGCGCCGCGTTGCGCAGCAGCGTAACAATGGGAATAAAGAACTGCGGCCGGACGACATACATTTTCTCATACTTATAGGAAACGTCCACAATGCCGTTGTTGTAAAACTCGTTGTCAATTTCCAGAAGCGACACCAGCACCGCATACTCGCAGTGCTTTTCCCTCCGGTCCTTGTCCAGCTCCTTGAAAAAGTCCTCGTTCTTGTGCTTGGTCGCCGTTGCGTCCGCCTCATTTTTCATCTCAAACATGATGGAAATGAACTCCACGCCGTCCGCCGAGGATTCCCGGAAGATGAAGTCCCCCTTGCTGCCGGTCCGGGCGTCGTTGTCCTTTTCAAAATAGGCAGTGGGAAACGCCGTCATCCGAAGGGTGTTGAACTGCGTCAGGCAGTGCTGCTCCAGGCTCTCTCCGATCATCTTGGTGGACTGACGCGCCTTGAAGTCCTTATAATACTCGATCTGCTCGTCCTTGTCCTTCAGTCGGGCCGCAAACTGATCCTGCAGGGATTTCTCCTTCAGCTGACTTTCGGCCTGTTGGGAGGAAAGCTGATTCTTCAGCGTCAAAATCTCCTTTTCGCCTGCGGCAAGCGCCTGCTCCTTCTCCTGCACCGCCTCCGCTACCGCCAGCTTCTTTTCCGTCTCGCTGCCGGCAAGCCGGGCCTTGAGCTGCTGGATCTCCTGCTCCTTCTTTGCCAGCTCTTCATTCTTCCGGCGGACGGTGGATTCCTGTTCCTGCTCCTTTTCGCGGACCGCCTCGCTGACAGCCAGCTTTTTCTCCGTCTCGCTGCCGCTGATCTGCGCTTTGAGCTGCGCGATGGTCTGCTCCCGTTCCGCCAGTTCCGCTTCCTTCCGGGCCAGCGCCGCGTCGTGTTCCTTCTCCTGCTGAACCTGTGCATATTTCAGCTGGTCCGCCTGCCGCTCCGCAAGCTCCTTCACCCGCCGGTCCAGTTCCTTTTGAAATTCCTCATCCCGCACCTGCTGCGCAATCTGCGCATAACCGGATGCATCAACCTGAAATACCTCCCCGCAGTGGGGACACCGAATCTCCTGCAAACCCGCTCACCCTTCCCAAGTCCGGCACTTTCCATATCCGAAATGCCCGCTTCGCCGCCCCAAAGGGCGGCGAAGCCGTTTTCTTTAGTATAACCTTCCGGGCACCCGGAGGCAAGGGGCTCTTTCCCCGTGCCCTTATTTTAAAACGGTACCGTCAGCCAGCGTGATGGTGTAGCCGTTGAAGTCGATGGTCCCCTGATTGACCAGGGTCGTCAGGGTGCAGTCCCCGGTCAGGGTCCAGGTGCATCCGCTTTCAATGGTAACTGCCGCATGGTTGCCGTCGGTCGTTCCGCCGGCGGCGTTATCCACAATGTTGATGGAGCCGGTAAACGTACTGCCGCCGCACAGCGTCAGATCCAGCGTGGAAATGCTGTCCACCACAATCGCACCGGACAGGGTCTGCCCGTCGGCGGTTAGTTCCACCTGTGCGCCGTTGCTGCCGGCCGTTCCCCAGCCGTGGGAGGCGGAGTTGCCCGTCACCCGCAGCAGGCAGCCGTCGCTGTCCTCGTTGTGCAGGGCCACACCGGAGAGCGTCATAACGCAATGGGTATTGGTCACGTAGAAAAGATCCCCGCTCTTCCCGGTCAGGGACCCGCCGGTCATGGAGAAGGTCGAAGTGCCCACGTCGGCGTCGCCGCTCATGGACTGATAGATCATAACCGTATGCACGTTCTCATCCGAACTGGCCCCCTGGGTCTCGCTCATGCTGCCTGTCACCGTGCAGTCCTCCAGGGTAATGGAGTTTTTCCCTTCAATGACCAGCGCTTCCGAATGATTCGCCGTTAACTCTGCATTCCTGACCGAAATATCCGCGGTCGAGTACACTGCCGGGGAATTGTATCCATTGGAGGTATAGCTTCCGCCCTCCACCCGAACAGTCCCGCCGCCCCGGTCCGAACGAATGGCGGCGGAGGAGTTGCCGGACGTCTCCACAACCAGGTTCTCCGCGTTGGTCGTACCGCCGCCGGTTGTCTGAATGCCGCCGGAATTATCCGCGGTCGTGGTGATGGTGGAATCCGAAATGTTGACGGTCGTGCCGCTTCCGTAGCTGAACACCCCGTTTCCGTTCTGAGCGGAGGAGGTAACCACGGCATTTCGAATGGTCACCGTGGCTCCGTCGGTTGCCAGCAGCGCCGCGTTCATGCCGTAAAAATCTCCATCCTCGGTGTTGGAAGAAGCCCCGGCACTCTTCTCCACCTGAATTCCATCCAGCGTAACCGTTGCTCCTTCCACCCGCAGGGCATTCTCGTCATCGCCGTCAGAGGTATAGCTCTCCCCCGTATAGGATCCGTCCTCCGTCAGGGTATTGGCGCTGGACCCCTGGGTCACCTGCCCGCTGTCGCCAAAGCCGCCGCCCGGGCCGCCGTCCACGACAGACGCCGTGGCCGCTGTTCCTTCTCCGTTCACCTCAACGGTCAGGATCATCCCCTCTGCCAGATCCGACAGCTCCAGCGTTTCCGTTCCGCGCGTGATCACGGTCTCAGAAAAATCCAGACTCACACTTTCTTCCCCGGCCGTAAAGGCAGAAGGGGCTCCGCCCGGGCCGCCTCCCGGCGCCGTCCCGCCGGGCGCTTCTCCGTCAGGCGCCTCTCCGCTGGGTGCCTCTCCGCTGGGTGCCTCTCCGCTGGGTGCCTCTCCGCTGGGTGCCTCTCCGCTGGGCGCCGGTCCCTTAGGTGCGCCGTCTGCTTTGGATTCTCCCTCGGCGGCATCCGCTCCCTCCGGCTTCTCCGGCGGCGTTCGGGACGCGTCGGACTCCGCAGCCCCGGACTGGGCTGCGTCGGTTGTTCCGGAGGCTTTCCCGTCCGCAGGTTCCTGGCCCTCTCCGTCCGGCTTCTCCGGCGGGGTCTGGTCCGACTTCTCCAGCGTTCCCAGCTGCAGCGTCACCGTTTCCCCTTCAATGGCTGTGATCCGTCCGGTCAGCGTGGACGCGTCTGTGCCGCTTCCTGCCGCGCCGCAGGCCGCAAGCGACAGCGTCATCGCCGCCGCGCAGAGCAGGGCTCCCCAATTCTTTGCTTTCATGTTCATGACCTCCTTGTCATGCGTCGTAAATTCTTTCCGCTTCCGGTCCGCTCCGGCGGTCGAAAGGTCCGTTCCCCTTGGAACACCCTCAGGATACAGCCGCTTCCTAAAGGCTGCCTAAAGATTCCGAAATTTTTTTGACGCCCCGGTTCCGTCCGCCAAAAGGGCAGTGCTCCGCCGCAGACTTGCTTTTTTCCGCTTCCTTTTGTATACTACAATCGATTTTATCAAGCAGCAGGTGATGCCCATGAAGCTTTTGATTGCAGAAGATGAACAGGATCTGGCCGAGGCCCTCAGCGCCTTTTTTCACGCGCAGCCGCTTCAGCGTGGACGTTGTGCACGACGGGGCCGACGCCTACGCGTATGCCGCCACCGGGGCCTACGACGCCGTGATTCTGGATATTATGATGCCCAAACTGGATGGCATCCAGGTTCTGAAGAAGCTGCGCGGCGAAGGGGTCAAGACGCCCATCATGATGCTCACCGCCAAGGGGCAGACCCATGACCGCATCACCGGCTTCAATGCCGGAGCCGATGACTATCTTCCCAAGCCCTTTGATCCGGACGAGCTTTTAAGCCGGGTCCGGGCAATGCTGCGGCGCAGCGAGGCTTACTGCCCCTCCCTTCTGGCGTACGGGGACCTCACCCTGGATCCCGGCACCGGCGACCTGCGCTGCGGAACGGAATGTGTGCGTCTGAGCGGGCGGGAGTTTCAGATTATGGAGCTGTTCCTGCGTTCTCCCCGGCAGGTTTTTTCCGCGGAGCGCATTCTGGAAAAGGTCTGGGGCTGGGAAAATGAGGCGGAGATCAACGTGGTCTGGGTCAACATCTCCAACCTGCGCAAAAAGCTGCGGGCCATCGGCTCCCGCGTGACGCTGCGGGCCAACCGGGGCCTGGGCTATCTGTTGGAGGAATCCGTATGATCCGACAGCTGCGAAATCGCTTTATCCGCATCGCCACCCTCTCCGTGGCGGCGGTCCTGACCGGCATTCTGAACGCGGCAAACTATCTGTCCACCGACGCGGACCTGCGCAGCACCCTGGCCCTGATCTGTGAAAATGAGGGAACCATCCCAGCCGCCGTGCCTTCCGGTTCTGACGATGGCTCCGCTTCCGCCGCAGAGCGCCCGGGGCATACGCCGGCTGACCCGGCCCGCCCCGGCCGGGATGGTCCCTTCACTCTGGAAACGCCCTATTCCACCCGCTATTTCGTCCTGCGCTACACAGACGACGGGACCCTGAGTCTGGCGGATCTTACAAAGATCGCCTCCGTCTCCGAGACGGATACCGCCGCGTATCTCACCGCCGCCGTGGATCACGGAGCCGGCTACGGGTCCTTCGGCGACTACCGCTTTCTGGTCACCCACACCGGTGACAACCGGAACATGGCCATTTTCCTGAACCGGTATCAGGAGCTGCGGGCCGTCCGCAATGTGCTGCTCTGGTCCCTGCTGGCAGACGCCGGCTGCATCGTATAGGTTCTGATCCTGGTGGTCCTGCTCTCCCGCCGGGCCATCGACCCGGTCGTGCGCAGTGCGCAGCAGCAAAAGCAATTCATCACCGATGCCAGCCATGAACTGAAAACGCCCATCACCGTGATCACCACCAGTCTGAAGGTCCTGGAAATGGACGTCGGGAAGCAGGTATGGATCGACAAGGCCCTGGCCCAAAGCGAAAAGCTGACGGCTCTGGTCAACGCTTTGGTGACCCTTTCCCGCATGGACGAGGACGAATCCCCGCTTAAAATGGAGGACTTCCCTGTCAGCGACGCCGTGCGGGAGACGGCGGAATCCTTTCAGGACCTCGCCGCCGCCAAGGGACACACGCTGTCGCTTTCCATTGCGCCGGGGCTGCATTACTGCGGGGACGAGTACGCCGTGCGGCAGCTGGTGTCGATCCTGCTGGATAATGCCGTAAAATATGCCCTGCCGGACACAGCGATTTCCCTCTCTCTGGAAAAGGCCCGCAAGGGCGTGCGGCTTCGGACCTCCAATCTCTGCGACACTGCCCAGGTTCTTGATCTCGAACGGCTTTTCGACCGGTTTTACCGGGCCGATCCGGCCCGCGGCGCTTCTCCCGGCGGGTTCGGCATCGGGCTGTCCATTGCCCGCGGCATCGCCGAGGGCCATCACGGCACGATCTCCGCATCGCTGCAGGATGCCCGCATCGAATTCACGGTGACGCTCCGCTGAGCGCCGCCTTTCCGCGGCAAAAAAGCAGCAGCCTTTAGGGCTGCTGCTTTTTATTGCGTTTTTATCCGCTCAGGCAAAATCCTTACAGGAAACCAGCAGATCGATCTTCTTCCACTGCGTCTCCTCGTCGATGCAGTTGCCCTCTTCCACGGAGGCAAAGCCGCACTGCGGAGAAAGGGCAATGTTATCACCCACCACAGCCTTCGCCTCCTGATAGCGTTTTTTCAGGGCGTCATGCTCCTCCAAAACCGGATTCTTTGTGGAGATCAGGCCCGCCACAAAAGTTTTCCCCGTTCCCTTCAAAACGGCCCAGGGCGCAAACGAGCCGGAGCGCTCGTCATCGTACTCCACAAAAAATCCGTCGTAGGGGATCTGGCTGATCACAGGCGCCACCGAATCGTAAAAGCCCGCAAACAGGGGGTGCCCCTTGAAATTCCCCTTGCAGAAATGATTGGCGATGGTCATATCGGCCGGATGGCCCTCCAGCGCCTTGGTGGACACCTTCCGGAACCATTCCAGGATCTCCGCCTTTTCATAGCCCAGATCCGCCACCTTCTGCAGGAAGTTTGCGTCGATCATGTAGGTCCAGGACGTATCGTCGATCTGCAGGTACCGGCAGCCATGATCGTAAAGATCCCGGATCGCGGTCTGATAGGCGGCGGCAATGTCATCGATCAGGGCATCCACATTCGTCCCGTAATAGGGCAGCTCCTTGATCCCCAGCTGCAGATAGTTGTCAACCAGGATCATATTGGGTCCGGAAATACATTTTTTCGCCACAATTCCCGGATATTTGGCCGCCTCTGCACGCAGGAAATCGTAACCCTCGATCTCCGGATGGGCGCGGGTGGGATCGTAGGAGATCTTCCCCGTGATATACCCCAGCTCAATGTGGTTGACCACCCCGTTGCGTTCCTTATCCAGGTGCTTGGTGGTGAAACCGTCAAATTCCTTCAGCCAGTCCAGATGCCACCAACGGCGGCGGAACTCTCCGTCCGTGACGTACTTGAGCCCGTGTTCCACCTCCTTCTGCACCAGCTTGGCAATCTCCCGATCCTCCACCTGGCGCAGCTGGGAAAGGCTGATGGTTCCGGCGTTATACTGCGCCCGGGCCGTTTTGATTGCCTCCGGGCGGAGGAAGGAACCCACGATGTCATATTGAATGTTCAGCATAAAAATACACTCCTTTTTTATCTGCGCGCACAGCCGTTCCTGCGCGCGGGTGTTTTTCCGGCAGACTCCGGCAGCCGCTGTGCATGCCCTGCACACGGTCCCAAGCCGCGCCCTGTGCACCGGGGCGGCAAAAAAGCCGGGAAACTCCGATGGCGGAGTCTCCCGGCTACAGCAAGCCAATGTCTGGTTCAAATGGCCTGATGAGGAGCGCGCATCGGAATCTGAACAGCAAAACGCATGCACATGCAAGGCATGTACATCTGCATCATGGTCATCATCGTGCCGCTCATTCCGTCCGCCTCCTTTTGGTTCAGGTTTCCATTCAGGTTGTGCTTACTATACTTCGTCCCTTTTTGTTTGTCAAGTAATTTCTTCCGGAGCCCTGCCAGAAGGGACCGCCCCTCAGGCCCGGGTCCGCCCCTGGGCCTGACCGTCTCCGTCCTTTTTCTCGTCCAGCAGCATCACACCCTGGGGCGGATTGCAGTCAATGGCGCCCACAATGCGGTGGGGCGTATACGGCTCCTCCAGATAGGCAATATCCGCGTCTGTCAGCTTCACCGCCAGCGCAGCGGCGGCATCATCCAGATACCTGGCCTTGGTAGCCCCCACGATCGGGGACACCACACCCTTGGCCCACTGCCACGCCAGGGCGATCTCCTGCATCTTCACACCGTACGTGTCTGCCAGCTCCGCGACATGCTTGACGATCCGCAGATCCTGCTCCTCGGTGCGATCGTACTTACCCATAGCCACCCGATCGGTCCTGCTGCGGAGGGTGTCGGCATTCCAAGTCGGACGGGTCAGATGTCCCGCCGCCAGCGGACTGTAGGGCATCAGACTCACGCCCATTTGCCTGCAGATCGGAATGAGCTCCCGCTCGTCCTCCCGGTAGAGCAGGTTATAGTGGTTTTCCATGGCCTCAAACCGGGCCCAGCCGTGATCCTGGGCGCAAAGCTGCAGATTATAGAACTGATAGCCGTACATGGCGGATGCGCCCAGTGCCCGGACCTTGCCCGCCCTGACCAGATCGTTCAGGGCCTCCATGGGCTCCTCCATGGGCGTTTCATAGTCGAAGCGGTGGATGATGTAAAGGTCGAGGTAGTCCGTTCCCAGCCGCTTCAGGCTGCCGTCGATCTCCCGGAAGATGGCCTCCCGGGACAGCCGCCCGGGATTGAAGTAGACCTTGGACGCGATCACGACCTTGTCCCGGCTGACATTCTTTTTAAGTGCCCGGCCCAGATATTCCTCACTGGTCCCTGCGGAATAGCCGTTGGCGGTATCGAAAAAGTTGATGCCCAGATCCAGCGCGTGTTTCACCACTTCCTTGGAGGCTGCTTCGTCCAGCGTCCAGTCGTGCATGGTTCCCGCCTGGCCGAAGCTCATACAGCCCACGCAGACCTTGGAAACCTTCAGATCGGTTCGGCCTAATTTTGTGTATTCCATATGTGTGCTCCTCCGCTTATCCGGCTTCCGTCCCGGTCATGCTTAAAGGCCCAGGCTCCGGACCCACTTTTCCACGGCAGCCGCACTCTCCCGGCTGCTCATGCGCCTGCCGGGAAGCCACTTCGCCTCTGAAGAGCAGTCCGCCTTCAGGATGGTCTCGGTCTTCCCCAGCCCGCTGCCGCCGGAGGTGGCAAAGGGGATCAGCGTCTTCCCTGCAAAATCATAGCTTTCCAGAAACGTTTCCATAATGCGTGGGGCCTGATACCACCAAATGGGAAAGCCCACAAACACCGTGTCGTACTGCGCCATATCCGCAACCTTGTCCGCAATGGCAGGCCGGCTTTTGGCGTCGTTCATTTCCACGGTGCTGCGGCTTTTGGTATCATTCCAGTTCAGGTCGGCGGAGGTATATGCCGTTTCCGGCCGGATCTCAAAAAGGTCCCCGCCAGTCACGCCGGCCAGCGTCTTTGCCAGACGCGCCGTCTCTCCACTTGCGGAAAAATAGGCTACCAAACTCTTGCTCATAACTCTGCACTCCTTATATCGAATTTTGACAGATCGTTCCAATCCTGCACGGAAGCCGGGCCGCTTTACGCCTGCTTCTCCGGCAGGACGTCATTCACGCAGCCCAGCGCATTGAGGGTACGGGGGAAGCCGATATACGGCAGGCAAACGGTCAGGGCGGCCAACAAGGTTTCCTTTCCGTTGCCCGCGGCGGCGTTGCCGCCCACATGGGCCTTCACCTGCGGCTCGCAGCCGCCCTGGGCCGCAAGGATCGCAAAGGTCAGCAGCTCCCGCTCCGGGATGGTAAGAAATTTGCGGGTATAAAAATCGCCGAAGCAGTAAGCGGACAAATAGTCCTGAATGTTCTTCTGATTTTCCGGCGCGGCGGCGCGCATGGCGTCGATATGGTCCCAAAAGATAGACTTCTGGGCGGCGATGCCGTCTTTTAAGCGGCTCTCCTCCGTGACGGTCCGGCCGCCCTCCAGCGGCAGGGCAGCGCCCTTCTCGGCAAGCACTTCACAAACCGCGCTCACGGCATTCTCCGTCTTGCCCAGGCCGATATAGGGGGCGCAGTGGTAAACCGCCTCCCTGATCTCCTCCGGCTTCACGCCGGAGGCAAGGGCCGCGGCGGTGTGGCGCCTGACCTCGTTCATCGTCTGGTTCGTGACCGCCACGACCAGAATCACCAGCTCCCGCATGCGGGCGGAGAGCTTCTCCTCGGCATAGATCTCGCCGTAAATAAGCCGCTCCTTAATGGCGGCAAACTCCGGATCCTGCCCGGCCTGCCCCGGCGCCTCTGGCCCGTACAGCGCCTGCATGGTACGCTTTGCCCGTTCTTCCCGATTCATAAAAAGCCTTCTGTTTTCGTAATCCGCATCCGCCCCTCAGGCTTGCGGCGCAGGCTCTTCCGCCGCGCCGGCTTCCTGCTGAAAAAGCGACGCCATTTCATGTCTTCGGCCGTTCTGCTCCACAGCCGTGGCTGTACGCCGGCCGCCGGTTTCAGCCGATTCTCCTGTACAAGGAAACAATGAAACTGCCCCAAGGGCAGTTTCATTGTACACCTACGCGCCGCCCATGTCGAATACCTATTTTGGAAAGCAATCCATGCCTGTACCGTATATCTCGGGCTATCCACCGGCGCCGGGCCACGGAAAAGGCGCGGCCCCGCTGTATATCCTCATGTAAAAAAGCACGGTTCCCGGCAATCGAAACCGGAAATCGTGCTTTTCCCGTCCGTCATCGGAGCAAGGCGGCGCCCTGCCTTAATCCGCCTTCGCCGGGGACCCATATATGGAATCCAGAAGCCTCCGTCCGGCGGCTGTCCGGAATACACGCTCCCGGGCCGTATCGATCGCCGCCCTGGAATAGCCGCTTTCACCGGCGTTGACCAGAAAGTCCGCTTCCAGCAGAATGCGGTGATCCAGCCCATCCACATCCGTATAGGTGTGATGATGCGCCACCAGCCAGGAGATCCGCGCGCGGTCTGCGCCGCATGCAGGCAGTGCTGCCAGAAACGCCTCCACCAGCGGCGGGCTTTCCAGCTCCTGATGTTTTCCGTTGGTGTCCCCATATTTTTCACGGCACAGCGGGCAGGCAATGTCATGCACCACGGCCGCAAGCTCCAGGGTCTCCCGGGTCCTCGGGTCCAGTCCCTCCTGTTCGGCAATGGTTTTGGCCAGAGCCCAAACGTTCAGAAAGTGCGCGATATCATGCACATTCCCCTGATAAAAGGCGATCATCTGTTCAATCGCAGCTGCAATCATACGTTCATTCCTCCTTCAAAAGCGCCGTCCCCGGCCGATCCTGCCAGCATAGCCGGTCAGGCTGCGTCTGCTGCCCGCCACGCAGCGGCAGGGAATGCCCCGCAGCACCCGGCCCAGCCTGTGCGGAACTGCAAGTGCAATTATAAAAACAATTTTCCCATTCCGCAAGCCCCGGGCCCCAGTTTCCGCCAAAGGAGAAGTGCCTGCAAAGGCCCGGAACGCGGAAGCCCTGCCGTCTTGCAAAAGGAAGCCGTGAATGCTACAATAGAAGCCGCAAAGGTCCCCGGCCGATTTCGACGGCCGGATCCGCTGCTTCCCGGTCACAAAGCCGGGGAAATCACGCGCTGCCAATAGGCAGCTTTTTCGAAAAGTGCGAGTTAGATTTAGCTAACTCATCTGGATCCATCTTACGGAAGGAAAGGAGACTGCGGAAATGAAGGAATGCTATCTTGCGGCGGATTTCCGGAAAACGGTCGCTCAGCGCTTTCCCTTCCGGGCAGCACAGCTGAACGCCGCGTTTGACGCGCGTCTGCAGGCACTGCGGGCGGAAACCGCCGGGGCAAGCAAGGAAAAGAAGGAACATCTGGAGCGCCAGATCCTTCCGGGCATCGCCGCCTATGAGATCTTGCAGACCGTCATGCCGAAGGACGAGGCCCTGCAGACGGTCCACAGCTACGTAGAGCAGCTGGCCCGGAAGACGCACCGGCTTCTTGTGGTCCTGCTGCGTATTCCGGGTCTTTACCGCCTGGTTCCCGGCGTGTTTGTCAAGTCCACGCGGACCGCCTTCGGCCCGGCGGCAGGCTTCGCCGCAGCGGAGCTGCAGACGGATCGATCCGTCTGGCGCATTGACATGACCCAATGTCCCTACCACGACACCTGCGTGCAGTATGGCTGTCCGGAGCTGTGCCGCTGCTTCTGCGACAGCGACGACATCAGCTATGCGGGCCTGCATCCGAAACTCTTCTGGCATCGCACCAAGACCCTGGGACGCGGCGACGACCGCTGCGATTTCTGTATGAAGATTACAAAATAAATGCAAGAGAACCGGTCGGAGGCGAAGGAACATGGAAATCAGAAATTTCGGAAACAGGCAGGGCAAATCCCTCCTGCTGCTCCACGGAAATCTGATGTGCTGGCGGCAGTTTGAGAATCTGATCCCGCTGCTGGAAGCCGACTTTTGCATCCACGCCGTCAGCTTTGACGGTTTTGATGGATCCGGAACCACCACCTACACAACCGCCCAGGCCCAGGCCGACAAGCTGGCAGACTATCTCTGCACACAGTGCGGCGGGCGGCTGGATCTTCTTTTTGCCGAATCCCTGGGCTGCGGGCCGGCGGTCCTTTTGAAGTCCTCCCCCAGCGTCCAGATTGACCGCATGATCCTCAGCGGACCGGAATACCTGGACTTCGGCATACTGAACGGCCTGATCCTGAAGATCATGCCGCCCAAACAGTATGAGACGGCCCGGAAAAAGACGATGCCCGCCTGGGCGCTGCGCTTCATGGGCCAGACGGAGCAGGGCATGCAGACCATGCTGAGCCGCATCCCGGATCAGATCAGTCTGGAATCTGTCCGGGCTGCCTGGGCAGCGGGGCTCACGCTCTACCGTACAAACTTCCCGGTACAGCCGGAGGCTCAGGTGGCCTGCTGGTATGGAGAAAAGGAAGGCCATATGAAAAAAGCCATCCAGAAGCTGCGGAAGGCATACCCGCAGCTGACGGTCCGCTGCTTTCCCGGGTTCGGCCATGGCGAGATCATCAACCACCCGGCGCTTCTGGCGGAAGCGCTGACACAGTTTTTCAGCCATAGCCCCCACCATGCGGAATCCCCCGGACGGCCGGCGGACCGGTGAGGCCGGAAGCACACCAGGGTGCGGTCCCGGTACGTTCCGGGGCGCCTCCGGCCCCTGCGGCTTCCATTTATAAAGGCGCATATCTGCATTGCAGCTATGCCTTTTCTGTGGTATTCTTTCCGCAAGAGGGATGCTCATGGAGCTGCGCGTTTTACGCTATTTTCTCGCCGTTGCGCGGGAGGAGAATATCACCAAAGCGGCGGCACTGCTGCACGTGACGCAGCCGACGCTCTCCCGCCAGCTCAGGCAGCTGGAGGACAAACTGGGCGTCAAGCTTTTTCGCCGCAGCCAATACCGGATCGTTCTGACGGATGAAGGGATGCTTCTGCGCCGCCGGGCGCAGGAGATCGTAGAGCTGGCCGACAAGGCCAGCCAGGAGCTGCGGCACGGCGATGAAGCGCTGGCCGGCGAGGTTGCCATCGGCTGCGGCGAATCCGTGGGCATGACCTTTCTTTCCCGGAATAACCGGGCATTCCGCAGGCTCCACCCGCAGGTGCGGTTCCGTATATACAGCGCCAACGCCGACGATATTAAGGAGCGCATGGAAAAGGGCCTGCTGGACATGGGCCTTTTGACCGAGCCGGTGGATATTGGCCGGTACGCGTTTTTGCGGACACCGCAAAAGGACCGTTGGGGTGTCTTGCTGCCGAAGGAGCATCCGCTGGCGCAAAAAGGCGCCCTTGCCCCCCAGGATCTGCTGGGCATTCCCCTGCTCATCAGCAGCCGTGAAACGGTCCGCAGCGAGCTGGCCGGCTGGTTTGGCGACGCATACGGCCAAATTGAGATCGCTGCCACCTACAATCTGATCCTGAACGCTGCCAATATGGTAAAAAACGGCGTGGGTGCGGCGCTGTGCTTTGACCTGGAGCACATCTCCGACGCGCTGACCTTCGTGCCGCTCTCCCCGCGGCTGGAAATGGGAACCGTGCTGGCCTGGAAGAAGGACCAGGCGGATTCCCCGGCGGCGGAGCAATTTCTCGGTTTCCTCAAAAACGCGGTTCAGGCAGGTTCATTTTCTCAGGCCAGGCAGCCGGTCTGAAATCCAATGATTGAAAAATACAGACAGCCGAAAGGCTGTCTGTATTTTTTAAGATATGCTCCGCGGCAAATTTAGGCCGGACGCCGACCCGTTTCGTCGGAAACGGTGTTTTGCTTAGGCCGCCACGGATGGATCCCTCAGGGCTGCGGAAATACAATGGAGATCGCCCCTGCACCGTCGTAATACTTCCGGCTGGGCATCGGCTCCGTGGTAACAAGATAACCAGTCTCGGCGTCCGCGGTCCCCTGGCGATAGGTGTAAAAAGTCTTGCCGCTGACGGTTTTGGGCGTAGAGAGCATATGGGCGTCGGAATGGTAGCGGTAGATGTAGTAGGTCTCCGCGCCCTCTGCCGCCTGCCAGGAAAGCGTCAGGCTGCCGCTTTCTGCATCGTAAGAAACAGCGGGCGTCACCGCCGCGGCCGGAGCCTCCCCGCAGGTCGCACCCACACTGTTTTCACCGGATACGTTGTCGGCGATCTCCACAAAGGAGATGGGCTGCACGATGTAGCGGCGGGTGCTGCCGGGCTCCAGCCCGTCCATCACGACGGTGGTATCGGCAGTAGTCCCCAGCATTTCAACATGGTCGGTGTCGGCGTCATAGGTGAAAAGCTGATACTCCGCCGCGCCCTCCACAGCCTGCCAGCTCAGGGTAATGCTGTCCGGTGCGGCAGAGACGGCGGACACCATAGCGGGAGAAGCCAGCGTTGCCAGTTCCACCTTCTGCTCCGGCTCCTCACCGTTCAGGATCTGAATGACACGGAAGCCCACGTCCTCATAGCCCTGAGAGGCGTCCCGGCCTTCCTTGCGGTATTCCGTTCGGCAGTCGGTGCGGGCGGAGTCCCACGCGCCGCCCTTGACGCCCCAGGTGCCGTCTGCGCGAACGGTGGTCGTCCACTCCCACACATTGCCCCAGAAGTCCACGGCGCCGTGGGCGCCGCGGGTGACCTTGGCATACTCCTCAACCGAGGTGCGGCCATCGTTCACGCCGCAGTTGAAGTCAGCATCCTTGGGCATGTGGCCGGCAGCCAGTTCCCACTCGCTTTCGTTGGGCAGGCGGTAAGTATTCACTCCGTCGCACCCCGTCAGCCAGGCACAATAGGCTTCGGCGTCCTGGGCGGACACATCATTCACGGGGAGATCGTCCTCTCCGGCGGGATAAGCGCCCTCCGTCCAGTTGGAGGGAGCGGGATAGCCGGTTTCAGAAACGAATGCGGCGTACTGCGCATTGGTGACGGAGGTGCGGCCCACATACACCGTGGTACCGGCGCCCATAACGGAAATGTAATCATAGCGGTAGGCGTTGGCCACCTTCCAGTTCAGAAGCCTCGGGTCGGTGAAGCGGAGCATACTGCTGTTGATGCGGTTCCAGTAGGTCTCATACATCTCCTGCACGATCTCCTCCATCTCGGCCACCTTGGCTTCGCCGCTGGGCTTGCCTGCCGTTTCCGACTTCAACGCCGCCAGCTTTGCCTCCTTGCGGACCAGAACGGCGTCATAGTTCTTAATGACCTCCGCCCGCAGGTTGAGATAGTTTTCCTCGGTGGGCTTGCGCTTGTAAAGGGAGATGAGCTGCTTGGTCTCCTCGGTCAGCTCCGGCTGCTCCTTCCCGATAAAATCGCTCTTATCGAACATGTTCATCCCATCATCCTCCGCCTTCGGCTTCTTCGCCGCAGCAGCGGAGGCGGGCAGAACAGACAGCACGATGAGCGCAGCTGACAGCAGGGCTGTGATTCGTTTGGAGGCTCGCATATTGTTTTCCTCCAGAGTATGTATTTTGTTGCTCTGCCTCTATATACGCACAGGATACGGAAATCTTGGGGTGCTGCCGAAAAAATCAGCCAAGCAGCCAGTTCAGCAGTTCTCCGCCGTGTTCCAGCCATGATTTCTGCGGCACGCCCACGTGGTCGGTCCCCGGAAAAACCGTGATCCGCGCATCCGCATTTTGCTGTTCCAGCGCGGCAACAAACCGTTCCGAGGATTCCGGCCTGACCACCACATCGTCCGCGCCCACGAATGCCCAGACCGGCGTATTCCTGAGAATGGTGAGCGTCTCGGTCGTGGCATCCACACTGCCGCTCATGGGGGCAATGCGGGAAAATACGCCGGGATAAGCCAGCGCCAGATCCCACGTACCGGTGCCGCCCATGCTGTGCCCGGTGAGACAGATCCGGCTGCGGTCAATGCGGTTTTCTTCGCAAACCTTGTCGATCAGCTGCATAACGGTTTCCGCAGTGGGCTTCCAGCCCCGCTGATCCGCGGGAAGCTGGGGGATCAGCACATACGCCGGAACGTCCCCCAGCAGGCCGTCTGCCAGATACTGCGGGAACCCGTCCGTACCGGTGAGGACGGACAGGTCGCTGCCCTTGCCGTGTCCGCCGTGCAGATAAACGATCAGCGGCATATCCGGCTGCGGGTCAGCCGGGATATACAGAAGATACCCCATGGAGCCGAAGCGGTTTTCCGTCAAGATGGAAGCAGCGTTTCCGGACGGAAAATACTGATCCAGCAGATAGGCGATCTCGGCGCGGCTGGCGGGTTCGCAGAGATCAAGGGGCCCCAATGCGTTTGTAAACAATCCGTACTCATTGGCCCAGGTGCAGGCCTCCGTCGCCCAAACGCAGCCATGTCTGAATGCTGCGGCGTCCGCGTGCCCGACCGGTGCGGTCCCTGTTTGTTCGGCGTACCGGAAGAACACCGTGGCAAGCTGCTCCCGGGTGATGGACTCCCGGGGGCGAAAGCTGCCGTCCCGAAAACCGGCAAACACGCCGGATTCCACACACCAGGAAAGCCCCTCCGCAAACCAGTCATCCGGCGCGGTATCCGTGAACACAGCGCTCTGCCCGGCGGTTGGGCTGTCCTCGATCCGCCAGAGGATCACCGCCAGTATGGCACGGGTCAGGGGGCCGTGGGGGCTGAAGGTGCCTGTGCCGGTCCCATTCATCCAGTCTTCTTTATAAACGCGCTCTACGGATTCGTAATACCAGGCCGAATCAGCCACATCCGAAAAGGGCACCTCTGCGGCCGACGCAGGGATGCTCAGTGCGGAAACGAGCCATATACCTGCCAGCAAAATGTGAAAAAGCCGTGCTTTCATTGTAAAATCGTTCCTCCTGTCTGCGATGTTTCACGCATATATACGAACCGGGCACGCTTTCCCCGGGGGATGCTTCAAGATTTTCTTTTGCCAAGCTCCCCCAAAAATCGCAAGCCGGATGCGTATATAAAAACGGCCGTCGCGGGAGCTCTTCCAAACGCTCACTGCGGGCCAGGCGCTTGACAGGACTGCCGTTTTCCGCTATTTTATTCCTGCAATTGCGCAAAACTGCGGAACCGGAGGGGCAGTATGAATGAGACGGAACAGCTTCTGCTGGCCCAGCGGGACCCGCGGGCACGGGAAGCTCTTTTGGCTGAAAACGATTTATTGATCCGCCGCTGCGCTTCCAGGGCAGCCGGACGGTTTGTGGACTGTCACGACGCCTACTCCGAGGCGCTGATCGCCTTCAATGATGCCATCACCGCCTATCGCCCGGACAAGGGCTCCTTTCAGGCCCTTGCTGCCGCGGCTATCCAAAACCGCATTACGGACCTTCTGCGAAAAGAAAGCCGAAGCGGCAGGTGCATCCCCTTCAGCGCCCTCAGCACGCAGGATGACCGCGGCGGCGAGATCCCCTTTGAAATGGAAGATCCGGCTCCTGTTGTATCCGATGCCGCGCTGGAGATCCGTGCGCTTCGGCAGGAGCTGGTGGAATTCAACATCTCTTTTTTCGATCTGCCGAAATCCTCGCCCAAGTTCGGCCGGACAAAGCGGGCCTGTCTGGAGGTGATCCGCTGGCTGATCCGGCAGCCGGAGCGGGTGGCGGCAGTCCGAAAAACAAAATGCCTCCCGGCCAGCCAGATCATGGCAGAGCTGGGGACCGGCAGCAAGGTTCTGGAACGCAGCCGGACCTATATCATCGCCGGTATGCTGATCTGGGCGGGCGACTATCCGGTCATGCGGGAATATTTCAAAATCGGAAGGGAGGGGCTTTAAGATGCGGGGAATCGTGACGGAGATCAAAGACGGGCGCTGTGTCGTTTTGAAAAAAGACGGCACCTTCGCGGAAATGCGCGACCGAAACTACGCCGTGGGGCAGGAAGTCTCCGTGTCTGCCCCCTCTGCAGGAAAGGTCCTCTCCCTGGCGGCATGCCTGACGCTGATCTGCACGGCGGTCTTTGGCTATCACCTCTGCCGCACACCGGCCAGCTATATCTACATGGACATCAATCCCAGTGTCCGCCTGGACCTGAACTGCTTTGAGCGGGTCTTTGATGTGGTGCCACTGAACGAAGACGCCGAAGCGCTGCTTTCCAAGATCACCCTCCCCAAGGGAACCGCGGAAGCGTGCATGAATACCATTGTCTCTGCCTGTCAGGAACAGAATTAACTGAACGAAAGCAATACGGATATTGAGGTCAGCGTATGCACAGACAGCGCCAAGCTGGAAACGGAGGTAGAAACCGCTTCTGCCGCCATCGGCGAAGAGCAGCTGGAGGTCTCCGTGTTCCAGATGGATGAGGAAGAGAACGACAGCACCATGGAGCACCATATCTCCGCCAGGCGCCTCCGGGCAGCACGGGCTTATACCGCACAGTTCGGCGGCACATTGGAGGAAAACGTCAGGCTGCTCCAAGGTGTTTCTTCCCCTGAGATCTACGAAATGATCAAAGCAGCACAATCCGCGCAAGGTGCTGCGCAGGATAAAGCAGAATCCGCCGCACCGTAACACAGACCACGATCATAAAATCACCGCTTTTGAAAAGCGGTGATTTTCTTTTCCCCCTCCCCCAACTTTTCAGCCGTCTCCGCGTATACTAAGAATGGTATGGTTGCATCCGGTCATGCCATACTCTCACAGAAAGGAGTCTGCCCATGACAGCGAATTCTATATTGGAGCATCTGCGCGTGAAAATGGGGTGCCTTTATCTCTCTGACCTGCACAGCCTCGCCGGGGGGAAGCGCAGCCACATGCTGTATCTGCTCAGTCAGATCCCAAAAGACGCAGCCACAACCAGAGATTGGGCGGATATTTGGAAGTATCTTTATCTGTAAAACAAGCTGCGCAGGGATCCGGCCCGCTCGTCCGGAATCCATGCAGCGCCGGCGGTGAGCCGGAGCCCATACGGCCTGCGGCTGTCGGCACGGGCCGTATATCGCGCCGTTTTTCTCCTGCAACTCAGGATCTCCCCTTGTGAGGATATCCTTATAAATAGGAATTGCAATCCGTGAAAAGCGGTTTTATAGCTGCCGCATTCCTTGCCAGGATGCTGCCGACAAAGACATTTGGGGTTGAAAAATGCGGCGGTCAATCCCCGAAAGGCAGAGCGCATAAAACAAGCAGAACCAAAAAAGGAACACCACCCAATGGGTGGTGTTCCTTTTTGGAGCTAATGATGTGACTCGAACACACGACCTGCTGATTACGAATCAGCTGCTCTACCGACTGAGCTACATTAGCATGATTTTTAAAGCGTGCCCCCTCAGGACACGACAGTTATTATACCATGGGTCTTTTCGTCCGTCAACAGGAAAAACTCGAATTCAAACAGCTTTTTTCACAGCGGCGCGCTGCCGCCGTTCTCCCGGAGCATGCAGAATATGTACATATTACAATTCGTATTTACGCAGGAAATCCATCAGATTTTCTGTCGCGCTGCCGCCGGGGCCGCCGCACAATCTTCCGGCCGCGCTTTGGTTTCATCCGTCGGACCCGCAGATTCCCAGGGGCTTCCGGCAGGTCCCGGATCGTCTCCTCTCCTTGATCAATATTTTACATAAATAAAATACTTCGATCCGTCTACAAAAAGTTATTCACATTTTCAACAGGGTTTTCCACAGTCATTTTTCCGCTTTATTCGAGCGCTTTCAGGCTGAACTTACATTTTTTCACAAACCCTGAAACGGTGTTTTCCACGTTTCGCTTCTCTCCGTTTAATTTACATAAAACTTTTATTTTCTTCTCTTTTCCGGTCCGGCCGTTTTCAGGCATTCGATTCGCCCTATTTTGCATTAAAACCAAACACGCCTTCAGATTTGGAAAGTTGACTCCCTTTACAAGCCTCGCCGGCTGCTTTCCAAATATACATCCGTATGCACCCCTTTGCGGCCGCCCGCAAAAAAAGGGGACCGCCCGGTAAGGCAGTCCCCCTGATCCACGCACCGTGTGCCGCTTATGCGTCGATCTCCCGGGTCGCGTAAGCGTTCAGATCCATCCCGGCCGTGTGGCCGGCTTTGTATTCATAGTATCCCTGGGCACCGATCATCGCGCCGTTGTCTCCGCAAAGCTTCAGCGGCGGCAGATAGAGCTTGCAGCCCCTGCGCCGGCACATGGCAGCCAGATCCGCCCGGATCACCGAGTTCGCCGCCACGCCGCCGGCCGCCGCCAGAGTCCGGTACCCGGTCTGAAGCAAGGCTTTTTCCGCCCGGGGCACCAGCTCCCGGCTGACAGCCCGGGCAAAATCCCGGGCAAGGGCCGCCCGGTCCAGGGCCTGCCCGGTCTGCTCGGCGCGATGGGCCAGATTGACCACCGCCGTTTTCAGTCCGGAAAAGCTCATGTCCAGCTCCGCTCCATCCACATGGGCCTCCGGCAGATTGTAAACCCCGCCGGCAGACTGCTGCGCCAGTTCATCCAGGGGCTTTCCACCCGGATAGGGCAGCCCCAGCACCCGGGCCGCCTTGTCAAAGCACTCGCCGGCTGCGTCATCCCGGGTCGCCCCCAGAATTTTCATCACCGTATAATCCTGCACATCCACCAGAAGGGTATTGCCGCCGGAGATCGCCAGAGCCAAAAAGGGCGGCTCCAGCTCCGGGAAGGCCAGATAGTTGGCGGCAATGTGCCCCCGCACATGGTGCACGGGAATCAGCGGCACCCCCCAGCCGTAGGCCACGGACTTGGCAAAGCTCAGCCCCACCAGCACCGCGCCGATCAGTCCCGGGGCATAGGTCACCGCCACGGCGTCAATATCCGCCCGGGTGCAGCCGGCCTCCCGAAGGGCCTGCTCCGTCAGCCCGGAGATTGCCTCCACATGCTTGCGGGAGGCAATCTCCGGCACCACGCCGCCGTAAAGGGCGTGCATATCCGCCTGGGAGGCAATGGCATCCGACAAGATGGTGCGTCCATCCTCCACAACCGCCACCGCCGTCTCATCGCAAGAGCTTTCAAAAGCCAGTATCTTCATGCGCGTCTCTCCTTTTCCTTACCCTTCCCAGGGGACCTGCGGCTGTGGCCGCGCATCTTTCGGCCGCGGGATCCGCACATAACGGGCATAACGCTCCGGCGGAAAGCTTTCCCGATACACCTCGGCATGCCGTTCCATCAGCTGCGCATCCGGTACCGGTTCCCGGCTCCAATAAATGGTTTTATAATGCACACCGAACACTTCGGTATCATAACCGGCCGTCCGGGCGCTGTGGCGGGCATAAAAGCCAAGACGCCGCTGGGCCATAGCCGGATCCGGCGCCTCCTCCGGCACCTCCACCTCGCCGAAGATGACCGTGTCCGGCCGCGCCGCGACCAGCTGCTCCAGCAGGGCGCCGCCCAGTCCGTCATTGCGGCGGCTCCGGGCCACGCACAGATAGTCCAGCAGAGCCCAGCCCGGCCGCACCAGCCATAAAAAAGCCGCGCCGACAATCTCTTCTCCGTCAAAAAGGCACCAGGGCTCATACCGTCCCTGGGCCAGCAGCGCTTCGATCGAGCGCAGCGGCTTCAGCTCCGCCGGCGGAAAAGCCTCCCGAAGGTCCCGGTCATATACGGTTTTCAGCTGCTGGTTTGTGGGAAGCCGCAATTCCATAGTCTCCTCCTCAGCTCCGGATCCCCTGGGACGGCTGCGCCGCAGCCTCTTCCTCCTCAAAGGACCGGGTCATGATAATGGCATCCTCTTTGGGAAATTCATAATAATTTTTCCGCCGGCCCGCGCTTCGGAATCCATTCTTTCCATACAGCAATATGGCCGGCGTGTTGGAGGCACGCACCTCCAGAGTCAAAAACGCCAGGTGATGTCCCTTGGCAAAGGCGATGAACACAGCCAGCAGCTGCTGGGCCACACCCTTTCGGCGGCACTCCGGCCGCACGGCAATGTTGGCAATATAGCCCTCGTCCAGAATCACCTGGATCCCGGCATAGCCGACCACCCGGCCGCCGTCATCCAGCGCCGCCAAAAAGGCCGAGCAGTCATTCTCCAGTTCCTCTGCCAGCATATTCCGGGACCAGGGCGTGGAAAAGCAGATCCGCTCCAGCTCCGCCACCTCATCCAGGTGATCGCCCGTCATCGGCACGATCCGCACATGCATCCGTTCTTCCATGGTTTTCGTCTGTTCTCCTTCCGGGGCTGCAGCTTCTCAGCCCTTGCACTCTTTCCAGTTTTTCCCCCAATGAGCCTCGGCGATCAGCGGCACAGACAGCTGCACCACGCCTTCCATCTCTTCTTCCAGCAGCGCCGCGATCGCCTCCGCTTCCGCCTCCGGGCATTCCACGATCAGTTCGTCGTGGACCTGCAGCACCAGCCGGGCGTCAGGCCGCTCCCGCTTCAGCCGGGCAAACACCGCCACCATAGCCAGCTTCATCACGTCGGCCGCCGCCCCCTGAATGGGCATATTCAGGGCCACCCGCTCGCCGAAGGAGCGCAGGTTGAAGTTGGACGATTTCAGCTCCGGCAGATTCCGGCGCCGGTGCAGGAACGTCTCCACATAGCCCTGCTCCTTTGCCTGGGCCACGACCGCCTCCATATACCGGCGCACGCCGGGGAAGGTCTCGAAATACGCCTCCATATAGGCCTTGGCCTCCGCCACGCTGACGCCGATGTCCTGGCTCAGGGAAAAGGCCGAGATCCCGTAAACGATCCCAAAGTTGACCGCTTTGGCCCGGCGGCGCATCTCCGGCGTCACATCGGCAGGGTCCACATGGAACACCCGGGCTGCCGTGGAGCGGTGAAAATCACCTCCGTCCAGAAATGCCCGGCACATGGCTTCATCGCCGGAAATATGGGCCAGCAGCCGCAGTTCGATCTGAGAATAGTCCGCGTCCACCAAAACGCAGCCCTCCGCCGGAATGAACATGCTCCGGATCTCGCTGCCCAGGTCCGTGCGGGTGGGGATATTCTGCAGATTCGGCTCTGTGGAGGAAAGCCGTCCGGTGGCTGTCACGGTCATCTGAAACGATGTGCGGATCCGCCCATCCGGATCCAGCGCCTTTAAAAGTCCGTCGGCGTAGGTGGATTTCAGCTTGGCGTACTGCCGGTACTCCAAAACCGCCTCCACGATGGGCACTTCATAGCGCAGCTTTTCCAGCACATCGGCGTTGGTGGACCAGCCGGTCTTGGTCTTCTTCCCATGGGGCAGGCCCAGCCTGCCGAACAGGATCTCTCCCAGCTGCTTGGGCGAGTTGATGTTGAATTCCTCGCCGGCCATATTGTAGATATCCTGCTCCAGGGCTTCGGCCCGCCGGGAGAGCATCTCGCCGAAGGATACCAACGCTCCCTTGTCCACCCGGCAGCCTGCCAGCTCCATCTCGGCCAGCACCCGGCACAGCGGCAGTTCCGCCGTGGTATACAGCTCCTCCAGGTCCAGCTCCTTCAGTCTGGGAGCCAGTACCTCGTACAGCGCCTCCACGGCGGCGGTATAGCTGTGGAAGGAGGCTTCCGCCGCCGTCACGTCCCCCAGCAGGGAAAAGGCGTCCGGATCCAGATACACGGGCTTCCCCAGCTCCGTGTGAAAATAGGCGGCAAACAGCTGGCCGATCTCATATTTGCCGCTGGTGGCGTCCGCCAGATAGGCGGCCAGAGCCGTGTCAAACACGAAGCCATCGGCGCACAGACCGTTTTCCAGCAACGCCCGGATCAGGTCCTTGACGTTGTGGCTCACCTTTTTGATATCCGCGGCAAACAGGGCATTCAGCAGGGCATTCCAATCCCCGGTGTAGCGTTCAAAGAAGAGTTCCGCCGACAGGGCCGTATCCGCCCCGGTATCGCAGTCCACAATGATACCGGAGAGGTCCGGCAGGGCCAGCAGCGTCACATGGTCCGCTTTCCGGAACAGGTCCAGCACTTCCCCGGCCCGGCTTTCCGACCGGACGCACTCCACCGTGACACTCAGGTCCGGGGCCGCGGCCTCGGAGGGCTGCGCTCCCTCCGGCTGCAGGTCCAGGCGCTCGATCAGCTTTAAAAACTCCAGCTTTAAAAACAGGGGATAGGCCGCAGGCCCGGGGGCCCGAACGCGGTTTTCCGCCGGGTCAAAGGGCAGCGGCGCATCGGTGACAATGGTGGCCAGCCAATAGGAGTGGCGGGCCGCCTCCTCCCCGGCCGTCAGTTTTTTAATCGCAGCAGGCTTGGCGTCAAGATCCGGCAGCTTTTCGTAGACCGCATCGATGCTGCCGTATTTTTGAATCAGGTCCATGGCCGTCTTTTCCCCAATCCCGGGGACGCCGGGAATATTGTCCGAGGAATCCCCCATCAGGGCCTTGAGGTCGATCATGTGGATGGGAGCAAAGCCATACTGCTCCCGGAAGGTCTCCGGTGTCATGTCCTTGGTGGTGGTCTGGCCCATGCGGGTGGACACCAGCTTCACCTTGGTGCGGTCGGTAATAAGCTGAAGGGAATCCTTGTCTCCCGTCACCACCACGCAGTCCCAGCCCGCTGCCTCGCATTTGCGGGAAATGGTTCCGATCAGGTCATCCGCCTCCCAGCCCTCCAGCTCATAGCGGGGGATGTTCAAAGCATCCAGCACCTCCTTCAGCACCGGCACCTGCATGCGCAGCTCCTCCGGCATGGGCTTCCGGGTGGCCTTGTAGGTCTCGTCCGCCTTGTGGCGGAAGGTAGGGGCGTGGAGGTCAAAGGTGACGCACAGCGCGTCCGGCTGCTCCTCCTCCTTCAGGCGCAGCAGCGTGGTCAAAAAGCCATACACCGCATGGGTATAAAGGCCCTCCCGTGTGCTCAGCGGGCGGATCCCGTAATAAGCCCGGTTCAAAATGCTGTTGCCGTCGATCACCATCAGTTTCATGTACGTTCCTCTGTCTTTCCGGCGGGTCAACCGCCCTTCCGGCCCTGCCGGACGTTTCCGTATTTTATATAGTATACCGCGCGGATGCGGTTCCTACAAGCCCCTCAGTGTCCGCGGCGTGCGGAAAGACGCCGGGCCACATCCGCGCTCAGGCACTGGCCGGCATAGCCCAGCACCGTCCCCAGCACAACCCCGGCCAGCACATCACTGGGCCAATGGTGGTATAGGTACAGCCTGGAAAAGCAGATCGCCACTGCCAGTACAAAGGCCGGAATCCACAGCCGGCTTTTGGACGCACGCAGCGCCCCCACCGCCGCAAACGATGCCGCCGCATGCCCCGACGGAAAGGAATAGTCCGACGGAGCCGCCATCAAAAGCTGCACCGCCCCGTTCAGGGTACAGGGTCTTGGCCGGGCCACCAGCGGCTTTAAAAGCACGTTGCACAACAAAAAGTCCAAAACCAAAGCCGCCGCCACCGCTGCGCCGGTCCGCCGGCCCTTTTTCGTGCACAGCAGCACCGCCGCCAGCAGGATCCAAATCTCACCGTGGGCACAGATCCAGGTGAAAAAGGGCATCAGCGTATCCAGCAAACCGCAGCGGCAGTGCTGCTGGATCCAATCCAGCATTGCAAACTCCAAATTCTGCACCGTATTTGCTCCCTTCTTTTTCAAAGCCGCTCTGTCGGCAATCTTTTATATTATAACACAAAACCAGCCGCATTTCCGAGTCTTTTTCGAAATAATGTACAAAAATGCGGGTTTTCACGCCTCCGCCCGTTGACAATCGTCCGCACACGTGGTAGGATAACCCAAAAATCAGATCGCTCCGATAGAGGCGCGGCATCCATCAGTACCGACGGAAGAACCAGGCAGTTGTCCGTCGCGAAAGGGTCTGCCGCCGAAGTTGTACCGCCTTGCCTGAGGGGGTGCTGCTGGGTCAGCGTGAAAGACGCGCTGGACTGTCACATTTATGTGAAGCGCTATCAATGGCTGAACGGATCTCCGCTTTTCCATGGACCGCTTTACGCAAAGCGGTCCGTTTTTTTGTTCCGGAAGGGTCCCCGCGGCGGCCCGCCGGTCCCCGGATCCCGCCGCGAAAAATCATGCAGTAAGGAAGGATTGTTTGAAATGAAGAAGATTTTTGCCCTGCTTCTGGCCCTGACCATGGCGCTGAGCCTGGCAGCCTGCGGCAGCTCCCCCTCCGGCACGGGCGACGGTTCCGCCGCGGCCGGCTCCTCGGCCGGTTCCGCTGCGGCCGACAAGAACTCGGTGCTCAACACCGGCGTGTTCCGGGTCGGCATGGAGTGCGCGTATGCACCCTATAACTGGACCCAGAGCGATGACTCCAACGGCGCCGTGCCGATCTACGGCAGCTCGGACTATGCCAACGGCTATGACGTCATGATGGCCAAGGCCATCTGTGAGGCCAATGGCTGGACCCTGGAGGTCCACAAGACCGATTGGGACTCCATTCCCATGGGTGTGGCTGCCGGCACGCTGGATGCGGGCATCTGCGGCCAGTCCATCACCGCCGAACGTCTTTTGAACATGGATTTCTCTGAGCCTTATTACTACGCTTCCATCGTGACCCTGGTCAAGGCTGACGGCCCCTACGCCGACGCCAAGGGCATTGCGGACCTGGCCGGTGCCACCTGCACCAGCCAGATCAACACGGTTTGGTATGACACCTGCCTGCCCCAGCTCAAGGATGCCAACATCCTGGCCGCCCAGGAGACCGCTCCCGCCATGCTGGTCGCTCTGGAGTCCGGCGCCTGCGACCTGGTGTGCACCGATCAGCCCACTGCTCTGGCCGCGCTGGTGGCCTATCCCGACCTGAAGATGCTGGACTTCGCCGACTCGGATGACAACTATCAGGTCTCCGACGAGGAGGTCAACATCGGCATCTCCATTCAGAAGGGCAATTCCCAACTGGTGGAGCTGGTCAACAAGGTCCTGGCCAACTACACCGCCGATGACTACAGCAAGATGATGGATGAAGCCATCGCCGTGCAGCCCCTGGCCAACTGATTGTAAAAATTCCCCGCCGCGGCAGGGCCGGTCCACCGGCCCTGCCGGGCAGAGCAGAGTGCTTCGGCTGTTTCGGAGCGCTCTGCTCTGCCGTCATTTATCTGAAAGGAGCAAATTGCTATGACTGCTGCCCAAGCAACCACATACGGCACCCGCATCCTTTATTTGCTGAACAATTACGGTTCCTCGTTCCTGCGGGGCGCCGGCACCACCATTCTGATCGCCCTGGTGGGCACGGCGGTCGGCTGCCTGATCGGCTTCGCCGTCGGTATCGTGCAGACCATTCCCGCAACGCCTAAGGATTCGCTTCCCAAGAAAATCCTGCTGCGCGTCGTAAAGTTTCTGATGGCCCTTTATGTAGAGGTCTTCCGCGGCACGCCCATGATGGTGCAGGCCATGTTTATCTTCTACGGCTTTGCCCAGTATGCCAAGATCCATATGGGCATGTGGACCGCCGCATTCGTGATTTTGTCCATCAACACCGGCGCCTATATGGCGGAAACCGTCCGGGGCGGCATCCTGTCCATCGACATCGGACAGACGGAGGGCGCCAAGGCCATCGGCATGACCCATTATCAGACCATGCTGTATGTGATCTTCCCCCAGGCTCTGCGCAACATCATTCCCCAGATCGGCAACAACCTGATCATCAACATCAAGGATTCCTCCGTGCTGAACGTCATCGGCACCATTGAGCTTTTCTATGTGGCCAAGCAGAATGCCGGCGCTTACTACTGGTATTTCGAAGCGATGAGCGTCGCCATGGTCATCTATCTGATCCTGACCTTCACCTGCTCGCGCCTGCTGCGCTGGTGGGAAAAGAAGCTGGACGGTCCGGCCAGCTATGACCTTGCCACCACGGACACGCTGGCCTATACCAGCGGCATGGTCAAAATGCCCGGAACGCCGGAGGAGGTCTTCCAGGAACACAGCAAGGAAGCCGGCGCAAACTGGAACCGGAATTCCGATACGCGGGGAGGTATGTGAGATGGACACTCCGATTTTACAGGTTCAGCATCTTTCCAAGGCCTTCGGCTCCAACGTTGTGCTGCGGGACATTGATTTCACAGTCAGCCCCGGCGACGTAACTTCGATCATCGGAGCCTCCGGCTCCGGCAAATCCACGCTGCTGCGCTGCATCAATTTGCTGGAAACCCCCACCTCAGGTGAAATTCTGTTCCATGGGACCAACGTGGCGGACCGGAAGGTCAACGCCTGCGATTACCGCACGAAGGTCGGCATGGTGTTCCAGTCCTTCAATCTGTTCAACAACATGACCGTGCTGGAAAACTGCATGGTCGGGCAGGTCCGGGTCCTGAAAAAGAAGACCGACGAGGCCCGTGCCAGCGCCCTGCACTACCTGGAGCGGGTCGGTATGGCCCCGTACATCCATGCCAAGCCCCGCCAGATTTCCGGCGGCCAAAAGCAGCGCGTCGCCATTGCCCGCGCCCTGGCGATGGATCCGGAGGTTCTGCTTTTTGACGAGCCCACCTCCGCCCTGGACCCTGAAATGGTGGGCGAGGTGCTGAGCGTGATGCGCTCGCTGGCCGACGACGGCATGACCATGATCGTGGTCACCCACGAGATGGCCTTTGCCCGGGACGTATCCAGTCATGTGGTTTACATGAATCACGGCGTCATCTGCGAGGAGGGGACGCCGGCCCAGGTCTTCGGCGATCCCCAGCGGCAGGAGACGAAGGACTTCCTCTCCCGTTTCCGCAACGGCTGATCCATATGTTCAAAAGGGTCCCGCAGGGTTTTCCTGCGGGAACCTTTTTTGCTTTGATCCTGCTCGGGGGTGCCGGACCCATCCGCTTCAGCAAAGCTCCACCCGATAGCGGCGCAGCCAATAATCCAGCTGCAAAAAATAGGCGATGGTCTGCGGTGTGGTCATCAGCTGGCCATACCAGGGCTGAGAATCCGTCCGCTCCAGGAGCTGTGCCAGCGCCTCCCGCCGCACCAGGCGGAACAGCGGCGCATCCGGCTCCAGCAGCAGATCCCACAGCCGCCGGGACACCGCCTGCCGGTACGCCGGGTGCACGGTTTTGGGGTAAGGGCTCTTTTTCCGGTGGGCAACCTCCGGCGGAAGCAGATCGCCCAGCGCCCGGCGCAGCAGCCCCTTTTCCTCGCCGCCCAGATCCCGCAGCTGCGGCGGCACATTGTATAGGTACTCCGCCAGGCGATGGTCGCAAAAAGGCACCCGTACCTCCAGCGCGCTGTACATGCTCATGCGGTCCTTTCGGTCCAGCAGGGTCTGCATGAACCAGTCCGTATTGAGCCGCATCATCTGCCGGCTGCGGCGCAGCTCCTCCGGGTCATTCGCTCCGCTCTCCGTGTCTGCCAGCGTCGCCCGCCAATGATCCTCCACAAAGGCGCCGGCGTCGCCCAGACGGTCGGCCCACTCCTCGGTCAAAAACGACGCCCGCAGCGCGGTGGACTGGGCCCAGGGGAATCCGTTTTCCGGCCGGACCGACGGGTCCCGGAACCAGGGATAGCCGCCAAAAATCTCGTCGGCGCACTCGCCGGACAACGCAACCGTCACCTCCCGGCGCACGGCCCGGCAAAACAGCAGCAGCGATGCGTCGATATCCGCCATCCCCGGCAGATCCCGGGCATCCACCGCCTCAAACAGCGCCTGTGTCAGCTCCTCCGGCTCCAGTACCACCGCCCGGTGCGGGCAGCCCAGGGCCTTGGTCATGCGCGCAATGTAGGGGTTATCTCCCGAGGGCTGGAATTTTCCCGGCATGAAATAGCGTTCGTTTTCCCGATAGTCCACGGAAAAGGTCACCAGCTCCCGCCCCTGTTCCCGCAGCACAGGCGCCGCCACGGCACACAGCAGGCTGGAGTCCAGCCCGCCTGAAAGGAAGGCTCCAAGAGGCACGTCGGATACCAGCTGCCGTCGGATCGCGTCCTTCACCAGCGTGCGCACATGCGCGCAGGTATCCGCCTCCGACTCACAGTGCGTCTCCGGCTTCAGCTGCCAATAACGGCGCTTATGCAGGCCCGCCCGGTCAAAAAACGCCTGCTCCCCCGGACGCAGCTCGCAGATCCCCCGGAAGACGCCGCAGCCCGGCGTGCGCCCCGGCCCCAGCAAAAGCAGCTCGCCCACCCCCTGGGCATCCACCTGCGGCCGTACGTCCGGATGGGCCAGAAGCCCCTTGATCTCCGAGGCAAACAGCAGCCCGCCGTTCGGCGGCAGCGTGTAAAAAAGCGGCTTGACACCCATGCGGTCCCGGGCCAAAAACAGCCGCTCCCGCGCCGCGTCCCACACGGCAAAGGCATAGATGCCGTTGAGCTTTTCCGGACAGGCCTCCCCCCACTCCAGATACGCCTTCAGCAAAACCTCCGTATCCGAGCGGCCGTCAAAGCTCCACCCGGCCGCCGCCAGGTCCCGGCGCAGCTCCTCCGTATTGTAAAGCTCTCCGTTATAGACCAGCGTGCACGCCCGTCCCTCCGGGCCGTCGCTCATGGGCTGGCGCCCCCGTTCCCGGTCGATCACGCACAGGCGCGTATGGGCCAGGACGGCATGCGGTACGCAAATCAGTCCCTCCTGATCCGGTCCCCGGTGCCGCAAAGCCGCCTGCATGGCAGCTGTCTGCTGCACAAGCCGTGCCCCTTCTTCCTCAAAGTTCACCTGACCGGCAATTCCGCACATAAGCATTCCTCCTCCACAAAGCTTTGGATTCCTCCCTTCAGAATATGCCCGCTCCGGTCAGGTGCTACACAAGGGGGCTCTTATTTTCAGAAACTTTTAGAAGAATGTTAAACGTTTGCGTTCTGTCAGGCAAAAGGCTTGCGTTCTGGTTCCGGGCTTTGTATAATAAAGGCCTATACAAGAAAGGAGACGTACTGTTATGACGAGAAAGCCGCGGATCCTGGTCATCGGCAGTTTTGTAATGGACCTGATCGCCTCCACCGCCCGGGTCCCCCAGTCCGGACAGACGGTGGTGGGGCTTTCCTTCCAGGCCGCTCCCGGCGGGAAGGGAGCCAATCAGGCCGTCCAGTGCGCCCGGCTGGGGGCAGAGGTCACCATGGTGGGCTGCGTGGGGGACGACCGGTTTGGTCAGGACATGCTGGAGTGTGCCCGCGCCTCCGGCACCGATGTATCCCATGTTAAAATCGCCCCGGGCATCACCTCCGGCATCGGCCATGTGCTGCTGGAGGTGCAGGGCTCCCGGGCCCAGAACCGCATCACAGTCATCCCGGGCGCCAACCTTGCTTTGACGGTGGAGGACATCGCCTGGCTGGAACAGGCGATCGGGAACTATGATATTCTGCTGCTGCAGCTGGAGGTCCCGCTGGAGGTCAATCTGGCAGCGGCGCGCTGGGCCGCTGCTGCCGGCGTGCCGGTGATGCTGAATCCCGCTCCGGCCGCGCCGCTGCCGGAGACGCTGCTGCCGTACGTCACCTATCTCTCCCCCAACGAGCACGAGGCCTCCGCCATGACCGGGATCGCGCTGCACGCAGAGTCCGAGGGTATGGACCGGGCCGGTCTTTCGCAGATCATGGACTGTCTTTCCGCCCGGGGCGTCCGGCAGATGATCATCACACTGGGCAAATCCGGCGCCGTCTGGAGCGGGCCGCGCGGCGTTGTGAATGTTCCACCGGCCACACTGCCGGCCGTGGCCGATCCCACCGGCGCAGGCGATTCGTTTGTCGCCGCCTTCTGTGTGGGGCTTACGGCCGGGCTTCCTGTGGAGCAGGCGCTGACCTTTGCAACGCATGCCGCCGCCATCACGGTTTCCCGGGTCGGAGCGATGCCCTCTCTGCCGACTTTGGATGAGGTCCTGGCCTTTTTGTCTGAGCGCGGCTTTTCCGCGGTCAGCGCTGCGGCCCGGGCCGGTCTTCGCTGAAAGGGGCATCTTTTCTCAAGAAAAAAGAGACCGGCCTAAAGGCCGTTCTCTTTACACGTGCGTCCGCGGCAGTGTGCTCCGCTCGTCGGTCAGTCAAAAGGCTTGCAAAAGCTGCCGCAATCCGGTATATTGAGATTTATGAGAGTAAGTTAACCCGTTTCGGGTAGAACGGGCCCTTCGGCAAAGTGTCGTGCGGTCGGTAAAACTCCCTGATCTGTTTTACAGCAGAAAGGAGGGCGGCCGCATGAAATCCGCGCTTGGCACGAATATGGACCGGTACTAGCGCACTCCGTAATTTTGCTGAGAAGATCCCACAAACACAAAATTATGGAGGTCAATACAATGAAAATTGAAAAAAGCAGCGCACTGCTGGTCATCGACATTCAGCAGGAAGACTTTCAGGAAATGAACGAACGCAATCTTGACAGCCCCCGCTGGGACTGCATCCGCAAAAGCCGCCGAGTGCTGGACGTGTTCCGCAAAAAGGGCCTTCCTGTCATTCAGATCAAAGAATGCCACCGTCCGGATATGGTAGATTTCGGGCGTGAGCTGGACGGATCTGAGGGAATTCACTGCATCGAAAATCTGCCGGAAAACGACTATGCAGCGCTTACTTACCCGGTCCAAGGCGAATACCTCATTTCCAAACGCCGGTACAGTGCGTTCTTTGGCACAGACCTTGAGATCCTGCTTAAAGGGCTTCATGTGGACACTCTGTACATGATCGGCGGTCTGACGGATGTGTGCATTCACTATACCGCCGTGGATGCACACCAAAATGACTATCACATCCGGGTCGTTACAGATGCCGTGGCAGGATCAAGCAAGGAAGCCGGCGAATCCGCGCTGCAGGCTATCCGCTATTTACAGCGGGATGCTCTCGTGACGACAGCAGAAATCGAATCCGCTCTGGATGAAACTTCTGGGAAACAGGATGAGTCTTTTATGCGGGAAGCCATCCGGCTTTCCCGACAAGCCGTCGAGCATGGCAACGAGCCGTTTGGTGCTGTGCTGGTAAAAGACGGTAAAATTGTATTCGCCAATGAAAATCAAATCCACACGCGGAACGACCCGACCTTTCACGGGGAGGCAGGCCTGCTGAGGGAGTTCTGCAGGCAAACCGGTATAACCGATCTGCACGCGTACACCTTATATTCCAGTTGCGAGCCCTGCTTTATGTGCAGCGGGTCTATCGTCTGCATGAAACTGGGGCGACTGGTCTACGGCGCAAGCAACATCGAGTTGGAGCGTATTCTTGGCAATCCGGGCAGTGAGTGTTCCAAAATCGTATTTGATCGCTCCGATTGGAAGCCGGAAGTCACGGCAGGCGTCCTGCGGGAAGAAAGCCTCGCTGTTCTGCGGGACTATTTCGGCGCAAGACGGAAAAGTGCGGAGCATGCGTAATAGGAAGCCCCCACATTACAGCTTAAAAACGCAAAAACAGCGCGCCTTGCGGCGCGCTGTTTTTTCTTACTGATCCATGGGAGCGCCGCACTGGGGGCAGAACTTGCTGTCCGAAGTCGCTCCGCAGACCGGGCACTGCTTTTCGCCCGCCGCCTCGGCGGCTTCTGCCGGCTCCTCCGGCTTTTTGGGTTTGCTTTCTTCCAGCTCCGCGATCTTGGCCTTGGACGCGTTCACCGCCTCCACCAGGTCCTTCACGGCCTCGGGGATCTCCCCCTCATGCTCGCTGACAAACCACTCGCCGATGGTGCGGTAATTCTTGTCGATCTCGCGCTGCTCCCCGGCAATCGCCACGTTAATCTTCGCCAGATCCGCAGTGTCCCTGGCTTTATCGGCCGCAACAGCAGCAACGTCTTTTGCCTTTTTAGTCAGTTCTTCGAAAAATGCCATATTGAAAACTCCTTTCGTATCTACGGTCTCAGCGGTTTTTAAATTCTAAAAATCTCTTTGGCTGAAAGCAGTATACCGCATCCTGGAAAAAAACGCAACCGATTTCCCCATTGTTTACACTTCGTTTTCAATCCGGTCCGCCGGCCCAGTCCCTGGCCCGGTCCACCGCGCGTTTCCAGCGGGCGTAATCCGCCGCGCACGCTTCCGCCGGCCGCAGGGCCGTGAACACGTGCTGGCTCCGGCGCAGGCGCTCCAGCTCTTCCAGGCCGCTCCAAACACCGGCGCATAGCCCGGCCAGAGCCACCGCGCCAAAGGCCGTCGTCTCCACCTGCGCGGGCCGGTCCACGCTCAGGCGCAGCAGATCCGCCTGCGTCTGCATCATGATGTCGCTGACGGAAGCACCGCCGTCCACCCGCAGCGTCGTTATGGGCTGCGGCGCATCCACATTCATGGCCTGCACCAGATCGGTCACCTGATAGGCAATGGAATCCAGCACAGCCCGGGCTATGTGGGCGCGGGTCGTGCCGCGGGTCAGCCCCACGATCGCCCCCCGGGCATACATGTCCCAATACGGCGCGCCAAGTCCGGTAAACGCCGGCACGACCACGACCCCGCCGGAAGAAGGAACGCTTTCCGCCAGGCGGTCGCATTCCGGTGCACTGGAGATCAGCTGCAGCTCGTCCCGCAGCCACTGGATCGCACTGCCGGCGTTGAACACGCTGCCTTCCAGGGCATAGGTGGTCTTGCCGTTCAGGCTCCAGGCAACCGACGTTACCAGCCCTGCCCGGGAGCGGACCGGCTTCTCCCCCAGGTTCATCAGGGTAAAGCAGCCGGTTCCGTAAGTGTTCTTCGCCTGGCCGGGTGTGAAACAGGCCTGCCCGAACAGCGCCGCCGGCTGATCCCCGGCGCTTCCGCAGATCGGGATCCCCTCCAGGCCCTCCAGCCCGGGAAGACCGGCGGCTACGCGCCCGTACTCCATGCTGTTGGGAACCGGCCGGGGCAGGATCTGCATGGGAATCTCCAATTCCCGGCACAGGCTCTCGTCCCAGTCCAGCGTATGGATATTAAAAAGCATGGTGCGGGAGGCATTGGAATAATCCGTGGTGTGTACCCGCCCGCCGGTCAGATTCCACAAAAGCCAGGAATCCACCGTCCCGGCGCAGAGCTCCCCCCGCTCCGCCCGGGCCCGTGCCCCCGGAACGTGATCCAGGATCCAGCGGATCTTCGTGCCGGAAAAATAGGCGTCGATCAAAAGGCCGGTGGACGCCGTCACAGCCTCGCCCAGCCCCCGGGCCTTCAGTGCATCGCACAGCGGCGCCGTGCGGCGGCACTGCCAGACAATGGCATTGTAAACCGGCTCG
The DNA here is from genome assembly GCA_934563745.1 of uncultured Dysosmobacter sp. Classification (GTDB taxonomy): domain Bacteria; phylum Bacillota; class Clostridia; order Oscillospirales; family Oscillospiraceae; genus Oscillibacter. The sequence goes on along the minus strand of CAKTHE010000007.1, from coordinate 14,625 downwards.
CCGGTGCGCCGGTCCCAGAGGATCGTGGTCTCCCGCTGGTTGGTGATCCCCAGCGCGGCAATGCACTTCGGATCGATATGCGCCGCATCCACGGCCTCCGCCAATGCCCGGCTCTCCGTCGCCCAGATCTCCATCGGGTCGTGCTCGACCCAGCCCGGCTGGGGATAGATCTGCCGGAACGGATACTGCGCCCTGGAGACGATCTCTCCGGCCTGATTGAACAAGATGGCCCGGGAACTGGTAGTCCCCTGATCCAGCGCCATCACATAGGTTTCCTTCATGACGGTCTCCTTCCCAGGATACTCCGCGTCAGGCGGAGCTGCTGCCTGTTTCGTAAAATTTCTGGTTTTTCCGAAACGGAAATGGTATAATACCTTCACCCGATCCCGCCGCGCCCGAAAAGTGCCGCCGGCTTGGCTGACCGGCAGCTGTTTTCCGCGGGCGGGTCCGCTACAGCAACTATAGCATAAGGAGGCTGTATTTTCCATGCAGAAAAATGAACGCACGTTTCTTTCTTCCGACGGAAAAACACCGATCCATGTGGTGCAGTGGCAGCCGGAGACAGCCCCCCGGGCCGTGGTGCAGATCGCCCACGGCGTTGCCGAATATGCAGACCGGTACGATCCCTTTGCCGCCTGGCTGACGGAGCAGGGCTTCGCCGTGGTGGCCGGAGACCATATCGGCCACGGGCAGTCCGTTGCGCCGGATGCCCCGCGTCTTTACTTCGGCCCGGAAGGCAGCTGGCACCGGGTCGTTCAGGACCTGTACACCCTGCGGGAGCAGACTGGCGCCGCCTTCCCCGGTCAGCCCTATTTCCTGCTGGGGCACTCCATGGGATCTTTTCTGACCCGCAGCTATCTGATCCGCTATCCGGGCACTCTGGACGGTGCCATCCTGATGGGCACCGGTCAGATGTCTCCGGTCGAAATTGCCGCCGGACAGGCCGTTGCGGCCCAGGAAAGCCGCCGTCTGGGGCCGGATCAGTTCAGCCCGCTGGTAGACCGGCTGTCCTTTGCCTCGTACAATAAACACTTCGCCCCCAACCGCACCGAACTGGATTGGCTGTCTGCCGATCCGGACAACGTAGACCGGTATCAGGCCGATCCGCTGTGCGGCGGCCCGGTATCCATCGGATTGTTCCGGGAGCTGCTTCGGGGCCTGGCCTATATCCGGGATCCCAAAAATCTGCGGCACATGAACCTGACCACGCCGATCCTGTTCATCTCCGGTGCCGACGATCCGGTCGGCGGCTGCGGCAAGGGCGTTCGCCGGGCGGAGGAAAGCTTTCGCCGGGCCGGTGTGCGGGATGTGCGCCTGAAGCTCTATCCCGGTGCCCGGCACGAGATTTTAAATGATTTTTGTCAGGAACAGGTGCGCCGGGATATTCTCAGCTGGCTGAATGCCCATCTGCCTGACCCGGCCTGAACACCGGGCCGGCCAAAGCCGCCGGATGCAGCTGCTCCGGATCCTTTGTCTGCCGCAGCACCCGGACGGACAAGACCGCGTCGGCCGTTGCACCCAGCAGCATCCCCAGAGAAACAGCCGGTGGAATCCGAAGGATCCATCCCTCCAGCACCGGCTGCACCAGCACGACCGCCGCTGCGCTTAACGCGCCCCAAGCCAGGCTGAACGGAAGGCAGATCCGGCCCCTTACATTCCAGCGAACGCCGCGGTAATCCCAAAAGTGCACCCCCAGCCAGCGCTCATAGGCCCAGTGGACCGCATATTCCGCCGCCGTGGATGCAAATGCCCCCCAGGCCGGCAGAAGAAGCAGGGTGCGCCGTGCTTCCGGCAGCGCCAGCACCGCCAGCATTCCCAGGCCGTATACCGGGCAAAGGGGCAGCAGCAAAAACCCCTTGCGGTTCTTGTTCCGGGCACCGGTCCGGGCCGCATACCATTTTTCAAGGCCGTAGCCGCCCAGACTGTAAAAAAACCAGATCCAAAACCAACGGATCATCAGCCCACCTCCCGGGCTCAGTGTATCCCGGAGGGGGAAAATCATACGCGCGCGTCCTGCGGCTTTGCCGGCGCGCAGCAAGGAGGCCCGCATATGGACACTTGGGAACAGCTTTACCGCGAATGCATGGACTGCCGCAACTGCGCTTTGGCGCAGACCCGGACCAACGTCGTATTCGGCGACGGCGCCCGGGATGCCGAGATCCTGCTGATCGGCGAAGGTCCGGGCCAGCAGGAGGATCTGCAGGGGCTGCCCTTTGTCGGCCCTGCCGGGCAGCTGCTTAACGACATGCTGGAGATCATCGGCCTGGACCGCACCAAGGTTTACATCGCCAACACCGTAAAGTGCCGGCCGCCCAAAAACCGGGATCCGCTAAATGTGGAGCAGGAGGCCTGCAGCGGCTGGCTGCGCCGCCAGACCGCCCTGCTGCATCCCCGGATCATCGTCTGTCTGGGGCGGATCGCCGCCATGGAGATCATCAAGCCGGACTTCAAAATTACCCGGGAGCACGGCGCCTGGTTTGAGCGTGCCGGCGTGCAGATGACGGCGACGTACCATCCGGCCGCCCTGCTGCGGGACCCAGCCAAACGGCCCGAGGCCTTCGAGGACCTGAAGTCCATCCAGGCCAAAATCCGCGCCCTGTGCAGCCGTACGGTCTTGAATGACCCCCACTCGTCTGTTTGACGGTTTTATACGCCTCCCAGTTGTAAACTTAATGCACATCGTAAGTTGACAATTCTGCTTCCACATGCTATACTCCCCTTCAGAACATCGGAAGGGGAGTATTTTTATGTCATCATCCACTGTTTCCGTCCGCACCCGGGCACTTTGCGCAGGCGCATTGTGCGTGGTTTTGATTTCCGTGTGCTCCTGGATCTCCATTCCGGCTCACGTTCCGTTCACGCTGCAGACCTTTGCCGTTTTTACAACCCTGGCCCTGCTGGGCGGACGGCTGGGCTCGCTGGCCGTGGCCGCCTATCTTCTGCTGGGCGCAGTCGGGATCCCGGTCTTTGCCGGCTTTAAAGGCGGCATCGGAAGCCTTTTGGGCACAACCGGCGGATACCTGCTGGGCTTTTTATTCACCGGCCTCGTTTACTGGCTGGTGACCCGGGCCGCCGGCAGCAGCCCCGCCGCGCAGACGGCCGGACTGCTCCTCGGTCTTTTGATCTGCTACGCCTTCGGAACTGCCTGGTTTCTGGTCGTATATACCCGGGCCTCCGGCCCCATCGCCCTGAGTACGGCCCTGGGCTGGTGCGTACTGCCCTTTCTGGTTCCGGACCTGTGCAAGCTGGCATTGGCCCTGGTCCTGGCCCGGCGGCTGCGCCCTTACGTACAGCTCTCCTGAGCGCTGTTCGGTTCGGGCCCGTGGCCTGCTTCAGTGTACATAAAAAGGCCGCGGCAATGCCGCGGCCTTTTTTAGGATGCTCTGCTCACAGTTTCCAGACTTCCGTCTTCTTCCGGCCAAGGACGAAGTCCGCATAAAGGCCGGGCGCTCCGATCAGCTCTTCATGGGTCCCCCGCTGAACGATTGCTCCGTTGTCCAGCACCAGGATCTGATCCGCACGGCGGACGGTCTTCAGCCGGTGCGCGATCATCAGGATTGTCTTGTCCCGGGTCAGGGCCTCGATGGCCTTCTGCAGCCGATCCTCATTCTCCGGGTCCACGTTGGCGGTGGCCTCGTCCAGAATGATGATAGGCGCATTCTTCAGCATGGCCCGGGCGATGGAAATGCGCTGCTTCTCGCCGCCGGAAAGACTGGCACCGCCTTCCCCGATGACGGTCTGATAGCCATCCGGCAGCGCCGTGATAAAGTCGTCGCAGCAGGCCTTTTTCGCCGCCTCCACCACTTGCTCATGGGTGGCGGCCGGACAGCCGAACTTGATGTTGTTCTCAATGGTATCGGCAAACAGATATACATCCTGAAAGACCATGCTGATCTGGTCCATCAGGGATTCCAGGGTATAGTCCCGCACATCCGTGCCGCCGATGGTCACGCGGCCGCTGTCCGTGTCCCAAAACCGGGCGATCAGATTGCAGAAGGTGGTCTTGCCGCTGCCGGAAGGGCCGATGATGGCCGTGGTAGTCTTGTCCGGCAGGGTTGCGCAGATATCCCGGAGGATCGGCTTTTTCTCGTAAGAAAAGCTTACATGGTCAAAGACGATCTCGTGTCCAGCCGGTGCAATCGCCTTTCCGTTCTCGTCCATCTGCGGCATCTGCTCCGTCTCAACCGTGCGGTCAATGGCCGCCGTCAGGCGCAGCTTGGAAACGCCCATGCCGAAAAGCTTCACCTGGCTGAACACCAGGAAGGACGCCACCAGCGTCATCAGGGCGCGGTCCGGCGTCATAGTCCCGTTGGACCAAAAGAGGATCGCCGCCAGCATCATGGCCACACCCGCAGCCTGCAGCACCGCCTCCTGCACGGCAGTATAGGGTGTCATCACACGCTCCACCTCCAGGCTGCTGGCCCGGTTATACTCCAGCGCGTCCTGCAGCTTTTGATCTCCCTTGCCCGTAAGATTGAAGGACTTGACCTCGCTCATACCCCGGACCGTCTCCAGCACGGCCGCAATGGGGGCCGTCTGGGACTTCTGGGTGTCCGCCGCGATGGACGCAGACTTTTTTTCCATCGCGGAAACCGCGCAGAGATAGAGCAGGATCCCAGCCAGGACAATGAGACCGATCCTCCAGTCAAAGACCAGGATCAGCACCGTGAATACCGCCGTGGTGATCAGACCGCTGAGAATATTGACCAGCACCATCGGCACCATGGTCTCAATGGTTCCCACCACCGTGGTGCAAACGCCGGAGATCTGCCCCAGGCTGTTCTGATTGAAATACCCCATGGGAACGCTTTTCAACCGGTCCGCAATGGCGATCCGGCGGTTTGCCGCCATAAAATATCCGGCGTGCGTCTGGTCCATCTTGGAAATGCTGGCCGTCACGGCGCTGCCGAAAATACTGATCAGCTCCAGCACCAGCGCCAGCCACGCGGTCGTCCCGGAGCGGTCCCCGCCGGTCAGTGCCCGGATCACCAGATAAATGGCGCCGACCTGGACCATCTGCAAAACAGCAGTCACAAAGCTGACTCCCACGGGCCGGTTGATCCGCTCCCGCTCGTCTCCGGCAAAGCGCCAGATCTTTTTAAAGGTTTCAATCATACCGCTTCCTCCTCTCTGGCTTCTCTGTGTGCCTGCCACAAACTCTGATACCATCTGGTCCCGCTGATGATCTCCGTGGTAAAAATCGGAGATGAACTGTCTGCCGCCGCCCTGACCCGCGGGCTCGGCGCACCGGTGCAGCGCACGGACATCTGCAAAATCGGGTTTCATGTGCAGGACGTCGGGATGATCCTTATCTGCATCGCAGGATTTCTCCTGACGCTGGGAGGCAGGTGGTTTTTATGATCCGGATCCGGCATGTGACCTTCACCTATCTGACGGAGGCCGCCGGCGGCGTCCGTGACGTGGATCTGACCATTCCCGACGGGCAGGTCGTGGTCCTCTGCGGAGAAAGCGGCTGCGGCAAAACCACCCTGACCCGGCTGATCAACGGGCTGATCCCCCATTTCTTTGAGGGCGCGCTGACCGGCCGTGTGGAGATCGACGGAAAGGACATTTCCGCACAGCCTCTGTATGAAACCGCAGGGCAGGTCGGCAGCGTCTTTCAAAATCCACGGTCACAGTTTTTTAATGTGGACACTATCAGTGAGATCACCTTTGGCTGCGAAAACCTGGGCATGCCCAAAGAGCGCATCCTCCGCCGTCTGGAGCGCACCGTGGCGGAACTGAAGCTGGAGCCGCTTTTAAACCGAAGCATCTTCGAACTCTCCGGCGGTGAAAAGCAGAAGATCGCCTGCGCGGGCGCGTTCTTGATGGAGCCCCCGGTCTTCGTTCTGGACGAACCCTCTGTCAATCTGGACACAGATTCCATTCTGGATCTGCGCCAAATCATCGCCCGGCTCAAAGCGCTGGGCAAAACCGTCGTTGTGTCCGAGCTTCGGCTTTACTACCTGTAGGGAATCGCCGACCGGTATCTCTACTTAAAGGATGGCCACGTCTGCGGCGACTACACGCAGGAGCAATTTGCGCGCATACCGGAAGAGGCGCGGAAGGCCCTGGGCCTTCGCGCGTCCAGCCTTGCCGGCCTTCGGGGCTGCGCCGTCCCGGGCAGCGGCCCGACGGCGCTCCTTCAGGATTTCCGCTTTGCCTATAAAAACGCGCCGGAGACCCTGCGCATCGGAGACTGCGCCATTCCCAGCGGCGGGATCATCGCGGTCATCGGCCGCAACGGAGCCGGGAAGTCCACCTTTTCCCGCTGCTTCTGCGGGCTGGAGCCGCGCTGCGGCACCGTTTTGGAAGGCGGGATGGCTTACCGGCCCAAGGATCGGCTGAATCGCTGCTATATGGTCATGCAGGATGCGGGGCTCCAACTCTTCACCGAAGGCGTCCTGGATGAGGTCCTCATCAGCATGCCGGAGGAGGACGAAGCCGCCGCCAGGGCGATCCTTGCACAGCTTGACCTGACACCTCTGCTGGCCCGTCACCCGGCCTCCTTGTCCGGCGGACAAAAGCAGCGCCTGGCGATCGCGTCGGCCATGGCCGCCCGGCGCTCGGTCCTGTTCTTCGACGAGCCCACCAGCGGCCTTGACTGCCGCCATATGCTGCAGACCGCGCAGCTTCTTCGGCAGCTGCAGCAAAGCGGACGGACCGCTTACGTCATCACCCATGACCCGGAGCTGATCTGTGCATGCTGCACCGATGTTATCCACATGGAAGCAGGCCGCATCACGGCGTGCTACCGCATGGATCCGGCCGGGGCCGACAAAATCCGGGCGTTCTTCCGCATTGGCGAAACGCCGGCCGGCTGACCGCTCATGAGCCGCTGCCTTCTGGCAGCGGCTCACGTTTTTAAATCCGTTCCAGATCCCGGTACGCTTCCAGCGCCGGGCTCTGATCCCCCACATACCAGTAATCGCAGCAATCGCCGCCCAAGGCCTCCGTCCGTGTCCGAATCAGCCGGGCGTGCAGGATTTCGGCCAGATAATGGTCGGTCCTGCACAAATAAGGCAGCAGCGCCTCGCCGCCGTGGGTCTTGGCGTGCCTGGCTATGGGACAGCCTCTGAGATGAAAGCAGAATCCCTCCGTCCGATGGTCCGGGTTGATCTCTACCTGCCAGCTGTCCTTCCACTCCCCCTTCGCCTGATGCGCCTTCTGCATGTGGATGAACCGCATATAGCTGCGCTCAAACAGCCGATAGATCCATTTGCTTTTGTTCCCATTCACAAACGTCCCGAGAAACCGCAGCCGCTCCACCGCCCGGCGCTTGATCGTCAGCAGTGCCTCGCCATCCAGGCGGCCGTCGCTGGCCTCATAAAAGGCAAGGATCGTAAACCAGTCCAGCATATTTTTCGCCATCATGTTTGCGCCAAGGTCCGGCAGGTCCTTCATAAGCTCCCGATAGCGCTGCTCGGCGCGCCGGAAAATCTGCTCCGCCTCGGCGGGATAGACCTCCCGGCAGTACCGCTCATAGGGCTTGGCGTAGCTTGACTTTGCATAGGCTCTTTTCATAGGCGCTCCTCTCCCCCCGCGTATTTCTCCGGTCCCAGGCCGGGGCCCCGTGTGCAGGCACACCCGCTATCCGTTCTTCTTTTTGTACCCGCAGTCGCAGTACGGTCCGCCGGAAGCCAGCGTATAGTCCCGCACAAAGTCGGCCGCGCCGCCCGCCTCGCTCATGGTATAGTCCAGCCGGCACATGGCAGGCGTCAGGTCGTAAAGCCCCAGGTCTTTCATCAGCGCGCAGATGCCGCACTTCGTAAAGCGGGCTTCATAGCCGCTGCCGTCCGGGTATTCGTAAAAGTCCATATTCCAGGAATACGGGTTCCGGTCGGCCGCACGCAGGGCGGCCGTTTCTTTCATCCCGGCAATGTCTCCGGGTGAAAATTTTCGTTTGCCGCTCTGACGGCAAAACCACCGCATCGGCTTCGTCATCATCGCCTGCGCATAATACTCCGTCAGGCGCTCCACGTCCGGACGCTCCGGCATGGAGAGCACAAATGCCCCCAGCAGTGCGCAGTTGACAAGATTCATTTGAAAGCGGTCGGCCTTTTCAAATCCCGGCAGGCGGGCGATGATCGCCCTGTACTTCGGCTTTGCCCGCTCCGTGATTGCCTTCGCCGCTGCCCGGTCATAGCCGAACAGGGCCGTCAGCTGCCGCCGGAACGAGCCGGCAAACAGCAGCCACATGCCCGTCGGCATCCCCCACTGCTTCACGGCTTCTCCCTCCATGCGTGCAGGGCCGCTCTCAGGCGGCGGTCAATGTCAAGGCGGGTCTGCCTGCATTCCTTCGCGTATGGTTTCGCATTGGGAAAGGCAAGCCGGACGAAAAGGGACGAGCCCACCGGCAGCATGGTCCGCAGCATTCCCTCCGGAAAGACAAAATGCGTGCCGTGGACGTAAACCGCCGCCTCGGTTTCACAGCAGCCCTGTCTTTCCGCAAGGCGCTTTTCCATGCGGCGGATGTATTTCGCCGTGTCCCATAAAAGATCATCCTCCGCGCCGACCAGCAGCAGCTTTCCGCGGATGTTTTCGACCTTGATGAACTCCGCCTCCGTGATCGGGTGGGCCGCCTCCGAATCGTCAAACAGCTTGCGCGAGGCGATCATGCTTCCGGTCCGTTTGGTCTCCTCGGCAACCACCTGCCAATATTGCGGATGCTGGTAGCAAAACGGCATATACGGCAGCGGCCGGCCGCGGTAGGAAAAGAGGGACTCCCCCTCGATGGGCCACTCCTTGCACCCGTCCTTGTTTCCCTGCATGAATCCCTGCCACACAAAGTCGCTGGGCGTCATGGCGATGGTCAGCGTGAGCTCCGGGAAAAACGATGCCGCCGTCAGCGCCAGCGTCCCGGTGGTCGATGCGCCTGCAATGCCGATCCTGCGGATCCCATGCTCTTTCAGCCAGGCGATCGCCGCCTCCACGCGCTCCAGAGGATAGTTGTGGTGCCCGTAATCCTTTTTCCCCGGCGACATGGTCATCACATGGACTCCCTGGCGCAGCAGCCATTTGGCCGCCGAACGGGCCATATAGTCCTCGGGGTCGTCACCCAGCATGGCAATCAGGGCACAATCCGAATCGTCTTTGCATGCCCAGTATGCGCCGTAAAAGCCGTCTGTCTCAACCTCAAAATGAATGTGCTTCATGATTCGCCTCCAAACCCGATCTTCACAATCCGCATCTGCATCATGCCGTCGCCGACCCTGGAGAGCAGGCGGAAAAAGCCGCTGACGGAGGGGGTCTTCAGATCGCTGTACCCCAGCATATATCCCCGGCTTGAGACCTGCAGCCGGCTGTCCCAGGCGGAAAGCTCGCGCTGGGCGTCGGAAAGGGCAAAATAGGCCCTGACGTCCTGGATCTCCGCGGCCCGGATCCATGTTTTCAGCATCAGCCGCACAGCCTTTTCATTTGCGGCGTCAAAAACGAGCACGCTCCCCGGAAATGCGTCCGCCATGCTCCGCACCAGCGCGCGGACCTGCTCTTTCAAAAAGTAATAGAACACGCCGGCCGCAAAGAACACCGCGCCGTCTGCCGCGTCGATCCGGTCAAACCACGCCGTGTCGTTCAGATCGCAGGGAATCAGCTCCTCCCGTTCTCCGGGCGGCAGAAGCTCCCTGCGCACCGCGATCACATCCGGAAGGTCCAGATTATAGATCCTGCAGCTGCCGTTGTCGCAGCGCCGCCCGGTGTCGTCCAGTCCGCAGCCCAGATTCACCACAGCCGCCCTTGGATGGGTGCGCAGATAGTCCCGCACCTCAAAGGCAAGGTCATTCTGCCGCATGGCAGCCTCAAGAAATCCAAAGCGCTGCATCAGACTGGCGGACTTTTTTTCAAGCTCCGAAAAATCGTAGTCGATCCTGTCGATCAGCCGCACGGCCGTATCGTCCCGGTAAAGGTCCGGGTACAGCTGCGAGCACATTTTTCGGGCATAGAGCGGGATGACCAGCGTTTCCTGCACGGTGTTTTTTTCGATTTTATAGCTCATAGGCGCCTCTCCCTTTCTACAAACGGCAGCTCCGGCATGTGGTCCTGCTCCATAAGTGTGAGCAGCATCGCCGCAAAGCCCTGCGGATCGCGGATCTGATACTGCATGTGGTCGTATCCCCGGAACACCGGATAGCGGCCGCAGGGATACGCCCGCATCACGGCAGAGCGGTATTTGAAATGATCCTCTGCACTGCCAAAGGCAAACCAGATGTGCCTTTGCAGCGTCTCCGACAGCGGCGGGAAGGGCTTCGCTTCCAGACTGTCCGCCATCTGGCGGCGCAGATTACCGTAACAGAGCGCGCGGCCCGCCGCGATGAAATAGGGCTTGATGGCCGCATCGTCGCACCAGAGGATCTTCTTCAGCGTTCCGCCGTTGGACCAGTACAGGCTTTTGATCGCCAGATACAAAAGCGGCGTCATCATACACTGCGCAGCTTTTCCGATCTGCGCAAACTGCCCGCCGTCAAAAAACACGTGCCCCACCGGCAGCTCTGTCTGTTCCAGAAACGCCAGGGCGAGGTCGGTGCCGATGGAGGACGCCACCACCAGGTCCAGGCGCTCCACGCCCTGTTCCCGCAAAAACGCCTCCGTCTGCCGCACCTCATCGGCCTTGCTGACATACCGCTGACCGGCGCAGTAGACCGTGGAGGTGGGCAGTATGCAGAAGCAGCGGCTGCGCAAATGCTCCGCCACCGGTTTGCTGCTCGCTCCCGTCACGCCCATAGCGTGGAAAAACAATACCGCCGGGCTGCTTTTTTCCCCATACGTCTCAAAGCGCACCGTCTCTCACCTTCATCTAATCAAAATGCTCATGATTCCTGCCAGCACAGCCGCAACGGCAGCCAGCCCCAACGTTCCGAACAGCCATTTTTTGCGCTTGTCCGCCGCGGTAATATACGGCTTCAGATCCTCCGTGCCGGGAATTGTCCATGCCCGGGTATGTCCCACCCAGAAATCGTCCACAAAAAAGCGGTCGATCAGGTTCATGACAAAGAGGATCCCAAACAGCTGCCAAAAGCCTGCCGCAAAGCCCCTTGTGCCGTTTACGGCATACACGCACACCAGCACATAAAGTATGTATCCGGGAATGCACACCGCCTTAAAGCGCACGCTGCCGCGCCTGATTTTCTCCCGCGTCGTCAGACCCAGCCGGATGCAGCGCTCCTGCACCTCCGGGCCATAGAGGTGCACCATGCCGACCGCCCCGTTCCGGATCCCGATCAGACACACCAGTACCAGCAGGGCGCCCAGGCCCAGTCCCTCCGTCAGTACTCGTATCAGCATCACCGATTCCTCCTGTATCCCGCCTCATCCCGGTATTCGGGATGATTTTTCAAATAGGGGTCCCGATCGCCGCAGATGGTGTAATCGCACTTGCAGCCGTTGGCGCAGGTAGTTTTCCGCACAAGCCGCGCATGGATCAGTTCCATGGACGTAAAGTCCGGGTTGCACAGGGCCGGCATTACCTCCAGCAGATGATGCCGTTTGGCAAACTCCGCCGCCGGGCAGGCGGTGAACTCGTAATAGAGGGGCCCATTCTTTTGGTAGGGCGCAACATACATCTGATAATCACCCCATTGGTCGCACTTCTTTTTGGCGTTTCGAAACGCCCGATACATAAGCCGTTTGAATACGGGCTTGTTGCAGTCCACAAACTTCGCGAGGATCCGGAACGCCGGGAGAAACAGCTCCCCCTCCATTTCCTCGATCTCCGCAAGGCTTGTAACCTCCCTGCAGACCACATAATACGCCATCAGGGCAATGCAGTCATAGTTTCCGCCCGGACCGTTATGGAAGTTTCTCCTGCCGCCAAGGTCCGTGCGCCAGTCGGCCAGGAAGTCCGCATACTGCTGCTGCACCCGCTCCCACACCGCTTCCCGTTCCGCTTCACCATAGTGCAGGGCGATCTTCTCTTTCATCTGCTTTTTGCAGGGTTTGGAATACAGCACGTGACAGCTGCGGTCAAATTGCAGTTCTTCGTCTTTCATACCCGCTCCTTTTCCAGGCCGCGCCGCTGCGCTGCCTGCGCGCTTTTCGCAAATTGCTTTGGCCCCCGCTCATCCCGCATCCCGCGGTCCATATGAGGGAACGGTACCTTCCGTTTCATCCCATGGGAAGGACGCCCCGGCTCAAAGTTAGTATTAACTAACTTTTGGTATTTTTGAAAAGCCGCCGGGCTGCGGCCTTTCCTTATTCAAATAATTCTTTGCAGGCACCGCAAACCAAAGTCTCCAGCACCTTCGGATACAGTGCCCCGATCTGCTCCTGATGGGAGACGGTCAAAATCAGCCCGCGCACCGTTGCGGCGGCCAGTGCCATCCCGTCTTTGGGCTGCAGGCCGCTTTCCTCCAAAAGGGCACGGATGTGGACCTCGTCATCATGATAGTGGGCAGATTTAACCGCCTGCGGAAGTCTGCGCAGAAGAAACTCCGCGTCCTGCTCGATAAAAACAAACGCCTTCGTCTCGGACAGCCAGCGGCAGGCCGCCAGGACCGCAGCGGCCGCGCGGGCGGCGGGCGGCAGTGCCGCATGCTCCCGCAGGGCCTGCTGCGCCACCGCAAAGCCCTCTGTATGAATGTCCTCCAACACCGCGAAGAAAAGCAGCTCCTTGGAATCAAAAAACTTATAGAAGGAGCCTTTGGAAATGCCGACCGCGGCCGTCAGCTGCTCCACAGACGTCTTTCGCATGCCGATGGCCACACCGCAGCGCCGGGCCTCCCGGATCAGACTTGCTCGAATCCGCTCATTCTGTTCTTCTGAAAATGCCACCGCGCACGCTCCCCAATTTTTGACCGAATCAATTCTTTTGGTCATATCATAGCAATCTTTTTCCCGGAGGTCAAGACGAAAGCGCGGCATACATGCGCTTTCCCGGTTTCTTGTTCCAAAACGCACTGGACAAATCCCCGCACCGGGGATTATGATCAATTACATCAATCCAAACATGGAGGAATCTATGCTGAACGTAAGAATTGCGGCAGACGCCGACTTTGAAACCATTTTGCGGATCTACCGGTCTGCGCAGGATTACATGATCCGGTCCGGAAACCCCAGTCAGTGGGGGCACACTTACCCAAGCGCCGACCTGATCCGCTCCGATATGCAGACAGGCGCCTGCCATGTCCTGTACGATGAAACCGGCGTTCACGGCGTATTTGCCCTGTTGAAGGAAGCTGAACCGACCTACAGCCGCATCACGGAGGGCAAATGGCTGAATGATGAGCCGTATGTCACCATTCACCGGGTGGCCGGAGACGGGCAGGTGCACGGTCTTTTTCAATGCGCCGCCGCCTATTGCAAGCGCCTCTCTTCCAATATCCGGATCGACACGCATGCCGATAATTTGACCATGCAGAGACGGATCGAGAAGAACGGCTTTCAAAAATGCGGTATCATCTATGTCCGGGATGGTTCTCCGCGGCTTGCCTACCAGTGGTCGGCCGATAAGACTCCGTCCGGAAAGCAGGCAGCAGGCGACTGAACAGGCGCCATATACGAAAGGCGGGAAACGCAGGATGCTCACAGGAATCGCAGAAATCATGATCATGGCGGCGTACTTTCTTCTTTTGTACGCAGGCGTTGCCCTGATCCAGGATAAAAGATTTTTCTCTTCTGCGCCAAAAGAAAATCTGGCTGCAATCCCCGACCGGAAGGAAGAGCGCTTTCGCGGTGCCCGCAGGCTTGGCTGGTTTCTCGCTGCAGCCGCGATTCTGGTCTTTATCGGAGCCTTCGGCCTGGCCGCATGGGATGGCATAAGAAGTGGGTTCCGTTTCCGGAACTTTTTTGCCCGTTTTTTCATCATGCTTTCGGTAATGGAGCTTTACGATATTATCTTTTTTGACTGGGTCCTGCTGTGCCACTCCAATTTCTTCCCTCACTTTTATCCGGAACTGAAAGGCATCGTAGGGCCGCAGCAATTCGGCTATAATAAAAGGGCGCATATTGCGCATTTCGTGATGTACATCCCGGTCTCCGTCGCAGCAGCGGGGCTTTGCATGCTCTTTTAAGCTGCACGTAGCGGATTTGGCTCCAAAAGGCAGGGCAGGAATCCGGGCACAGGCCAGCTTTGATAAAATCATAAAAAGCCGCCGTGAACTTGCACAGTCCGCGGCGGCATGTCACAACGCAGCGCTTTCGATACCGACAGCCGCGCCGAACGGCGCGCCGCAAGCGTCTTTGCACAGCAAGCCCTTGGCGCAGGCGGAATGTTCTTCCGCCGCGCAGGTTTACCTCTCTTGGGGCGGAGCAGCCAAAGGGCGCGAGACTCCAAAAAGAAAAGCACCGCAAAGCGGTGCCTTTCTTTTTGGAGGTGACACCCGGATTTGAACCGGGGAATCAGGGTTTTGCAGACCCTTGCCTTACCACTTGGCTATGTCACCAAACGAGGGATATCTATATTATATGCGAGGCTTTTTGAAAAGTCCACATTTATTTTTTGCGAACAATGCCCACACGATCCAGTGTGGGCATTGTTCTGTGGAGCGGGCAACGAGGCTCGAACTCGCTACCTCCACCTTGGCAAGGTGGCGCTCTACCAGATGAGCTATGCCCGCAAATGGTGCCTCCGGTCGGAATCGAACCAACGACACGGGGATTTTCAGTCCCCTGCTCTACCAACTGAGCTACAGA
>CAKTHE010000006.1 GCA_934563745.1 uncultured Dysosmobacter sp. | reverse complement strand
GGTGGCACATGGCGATGATCGCTTTTTCCGTTCCCAGTACTTCTTTTAACCAGCTCATTGTTTTGCTTCCTTTCTTTTCGGACGGCAGCTGGAGGGCGCCGCTTGAATTTCAATGCCGGACCCAGGGGGCAATCGCCTGGTACAGGTCATGATAGCGCGCGAAAACATCCCGATAGATTTCATAGTGGGCAGGATCCGGCTCGACCGTGCCGGCAAAGGTGACCATGTGGTCGGCGGCATCGGCCAAAGAGCCATACCAGCCCAGGGCGGTGGCGGCGCAGATTCCGCTGCCCAGGGCCACGGAGTAGTCCGATACGACCCGCAGGGGAATGCCGCTGACATCCGCGTGGATCTGAAGAAACAGAGGAGAACGGGTCGTTCCGCCGGAAATGCTCAGCGTATGGATGGGATTGCCCCGCTGGGCAAAGGCACGCAGGATCTCTTCCGTGCCGCAGGCGACCCCCTCCATAACGGCCCGGAAGACCATTTCCCGGGTCGTATTCATGGACAGCCCGTAAATCAGGCCGCGGACATCCGGATCATTGTGCGGCATGCGGTTCCCCTGCCAATAGTCCAGAACCTGGATACCATTGCTGCCGCAGGGAACATCCTTGGCCAGCTGATCCAGCTGCGCCAGGGCATCTTCACCCAGATCCCGGCAGAATTCCCGCTGAAACCAACGAAGAATGGAGCCGGTGGAGGTCTGCCCGCCGAAACTGGAGTAGCAGCCGGGAACCAAGAAGTCCGGGCCGGCGTTGAAGGCCTCCGGCGAGGTGAACAGGGGCTGCGGCGTCAGTGCCATCAGAAGATTGGAAGAACCGGTCATCAGGGCGGCGGTTCCCGGGCGGGCGGCGCCCATGCCCAGCATTCCGATGGAAGAATCGATGCCGCCCTGAGCGACCAGCACGCCGGTATCCAGCCCCAGAGCCTGTGCGGCGGCGGCCGTCAGCGGGCCGATTGGCTCTCCGGCGGCAAGGGCCGGGACGGGAATCTTGTCCAGCAGCTCGGTAAAATCCAGCTTTTCATAAAAACCCCGGTCAAAAGCGCCCTTGCGGCGGTTATAGCCCCAGTTGCAGGCGGTGTTGACACTGCAGCACCAGCGGCCGGTTAGATGGTAATTTAGATAATCCTGATATTCGCAGACCACCTGGGCGGCAGAGAAGCGCTCCGGCTGATGCTCCCGGATCCAAAGGGCCTTGCAGGGATACAGCTCGGCCGAGGGCCGCTCGCCGGTGCGCTCGCCGATCAAACGGGCCTGCTCCGCCGCGCGCATATCCATCCACAAAATGGCGGGATCGTCCGTTTCGCCCTTTTGTGAGCAGGTCAGAACGGTGCAGCTGGTAGTGGCTGCGGTCAGAGCGGCGATTTGAGACGGAGCAACGCCGGCAGAGCGCACAGCCTCCCGTACACTGCGGCTGACCGCATCCAGCCAGTCAGCCGGACGCTGTTCCGCCCAGCCGGGCTGAGGGTAGTAGGTTTCATAGTGGGCGGTGGACTGGCCCAGAACATGGCCGCTGCGGTCAAAGACAAAGGCGCGGGCCCCGCCGGTTCCGCCGTCCACCCCGATTACATAATCCCGCATAGGGAATCACGCTCCTTACAGCTGCGCGGCAGCCGGTTAATAACGATCCGTCCGGAAAGTGGCATCCAGCGAGTCGATGAAGGCGCACAGCAGCGCACCGGTCTGCTGATGGTCGGTCAGGGAAAGGCTTTCCAGCATGGAGTGACTGTACCGGTCCGGGCAGCCCATGTCCAGGCAGGGAATGCCGGCCTCTTCCAGCTGCAGGTAAGCCGTGTCGGACAGAGCCCCGCGGCCCGCGCTGCGCTGCAGGGGGATCCCGGCGGCGGCCGCGCATTGCTTCATACGGTCAAACATGCCCTTATGGGCCACGCAGCCGTTGAGTGTTCCCTTCCCGTGGAAGTTGAACAGGGTCACGGCCGGGCCGCCGCCCAGCACGACATTATTAAGCCCCTTCTGGTCCGGCGTGTCGCCGGCGCCGGGCCCCAAAAGGCAGATGGCCAGGTCTGTTTTCACGCTGCGGGCGGCCAGCATGGCGCCCCGGGCGTTGAATTCTTCCCAAACGGTGCCAACCAGGTGAACGGTTACCTTCGGACGGTGCGCTTTCAGGTGGCGGGCGATTTCGACCATTGTGACCATGCCGGAGGCGTCATCCAGATAGCTGCCGGCGATGCGGTCCCCCTGCAGGTCCACAAAGCGGGGCGCGTACACCACCGGACAGCCCACTTCCACGCCCAGGGCCCGGGCCTCATCCCGGCTGTGGACCCCGATGTCGATGAACATGTGGGCCAGGGTATCCGCTTTGGCTTTTTCCTCCGCCGACTGCACATGGTAGGACTTTGCGGCAATCAGGCCATTGACATAGTCCCCGTTTTCGGTGCCGACCAAAACCTGCGTTGCGGCAACGATCTTTTCCGGAATGCCGCCCATGCGATCGACCCGGATGAAGCCTTGATCGTCGATACAGGTGATGATGAAACCGATGACGTCCATATGGGCGAATACCATCAGGGCCGGCGCGTCGGGCTGGGTCCCGTCAAAGCTTGCGATGACATTGCCGACCTTGTCGATTACGGCCCGGTCTGCATAGGCACCCAAATCGTCCCGCAGACGGTATGCCATCTGACTTTCATAGCCGGAGAGGCGGGGGATCGCCATGTATTGACGCAGAAGTTCTTTGCGTTCCGAGAGCTCCAAAATAATCACTCCTTATCGATCTCCGCCGGGGAAACCGGACGGGCTGTGCAGAGGACCTTCCCTTCATACGAAGCGGGGGGCCGCGGGAAGAGAAATGGTCTGCAGAGATTTTTCTTTATCTTAGCACCTCAAAGCCGCAAAGGCAAGAATTGCCTGCGCGGCGGGAAGTGAAAAATAACAGAAACAGAGCCGGGGGATCCCGAAAATCTTTAGAAGAAATGATGACAAACGAGGAGGAGTGTGTTATGCTGTCTGCAATGGAAAGCGGGAAAGGAAAAGAACAAGGCCCCAAAGGCCAATATCAACAGGAGGACAGTTTCTATGGAGAAGAATTACAAGCAGGGCATTGAGCTGGAGCCGGGTGTGACCCGCGACTTGGTGGCGGCGACGGAGGAATATACCATCGTGCGGATGCACATGAAAAAGGGCGTTGCGGATCCGACGCACTTCCATCCCCATGCACAGGCTGATTATGTTGTGTCCGGCTGTGCGGACATGGCTTATGGTGATGAGGTTTTAACGCTGCACGCGGGGGACTGCGTGGAGGTCAAATCCAACATCCCCCATGGATTCAAACTGGTGCGGGAGGACATGGTTGTTCTGGAATTTTTCGTTCCCCGCCGGGACGATATTGTTGCGGCACATTCTTAAAAACCGCTTTTACAGACGCTGCACAGAGGGGCTTGCCGCTGTGCAGCGTTTTTTATGGGCGAGGCTTTGATCCAGAGAAGAAGTAGGTAAAACCTCTCAAAATGTATTTTATAGTAGCGAAAAAGGACCTTATATTAGCACAATATGGGCGTGCGGCCCGAAAGAGAAAAAGCGTTCCGACTTTCGTCGGAACGCTTTTTTAAAGAAGAATCAATGCTCCTCAGCGGGGAATTGCGGATTGATGCGGAGCTTGCGGTAGTGCGTGTGCAGCAGGGATTTTGCCATATCGGAGCCGGGCTCACCCAGGTACGACGTATACAATTCGTGGATGGCAGGATTTTCATGAGAGCGGCGGATGGGGCTGGAATGATCCAGCGTATAGAGGACCTTGGCACGCTCGGCCTGCACGTCCACAAAGTTGCTGATGTCAAAGGGAACGTGAGGCTGACCGCCGCCGTTGACGCAGCCGCCGGGGCAGCCCATGATTTCGACAAACTGATAATCGGCTTCGCCGCTGCGGATCCGATCCAGCAGCGTGCGTGCATTGGCAAGGCCGGAGACGACGGCGACCCGCAGCTCCTGACCGGCGATGGTATAGGTGGCCTCTTTGATCCCCTGCGTACCGCGGACTTCTTCAAACTCCAGACGGCCCATCTTCTGGCCGGTCAGCGTTTCGGCGGCCGTGCGCAAAGCCGCCTCCATAACGCCGCCGGAGGCGCCGAACAGACCGGCAGCCCCGCTGGAGATTCCGAGGGGGGCGTCAAAGGCATCGTCAGCCAGCTCCGTGAAGCGAATGCCCGCCCGGGAGATCATTCGCGCCAGCTCCCGCGTGGTGAGGGCGTAGTCCACATCCGGAACTCCGTTGACGGACAGCTCCGGCCGGCCGATCTCCATCTTCTTGGCGGTGCAGGGCATAAAGGAGACCACCACAATGTCCTTGGGATCGATGCCGTTCTTTTCCGCGTAATAGCTTTTTACAATGGCGCCGAACATCTGCTGCGGGGATTTGCAGGTGGAGAGATGCTCCGTCATTTCCGGATAATAATGTTCGCAGAAGTTGACCCAGCCGGGCGAACAGGAGGTGATCAAGGGAAGGCGCTTGCCGTCCTTCAGCCGACCGATCAGCTCGTTGGCCTCTTCCATAATGGTCAGGTCGGCGGCAAACTCCGTATCGAAGACCTTGTCAAAGCCCAGACGGCGCAGCGCGGATACCAGCTTGCCGCGGACCTCGGTGCCGATGGGCATGCCGAAGGACTCACCCAGGGCGGCACGGACGGCCGGCGCGACTTCGACGACGACATGCTTGGAGGGATCCCCCAAGGCTTTGAAGACATCCTGGGTGAAATCCTTTTCCTGCAGAGCGCCGGTGGGGCACACGGCAATGCATTGGCCGCAGCCGACGCAGCTGGTGCTGCCCAGGCCCAGATCGAAGGCACAGCCGATGGAAGTGGCGAAGCCCCGGTGATTGGCGCCGATGACGCCGACGCCCTGGACCCGGTTGCACATGGCCACGCACCGCCGGCAGAGGATGCATTTGCTGTCATCCCGGATCATGTGGGCGGCGGTGGTGTCCAAAATCGTCTTTGTGACAGGGCCTTCATAACGATTGGTGTCATCCACGTCGTACCGATGGCACAGGCGCATCAGTTCACAGCTGCCGCTGCGGGTACAGGTCCAGCAGTCCTTCCGGTGGTTGGAGAGCAGCAGCTGCAGCGTTTTTTTGCGGGCCTCCAGAATTTCCGGCGTGCGGGTATAGATCTCCATTCCGTCCCGGTCACAGGGATAGACGCAGGCGGTGACAAAATTTTTGGAACCTTTGAGCTCCACCACGCAGATGCGGCAGGCGCCGATCTCATTGATCTCTTTCATATAGCACAGCGTGGGGATATCAATATGGACTTTACGGGCGGCTTCCAGGATCGTGGTGCCGGAGGGGACCGTGACCTCAATGCCGTCAATTTTTACGGTTACATTCGTTGCCATCGTGTTTCCCTCCTTACTTTTTGAACACCGCGTGGAACGGGCAGACATTGAAGCAGTTGCCGCACTTAATGCAGCGCACCGTATCGATGTGATGGGGCCGCTTGACGCCGCCGCTGATAGCCTCCACCGGGCAGTTGCGCATGCACATGGTGCAGCCCTTGCAGATCTTCGGGTCAATGGCATAGGTGATCATGGCCTTGCACACGCCGGCCGGGCAGCGCTTTTCGTTGATATGAGCGGTATACTCCTCCCGGAAGTAACGGATCGTGGACAGGACCGGATTCGGCGCAGTCTGCCCCAGGCCGCACAGGGCGTTTTTGGAGATGTAAGAGGCAAGCTCCTCCAATTCATCCAGATCGCCGTCTTCACCGCGGCCGTCCGTGATTTTCTGCAGCAGTTCCAGCATGCGGCGGGTGCCCACCCGGCAGGGCGTGCACTTTCCGCAGGATTCGTCCACGGTGAAGCCCAGGAAGAACTTGGCGATATCCACCATGCACGAGTCCTCATCCATGACGATCAGGCCGCCGGAGCCCATCATGGAGCCGATGGCCGTCAGGTTATCATAGTCAATGGGAATATCAAAATTCTCCCGGGAGATGCAGCCGCCGGAGGGGCCGCCGGTCTGCGCGGCCTTAAAGGCTTTTCCGTTGGGGATGCCGCCGCCGATATCCTCGACCACTTCCCGCAGGGTGGTGCCCATGGGGATCTCGGCCAGGCCGGTGTTGCGGATCTTGCCGCCCAGGGCAAAGACCTTGGTGCCGGGGGATTTCTCCGTACCGATGGAGCGGAACCAGCCCGCGCCGTGGTTGATGATCTGGGCGACGTTGGCATAGGTCTCCACGTTGTTCAGAATCGTGGGCTTGCCGAAAAGGCCCTTGCTGGCCGGGAACGGCGGGCGGGGATGCGGCTCGCCGCGCTTTCCTTCGATGGAGGTCATCAGGGCGGTCTCCTCGCCGCAGACGAAGGCGCCTGCGCCCAGACGCAGGTCAATGTCGAAATTAAAACCGGTTCCGTAAATGTTTTTGCCTAAAAGGCCGTACTCATAGGCCTGCTTGATGGCCGTGCGCAGATGCGCAACCGCCAGGGGATATTCCGCACGGACGTAGATGAAGCCCTTGTCCGAACCGATGGCATAACCGGCAATGGCCATAGCCTCCAGCACGGAATGGGGGTCACCCTCCAGCACGGAGCGGTCCATAAAGGCACCGGGGTCCCCCTCATCCGCGTTGCAGCAGACGTACTTTTGAACTTTACCCCGATCGCCGCAGGCGAACTTCCACTTTTTCCCGGTCGGGAAGCCTGCACCGCCGCGGCCGCGCAGGCCGGAGTCCAGCACTTCCTGAATGACGCTGTCCGGCGTCATGTCAAACAGAACCTTGCCCAGGGCCTGATAGCCATCCCGGGCGATGTACTCGTCGATATTTTCCGGATCGATGACGCCGCAGTTGCGGAGCACGATGCGATGCTGCTTCTTGAAAATAACGGTATCATCCAGAGCGGTGACCGGCGCGTCATCATCCATGGGCTCGTCGTCGGGATTGGTCATGGTGTATTTGCCGAGGGGCTTACCATCCCGCAGGTGCTTTTTGGCAACCTCCCGGGCTTTGTTGGCATCCATATGGATATACGTGACCTTGGGCTTCCCGGGCTGAAGAACCTCCACGACCGGCTCATACTGGCAGATGCCGATGCAGCCTGTGGAGACCAGCTGGACGTTTTCGAGCTTCAGGTCATCCACAGCTTCTTTCAAAGCGTCCATAACTACGTCGGCCCCGGAAGCCAGGCCGCAGGTGGCCATACCGACCAGAACGCGGGTGGTTTTGGCATCCGCCGGGCGGGGGCCAACGGTATGCTCCAATCTGTGCTGCATGGCTTTGATATCATCAAGTGTTTTTTTCACGTTTGCCGCCCCCTTTTATTTATCCGCATACTCGGCCAGGACCTTTTCCACCTGGTCCGGCGTCATACGGCCGTAGACATGGTCATTGATCAGCATGACCGGCGCCAGGCCGCAGGCCCCGACACAGCGGCAGGTATCCAGTGAGAATTTCCCGTCTGCCGTGCACATCCCCTCTTGGATGTGCAGAAGCTCCTTGAGCTTTTCGAGGATTGCACCGCCGCCTTTGACGTAGCAGGCAGTTCCCAGGCATACGGAGATGCGGTATTTTCCGCGGGGGTACAAGTGAAACATGGAATAAAAGGTGGAGATGCCGTAAATCTCTTCCAAGGGGTGGCCGGTCCCATCCGAAATCATGGTTTGAACTTCGATGGGAAGATAGCCGTAGATGTCCTGCGCCTGCTGCATGATGGGCATCAGAGAGCCGGGCTCGTCCTTAAGATCCGCGATGATCTTCATCAGAGCGGCCCGCTGTTCTTCTGTTCCGTGGAAGGGCACATTGTTTTTGCGATCAGCCATTTTGTAAAGCTCCTCTCATCGCTTTTGCCGGCCGTATGCACCGCGGCGGCAAGAGCACCGAATTTAAGGGAGAATCGGCGGAGAAACAGGCACGGCCGCCGCGAACAGTGCGTGTGCCGCTGTGTTTATCCGACTGGAGCAAAGTGTATCACAGCGCTTGCGGGATGTAAACAGAAAAAATGCGACTCTTTTACGTTTTTGGGCAAAAAATGACAGATTACCCGATAATGTTAAAAAATTTGCAATATTTTTTATATAATTAAAGTGTTCAAAAATTCACATAGATGCATACAAAAAATGCAGCCCGGCCGGAGAGGTCAACCTCCGGCCAGGCGGGTGCAGGCGGTGAAGAGCATGCACAGCAGGACCCCCAAGGCTGTGGGGATCACAGCGGCCAGGACCGTCCATCTGCGGCTTCCGGTTTCGCGGCGGATCGTCAGCAGAGTGGTGGAGCAGGGCCAGTGGAACAGTGTGAACAGCACCACGCCGCCGGCGGTGGCAGCGGTCCAGCCGTGGGCGGCAAACAGAGCGCGCATGGTTTCCAGACTGACGGAATCGGTCAGGCTTCCCTGGGCGAGATAGATCATCACAAGAACCGGCAGCAGCAATTCGTTGGCGGGAAAGCTGCAAAGAAACGCAGTCAGGATTGCGCCGTCCAAGCCCATCCAATGGGCAGGGGCGTCCAGAGCTTCCGCTATGCGAAGGAGCAGGGAGGTTTCTCCGCAGGGAACGTTGGCGAGGATCCACAGCAGCATTCCGGCCGGAGCGGCCACGGCGGCCGCGCGGCCCAGGACAAATGCCGTCCGGTCCAGCACGGAGCGGACCAGGATCTGAGAGATCCGGGGCCGGCGATAGGGCGGAAGCTCCAAGGCGAAGGCGGAGGGGAGGCCCTTGAGCAGGGTGGCGGAGAGAAGGCGGGTGACCAGCAGGGTGCATGCAACGGAGAAGGCGACCAGCACCGTTAACAGGAATGCACTGCGGAACTGCGCCTGAAAGGAGCCGGAGGAGCCGGCAAAAAAGAGTGTGATCAGGGTCAGCAGAGCGGGAAAGCGTCCGTTGCAGGGGACCAGACTGTTGGTGAGGATGGCCAGCAGCCGCTCCCGCGGGGAGTCAATGATGCGGCAGCCGGTGACGCCGACGGCGTTGCAGCCGAAGCCCATACACATAGTCAGGGCCTGCTTTCCGCAGGCGTGACAGCGCTGAAAGGGGCGGTCCAGATTGAAGGCAATCCGGGGCAGGTAACCGGAGTCCTCCAGCAGCGTAAAAAGCGGGAAAAAGATGGCCATAGGCGGGAGCATTACGGAGACGACCCAGGTCAGGACCCGGTACATCCCCAGCACCACCAGCCCATGCAGCCAGTCCGGCGCGTGCAGCAGAACGAACAGCGCCGAAAGACGGGTTTGCAGGAGGGAAAAGAACGATGCGAGCAGGGCGGAGGGAGCATTGGCTCCAACCATGGTCAGCCAGAATAAGAGCCCCAGCAGCGCCAGCATGATGGGGTATCCGGTGAGGCGGCTGGTCAGGATCCGGTCCAGGCGGCGATCCAGCCGGTCATAGGAGGCGCTTTCGTATGTAACAACACCGCTGCAGATGGTTTCACACGCGTGAACCAGGGAGGAGACGACCTGTTCTTCCAGCTGCTGGGGGGTACTGGAACAGGAACGGGCGGCAGCCGCGGCTTTTTGCCGGAGCGGAGATCCGGGGGAGAGGTCCGCGCCGAGATAGGCCCCGAGCCGGGACAGAAAATCCGAATCACCCAGCAGCAGCTGGAGCCCCAGCCACCGGACCGGCAGCCGGGTTCCGCAGGCTTCCCGGATTGCGGGGGCCAGCGCGCACAGAGCGGCCTCCACCGGGGCGGGGTACGGACAAAGGAAGGAGGGCGGGACAGCAGTAGACTGCTCCATGGCGGCGTCCAGCGTGCGGGCAAGGGTCAGAAGACTGCGCCGGCTGCGGGCGGAAGTGCCCACAACCGGGACGCCCAGCCGCCGGGACAGAAGCGGAAGGTCCACCCGGATCCCCTTCCGACGCGCCTCATCCATCAGGTTTACACAGACAATGGCACGGGGATACAGCTCCAGAGTCTGCAGGACCAGGTTGAGATTGCGGGACAGACAGGTGGCGTCGCATACGATGACCACGGCGTCCGGGGCGTCGAAGCAGAGAAAGTCCCGGGCGGTCGCTTCTTCGGCCGAGTGCGGGGAGAGTGAATAGGTGCCCGGAAGATCCGTCAGCAGGCAGGGACTGTGTGTGAGCCGGCAGCGTCCCCGGGCGCTGCCAACTGTTTTTCCGGGCCAGTTGCCGGTGTGCTGATGCAGGCCGGTCAGGGCATTGAAAAGTGTGCTTTTTCCAACGTTTGGATTTCCCGCGAATGCGATGACCGTTGTCTGCGGGGCCGAAGCGGCGGCAGAGCGATCACGCGCGGGCACGGTTCCGGTTCGATCGCGCATGTGGGAGCCTCCTATACAATGTGGATCAAGATGTCCCGGCAGTCTTTGTCCCGAAGCGCGATGACCGCTCCGCGGATCAGGTAGGCGGAGGGATCGCCGCCGGGGCTTGTGCCGATACATTCCACACGGGTGTTTTCAATCAGACCGATATCCATCAGGCGCCGACGCATGCTGCCCTGTGTGCACAGTGCGGTGACAACGGCGCACTGTCCGGGCAGCAGGTCTTTCAAGGTGAGCTGCGCATGCATGGCTGATTCGCCTTTCTGTATGGATTCAGGGGCAACAGCCCCTAACCAATGGTATTCCATTCCGGAGGAGGGCGTGCATGGCCGGGCCGGCTTGACTTTTCACGGTGGGACCGATACAATGAAGGGCAGTGCTGCAAGCACAAGTTTGACGCTGTCCCGGCTGGGTCCGGGCCGTTTTTATTAAAGGGATGAGTGTGTATGCGCTGGATGATTGCCTCCGACCTGCACGGGTCGGCTTATTACTGTGAGGCGCTGCTGCGGGCCTTTACAAAGGAACGGGCAGAACGCCTGGTGCTGCTGGGGGATCTGCTTTATCACGGGGCGGGGAACGAGCTGCCCAGGGAATACGATCCCAGACAGGTGGCCTCCATGCTCAACGGAGTGAAAGACCGCATTTTCTGTGTGCGGGGGAACTGTGACGCGGAGTCGGATCAGGCGGCGCTGGAGTTTCCCATGCTGGCGGATTACGGTGTGTTCCCGTGGGGAAAGCGCCTGGTTTACGTTACGCACGGCCACCGGTTTAATCTGCAGAATCTTCCGCCGCTGCAGCCGGGAGACATACTGATGCATGGGCATACGCATGTCCCGGCCTGGCAGGAGTTTGGAGCGGGCAGCTTCTACGTAAATCCCGGCTCGGTCAGCCTTCCGAAGGAGAACAGCGCCCACGGATATTTGCTGCTGACGCCGGAGGGGGGCCAGTGGAAGGACCTGAGCGGAAACCTTTATCACGAATTGGAGCTGTAAGGCAGTGGGAGCGTTCGGGTGACAGGAGGCTCTTGATGCGGCGCCCTGTGTTGGAGGGGACCTGGTTCAACCGCAAAGGAAGGCCGGATTTGCATTTTTAGACGGAGCCTGACGCTGCCGCAGAAGATTCGCCGGCCTGCAAGGTGCTGAAATAAAAAGAAGAACCGGGGAACGGGAACGTTCCTCGATTCTTTTTGCTTGCTTTTTGCTGACGGAAATGGTGCGTTCATGGAAAGGGGACGTTTTTTCGGGGCGGGCCCCCACACCATGGGGCGGTACGCTTGGTGCCGTGCAGGCGCCGGGCGGGGCGAAGCCCTGGCACAGGGTGAATTCCGTTCGCCCGGGCGTTGAAAGCCTTAAGGAGTGAGGCGGACAGAGCGAGCGGAACAAAAAAAGAAAGACACGACGAAAAGCGTGTCTTTCTTTTTTGGTGACCCGGCGGGGATTCGAACCCCGGACCCATTGCTTAAAAGGCAATTGCTCTGCCAACTGAGCTACCGGGTCATAGCGATGCTGTGCGCCGGCGGAGACGGTGAATGGCTGGGACGGCTGGATTCGAACCAGCGGATGAGGGAGTCAAAGTCCCTTGCCTTACCACTTGGCGACGCCCCAATGAAAAGCACGACAGGGGATCGGGGTGAACCCGATCCCCCGCGTTTACATCTGGGGTGGGTGATGGGACTCGAACCCACAACACCCGGAACCACAATCCGGTGCTCTGCCAATTGAACTACACCCACCAGATCCGTATCTTCCACACGGTAAGCCCTTGACTGATATCCTTCGCTCCATGAAGAGGTTGGTACGCCAGAAGGGATTCGAACCCCTGGCCTACTGCTTAGAAGGCAGTTGCTCTATCCAACTGAGCTACTGGCGCGAATAGTGGAGCAGGTGACGAGAATCGAACTCGCATCCCCAGCTTGGAAGGCTGGTGCCCTGACCATTGTGCTACACCTGCATACCCTCCATGGAAATCATCAGCTCAAATAGAATAGCATGAAAGAACACTGCTGTCAAGGTGTTTCGCAACTTTTTTTGAAGCTGCGGATCCGGCGGCCGGACGGGGGGCGCGGGACCCGGAAGATCGGGCGGCGCTTTTGCGCCGCCCGATGCAAAACATGGGAAAAGCGATCAGGGGAAGGAACTGTCAAAGCCGTGAGGAAGCAGCTCATGCAGGCGGAATGAGCGGTAGTCCCCGGCGGCATTGGCGCACAGGATTTCCAGCTCCGGCGCAAATTCCTGCAGGAACTGCCGGCACATGCCGCAGGGGATACAGAAATCTTCGCTGTTGCCGGCAATGGCCAGGCGGACAAAGTCCCGGTGTCCTTCGCTGACGGCCTTGGCCATGGCGGTACGCTCGGCACAAAGGCCCACGGGGTAGGAGGCGTTTTCAATGTTGCAGCCGGTAAAAACGCTGCCGTCTGCGCATTCCAGCGCGGCGCCGACAGGAAAATGTGAGTAGGGGCAGTATGCGCGGTCCATCATAGCGCGGGCGCACTGAAGCAGGGATTCTGCTGTCATGGGCAGGTCACCTCTTTCACCATTTGATCTCACGCTTGGGCCGGATATCCACATCCATGATGTCCTTTGCGTCGTAGAACTGCAGATACCGGTTCCGGGAGTAGCGCAGGGTCGTTCCGTCGGGATGGAGCCGGTCACAGATCACGGCACAGATGTCTTTCTTGATGTAACTGAAGCTTTCGATTCCGACCGAGCAGAAGACACGGAAGCCCTGGCTTTGCAGGTACTGAAAAATGGGGCCGGTTTTCTTCCAATCGTCTCCGTCCGGGCGCTCTCCGTGGGGGTAGAAGAGAATCTTGGTTTCACCCACCAGACTGCCGACTTCATCAAACCAGCGCTGCGTGTCGGCCTGGACGCTGGAGAGGCTGACGGAGCCGCCCAGGCGGATATGCCCCCAGGTGTGGCTGCCGAAGGTCCAGCCGGTGCGCTTAAGCTCCGCCACGATGGGCTTGACGGCGTCCCGCTCCTTTTGGCGGTTGGCCTCCTGTTCGGTCGTCCAGCTTTTGGTATCGGTTTGGGTCCGGTAGCCCAGGATCCCCGCGTAGCCGGTCAGGCTCAGGCAGCCCTTTGCACCGAAGGGAGAAAAGTCCGGATGGGTTTCCACAAACTGATCGAGAATGGGTATGGCATCCAGATCCCGGCTGATGACTTCGTTGCCGTCCGGATCCTTGCCCCAGGAGCAGATCTTCCCGTCATCCCCCAGAATCAGCTTGTACGTGAAGCCGTTTTCCAGCATATAGGGATAGTAATTCGTATCGTCATAGGACAGGATCAGGGGCTTTTTTCCCTCCGGAATATAGAGCGTGTTGCGGACCATTTTGGGCTGGCCGTCTTCTCCAGTGGTCTCGCTCCAGACGTCATTGATGTCCACAAGAATATATCCCTTGTCATAGACACTCTGCAGGATCTTATTATATTCATCCACGGTGACCATATAGTCGTCAATGCCATTGGCTTCCGCGTCGCCGTCAAAAGCCAGCGAAGGGTAGGCGACCACAGGGTGGAAGAAGAGATGCTCCACCAGACCATCCCAGGCGACATAGGTCACCCCGTCCTTGCTGCCGCCTTCCGGCATGACCTTGGGATCGGAGATCACATAGGGTTCCGGCTCCGGGGCGGTGGTTTGGGAACCGGAGGCGGCCGCAGAACTGCCTGCCCCGGCGGAAGTGGAGCCGGAGGAGGCGGTGGAGCCGCCTGCACAGGCACACAGGGACACGATCAGCGCCAGCGTGCAGAGAAATGAGAGAAAACGAGTCATAGAGGGCATCCTTTCCATCGAAATTTGTCGAATCCCATTGTATCAGCCGAAGCCGGAAAAACAACAACAAAAGGATAACAATCTGAAAACCGGCGCACGACAAAAGCCGTGCGCCGGTTCAGAACGGTCAGGAGAGCTCGGCCTGACCGGTATAAAGCTGATAGTAGCGGCCCTTTTGGGCGATCAGGTCGTCGTGGTCGCCCCGCTCGATGATGCGGCCCTGCTCCAGGACCATGATGGCCTTGGCGTTTCGGACCGTGGAGAGACGATGCGCGATGACAAAGACCGTCCGGTGATTCATCAGCTGGTCCATGCCCTGCTCGATGAGCTTTTCCGTGTGGGTATCGATGGAGGAGGTAGCCTCGTCGAGAATCAGCACGGGAGGATCGGCACAGGCGGCGCGGGCAATGTTCAGCAGCTGCCGCTCCCCCTGGCTCAGGCTGCCGCCGTCGCCGGAGATCACGGTCTGATATCCCTGGGGAAGGTGACGGATAAATGCATCCGCATTGGCCAGCCGGGCCGCTGCGACAACTTCTTCGTCCGTTGCGTCCAGGCGGCCGTATCGGATATTGTCGGCGATGGTCCCCGTGAACAGGTGCGTATCCTGCAGCACGGCGCCCAGGGAACGGCGCAGCGACTCTTTCCGGATGCGCCGCACGTCAATGCCGTCATAGGTGATCGTTCCGGATTGGATTTCGTAAAAGCGGTTGATCAGGCTGGTGATGGTGGTTTTTCCGGCGCCGGTGGAGCCGACAAACGCGATTTTCTGACCAGGCTTTGCAAACAGGCTGATATCGTGCAGAATGATCTTCCGGTCATCGTAACCGAAGACCACATGATCAAAGCGCACGTCGCCCTGAAGAGGAACCAGGGAGAAGCCGCCCTCCGGAAGAGGGCATTTCCAGGCCCACAGCCCGGTGCGCTGGGTGCAGGTACGCAGGGAGCCATCCGGCAGCTGTTCGACCCGGACCAGAGTCACGTCGCCTTCGTCGATTTCGGGCGGCGTGTTTATAACGTCAAAAATACGCTCGGCGCCGGCGATGGCGGCCAGGATCGTATTGACCTGCTGAGAGATCTGGGTGACCGGCTGGGAGACCTGACGGGTATACTGCAGAAAGAGGATCAGCGTACCCAGGTCGCCGGAGCGGATGGCCATCAGACCGCCCACGCAGCAGGTGATGGCGTAATTGATATAGGAGAGGTTGCCCATGGCCGGCATCATGGCGCCGGCAAAGGCCTGGGCTTTGGTGGAGGCCTGCCGGTAGGCTTCGTTGCGCTGGCGGAAGCCCTCCTGCGCGGCGGCTTCGTGGTTGAAGACCTTGATGACCTTCTGCCCCTCCGTCATCTCTTCGATATAGCCGTTTACCGCGCCGATGGTCTGCTGCTGCTGGCGGAAATAGATCCGGCTGCGGCTGCCGATGGCTTTCATAATGCCCAGCATCACCAGCAGAGCGCAGACGGTGATCAGGGTCAGCAGCGGGTTGAGATAGATCATCATGCCCAGGGTCCCGATGAACGTCAGGGAACAGGAGATGAGGCTTGCAAAGCTGTTGTTGATGGCCTCGCTGACGGTTTCGATATCGTTGGTATAGCGGCTCATCAGTTCGCCGTGCGTATGCGTGTCGAAATACTTCAGGGGCAGCGCCTGCATTTTGGAAAAAAGATCGCTCCGGATGGAGGCCACCGTCTGCTGGGAGATGCGGACCATGATCCGGGCATAGAGAAAGGACATCAGTGCGCCCAGAGCATATACGCAGCCCATCAGCACCAGCATTTTGGCAAGACCCGGGAAGTCACCGGGCAGGATATAGTCGTTGATGATGGGCTTGAGCAGGTAGGAGCCGCCGATTGTGCAGGCGGAGCTGGCCAGAATGCACAGGACCACCAGGAACAGAAGGGAGCGGTAGCGACCCAGATAGCCCATCAGCTGGCGCAGCGTTTTGCGCAGGTCATGCGGCTTTTGAAACCCGTGGCGGCCGGGCCCGGGCCCATGACCGCCGGCCGGGCGTTTTTCCATGTTCGTTTCAGCCATCGATATGCACTCCTTCCTGCTGCGTCTGATAGATATCGCGGTACATTGCACTGCTGGCCATCAGCTCCGCGTGCGTACCGCGGGCGGCGATGCGGCCGTCCTCCAGGATCAGGATCTGATCGGCGTCCTGAATGCTGGTGACCCGCTGGGCAATGATGATCTTGGTGGTGTTTTTAAGCTCCTCGGAAAATGCCTGGCGGATCTTGGCGTCCGTGGCGGTATCCACCGCGCTGGTGGAATCGTCCAGGATCAGAATTTTGGGCTGCTTCAAAATGGCCCGGGCAATGCACAGACGCTGCTTTTGGCCGCCGGACACATTGACGCCGCCCTGACCGAGGTCCGTATCCAGCCCGTCGGGCATACGGTCAATAAATTCATCCGCGCAGGCGGCGGCACAGGCATGGCGCAGCTGGTCCTCGGTTGCGTCGGGGTTGCCCCAGAGCAGATTTTCCCGGATCGTGCCCGAGAAGAGGGTGTTTTTCTGCAGCACCACCGAGCAGCAGTCCCGCAGGTGCTCCAGCGTGTAGCCGCGGATGTCCCGCCCGTCGATATAGATATGGCCTTCGTTGGCCTCGTACAGGCGGGGGATCAGAGAGACCAGCGTGGTTTTCCCGCTGCCGGTGGGGCCCAGGATCCCGACGGTGGAACCGGCGGGAATCTCCAGGGAGATATCCGAAAGATTCCAGGTAGGACTTGCGGCATCGTATTTGAAGTTGACGTGATCGAAGCGGATGCTTCCGGACTGCACCTGAAGAGCGGCGTCGGCCTGGTCGTTGTTAATGGAGGGAACCTCCTCCAAAACCTCGCAGATACGGCGGGCGCAGGCAATGGAGCGCGTGGCCATCATGAAGATCATGGAGACCATCATCAGGGAGATCAGGATCTGGGAGATATAGGTGATAAAGGTGCTCAGCATGCCGACATCCAGGGAGCCGGCATGCACCAGCCCGCCGCCGAACCAAAGAACGGCGATGATGGTGGAATAAATGATCAGCATCATCAGGGGCATATTGATGACTACGGCGCCGAAGGCACGCTCGGAGGTGCTGCGCAGGTCATCGTTCCGGTGGCCGAACTTCTCCTGCTCGTGCGATTCCCGCACGAAGGATTTGACGACCCGGATGGATGTAAGGTTTTCCTGCACCACCAGGTTCAGCGCGTCGGTCCGCTCCTGAAGGGAACGGAACATGGGGGAGACCCGGCGTAGAATGATTCCGATGATGACGGCCAGCAGGGGAATTACCACCACGAAAACCGTGGAGAGTTGCCGGCTGATGCGGATGGAAAGGATCAGGGCGGAGATCAGCATCACCGGGGCGCGGACCATCAGGCGCATGCCCATCATCAGGGTCATCTGCATGGCGTTGACATCGGTCGTAAGGCGCGTGATGAGGGAGGCAGTGGAGAATTTTTCAATATTGGAGAAGGAAAACGTCTGAATATGATCATACTCCGCCTCGCGCAGATTGGCGCCGAAGCCCTGACCGGAGAGGGAGGAGAGTGCGGCGCCCAACAGACCGCAGGTCATGGACAGCAGCGCCATGCACACCATGACCAGCCCCTTATGCAGAATGTAATCCGAATCTCCGCTTCGGATTCCGATATCCACAATATCCGCCATGACCAGCGGAATGAGCAATTCAAAAACCGCCTCGCAGGCGGAACACAAAACGCCCAGCACGATCCACCTGCGGTATCCGTGGGTGCAGGGCCAAAGCTTTTTCAGCATGAAACACCATCCTTTTCAAGATTTTCGATGACACGGCCCAGAAGCGCACGCAGCTGAGCCAGTTCCTCCTCGGAGAAGCCGCTGGACATGATTTGTTCGGTTTCCCGGATCCCGGCTTCCAGGTTCTTTTGCTGCTGCCGGCCGGCATCCGTCAGACGGAGGACCTTGCTGCGGGCGTCGTTGCTGGAAACGGTCCGGACCAGAAGCCCCTTTTCCTCCAGCCGGTCCACCAGACCGTTGACGGTGGAGGGGCGGACCCGGAGGAACCGCTCCAATTCGCGTTGGGTGGCCGTCTGGTCGGCACGGCAGGAGAGAAACAGAATGATATGAGCCTGGACCGGTGTGGCCCCGAAGCGCTGCAGGCGGGCATCCATACGCTGACGGGTCAGATGAGAGCCGCGGTGCAGCAGGGAGCCTAAGTCCTGAGAGGAAAACATAAACACCCTCCTTTAGCTGACTAAAAATTAGCAAGCTAAATATTAGCACGCGGAAGAAATGGAGTCAAGAGTCAAATCCACACTATTTTTTGAACGATCCATGAATAAAAAGTGAACGTTTTGACCGGCTGTAAACAATTTGTGAACCCTGGGACAGAACGATTGACTTTGCAAAAAGGGGGCGCTAAGATAGCCACATCAGCACAAGAGCTGAATCAATCCAAGTTTTCCCTCTCCTTTCTCTACATCAATACACAGCAAAAGCAGGACAGCGTCAGCTGCCCTGCTTTTGCGTTTTGAGGCAAAATACAGCGCGGGATTCAGGGGATTTGGAAAAGGGAAGCCAACAGCAGATAGGTTTGGGAGAACGGCCGCTTAATATTCCAGACCCCCGCGCCCCGGAAGCCATATTCGGGGATCAGCCGGAGCTTTGCATCGAGGCTGCGGGCATCCTCAAACCAGACTTCATGAGCGATTCCGGAAGAGTCTGTATAATGGTAATAGGGCGCCTGCGCAGTTTGGTCATAAAGGATCGAGGCACCGTAGGCGACGGCACGTTCCAGGGCCTGCCGATTGGAAAGCGATTCGGCGCGGGTGATGCCGGCCTGATAGGGGAGGGGCCAGTCATAGCCGTAGTTGGGGAGTCCCAGAAAGATTTTGGACGGCGGAATTTCCGTGATGGCATAGTCCAGAACAGCCCGCACATTGGGCAGGGGCGCGACGGCCATGGGAGGGCCGTAGGTATAGCCCCATTCGTAGGTCATCAGAAGAACCGCGTCTGCGGCAGCGCCGATGGCGGAATATTGGTGACCTTCGTACAGGAGGCCGGGCTGTGCGGCGGAGGTCTTGGGGGCCAGGGCGGCCCAGACGAATAGCCCCTGAGCGGAGAGCAGGCGCTGGAGCCTGGCCACGAAGGCAGCGTACGCCTCTGCCAGGGAGGCGGGGAGATATTCAAAGTCGATATCCATACCTGCGTATCCCTTTCGTCGGAGCAGCGGCAGGATTTGCGCGATGAGCCGGTCCTGCATGTCCGGATCGGTCAGAACGGCCGCGGCCCGCTCGGAATCAAAGCGGTCTTCTTCCGTATAGGTGGACAGGTGCAGGACCGGCTTGGTTCCGTGAGAACGGGCTGCGGAAAGCAGGGTGCTGTCATTGAGGGGCAGCAGGCCGCCGTTGGCGGTGATCCCGTAAGTGAAAGGTGTCAGGTAGCTGAGGAACGGGACCTCGGCGGCTAGAAGCGAGGCGTCGATATACGGATAGGCGTATCCGTTGAACAGGGCAGGGCCCAAGGGCGTGTCAAAGGTTTCGATGACCAGGATCTGACCGGGAGCCAGGAGCGTGCCGCCGGACAGAGTCCAGTTATTTTGCCAAAGGCGGCGGACACTAACGCCGTAGGACCGGGCAATGGAGCTGAGCGTTTGTCCGGCGGAGACGGCATGTACCGTGCGGGGGAAGCGCACGACCAGCGTCTGGCCCACGGCCAGCGCGCCGCTTGCGGGGACTTCATTCTCCGCAGCCAGGCGAACGGGATCGACTCCGTAGCCGGCGGCAATGGACCAAACGGTTTCGCCGGGACGCACGACATGAATTGTAATGGGAACCATCTCCTTTCCCGAAATCCTATGCGCGGAGACGGCGGGACATACTGCGAAAATGAAAGGAGCAGCCTCCGGCTGATTGCTTCCGGAGGCTGCTCGGTATGAGAGAGACCGGCCGCACAGGAGAGAACTATGCGGCGGAACAGAAAAGGGACTTGATTTTTATCCTTCGTTACGATACCATAAGAAACGATATTAGGGAATGTCTTATTTGTAATGCCTTATATGTTGCGAATTCATGGTGTGGGGTGCGGTATGAACATTAAAAAATATGAAGCGTTTGTGCGTGCTGTGGAGCTGGGAAGCCTTTCCAAGGCGTCGGAGGTTTTAGGCTATACACAGTCCGGTTTGAGCCACATGATGCAGTCGCTGGAGGACGAGGTGGGCTTTCCGCTGATGGTGCGGACATCGTCGGGAATTTTGCCGAATCAGGAGGGGCAGCGGCTGCTTCCCCAGATCCGGATGCTGCTGAGCGCCAACGAAAGCCTGGAGCAGACCATCGCCAAGATCAAGGGGGCGGATACCGGCCGGATCCGAATCGCCTCGTTTTCCAGCGTGGCGATTTATTGGCTGCCGGCGATTATCAGCGCATTTCAGGCGGACTATCCCCATGTGGAAATCGAGATCATGGAGGGCGGCGCAGACAGCATTGAGTCCAGCATGGAAAACCATGAGGCGGATCTTTGCATTTACACCGGCGGAGAGACGCAGCCGTTTGAGTGGATCCCCCTGTGCGAGGATCAGCTGATGGCGTTGGTCCCGCCGACGCACCCCCTGGCCAAGCAGGCCAGCGTGCCGATCGAGGCGTTTTTGTCCGAGCAGTTTATTATGCCGATCGCGGGATACGATTACGAGGTGCATCATATTCTGGACAAGCTGGAGCATTATCCGCACATTCGCTTTTCTGCCTGCAACGATTACGCCATCATCAATCTGGTGGCGCAGGGGCTGGGGGTGTCGATCCTGCCGGAGCTGCTGCTGCGGAACTATCGCAACGATGCGGTGGCGATCCCCATGGAGCCGGCGCAGTATCGGGTGATCGGCATGGGTGTGCCGCAGATCAAGACGGCCTCTCCGGTGACGAAAAACTTTATGCGCTACGTACAGACCTATGTGGACCAGCAGGTGAAAAACGCCGGCGGGGCGAAAAAATAAGGACTTCGGCGCTCAGCGCCGTAAAAGGGCGGACCGTGAAGAACGGTCCGCCCTTTTGGCATCCCGGGGAGGGATCCGGAACAAAAAAATAAAAAAACAGGCCGGGAGTTGTACCAAATGATACAACTACGGGCGGAGGAGTCCTGTGGGGTGAAGAGAAAGGAGCGAGGCGATGGACAAGGAATACCTGAGCGAGCGGAGGAAGGCTTTTCCCTGCTGCGGGATGAGCGGGTGAAACGCCGGCTGGAGTCCATGCGGTCTGCCGCCGCGGACCAGATCCAGCGGGAGGATGTTGTGCGCAGGCTCTGCGAACTGGCCTTTGGCAGAAGCAGCGACGCGATCCGACTGGCCATGCAGGGCGGAGAGGCAGCGGATCCCGGAAGTCTGGATCTCTCTGCGGTTGCGGAATTCCGGCGGACGGACAAAGGCGGCGTGGAGATCAAGTTCCTGGACCGGATCCGGGCTTTGCAGGCGCTGGGAGAACTGCTGGGCGGAGAAGCGGCGGATCCTTCCGAATTCTTCCGGGCGCTGGAGTCTGCCGGCGCGCTGGAGGAGGTGTGAGAACGGAAAAGATCCAACGCTTTTCCCCAAAGCAGCGGCAGGTACTGACCTGGTGGTGCGGGGCCGATGAACGCTACGACGCCATTATCTGCGATGGGGCGGTCCGCAGCGGGAAAACGCTGAGCATGGGCCTGTCGTTTATTCTTTGGGCCATGAGCCGCTTTTCCGGCAGGCAATTCGGCCTTTGCGGGAAGACCATTTCTGCGCTGCGGCGCAATGTGCTGGGGGAGCTGCTGCCGGTTCTGCGGAGGCTGGGCTTTTCCTGTACGGAAAAACGGTCAGAAAACCTGGTGATCGTGCGCAGAGGCGGGCGGGAAAACCGCTTTTACCTCTTCGGTGGACGGGATGAGTCCAGTGCGGCGCTGATCCAGGGCATTACCTTCGCGGGCGTTTTGCTGGATGAGGCTGCCCTGATGCCGCGGAGCTTTGTGGAGCAGGCCTGTGCCCGGTGCAGCGTGGCGGAGAGCAAGCTGTGGTTCAACTGCAATCCGGCGGGGCCGCAGCACTGGTTTTACCGGGAATGGATCCAGAAGGCGGATGAAAAGCGGGCACTTTATCTGCACTTTACGATGGAGGACAATCCCGCACTGACACCGCGGATCCGGGCCCGCTACGGCCGTGCGTACTCCGGCGTATTCTACCGTCGCTTTGTGCTGGGAGAATGGACCGCTGCGGAAGGGCTGATCTATGACTTTTTTGACCGGGAACGGGACTGCCGGCCCGTACCGGCGGGGCTGTTTTCCCGGTGGCGGGTATCGGTCGACTACGGGACGGCTAATCCGACGTCTTTCGGGTTATGGGGCGAGCAGAACGGCGTTTGGTACCGGGTGGACGAGTACTATTACGATTCCCGGAAGCAGGGCCGCCAACTGACCGACGCGGAATACGCGGAGGCCCTGGAGCGGCTTTTGGCAGGCCGCACGGCGGAGCTGGTGATTGTGGATCCTTCGGCGGCCAGTTTTATTGAAGTGCTGCGCAGGCGGGGATACCGGGTCCGGCGCGCGAACAATGATGTACTGGATGGGATCCGGGTGACGGCGGACCTTTTAAAGCGGGGGACGATCGTGATCTGCGAGAGCTGCCGGGACTGCCTGCGGGAGATGGAGCTTTACTGCTGGGATCTGCGGGGAGAACGGGATGCACCGAAAAAGGAACACGACCATGCCATGGATGAGATGCGCTACTTTGCCATGAGCCTGAGCGAAGGCAGAGGAGGCTTTGCGGCCACCTGGGTGGAACGCCGCAGCAGCTGAAGGGACCGGAAGCGGATCCGGGGCGCGGCAAGGAAGAGCAGAGGAAAAGGGAGCGGATATGATGATGAAATGGGGAAGAAAAAACGAGGAGGAACCGATCCGGGCAGTCTACCCGGTTCAGCTGCGGGATGCAGAGCGGAATCCGTTTGGGATCCTGCGGGATTATGTGCCGCTGCGAAGCGGCGAGAGCCGCCTGTACCGGGCGATCCGGGAGGGGATCCCGGTGGTGGATGCAGCGATTTATAAGCTGATCCGCATGACGGGAGGCGTGACGGCGGCCTGCGGAGACCGAGGGGCGGAACGCGCCCTGCAGACATTTTTGCGCACGGTGCCGGTAGGGCGGGGACAGTATGGCATCAACGCGTTTCTGGACTGCTATCTGGACTCTTTGCTGACCTGCGGCCGGGCCGTGGGGGAGATCGTCCCGGCGGCAGGCGGACGGGAACTGGCAGCGCTGCTTTGCGGACGCGTGGAAAACATTGAGATCCGGGAGGGCGAGCATCCCCTGGACTTTACCATCTGCGGCCCGGATGCGGGAGGGACTATCCACCCGCTGCCGCATCAGGAGCTGATTTTATTTACGCCGCTGAACCCGGAAGCGGACAGCCCCTACGGAGTGTCCCTGCTGCGCTCGATGCCGTTTTTAACGGACATTCTGATGAAAATTTATCACACCATCGGCGTGAACTGGGAGCGCTGCGGGAATGTGCGCTTTGCTGTGACCTGCAAACCGGAGGGAGACGGCCGGGGGCTGGCCCAGGAGCGAAGCCAGCAGCTGGCGGAGGAGTGGTCGGCGGCCATGCAGAGCGGACGCAGCGGGAGTGTCCGGGATTTTGTGGCTGTGGGCGACGTGCAGATCCGGGCGATCGGAGCGGACAACCAGATCCTGGACAGCGAGGTCCCGGTGCGGCAGATCCTGGAGCAGGTGGTGGCGAAGACAGGGATCCCGCCGTTTATGCTGGGACTGAACTGGTCGTCCACGGAGCGGATGAGCTCTCAGCAGGCGGATCTTCTGACCACGGAGATCACAGCGCTGCGGCGGTCCCTGACACCGGTAGTGGAACGGATCTGCCGGTTGTGGCTGCGCATGCATGGTTACAGCTGTCCAATGGAAGTGGTTTGGGATGAGATCAATCTGCAGGACGAGGTGGAGGAGGCCCGGGCGGAGCTCTTTCGCCAGCAGGCCCGGGCGCTGCGCCTTCAGAATGATCAGATGGAACAGAAGCAACAGGGAAAGGGAGAAGGCTGATGGAAATTTGCAAGGAACAGGCGCTGACGGAAGGCTGTGCGCTCAGCGCGGAGGAACTGGCGGAGATCAATCGCTTTGCCAAGACGGACTTGACGGCGGAGCAGGTATACACCTTCGGCGTGCGGCTTTGCGACAACGAGGTGGACCGGGATTATGAGCGCTTTGACGAGCAGGCGCTGCACACGCTGGGTGAGCTGTTCGTGGGGAAAAGCGGCATCTTTGACCACCAATGGTCGGCACGGGACCAGACGGCGCGCATTTACCGCACGGAAGTGATCCGGGAGCCGGCCATCAAGACCGCTGCGGGCGATCCGTACTGCTATCTCAAAGGCTGGGCATATCTGCTGCGCAGCGAAAAGAATCGGGATCTGATTGAGGAGATCGAGGCGGGCATCAAAAAAGAGGTCAGTGTGGGCTGCAGTGTGGCCAGAAGTATCTGTTCGATCTGCGGAGCGGAAAGCGGAAGCTGCGAGCATGTGAAGGGGCAGCGCTATGGGGAGCGGCTTTGCTATACGGAGTTGCGGGAGCCCATGGATGCGTATGAATGGTCCTTTGTGGCCGTGCCGGCACAGCGGCAGGCAGGCGTGATGAAGCATTATGCGATCCGGGGAGGCGCGGATGAAGAAGCGACGCTGCGCAAGGAAGCGGCTTTGGGCCGGCGGTATCTGGCGTCCTTGCGCCGGGAAGTGGTCCGCCTTGCCCTGGTAGGCGACGATGAACTGGACGGGACGATTTTTGAGGGGATCGCCGGAAAGCTGGATGAGACGGAGCTTTTGGAGCTCAGGCGCGTATATGAGCAAAAGGCGCTTGCGCGTTTTCCGGTTCAGACGCAGCTGCAGAATCGGGCGGCGGGCCGGGATCCCGATGAAGAAGCAGTCTTCCTCGTGTGAGGGGACGAACATAAATTTATGGAGGGGTACAGTGCATGAAGATTTCATTTGAGGAGATCGGGACCTGGACGGCAACGTTTGCGTGCAGCGACGTCCGCGAGGGGGAGGTCGTAAAAATCAGCGGCAGCGCGCAGGTGGGCGCGTGCAGTGCCGGCGACGCCTTCTGCGGTGTGGCGGCGGCTGTGAGCCGCACGCAGGATGCCTGCTCGGTGACGCTGGGCGGGCTGGTGAACGTGAGCTACAGCGGAGACAGTGCGCCCGGTGCGGGACTTACCAAGCTGTCCGCAGACGGCAAGGGCGGCGTGCAGGCGGATGAAGAAAACGGAAGCGCGTATTGGGTGGCGGCGGTGGACACCGTCGCAAAAACGGCGACCATCAGACTGTAAGGAGGCAGAAAATATGGCTTATCATTTTGAAAATCTGAAGCTGGAGAAGGGAATGTACGGCCGCAGCGGCCGCAGCTTTACGGAGACGCTGGAGGAGCTGGATCCCAGCGAAAATTATCGCGGGACTCCGGTGGAGGGGATGGATGCCTTCCAGCGTCAGCTCAAGCGCTTCGACATCCGGGTCAACGGAGCCGGAAGCGATATGGTGGAGAAGTTTTTCCACACCAGCGATTCGGCGGTGCTGTTCCCGGAGTATGTCTCCAGAGTGGTGCGGCAGGGTCTGGAAGAGGGCAGCATTCTGCCGGATATTACGGCGACGGTGACCAATTTTGACGGGATGGATTACCGGTCCATTGCGTCGGTTCCCACGGAGAGCGAAAAGGAACTTAAACGGGTGGAGGAGGGCAGCCGGATCCCGGCGACGTCCATCCGGACTCAGGAGAATCTGGTGCGCCTGCATAAGCGGGGCCGTCTGCTGGTGGCATCCTACGAGGCCATCCGCTTTCAGCGGCTGGATCTGTTTGCGGTGACGCTGCGGCAGATCGGCGCGACCATCGGGCGGATGCATCTGGAAGATGCCATGGATGTGATCCTCAACGGCGACGGCAACAACAATGCGGCGGCGTCCTATGCCATTGGGACCAGCCCGGTTTCCGGCACGTCCGGCACGCTGAGCTATGGGGCACTGCTGGATTTTTGGAGCCAGTTTGACCCGTATACCATGAATACGATGCTGGTGTCCAACGATGTGATGATCGCCATGCTGAAGCTGAGCGAATTCCAGAATCCGCTGACGGGCCTGAACTTCCAGGGGACCGGAAAACTGACCACGCCGCTGGGCGCCAAGCTGCTGCGGACCAGTGCGGTGCCGGCCGGCAAGCTGATCGGTCTGGACAAAAACTATGCACTGGAGATGATCAACGGCAGCCAGATCACCGTGGAATACGACAAGCTGATCGACCGTCAGCTGGAGCGGGCGGCGATTACCAGCATTTCCGGTTTCGCAAAGCTGTTCAGTGACGCATCGAAGGTGCTTACGATCTGAGCGGGGGCTTTCCATGCGGCGAAGAAGGGAGTTGAGACGAGCTGGATGAGCAGATTTTGACGCTGGCCCTGGCAATCTGCGGTGCAGACGATGAGGAGCGGGCGCTTTTGGAGCAGCTTTGCAAAGCGGCGGCTGCGGAGTGGATGGCCCGGCTGCGTCCGGGCATTGCGGAAGGGTCCTATGAGGAGACCCTGACCTGCGCGGCGGCGCTGGGAGCGGCCGGCCGTTTGCTGGCCGCCCGGGCAGGGCAGGAAGCCGTTTCCTCTTTTCAGGCGGGACAGGTCTCCTTTCACATTGCCGGGGCGGCGGAGCGGAGCAGCGCGTCGGCGGTACTGGAGGCCCAGGCCCAAGCCTTGATGGAGCCGTATATCCGGGATGACCGGTTTTGTTTCCGGGGGGTGCCGGGATGAAAGAACGCTTTGCCAAGATCCTGGAGGATTACGGTGCGTTGGTTACGCTGCGGTCCGGAAGCGAGACGGCGCAGATCCGGGCTTTTATCCAGCCGGTGCTGGATTCCCAGGCACAAGCGCCGTATCAGGTGAACAGCCTGGGCTTTGCCGATGACCGCAGATGGATCTATCTGGGGGTTGCTCCGGTGGCGGCGGGAGACCGGCTGGAAGCGGCAGAGGGGCATTTTACCGTGCGCTCCAGTGCGGCGATTTATGCCGGGAAGATATTTTCCCATTGGTGGGCGGCTCTGGAGCCGGAACGGGAGGCGGCGGAATGAACGGCCTTCTTCAGATTCGAACAGCCGTAATTGCGGCTTTGAAGCAAGCCGGCCTATCTGCCGGCGCGGCTTTTTCCGGAACGGCGCCGTATGTGACCGGCACGGAGGCGACGGTGCAGGTAGCCGGGGCGGCGGAGCAGGGGGCCGGTTTTGGCTGCTATCTGGGACAGAGCTGCGATGAAAGCGGCCGATTTACCGAGCTTTATGGACGGAGGATTCAGGCGGAGATCCTGATCGAGATTCGCAGCCCCCGGGCGGATGCCTGTGAGGAGGGGATAGAAACGGCGGCGGAAGCGCTGCTGCATACCCTGCCCAGCGGCTTGCGGCCCGGAAACTTCAAATGGGAGGCTGTCCGCTGGGAGCCGGAGAACCGGCTTTTTCTCAGACGCGGAACGCTGAGCTGCCGCGCGTTCTTCACGGCGGAACGGAACGAGGCCAGCGAAGCGCTTCTGGAATTTACTTTGAAAGGTGTGATGGATGGTTGAGTACAGCACATGAGCGTCCGGGAGTCTATTCTTCCTATGATGTCTCCTCGGTTGTTTCCGGAGGCAGGGCGAACAAGGTGATCGGCGTGGCGGCCCGGGCCGTGAGGGGAACGGCCTTGAAGGAGGAGACGCTGACCGGATATGCCTCCGGCGTATCGATTTTTGGGGAAGACGTGTCCGGCAGCCCCGGAATGTCCACCCTGCTGCGGCTTGCGTTTGCCAATGGGGGCGGTACTGTAAAGGCGGTGGCTGTGGGCGGCGGCACGGCGGCAGATTATGCCGCGGCGTTTGCCGTTTTGTCCCAGGATGAAAGTGTACAGATTCTGATTTGTGACAGCGCCGATGAGACGGTGCAGCAGAAGCTTCGGGATTCCGCTGCGGCGGCCTCGGAGAGCCGCAGAGAACGGATCGCCGTGGTGGGCGGCAGCGGAGAAACGGCGGCGGAGCTGGTGAGCCACGCGGCCAAGCTGAACAGTGAGCGGGTGGTACTGGTAGGGCCGGATGTGCTGGATACGTCCGGGACCGAACTGCCAGCTGTTTTTGCGGCGGCCGCTGTGGCGGGGGCAATCGCCGTGCAGAGCGATCCGGCTGTGCCGCTGAACGGAGTGGAGCTGAAGGGCCTGGGCGGACTGGCAGGCAACTATTCGGACAGTGAGGTGGATCTTTTGGTGCGGGGCGGCGTTGTGCCGCTGGAATCGGTTTCCGGACGGGTGATGCCGGTGCGGGGCGTCACGACCCGTACGACCACCGGTGGTACGGCGGACGCGACATGGCGCGAGCTGACGACGGTGCTGATCGTGGACGATGTGATCCCGGCGGTGCGCAATGCGCTGCGCAGTAAGTTTACCCGGACGAAAAATACGGCGCAGACCCGCAGCGCCATTCGGTCGCAGGTGATCGTGGAGCTGGAAAAGAAAGCGGCGGCACAGATCATCGACGGATACGGGGAAGTGACGGCTGAGGCCAGCGAGGACGATCCCACCGTGTGCCTGGTGAGCTTCCACTTTACGGTGGCCCACGGACTGAACCAGATTTGGATGACGGCGCACATCGCCGTCTGAGCGGCCCGGCCCCGGCGGGATGGCCGGCCGGGGCCGGAGCTTTGATTTGAAGAAGAAAGGACGCGAAGAAATGGAAGTCAGCGGGTTTCCAACCAGTGCGGATATTTATCTGGAACTGGACGGGAAGAAGATCGCCGTGGTGCAGAGTTACACGGCCAAAGCAAGCAAGACGAGTCAGGCGGTACAGGCTTTCGGAGAAAGCGAACCGGTTGCCACGATCTCCGGCCAGCGCAGGTATACGCTGGAACTGACGCGCCTGTATGCGACGGATGAGGCAATTTCCGACGGAATCAATTTTTATGAGCTTTCCGATTTTTCTCTGGTGATCTGCAAGCCGGACCGCAAGATCATTTACAGCGGCTGCGAGTGGAGCACGATCAGCGAGGAGGGGGAACTGGATGCGCTGGTCGCGGAAAAGATCACGGTCCTGGCCGCCCGGCGCATTGAGAGCTCCGTATGACGCAGCCTATCGATGAGCTTCGGCTGCCGACGGCCGGACGGCTGCTGCGCATCCGT
Organism: uncultured Dysosmobacter sp.; assembly: GCA_934563745.1. Taxonomy (GTDB): domain Bacteria; phylum Bacillota; class Clostridia; order Oscillospirales; family Oscillospiraceae; genus Oscillibacter. The sequence goes on along the minus strand of CAKTHE010000006.1, from coordinate 68,160 downwards.
CGGACGGTGAGTGCGGGCGTCTGGGATGCGGAGGAAACGGGACTGCGCTGCAATGCGCAGGTTCTGGCAGAGAGCTGCTTTTGGAAGGGGGAGGCTGTCTTTCCAGACGGGGAAGCCGTTTTGGATAGACTGAGCGTGGCGGAAATGGACCGGCTGCTGGACCGGATTTTCAGCGCGGAGCCGCTGCGCGGGAAACCGAAGGGCGGAACCAATCCGCATTTTGATGAGGCCCGGTTCCGAGCGCTGCAAGGAGTGGGAATGTGAATTACATTGACGCGATTTTGGCACGCCAGGATGAACGCTTCCGGGCATTGCTGCGCGGGGAGCGCGCTGCTGGGCAATCGGAACGGGAAGAGGGCACCGCGGCAGACCGGCAGGCTGCGCCGGAGCGTGCGGCTTCCGGGGACCGCCGGGACCGGGAAGCGCGGCCGGAGGCAGTTCCTGACCGGAGTATGCGGCACACTGCAGCTTCGGAAGAAAGCGAGGCCGCCGGCAGAGGCTATCCCGCAGAGGAGCAGACGGTCGGGAGGATAAGAGGGAGTGTCGGAATGATCGCGGAATGGCAGGACGTCCAGGCTGCGGGCTGGAGCATTGCGGTCCGCCCGGAGGAGCAGACGGATCCGGCGCAGGCGCTGTCCCGGCTGCTGGAGCGGGATGCCCGCCGTTATGACGGCGGGTTTTCGCTGTATTAATAAGGAGGGAAGCGTGCATTGAACTTGAATCCCATGCGCTTTAAAGATTACGTCTGGCCGCATAATCCGGAAATGTTTTCTGTGTCCTGGCAGCGGCAGATTGCCGTGCGAAAGATCCCGTTCGGCGGCTGCTGCATGCAGGATCTGGGACTGAGCTATCGGGTGATGCGGGGAGAAGGCTGCTTTGCGGGAATGGGCGCCTACGAGGAGTTTGAAAAACTCAGCGCCGTTTTTAACGATCCGGGACCCGGCCTTCTGTCGCATCCGGTGTGGCAGACGACCCGGGCGTATTTTGCGGAGCTTTCCCTGGCGGAGGAGCCGCTTCCGGACTATGTGCACTATACCTTTACGTTCTGGGAAGACGGGCGGACCGACCTGCAGTTGAAGGAAGTGTCCGGGCAGGAGCAGACCGGGCAGGAAGCCGCGGCGGACCGTACGGCGCACAATGGCGCAGTATACATTGTAAAGAAAGGGGATACCTTGTGGGGGATCGCCCGGAGCCATGGCGTGGCGCTGGCGGATCTGATTGCAGCAAATCCGCAGATCAAGAATCCGAATCTGATCTATCCCGGGGATCGGGTGAAGCTTTCATGACGGGACGACTGATTACCTGTGACCACAAGGTTTATGACCTTCCGGTTTTGCTGAGCTGGACGGTCAGCTATACCGGAGGGATCCCCTGCGACTGCTATACCGTTCGCTGCCTGTACAGCCCGGATATGGCTGTGCCGCTGCACCGGGCGGCGGGGTTCCTTGCGATGGATGGGAACCGGGTGCTGCTGCGGGGCATGGTGGACGAATATGAAATTACGCAGGACGAAAACGGCCTGAGCCTGGAGCTGTCGGGACGGGGCTATGCGGCCAGACTGTTGGACAACGAGGCCAGACCCATGACCTATCAGGATGCAACGCTGGCGGAAATTATTCGCAACCATGTGACACCCTATGGCATCCAATGCCGGCAGGTGGCTGCCATTCGGGCCGGAGGCACGTACACCGTGAGTGCCGGCGTGAGCCAATGGAAGGCGCTGGAGAACTTTTGCCGCGCCTATGGTAATTTTACGCCCCGCTTTTCAAAGGAGGGGCTTTTGATCGCCGCACCAGAGGAGAATTCCGGAAAGCGGCTGATCATCGGCGACGGAGACGGCGTTTTATCCGTGCGCAAGCGGGAGAACCACTACGGCGTTCTTTCCGAGGTGCTGGTGATCGATAAGACCCGCAAGACGTATTACAGCGTGAAAAACAAGGATTTTATGGAACGGGGCGGGCAGTGCCGGCGCGTGGTTTATACTCCGGGGCAGAGTACGTATTCCGCGATGCGGTATACCGGAACCTATCAGATCGAACGGTCGCAGGAAGAGGAGATCCGGGTGGAGCTGTGTCTGCCGCAGGTTTTTGCGGCATTTCCCGGAGACCGGGTAAGGCTGGAATTGAACCGCAGCGGGATCTGCGGGAACTTTCAGGTTGCGGAGGCGGAAAACAGCCTGTCCGATGCGGGGGAGACGCTGCGGCTGACATTAAAGGAGGAACTGTGACATGTGGCTTTCCAAACAGATCCGGAAAGAACGGCCGGAGTCGGAAGCGGATCTGGGCGTGACGACCATTTCGGCCGACCGTTCCGGCGTTTTGAGCAAGGGTGAGGTGCGTGATCTTCCGATTTACGGACCCGGCGGCTATTTTTGGCGGCCCGGAAACGGGGAATCCGTGCTTGTGATCAAGGGCGGTCCGGGCGGCGAAGAATCCTGCATTGCCGGCGCCGCACAGGCGGAAAGCGGGATAGAACCCGGCGAGATACTGATCCGCTCTGCCGGCGGGGCGTCGCTTCGTCTGCGCAACAACGGCAGCATTGAGGTAAAGGGAACCCTCTCCGTCACGGGCAGTCTGATGATCAATGGAAAGCCCTGCCAGGTCGAGCAGTGCGGCCAGAGCGGGCTGTAAAGGAGGAGCCGGTGGGACTGAAGCTGATGAACGGCGATTATGTGCCGGATGGGATCGGAGGGTTTGCGCGGCTTACCGGGCGCGAGGCCCTGGCGCAGCGCGTTATGTACCGCCTGATTGCGCACCGGGGAAGCTTTCCTTTTCAGGAGACGCTGGGAAGCGAGCTTTACCGCCTGGGCCAGTATCCGCCCGGGCAGCGGGCTGCGGCGGCGGAACGCGCGGTGACGGAGGCCCTTGCCGAGGAGGCCGATCTGCAGGTCAAGCGGGTGACGCTGACGGAGACGGGAGCGTGCGCACAGGTGCGCGTTGCGCTGAGCTATCAGGGAACGGACCTGACTGTCTCGGTGAGCGTGCAATAAGAAGACGGAGGTGAGAGCTTGAAGAGCACAGAGGAATTCTATCAGCAAATGCGCACGGCCTTTGCACAGCGCAGCGGAATTGAACCGGATGATTCCTGCGATTTGGCTGTGCGCCTTTATGCGGCCGCTGCCGAACTGCAGGCGCTGTCCATTCAGGCGGATTGGGTGTTGGAGCAAAGCTTTCCCCAGACGGCGGTCGGCGTTTACCTGGAGCGCCATGCGGCGCTGCGGGGGCTACAGCGCAATGCCGCGGTGCAGGCGAAGGGGACCCTGCGGTTCCTTGTGGAGACGGCGCCGGCGGGAGATCTGAGTATCCCGCAGGGGACTGTGTGCATGAACGCGGCGGGAGAGCGCTTTATTACAACGGCGGATACGGCGGTAAAAGCGGGCGCTTTATGGGCGGAGGCGCCGGCAGAGGCGGTGAATGCCGGGAGCGCCGGAAATGCGGCAGCGGGGACCGTGACGATCCTGGCGGCGTGCCCGGTCGGAATTACCGGCTGCACCAACCAGACCGCTTTTGCGGGAGGCAGTGACGAAGAAACGGACGCAGCCCTTCGGATGCGGCTGCTGGAGACGTATCAGCGTCTGCCCAACGGAGCCAACGCGGCCTTCTATGAGCAGACAGCCATGAGCCACAGCGGCGTGGCTGCGGCCAAGGCGGTGGGACGGGCGCGAGGAGTCGGTACAGTGAACGTTTACATTGCCGCGCCGGACGGAACGCCCACGGCGGAGCTGGTGGAACAGGTCCGGACAGATCTTGCGAAGAAGCGGGAGATCTCGGTAGATGTGCAGGTGTTGGCTCCGACAACCGCGGAAGTTCCCGTGACGGTGGAAATTGCCGTACGGGATGGGGCGGACGGCACACAGGTCAAGGCGGCGGTGGCGCAGGCGGTCGGTACGTATTTTTCGGGCGGATTGCTGGGGAAGCCGGTGCTGCTGGCGGAATTGGGCCGGCGGATCTACGACGTAGAGGGTGTGGAAAACTATCATTTGCTGGCGCCGACGGAGGATCTGGAGCAAAGCGCTTCGGTGCTGCCGGTACTGGGAAATCTGAGCGTGAAGCTGATGGGGGAGGATTAAAATGGCGGAGTCGTATGCGGATTACCTGAAGGCACTGCTGCGCCCGCTTGGAATTTACGACCTGACGGCCGGAACGGCCAATGAAAGTGAGCTTTATGCGTGGGGAGCCGGACTGGATGCGCTGAGCGGGCAGCTGGAGCGGGTGGAGCGTGAGAGCCTGACGGCCACAGCCCAGGAAGAGGGGCTGCGCCGCAGAGAGGAGCTTTTTGCCCGCTGTCCGGCTGCCGTTTCGCCGCAGCAGCGCCGGGAAGCCATTGGTGCGCTGATGCAGATCGACGGGGACAGCTTCACGCTGGACGCGCTGAATCGGACGCTTGGCGGCTGCGGGATCCGGGCTGAAGCGGTTGAGGTCCGGACGCCGGGCTATCTGCGGGTGATTTTTCCGGAGGTGGCGGGAAAACCGGCGGAATTTGAGCGGATTCAAAGCATCATTTTCGATATTCTGCCTTGTCACCTGGAGGTGGAATTTTATTTTCGCTATTTGACCTGGAAAGAGTGCGAGGAGCGTCTTACGACCTGGGCGGCGGTGGAATCGGCCGAACACACATGGCATAGCTTTGAGCTGTGGGTATGACGGCGGGGAGGTGAACGGGAATGGAGGAGCTGGGCGTCCGGGTGGCGGAGCTTTCACAGCAACTGCGGGCCATCCAGCAGCGGATCGAGGGACTGGGGCGGGGACAGGAGGCGCTGACACGGCTGGCTACCGCTGTGGAGGTCATGGCGTCCAAGCAGGACAGTATGGGGCGCAGTCTGGGACGGCTGAGCGAAAAGCTGGACGCGCTGGAACAGCGTCCGGCCCGCCGCTGGGAGGGACTGGTGGACAAGATCCTGCTGCTGTTGGCCGGAGCGTTTGTCAGCTTTTTACTGACGCAAGGGGGCTGAACTTATGAAGAGAAAATGGAGCATTTCCAAGCTGATCGCCTGCGGCGTTCTGCTGACGGACGCTTCGGCGACATATCTGGTGCTGTATTTTTGCTGGCTTGCAATTGTACGGGGATTTACCGGATCACTTCCGTATCTCACGACGCTGATCGGTGCGCTGCAGGCTTCCACGGCGGTGATCCTGTCTGCCTATTACGGGAAGAGCAAGGCGGAAAACACCCGGGGCGGCATTGTCTACGATGCTGCGTTTATCCCGGATCCGGACTGTGAAAGGAGCATTTGATGGAGAAGATTTTAAAGAAGCTTTCATCCAGAAAGTTTTGGATGGCCCTGGCCGGGGTGGCCACCGGCGTGGCAGTGGCATTTGGTGTGGACAGCGGAGCCATTGCTACAGTGGCAGGCGCGGTGACAGCGGTCCTTTCGGTGGCCAGTTATGTGGTCACAGAGGGGCGGATCGATGCGGCTGCGGTGGAAAAAACAGCACAGCAGCTGCAGGAAGCGGCACAGACTTTGGGACAGGACGGCTATGCAGGCGGAGACGGTTGTTAACCTGGCCCGGCGGGAGCTGGGGGTCCGGGAAGAGCCGGCCGGAAGTAACCGCGTCAAGTATAATACGGCCTATTACGGACGGGAGGTATCCGGCGCAGCCTATCCCTGGTGCTGCGTATTTTTATGGTGGTTGTTTCGGGAGGCGGGGGCTTCCGAGCTTTTCTACGGAGGAGGCAGAACGGCTTCGTGCAATACGCTGGCAGCCTATGCGAGGGCGCATAAACAGTATAGGACGGCGGGTCGGCCGGGGGACTTGGTATTCCTGCGCTTTTCAGGGACGGCAATCGAGCATATCGGCCTGGTGGAACGGGTATTGCCGGATGGAAGACTGATCACGATCGAAGGAAATACGGGGACGTCCAGCGATGCCAATGGGGGGCAGGTGCAGCGGAGACAGCGCTCTGCCCGGCAGGCGGTCGGGTTTTACCGGCCGGATTATGAGGAGGATGCGATGACGCAGGAGCAGTTTAATGCAAGAATGGATGCCTGGCTTCAAAGCCGGGCCGCGGCGGAACCGTCCGCTTTTTCGGAAGAAGCAAGAGCGTGGGCAGAGGGCCTGGGACTGATCCGGGGCAGCGCAGATGGGAAGATGCAGTATAAAAGCTTTTGCACCCGGGAGCAGATGCTGGTATTTTTATATCGGCTGTGGAAGATGAAATGAAGACGGAATGAAAACAGCGGGCCTATGGCCTGCTGTTTTTTTATGCCCCTTGCACAGGCGGGAGATGCCCCTTATAATAAAACAAAAAAGAAACCCGGCCTGGTGGTACGGGATCGTGGGAGTGGGCTGCAAATGGAACGGTTTTCTCTGCCGGTGGACCCGGCACTTACCCTGATGGGCTATGCCGCAGAGATGGATGCACCGCGCTGCAGGGTCTGCATGGTGCATGGGGTGGGGGATCATTTCCCCCGCTATCAGGAATTGGCGGATACGCTGCGCGCGGCGGGCTGCAGCGTCTATGGAATGGATCTGCCTGGCCATGGGGAGTCTCCGGGACGCCGGGGGTACATCGGCACGCCGGATACGGCGGATCGCTGTATCGCGGCACTGATCCGGGCGTCGGAAGCCCGCGCCCCGCAGCGGACGCCGCTGGTCGTGTTCGGCCATTCCATGGGCGGCTTGCTGGTGCTGCGGTACCGGCATGAGCATGCAGACTGCGGAGCGGTGGCATTTTTGGTGTGCTCCCCCTGGCTGGGGCTGCATTTTGCGTTTTCCGGGGAAGAACGGGCCGAATATGCGAGGATGGTGCAGGAGGACCCATACTGCGTTCATGAGACGAAGATTAACCCCCATCAGCTTTACACAAAGGAACCGGGACGGATCATTCCCCGGGACCCGCTGATGCATGCCCAGATCGCCTATGCCAATATTCTGGACCGTCTGAACGACATTGACCTTGTGTTTGCGGCCGCAGGCGAGAAGCGGGCGCCGGTCTACATCATGGCCGGCAGCGAGGACCCCATCTGCAGCGTGCAGAGCATTCAAAAGTACGCGGCGATGGAGGGGGACCAGTGCTGCCTGCGGGTCTGGCCGGGGCTGAAGCACGAACCGTGGAATGAGCCGAATCGCAGGGAAGTAACGGGGGAAATGCTGACTTGGCTGGACCAGTGGATTCCCACCCGCGGCGCATGCGCGCAGGGCCCGGAGGAGCCTGCACGGGAGCCATAAAAAAAGACACGGAAAAATTTAGGCAGAATGACCATTTTGGACCCGTTTGTTTAGATAAAGTGAAGGATTGACCGGGCAGGCGGGGACGTGGTATAATCACAAGTGGTAAGACCAGTTGGAACGGTGCGATTTCCTGCATGCGCGTATGGAGCGGGTACGGGAAGCGGACCGTGCGGCAGGCCTGTTTTTCAGGCGGAAGAACGTTAATTTTTTAACTCGCTTCCGCCGTATGTGGGCAGCAAAGCTTGTATCACGCCGGCTGTTGAATGAGGAGAAAGCCGGGATGATATAACCTTTGAGCAAATATCCCTGCGCAAGTGTCAAAAAATAGAGGAGGAATATACTTATGTCGAATCGGAAGCTTTTGGCCGGCGTGAAGGTCATTGAGCTGGCGAACTTCATGGCCGCGGCAACGGCCGGTCGTTTCCTGGCGGATCAGGGCGCGGACGTCATCAAGATCGAGGCCTCGAAGGGCGATCCCCTGCGTTACACGGCACCGAGCGAGGGCCGTCCCCTGGATATGTATGAGAACACGACCTGGGAACTGGAAAACGCGAACAAGCGCTGCATCTCTCTGAACACGAAGGACCCGGCCGGCAAGGAAGCGCTGTTTAAGCTGCTGGAGGGCGCGGACGTGCTGATCACGAACTGGCGTCCGCAGGCGCTGGAGAAGAACGGGCTGGACTATGAGACGCTGAAGAAGCGTTTCCCGAAGCTGGTTTACGCCATGTGCACGGGCTACGGCGAGTATGGTCCCGACAAGGACCTGCCCGGGTTTGACTTTGTGTGCTTCTTTGCCCGCGGCGGCTATTTTGAGACGCTGCGTGAGCGGGACGACAAGCCCTTCCATGCGGCACCCGCCGTCGGCGACCACAACGTGGGCATGAACCTGGCGGCCGGCATTCTGGCGGCGCTGTATCACGCCAAACAGACCGGCGAGGGCGAAAAGGTGGAGTGCAGCCTGTTTGAGTCCGCTATCTTCAACATGGGCACCACCATCCAGGCCGCTCAGTACAGGGGCATCGGCGTGGACTTCCCGTATGCGGCCCGCGAGGCGGATAACCCCATGAACTCCGCATTCCCGACCAAGGATGGCCGCTACATGCAGATGGTGTTCCCCAACTACGATGTGTATTGGAAGCAGTTCATCACCGCTATGGGCCGTCCGGACCTGGCGGATGACGAGAACTTCTATCCCATCAAGAACGTGCAGGCCAAGGGCAACGGCCCCATGGTCTATGATACCGTGACCGAGCTGTTCAAGCAGAAGACCGCCGACGAGTGGAAGCCCATTCTGACGCAGGCCGACGTGCCCTTCTCCAAGTGCCAGAACCGCGAGGAGATCCTGGAGGACGAGCAGGCCTGGGCCAACGAGTGCTTCTACAAGATGACCTTCCCCAACGGCAACGAACGCGTTGTGGTTCGTCAGCCCGTGAAGTTCCAGGAGGCTGGTGTGCCCGAGTACAACCGCGCTCCCATGATCGGTGAGCAGGGCGTTGAGGTCCTGAAGGAGATCGGCTATACCGACGAGCAGGTCAAGGCCATGCTGGACAGCGGCGCGCTGTATGTCTGGAGCGACGAGAAGAAGTAAGTTTCTTTTGTAAGGACCGTAAAGCGGACGCCGCGCACAAACGGCGCCTCGCTTTTCGATAGGGGATTTAGGGATAAACCCGAAAGGAAGGAAGCCGGTTTTCCGGCTTCCTTCCTTTTTTAAAAAAGCGCAGCAAAGAGCGGGGCGATGCAGATGCATCGCCCCGCTCTTTGTTTGGGAGGGACAGAGCTTGGGAACAGAGAACGGAAGCCGGCGGGTATCGGCAGTCCTTCCGAAAGCGGCGGCCGGTACTCAGCCGCTGACGATCTTTTCCGTCAGGGAGCGCAGCGAGTCGGCCCGATGTTCTTCCACGGCATCGTCCACCTCGATCATCTTCAGTGCGCCCGTGGGACAGGTCGCCACGCAGGCAGGCTGATAGCCATGCTGCACGCGGGTCAGGCAGCCGTCGCACTTGATCATCTTTCCGTCTGCGCCAAAGGACGGGGCGCCGAAGGGACAGGCCATGGAGCAGCTGTGGCAGCCGATGCAGTTGGTATTGTCATAAATGGTCAGATTGGTGGCCGGATCCTTGCGCAGGCAGCCCACCGGGCAGCCCATGATGCACGGCGCATTGGTGCAGTGCATACAGGAGATGGACATGTATACGAACTGATGGTCCTTTGCTCCGGTAAAGACCGTGCGGAACGGAAGCATGCCGTGCTCCACATCAATGTCGTTTTGATCCATGCAGGCAATGGCGCAGGCTCCGCAGGCGGAGCAGCGGGACATATCCAGGTCCAGAACCAAGCGTTTCATTGTTCGACGCCCCCTTTGGTGATTTTGCAGTGCACGAAGTTATAGCCCGGATAGCCGGAGTAGGGGTCCAGATGGTCGCAGGATACCAGCTCGTTGGCGTCCGCTTCCTTGTAGCCGTGGTACATCTGCACGGTGCCGGGCTTGATCATCGGGGTGGGGTTGGCACGGACCGTGATGGAGTTGGTGACGGACGTCAGGGTGATCACATCGTCATAGGCGATGCCCAGACGCTTGGCGTCTTCATCGTTCAGGTCGGCCATGGGGTGGGGGCGGAGGCTCCGGGTCCACGGCACATCGTGCAGCCGGCTGTGCAGGGCGAAGGGAAGCCGGGCACCGATGGAGAGGATGAAGGGATAAGCCTCGGGATCCACACCGTCATCCGGGGTTTCATAGTCCGGCAGAGGATTGAGATCCGGCCGGTTGATGGCGGCGATGGTTTCAGAGTAAAGCTCAAATTTACCGGTGGGCGTATGGAAGCCCGCCTGGGAGAGGGCTCTGGGCGCAAACGGCTTGGCATCCGGCGCCATAACGGGCATATCACTGGCGACCATCGCATCGAAATCCAGCTTGCAGTTGCCCAGCATCCAGCGCACGCACTCCCGATAGCCGGAGCGCAGCAGCGGGTCGTCAATTCCCAGAGCCGCCGTCAGCTCGGCAATGATCTGGCTGTCCGGGCGGCTTTCATACAGCGGCTTGATGACCGGCGTCACATAATTGCACCAGCCGCCGGGATAGACGCGAAGCTCTTCCCGCTCGAACGAGGTGCAGGCAGGCAGCACGATGTCGGAATGCTTGCAGACCTCGGTCATGAAGATCTCCGTGCTCATAACAAAGTCCATGCGGTCCAGTGCCTTGCGAATGCGGTTGGCCTCCGGAAGCATCCGGTCGTTGAGACCGAAGGCGGCCATGGCGTGCAGTTCATAAGGCTGCTTGGTCTCCGACTGGCGGATAAAGTCTGTCATCTGATCCTCGTCCAAAAACGCCTTCCATACCGGGAAACGGTCATAGCCGATGCGCAGGTCACAGTTGTCGGTGCGGTTGGCATGGGTGAATTCATGCTCGCGGGTCTCGAAATTGGCCCACTGATGCGAATAGGTCTCGCCGATGGGCATCATGCCGCCCACGGCATCGTAGTTGCCGGTGATGGCGGTCAGGGCCATGATGGCCTTGAAGTTTTGATAGCCGTTGCGGTGGTGAACGATGGGGGCGCCGCTCTGAGAGATGCAGGAGGGCTTGTTGGTCGCAAACCACTCGGTGGCCTTTTCAATGTCGGCCGGGTTCAGATCGGTGATCTTGGCCACCGTGTCCAGGTCATATTTCTGAACCATCTCGGCGTAGCGATCGAAGCCGTGGACATAGTGGTCCACATAGTCGTGATCGACCCAGTCGTTGTCGATGATCAGCTTGCCCATGCCCAGGGCCAGGGCACCGTCGGTGCCGGGTTTGATGCGCAGATGCAGGTCGGCGATCTGCGTGACCAGGGGGGTGATGCGGGGATCAATGACCACGATCTTCTGGCCTCGCTCCTTGGCGTCAAACAGACCGGCGGCCTGATTGGGCTTGGAGTGGAAGGGATTGCAGGCCCAGGCGAGATAAGTGGCGGCATTGCGGGTATCCGGAACAGAAAAGCTGCCGCACATGTCCTTCCAGGCTTCCACCGTGGCCATATGGCAGGTGGATGACTCCGTGCCGAAGTTGGGAGAGCCGAAGTCATAGCACAGCCGCTGCAGGAACGAGCGGTACCACTTGGCATAGCCGGAGTAGAAAATCACGGATTCCGGGCCGTACTGGGCTTTGATACGGTTCAGATTTTCGGCGATGATCCGGTATGCTTCATCCCAGGAAATGGCCTCAAATTCGCCGCTGCCCCGGGGACCGACCCGACGCAGGGGCGTCCGGATCCGGTCCTTCCGATAGATGTATTCCCGGCTGGAGTTGCCCTTGGGGCAGAGGTGGCCGTTGCTGCCGGGATAACCGGGCGTGCCTTCCAACTTCACGACCGTTCCGTCTTTGATGTAGGCATTGATACCGCAGTGAAACAGCGGGTCACAGATCGAGCACAGCGTATGCTTGACTTCAATGCCGGTTTCCGCGCAAGGAATTTTGGCCTTGAGCAGCTTTTCAGTTTCCGTCATGGCGGTTCCCTCCTAAAACGTCGATCAATGTCTGCGGGACCCCATTTTTCAGCATCAGCCCATCCAGCTGAGGGGAGGGCGGCGTGTTGGGGTCATTGAGGCGGCGCATCATGTAATTTTTGATCGTTCCGCAGTTTTCAAACAGGTTCAGAATGTTGATGCACTGGATCTGTCCGTCGCGCACGGTGGCGATGATGTACTTGTCGTCTTCGTCCAGGAAGACGGTCTTTTCACCCGGAAGGGTCTTGTCGCCGAACGAGATGAAGTCGATTCCCAAAAAGTGCGTAATGTTGTGGGCGATATCGCCGCCGTAAGGAAGACTGGCACCGCACATGCTGGCGCCGGCGGTGTCGCCCTGATAGCCGGCGTTGGCCCACAGACCGATTTGCCGGGGCGCGCGCACCTGCAGATCCAGCGCGTCGCAGCAGTCGCCGGCAGCATAGATGCCGGGAACCGAGGATTCCATATGTGCATCTACCTGGATGCCCTTGCCCATTTTGAACTGAGTGGGATCCAGCATGGAAAGGTTGGGCCGGATGCCGATGCACATAATGGCGATGTCTGCCCGGGTGGTGGATCCGTCGCTGAAGCGGATGTCGGCCATGCCGTCGTCGGCAAGCTGGGCCTGCTCGACCTTGACGCCGAAGCGCAGATCCACGCCCTTGCGGCGCAGCAGCGCCTCGACCCGCTCCGAGGCCTCGTCAAAGGCAGCCAGCGGAAATACATGCGGGGCCAGATCGGAAAAGACGCACTCAATGCCCCGGTCCACCAGCAGCTCCACCAGCTTGATGCCGACCATCATGGCGCCGGTGACCAATACGCGGCGGTACCGGTGCTGGGACAGAGCGTCCCGCAGGTGGGTGGCATCCCGGACGGTGCGCATGGTGAAGACCCGCTCCGCCGGGAGATCGCCCACAGGCGGAGAAAAGGCGTGCGTGCCGGTGGCCAGCAGGATTTTGTCGTAACGACGCTGCGTTCCGTCGGGAAGCGTCAGGGTCTTGGTGGAAGCATCCAGCTTTTCCACCAGCGTTTTTGGGAACCAGGTAAAGTGCAGCTCCTTTTGAATATCTTCCATGCTCCCAAAGGGGAACAGGGCCTCATAGGGGATCTTTCCCTTTACATAGTAGGTGGTGAGCATGGGGTTGCAGGGCGGCAGGTCCGTGTCGGTATACACATCCACCTGCGCGTCCGAGCCATAGGCCCGCAGGGTCTTCAAACAATGATAGCCGGCGCAGCCGAACCCGAGAATGGCGATCTGCTCCATGGGCAATTCCTCCTTCAGAATTGAGGATGGGTCGATTTTGGAAATGCGGCGCACTTCAGCCGCATTTCAATAGCAACTTTATAGTAGAGCCCCTGCGGTCAAAAAGTCAATGACCGGGGATGCATAACGGTTATTCTGATTTTGCAAGGACTCAAAAACGGGACTTTTTCGACAAAATCCGGTCATAATAACGGATTTTACGAGACGCAAACCTGACTTTTTGGCCATTTATACCGGATTTGAATAATGCTCTTTTAAAACGCTTATGACCACTCGGCGGAAAACTGCGGTATGATGCACTCGAAAAGACCGGAGGCGACAAAGGCGGAAAGAAAAAAGTTTGTAAAATCAGCGAACGGCCTTGACAGGGGGAGAAAAATCTTCTATGCTCTCCAAATAAACCTATTTAAAAGATATGTTTAATAGGCTTGTTCTGCGAACGGACCGGTCTTGCCCGTGTGCAAAACATATGGCCGCGGGGGCGATTTGCGGCATATGTGCTTTTGTAAATAAACAAGGAGGACGAAAAGAATGAAAGCAACCACCAAACGACTCTTCGCGATGATCCTGGCCGCGGCCATGGCCGTGGCGACCCTGACCGGCTGCGGCGGTTCCGGCGGCGGGACCCAGGGCGGCGGCAGTGCAGCCAGCTCCGGCGGTGCGGACGATGGAAAAACCTACACCCTGTCCTTTGCCACTCACCTGACGGAAACCAGCGTGGACGGCGCCAGCCTGAAGTATTATCTGGAGCAGGTCACGGAGGCCACCGGCGGCCGCCTGCAGTTTGACATGTCCTTCGGCGGCGCGCTGGTGTCTGCCACCGATTCCCTGACGGCGGTCAGCAGCGGCCTGGTGGATCTGGCCTTTGTGCCCGAGGGATTCTTTGAGACGCAGATGTATCCCACCTTTGTGGCAACGCTGCCCTATATGACCACTTCGGAATGGGTCGCCAATAAGGCTCTGACCGAAATGTTCAACACCTATGAGCCCTTCCAGAAGATGTGCGACGACGCCAACGTGCACAATGTCGGCGTGGTGTGCCCCTCCGAGGTCGTGATCATCTCCAATAAGGAGATCAAGGGCATCGATGACATGAAGGGCCTGAAGATCCGTGCCATGGGCGCCGTGAACGAAGAGATGAAGACGCTGGGTGCCGCACCTGTGACCATGGCTGCGTCCGAAGTCTATGAGGCGTTGGAGCGCAAGACCGTGGATGCCGCCACCGGCCTGCCCATCACCCTGTCCACGAACTTCAAGCTGCAGGAAGTTTCCAAGCACTTCATCTTCTCCGGCATCGGTACGTACACCACCTCCAGCATGTACATGAACAAGGACGTCTGGGAGTCTCTGCCTGCCGATCTGCAGGAGGCATTTGCCACGGTGTATGACTCCTTCGTGGATGTCTATTCCGGCGATCAGTTTATGACCACGGCCCTGCAGGACAGCGTGCAGGCGGTGAAGGATGCCGGCGGTAGCGTGGACGTCCTTTCGGAAGAACAGCGCCAGGTTTGGAAGGATACCCTCTCCGGCATGTATGACAACTTTGTCAAGTCTGCGGATTCCTACGGCTACAACGGCCAGGAGATCCTGGACAAGTATCAGGCGCTGGTGGAGAAGTATCAGCCCGACGATATCTCCTATCAGCTGTACTAAGAGACTTTTGTTCCGGCGAAGCGTGCGGTCAGGGCGGCGGAATGCTGCCCTGACCCCGCTCAGAAGAGAAGAAGGGGGTAACTATGAAAACCTTGGCAGCTTTAAAGAAGATACCGGCGGTCTTTTGCTGGATCAGCGGTATCCTGCTGTGCGGCATCTTTGCGCTGATGGTGGCGGAGGTCGTGATGCGCAACGGCTTTCATTCGCCGATCGTCGGCGTGTCTGAGATCTGCATTTATATGAACATCTCGGCGATGTACTTTGGCATTTCCTATACCCAGCAGCTGCGGGGCCACATTGCGGTGGACCTGGTATACGACCGCCTGTCCGAGCGGGGCAAGCGCGTGCTGGACACGCTGGTCGCAGTGATCTGCGTGGCGATCTTCGCAATCTTTACGGTTTGTGCGTGGAAGGCGTTTGCCGCGTCCTTCGCCATTCGGGAGATTTACCTTTCGGCGATTCGCATGCCGGTTTATGTTTTGAAATTTGCAGTCGCCCTGGGCGTTACCATGATGCTGTTCCAGCTGGTGATTGATCTGATTGAGCAGATTCTGAAGGACCGTACGCCGCTTGCGGCTGCGGAAGGAAAGGAGGAGGCGGAATGAACCCTCTGTTGATTGGAGCGCTGACGTTTGTGGCGCTGATCGTGCTGTTGTGCCTGCGTGTTCCCATTGCGGTGAGCATGCTGATCGTCGGTTCCGGCGGCCTGCTTCTGACCAAGGGCGCGACCCTGGCATTTTACAGCCTGTCCACTACGCCGGCTTCGGCACTGATGTCCTTCTCCATGTGTACGATTCCCCTCTTTATCCTGATGGGCAACCTGTGCAATGAGGCAGGGCTTACATCCCAGCTTTATGACGCGGGCAACAAGGTGCTGGGCCGTCTGCCCGGCGGCCTGGCCGCCGCGACCGTGTTCTGCTGCGCCGGCTTTGCCGCGACCACCGGTTCTTCCGTGGGCATGGTGGCGGCCATGACCCGCATCGCCCTGCCCGAGATGGACCGCTACGGCTATGACCGGGACCTGAGCCTGGGCACCATCGCCGGATCCGGCACGCTGGGCATCCTGATCCCGCCCAGCATTCCCATGGTTATGTACGCCATCGCGACGGAGCAGTCCGTGGGCCGGATCCTGCTGGGCGGCATTTTCCCCGGCATCATCATGGCCGTGGCCATGATCGGCTATGTGACCATCCGCTGCAAGCTGCACCCGGAGCAGGCGCCTCTTTCCAAGGAGACATATACCTTTAAGGAAAAAGTGGTGGCCCTGAAGGACGCCTGGACGATCCTGGCCCTGTTCATCATTGTCATCGGCTCCATTTACGCGGGCATTGCCTCCGCCACTGAGGCCGGCGCCGTGGGCTGCCTGGGCGCGCTGCTGATCGCGTTTTTCAAAAAGCGCCTGACCTGGAAGGCGTTCAAAAGCGCCATGCTGGATACCATCAAGATGACCTGCATGATCCTGCTGATCTCGATGGCTGCCAACGTCTTCCAGCTGTTCCTGACCCGCGTGGGCTTTGCCACCGCATTTACCAACCTCTTTGTGAACGCCCATATGAGCAAGACTCTGATGGTGATCATTCTGCTGCTGGTCTACATCCCCCTGGGTATGTTCTTCGATACCATGGGCATGATCCTGCTGACGATCCCCATCTTCTACCCGGTGATGCAGGCCGTTGGGATCGATCCCATCTGGTTCGGCGTGATGGTGATCATTATGATCCAGATCTCCCTGCTTTCTCCGCCGGTCGGCCTGAACGTGTATGTGCTGAAGGGCTGCGTGGCAGACAGCACGCTGGGACAGATCTTCAAAAGCTGCGTGCCCTGGATGATTCTGGAGCTGGCTGTTGTGGCGCTGCTGATCGCGTTCCCGGGAATCATTCTGTGGCTGCCCAACATGATGCACTGAGTGTCGGGACACGGGCGTGAGCCTTGAAATAGATCACGCTGAGGGAAGGTCCGTCCTTGTATCAACTGCGATTTTCGTGTAAAATAAAATCGTAAAGGAACGCAAAAACGATGCTGTACGGAAAAGACGGAGTGGTTGATATGACGACCTTTCAAATGGAATGCTTCCTGGCTTTGGCCAACTCACTGAGCTTTACGCAGGCGGCTGCCGCGCTGTATATCACCCAGCCGAACCTCAGCCGCACCATTGCGGCGGTGGAGCGGGAGCTGGGCGCCACGCTGCTGATCCGCAGCACCCACAGCATGA
The DNA here is from genome assembly GCA_934563745.1 of uncultured Dysosmobacter sp. Classification (GTDB taxonomy): domain Bacteria; phylum Bacillota; class Clostridia; order Oscillospirales; family Oscillospiraceae; genus Oscillibacter. The sequence continues at coordinate 51,380 of CAKTHE010000006.1, read as the reverse complement.
TGCTGACGCCGGCCGGGAAAGTATTTGCCGACGAATGCCGCCAGATCATGGCCCTTTATTACAGCGGCGTCTCCAAGGTGACGGCGGTGCAGAAGGGACTGCAGGGCGAGATCCGCCTGGGCTATCAGCGGGATATTTTTGAACCGATGACGGTGCGGATCGCAAATACCTTTCAGGCGCGCTATCCCAAGATCCGCCTGGACCTGGTAGCGCTGAATCCCACGGACCTGATCGCGGCGTTTGACTCCAAGCGGGTGGATGCCGTGGTGGCCCAGGGCAGTTCCAAATGCCCCTCCAAGGGGGAGATCGTGCTCTCCAGTGTGCCGGAGTGTGTGATCATGGCGCCGGAGCATCCCCTGGCGGGACGGGAGTCCGTCTCAATGGAGGAGCTGGAGTTTGAGCAGTTTATCGTGCGCTCCCGCTCCACGTCGACCGCGGCGTATAACGCGGTGATCGAGCGGGCGGCCCGGGCCGGATTTACGCCGGATATCAAGGCCTTTGTGGATGATTTGCCCAGCCTTTTGATGATGGTGGCAGCCAATCAGGGCATTTCGGTGATGCACCAGGATCTGGAGGAGAATTACCACCAGTGGCTGCGGTTCGTTCCGTTGGTGGGTGCCCCCAACTATACCATCCGGCTGTTCTGGGACCGGGAGACGTCCAACCAGTGTGTCCGGTGCCTGGTGGATCTGGTAGAGAGCATGCACCGGGAAGAGGAGCTCTCAGCCGACGTATGAGGCCGGGAAAAATTGAATGAAAAAGGTTCTTTGAGCAAAAGCGTCTAAACCCGGAACGGGCAGGACGCTGCGCCGGAGCGGGAGACCGCTCCCGGGGCTGCCGCGGAAACGGGGCTGCCTTCCGTTTGGAAAAAAGGAACTGCGGGCTTCCCTGCGGGGGGAGCTTGCCGGCGCGGCGACTTTTTTCAAAAAGCCGCCGCGCTCCTTTTTGGCAGCGGGCAGAGGGGAGGTCCGGCATGGAGATCGGGGCTGTGATTCTGACCGGCGGGCAGAGCCGCCGCATGGGGCGGGACAAGGCGCTGCTGCCCTGGATGGAAAGTACATTTTTAGAACGGCTGTGCCGGGAGCTGCGCGGCTTTCCGGAGCTGCTGATTTCGGTGCGGAGGGAAGAGGATCGCCGCCGAATGCAGGGCTGTGCCGGCCTTCGTCTGGTGGAGGATCGGTATCCAGACTGCGGCCCTCTGGGCGGCCTGCATGCCGCCCTTTGCGCGACCCGCTGCGACGCCCTGCTGGCCATTTCGTGCGATCTTCCGTATTTTGACCGGAAGGCGGCGCTGTGGCTGTGCACCCAGCTGCGTCCTGAGGACCGGGCGCTGGCCGCGGAGGATGCAGCCGGGTGTCTGCAGCCCCTGTGCGCGGTTTATCGGAAAACGGCCGCGGCGGATCTGGAGCGGCAGCTGCAGGCCGGAAATTTCCGGCTGCGCACGGCGCTGGAGCAGCTGCAGCCCCGGGCTGTTTCCCTGGCATGGGGCGGCTTTTCCGATGCGGTGGTGACCAATGTCAACACGCCGGAGGAGTATGCCCGGCTTTGGGAATCCGCCGCTTTTGACAGGTAGAGAAGTGAAACGATCGAGAAAACGTCCGCCGCCCAAGAGAAGACCGGCGGCGGGGAACGGGAAAGGATAGACGATGGAACGATCAATCAGCGCAGACCGGGCTGTGGAGCTGCTTACGGCGGGCGTCCGTCCGGTGGGGACGGAGTGGGTCCCGGTGCAGGCGGCGCTGGGCCGTGTTCTGGCGGAGGAGATCCGCGCGGAGCAGAATGTGCCGCCCTTTGCACGCAGCCCGCTGGATGGATACGCCTTCCGCTCTGCGGATACATGCGCGGCCTCGGCAGAGACGCCGGCGGAGCTGCGCGTCATTGCACAGACCCCTGCCGGCGCCGCGCCGGCCGGACCGGTCGGCCGCGGGGAAGCCGTGAAGGTTTCCACAGGGGCGCCGGTGCCGGAGGGGGCGGACTGTGTGATCGCTTACGAGCGGACCGAATTCACCGCGCATACGGTGCGCATTGCGCAGCCCTGCGGCCCCGGGAACATTGTCCCCATAGGGGAAGACGTCTGCGCCGGGCAGCTGCTGGCGCCGTCCGGCAGCGTTGTGACCGGCGGGCTGATGGGCCTGCTGGCCGGTCAGGGGCTGCAGAAGATCCCGGTCTATCGCAGGCCGTCGGTCTGCGTGATCTCCACCGGAACGGAGCTGCGGGAGGCGGGACAGCCGCTCCTCCGCGGTCAGATCTACAATTCAAACGGGACAACTCTCTGCGCCCTGCTGCGGCTGCTGGGGGCCGATCCTCAAAATGCGGGGATTCTGCCGGATGATCCCTATACCATTGCGGCGGAGATCTCGGCCCGGCTGGAGACGGCGGACCTTGTGATCACGACCGGCGGCGCATCCGTGGGCGAGTTTGACTATGCTCATTCGGCGGCTGTGCTGGCCGGCGGAACGGTCCTCTATCATAAGGCCGGCTTCAAGCCCGGCGGTGCCATGCTGGGCGCGGTCCGGGGTGAACAGCGGATTTTGAGCCTGTCCGGAAATCCGGGGGCTGCGGCAGTGGGCCTTTTGCGGGTCGGCGCGCCGCTGATTTACCGCCTGGCAGGCCGGCGGGAGCCGGGGTTTCCGAAAATTCAGGTTCGTTTGGCGCAGGATTTTCCCAAGGAGAGCTGCTGCCAGCGGCTTTTGCGGGGAAGCCTGCGGATTGAGGCCGGCCAGGCGCTTTTTTCCCTTCACGAGGGGCAAAATAATGGCTCTGTCCGTGCCCTTGCGGGTATGAATCTGCTGGCGGAGCTTCCGGCGCATTCGTCGCCGCTGCCGGCGGGAACGCTGGTGGACGCTTACTGGCTGGGCGGTTTGGAGTGCGGATTATGATTCCGGTGATTTCCTTTGTCGCGGCGTCCGGCACCGGAAAGACGACCCTGCTGGAGCGGCTGATCCCACTGCTGAAGGCCCGGGGACTGCGTGTGGCTGTTTTGAAGCATGACGCCCACGATTTTGAGATCGACTATCCGGGAAAAGACAGCTGGCGCTTTACACAGGCCGGCGCGGATGTTACAGTGGTTGCATCCGGGCGCCATGCGGCGATCCTGGAAAACCGGCCCGTCCCGGCGGAGGAGCTGGCGGCGCGGATCGGGCATGTGGATTTGATTTTGACGGAGGGCTGGAAGCACGGCCCCTGGCCCAAGGTGGGCGTGTGCCGGGCTGGCAAGCCCCTTCCGATCCCGAAGGAGGTCTGCTGCGCGCTGGTGACGGATGCACCGGAGCATAGCGGGATTCCACAGTTTGCCTTTGACGAAACCGAGCGTCTGGCGCAGTTCCTGTGGGATTTCGCCCAGAGCCGGGGAATGACCTAAGAAAGGAGCAGCGCGCATGCGGGATGCCTATGGACGGGAGATCGATTATCTACGCCTGTCGGTGACCGATCTTTGTAATTATCGCTGCCGCTACTGCATGCCGGAGACAGGCGTGGAAAAGCGTGCGCACGGAGAGATTCTCAGCGTGGAGGAGTGCGTCGAGATCGGCCGGGCGGCCGTGGCGTGCGGGATCCGAAAGATCCGCCTGACCGGCGGAGAGCCGCTGGTCCGACGCGGCCTGCTGGATATTTGCCGGGGGCTGGCGGCGCTTCCGGGTCTGGAAGAACTGTGCCTGACCACCAACGGAAGCCGGCTGGCGGAGCTGGCGGCGCCCCTGCGGGCAGCCGGTGTACAGCGTTTGAACATCAGCTTGGACACCCTACGGCCGGAGCGTTTTGCCGCCATGACCCGCTGCGGCTCCCTGGCGGATGTGCTGGCGGGGATCCGGGCGGCGGAGGAGGCCGGCTTTACGCAGCTGAAGCTGGATACCGTGTTGATCGGCGGATTCAACGACGACGAGATCCCGGAGCTGGTGGAGCTGACCCGCCGGCACCCATGGGAGCTGCGGTTTATTGAGCTGATGCCCATGGGGGAGTGCCGGGCCTGGCCCGGGAACTGCTTTGTGCCGGGCGATCTGGTGCTGGAGCGCTGCCCGCAGCTGCGTCCGGATGGACGTGCCGGGGTGGCCCGGCTGTACCGGCTGCCGGATGGAGTCGGGCGCGTGGGGCTGATCGAGCCGCTGAGCTGCGAGTTTTGCGCCGAGTGCCGCAGAATCCGGGTGACGGCGGATGGAAAGCTGAAAAGCTGTCTGCACTCCCGGGAGGAGCGTTCTGTGCGCGGCCTGCAAGGGGCGGAGCTGGAATCGGCCATCCGCAGGTCCATCTGGGAAAAGCCGGCGACTCATCATCTGGAGCATGGAAGCGACAGCCTTCGGGATATGTTCGAGATCGGCGGCTGACGGACGTTCCCAAAGAAAAGAAGACGAAGAAAAGCGCCGGGCTCAGGCCCGACGCTTTTCTTCTGCCTGCAGAGGCTGGCGCCCGTCCGGGCCCCGGCGCAGGGGGCGCGTACGCCGCTGAGGATGCTGAAGCAGACGGATCTGCCGCTGCTGCTCGGCCTGCCGAATGGAGCGGGCCGATTCCTGCCGGCGCAGAAATTCCTTTGCCTCTCCGGAACGCGCCAGTTCCGCTTCCAGCTGAGCCTGCGCGGCATCGTCGCATAAAACCAGGTGGCCAAAAAACGCGGCAGGGTATAAAAACCTGCGAAGAGCCGGCGCGGAGGAAAAGGATACGGACAGCTGACGGCGGCTTTGCCCGGTGATTTCACCGGTACCGAAGCGGGGATGGGCGACACGCTGATGCAAAAGGTCCAAAGATATGCTCCTTTCTGCACAAAAATGCGGGGCTCTGCCGATTATTGTAAACAGAAATTCCACGATTATTCCATAAAAAGGAAAACCTGGCAGCCGGAAGCTGCACGTCCGACGAATATTTGACACTTCTGCGGGACGGGGCTTGCCCCGGGAATTGAAAAACGCTCCAAGCTGTAAGATCGCGGGGAGAAGAAAATACCGCCGGATCGCAGGGCAGAAAAGGTCAAAGCGCCCCGACACGTTTACCGTGTCGGGGCGCTGCTTGCAAAGAAACGGGTGAGGACCGTCAGGGAACGTCCTTAAAATCCACATCCACCGCATCGGCCTGAGCCTTGGCATCCTTTTCCGCCTGCTTGAGGACCTGGGAGACCCGGGTGGTGATCCAGATATCGGACACACCGTCGTAAAGCAGGAAGAATCCGAGAACCCGCATAACTGTGTTGACGGCGTCGAAGGGATCGTAGACCAGGACGGCGCCCAGGGCGAGGGTCAGGATCCCCAGGATCAGGGCGGTGGACCAGCGGCCGTAGCCGCTGCGCCGCAGCGTCATAGCGTCGCCCACATCAGCCAGACCGTGAATGCAGATCAGAATTCCAATCACCCGGGGAATGACCGAGATGATCAGTCCCGGGCTGCGCATGATCCAGATGCCGATCACCGCCAGAACGATCCCCAGCAGCAGGTGCGCCGTGGAATAAAGGCTGCCATCCCGGTTGGAAAGGTAGATGATCCCGTCAATGATGCCGCAGCCCAGAAGGACCACACCCAGAAGGATGCACAGAATATCCGTGGATACGCCGGGCCAGATCAGCAGGGACAGCCCCAAAAGGGCGTAAATCAAAGCGGTGATCAAAGAGTTGGTTTTGATACGCTGAAGAACACTGTTCATAAAATCCTCTCCTTTTAAGCGCAGTGCGGAAGCGCTGCCCTAAAAACGCTGGGCGAATGATACACCCAATCAATTTTATTATACGCGGTTTCGCCGGATTGTGAAGTCTTTTTTCAGGATCGGTTGCAATTTCGGCAAAATCTTGGTATACTGACAAATATGAAAATGATTTTCAATTTTGAAGGGGCTGAGCGAAGGATGAAACGCTGGATCAGCGCGCTGCTGTGTGCGGCGCTGAGCTTGGGGCTTGCAGGCTGTGCCGCGCCTGCACCGGAGCAGTCGGATGGAAAGCTGCGGGTCGTGGCCACGGTCTTCCCGGGATACGATTTTGCCCGGGCCGTGTGCGGCGATCTGGGGGAGGTGACGATGCTGCTTCCGCCGGGAGCGGAGAGTCACTCGTACGAGCCGACGCCGGCGGACATTCTGGCGGTGCAGAATTGCGACCTGTTCATTTATATAGGCGGTGAATCGGATGCCTGGGTGGACACGCTGCTGGAGTCGGCCCAGCCGCAAGGGGCGCAGCTGCGCATGCTGGAGTGCGTGGACACACTGGAGGAAGAGACGGTGGAAGGCATGACCGCGGCGGGACACGACCACGACCATGGACATGACGACCATGACGACCTTGAAGGGCTCGGAAAGGTCGTGGATGTAGATGAGCATGTGTGGACCTCGCCCCGGAATGCCATTCGGATCACCCAGGCCATCGCAGAGGAAGCGGAGCGCCTGGACCCAGCGCATGCGGAGAGCTATGCCTCCCAGGCTGCGGACTATGAGGCGCAGCTGACCCAGCTGGACGCCGATTTCGCGGCGTTTTTTGCCGGGCTGGACCATCCGACGCTGATTTTCGGGGATCGTTTTCCGCTGCGCTATTTTGCGGAGGCTTACGGGCTGACCTATTACGCGGCGTTCCCGGGCTGCAGCGCCCAGACGGAGCCCTCTGCGGCGACCATCGCATTTTTGACGGACAAGGTCAAGCAGGAAAAGATCCCGACGATCTACTACATTGAATTTTCCAATCACCTGGTGGCGGACAGCATTGCGGAGATCACCGGAGCCGGAACCGCAGAATTCCAGACCTGCCACAACGTCTCCCGTCAACAGATGGAGGAAGGGGCAACCTACGTTTCCCTGATGCGGCAGAATTTGGATATGCTGCGCAGGACCATGCCGCAAAACTGAAAAAGCGGGCCGCTGCCGGCCCGCTTTTTTGATCGGAGTTGCAAAGGAAAAGGGGTTCAGGCACGCTGACGCAGCAAAAGAGGCGAATCCTCCGCGCTGCCCCGGGCAGCGAAATAACGGATGATGTCTTTGCGCGTGACGATGCCGATGAAGTTGTCCAAATCATCCACGACCGGGACAAAGTTCATATTCATGGCATTTTGCAGCAGCTCTTCCATGGTGACGGTGATGCGCACGGCGGGATAGCTTTCCGGCCGGAGAATGTCCCGCACCTTCAAAGGCTCGGTTTCCTTCATGGATAAAAGCGCATCCTGCGGCTGGTCGCCGGAGAGCAGCTTCCATAAAAAATCGCCCTCGCTGACAGAGCCGACGTATTGGCCGCTTCTTGAAATAACGGGAATGGCGGTATAGCCGTGGTAACGCATTTTTTCCAGCCCCTGCCGAAAGGTGAAATCATCGTATAAATAAGCAACGGAACTCTTCGGAATCAGAAAATAGGCAATGTTCACGGGGGACTCCCTTCTTGTGTCCGGTGGGTAACTTATGTAAATTTACTATAGCAGGACAGAGGGGAGAATTGGTGAATAATTCTTGAATAGTTCTTTACATCCAACAAAGGGCATGGTAGGATAATGTGATAAATGCAACAGAAAGGGGAGCGGCCTATGCTGACCGAATCCGAAGTGGCAGCCAGCCCGCTGTTTCAGGGGATCCGCTATGACAGCTATCTGGCGATGATCCGCTGTTTTCAGGCTGAGCGGAAGCATTTTGCGGCGGATGAGAAGATCTGTGATTTTTCAGCCCCGGGCGACGGGGCCGTCGGGATTGTGGAGCGTGGTCTGGCGGCTTTGGTGCGGCTGGATCCCAACGGCGCTTTGACGGTGTTGGAGGAATATGCCCCGGGCGGTGTGTTCGGCAAGCAGCTGGCGTTTTCCGGCGGGGACGAGGCGGTTTACGTAATCTGCCGGAAGCCCTGCGAGGTGCTGTTTTTTGACTATGCCCACCTGGTGGACCGCTGCGAGCGGGCCTGCCGGCACCACAGCCTGCTGGTGGAAAATATGCTGCGGCTGATGGAGGAAAAGGCGCTGGGCCTTTCGGAACGGGTGGATGTGCTTTCCCGCAGGACGACCCGGGAAAAGCTGCTGTGCTATTTTGAGCAGCAGGCCCGGCGAAGCGGCCGGCGGGACTTTCAGCTGCCCTTCTCCTTCAGTATGCTGGCGGATTATATCGCGGCGGACCGCAGCGCCATGATGCGGGAGCTGAAGCGTATGCGGGAGGAGGGCCTGGTGGATTCCAGCGGCCGGCAGATCCGGCTGCTTGCATAAGGATCCGCAGATTGTGGGGAATATGCAAATGGCCCCAGGAAGAGAGGGGAAGAACCGTCAGAAAAACAGAAGAAATGATTTGACGGATGCGGGCAAATATGCCACAATAAAAAGAAGAGCCATTTTGCCGAAGGCACCGTGCTGCCGGGGCAGAATGGGGAAAAAGACTGAATTTTGCGGGTGGAAGGCTTCGCCCGCTGCAAAGTGAGGGAACAGGATGTATCAAATCGTAAGACGCAAAGAGCTGCGCCCCACCCTGACGCTGCTGGAGGTGGACGCGCCTTTGATCGCAAAAAAGGCTGAGCCGGGTCAGTTCATCATTCTGCGGGTGGATGAAACCGGCGAACGGATCCCCCTGACCATTCATGATTTTGACCGGAAAAAGGGAACGGTAACGATTATTTTCCAGGTCGTGGGCGCCACGACGGAAAAGCTCAACCGCCTGCCGGAGGGCGCGTGCCTGCACGATTTTGTCGGCCCCCTGGGCAAGCCCACCGAGACGGAAGGCCTGAAAAAGGTGGCTGTGGTCGGCGGCGGCGTGGGCTGCGCCATTGCCTACCCGGTGACGCGCAAACTGCACGAGGAAGGGGCCGAGGTCCATGCCATCGTGGGCTTCCGGTCCAAGGATCTGGTGATCCTGGAGGATGAATTCCGAGCGGCCAGCAGCCTGCTGAAGGTCTGCACCGATGACGGCTCTTACGGGGAGAAGGGCCTGGTGACGGACGCGCTGCGGGAGCTGATCGAGGCCGGGAACCAGTATGACGAGGTATTCGCCATCGGCCCCATGGCCATGATGAAGTTTGTCAGCAAGACGACGGAGCCGTTCGGCGTGAAGACGCTGGTCTCCATGAGCCCCATCATGGTGGACGGGACCGGCATGTGCGGCGGCTGCCGCGTGAGCGTCGGCGGTGAGACCCGCTTTGCCTGCGTGGATGGCCCGGACTTTGACGGCCATCAGGTGGACTGGGATCTGGCCATTCAGCGCAGCCGGATGTATCAGCCCTTTGAGCTGCGCAAGCATGAGGAAACCTGCAATCTGTTTCGTAAGGAGGTGCACTGAGATGGCCAATCTGTCTTTAAAGAAAAATCCGATGCCCTCTCAGGCGCCGGAGGTCCGCAGCGGGAATTTTGACGAGGTGGCCCTGGGCTATACCCAGGAGCAGGCCCTGGATGAAGCGCAGCGCTGCCTGAACTGCAAAAATAAGCCCTGCATGCAGGGCTGCCCGGTCATGGTACAGATCCCGGAGTTTATCCGGGAGACGGCGGCCAGCCATTTTGAGGCGGCCTATGAGATCATTGCGCAGACCAGCTCGCTGCCCGCCGTCTGCGGCCGGGTTTGCCCGCAGGAGAGTCAGTGCGAAAAGTACTGCGTGCGCGGTCTGAAGGGTGAGCCGGTGGGTATCGGCCGGCTGGAGCGCTTTGTAGCGGACTGGCATAACGCGCATGCCTCCGCGCCGACGGAAAAGCCTGCGCCCAACGGCCATAAGGTGGCCGTGATCGGCTCGGGCCCCTCGGGCCTTGCCTGTGCCGGCGACCTTGCGCGCAAGGGCTATGCCGTGACGATTTTTGAGGCACTGCATCTGGCCGGCGGCGTGCTGGTGTATGGGATCCCGGAATTCCGTCTGCCCAAGCGGATCGTGCAGAAGGAAGTGGAGGGCCTGGAGGCGCTGGGCGTCACGATCGCGGCGAATACCGTGGTGGGACGGACCATCTCTGTGGATGAGCTGCTGGATGAATACGGGTTTGAGGCTGTGTTTATCGGCTCCGGCGCGGGTCTGCCCATGTTCATGAACATTCCCGGCGAGAATTACCGCGGCGTGTATTCCGCCAACGAGTTTTTGACGCGGATCAATCTGATGAAGGCCTATCAGCCGGATGCGGAAACGCCCATTCAGCATCCGAAAAAGGTGGCCGTGGTCGGCGGCGGCAATGTGGCCATGGATGCGGCCCGCTGTGCCCGCCGGCTGGGCGCCGAGGTGTACATCATCTATCGCCGGGGCGAGGCAGAGCTGCCGGCCCGCCGGGAGGAAGTGGAGCATGCCAAGGAGGAAGGCATTGTCTTCAAGCTGCTCAACAACCCGGTGGAGATTTTGGGCGATGAAAATGATGACATCAGCAAGATCCGCTGCATTCAGATGGAGCTGGGCGAGCCGGACGCCTCCGGACGCCGCCGGCCCATTGAGGTCCCCGGCTCGGAGTTTGAGTTGGATGTGGACTGTGTGATCATGGCGCTGGGCACCAGCCCCAACCCGCTGATCAAATCGACCACCCAGGGTCTGGAGATTAACCGCAAGGGCTGCATCGTTGTCAATGAGGACGGTTTGACCTCCCGGGAGCATGTGTATGCCGGCGGTGACGCCGTGACAGGCGCGGCGACGGTGATTTTGGCCATGGGCGCTGGAAAAACGGCTGCAAAGGCCATTGATCAGGAGCTCAGCGGCCGCTGAGAAAGATAGAAAATTCCCCGGGAAGCTTTGACTTCCTGGGGAATTTTTGTGTATGGCTCAGGAGGCTTGAAACTGGCTGTTGTAAAGCCGGGCGTAGAACCCTCCGGCGGAGAGCAGCTCTTCATGACGGCCCTGCTCAATGATTTTTCCGTCCCGCATGACCAGAATCAGGGAGGCATCCCGGATGGTGGAGAGCCGGTGGGCGACCACGAAGCTGGTGCGTCCCTGCATCAGGGTGTCGAACGCCTTTTGGACCAGGACCTCCGTCCGGGTGTCAATGCTGGAGGTGGCTTCGTCCAGAATCAGCATGGGGGGCTGACACAGCATGACCCGGGCAATGCACAAAAGCTGCTTTTGCCCCTGGGAAAGGCTGCCGGGTGTTAAAACGGTATCCAGCCCCTGGGGAAGCCGCGTAATAAAATCCCAGCAATGGGCGGACTTTGCGGCTTCGATAACCGCTTCCTCCGGCGCATCCGGATGGCCGAAGGCGATGTTTTCCCGCACGGTACCGCCTTTGAGCCAGGTGTCCTGCAGGACCATGCCGAAGCAGCTGCGCAATGCGCGGCGGGAGAGGGCGGAGGCGGGGGTCCCGTCGATGGCGATCGTGCCGCCAAGCGGATCGTAAAAGCGCATCAGAAGGTTGATGAGCGTGGTTTTACCGCAGCCGGTGGGGCCCACGATGGCTACCCGCATGCCGGGCTGCACCTGCAGATTGAAATCCTCAATGAGCGGGTGATCCGGCTGATAGCGGAAGGAGACATGGCTGCAGGAGACTTGTCCCTGCACCGTCTCCAGCGTGCCCGGCGCGTCGGGGGCTTCTGCGGGCTGTTCCAGAAGCGCGAACATTCGCCCGGCGCAGGCCAGGGCGTTCTGCAGCTCGGTCACCACGGCGCTGATGTCGTTGAAGGGCTTCATGTACTGGTTGGCATAGGCCAGCAGGACAGAAAGACCGCCCACGCTCAGGCTGCCGCGCCCGATCAGGACGATGCCCATCAGGGCCACGCCGGCATAGATCAGATTGTTGACGAAGCGGGTGCAGGGGTTGGTCAGACTGCTGTAGAAAACGGCCTGCTGAGAGCACTGGGCCAGTTCCTGGTTGACCGCGGCAAACCGGGCCGAGGCCCGCTCCTCATAGCCGAAAGCCCGAACTACCTTCTGCCCGCTGATCATTTCATCGGTCAGGGCCGTCTGCCGGCCGCGGATCTCGCTTTGCCGACGGAAGAGCTGATAGGACCGGCGGGAAATAAACCGGGCCACCAAAAAGCTCAGAGGCGTCAGAAGAACCACCAGTAAGGAGACCGGAACGCTTTTGGAAAACATGAAGATCAGCGTGGCCACGATGGTCACCACGCCGGAAAAAAGCTGCGTGAAGCCCAGCAGCAGCCCGTCGGAGAGCACGTCGGTGTCTGCAATGACGCGGCTGACCAAATCGCCGGAGCTGTGCTGATCCAAATAGGAAATGGGCAGCTTCTGAATGTGGTGCATGGCCTGGGAGCGAAGATCCTGCACGACCCGGAACGTGATGCGGTTGTTCAGCAGGTTCATGCCATAAGTGCACCCGGCGGAAATCAGCACGACGCACAGAATTTGAATCAGGGAACGGCCCATGGCGTCAAAGCGGACCTGATGGGCGGCGGTGATCTGGTCAATGGCGTCGCCGAAGAGTATGGGGACGTACAGCTGCAGGATCACGGAGGCGGCCGCCAGGATCAGACTGAAGATCAGCGCGCCCCCGTGCCGCCGGATCAGTACCAGAAGCTTCTTTAAGACAGCGGCACTTTGGCCGGCGTCCTGTTTGGTCGGATTCATGCAAGCACCTCCCGGATGTCCCGGGCCGCGGCGGAGCGCTCTCCCGGAAACTGTGAATCAAAAATCTCCTGATAGACCGGACAGCTCTTCAGCAGGGAAGCATGGGTCCCGGACCCGACCAGCCGTCCGTTGCTGAGGACCAGGATCTGATCTGCCTGCTGGATGCAGGAGATCCGCTGGGAGACAACAAACGTGGTCGTGCCCTTCAAAGAGTGGATCGCTTTGCGCAGGGCGGCATCGGTTGCAAAGTCCAGGGCGCTGGAGCTGTCATCCAAAATCAGGATCTCCGGCTTTTGGACCAGGGTCCGGGCAATGGCCAGACGCTGCCGCTGCCCGCCGGAGAGGTTGCGGCCGTTTTGCTCCAGGACAAAATCCAGACCGCCGGGCTTTCCCTCCACAACATCCCGGGCCTGCGCCAGGGTCAGGGCCTGCCAGAGCGCGGCATCATCGGCCTGGGCGCATCCCCAGCGGAGATTCTCCCGAATGCTGCCCTGAAACAGGGCCGCATGCTGCTGGACGATGCCGACCTTTTGATGAAGGCTTCGGCGGGAGAGGGCCTGGACCGGAATGCCGTCCAGCTCCACGCTGCCGGAGTCTGCGTCGTAAAAGCGGGGGATCAGATGGACCAGCGTGCTTTTCCCGGAGCCGGTCCCGCCGATGATCCCGATGGTTTGCCCGGGGGCGGCGGTAAAGCTGATGCCGGACAGGCTGGGCGCCCCGGCGCCCCGATAGGTGAAGCTGACATCCCGGAAGGCTACCGCCGGCGCATGGGGGCGGGAGGTAGAGGGCACGGCCGCCTCTTCAGCCGGAGCGGAGAGATCGGGCGTAAGCGCAAGGACTCCGGCCACCCGCCGGGCGCAGGCCAGGGACTTATTGAGTGTAATGATCAAAGAGGCCAGCTTGATCAGCTCCACAATGATCTGCAGCATATAGTTGTACAGTGCGACGACCTGTCCCTGGGGCAGCGCTCCCAGATCGACCCGGACAGCGGCCTGACGGATCAGCAAAACCGTGGCGAAGTTGATGAGCACATAGGTCAGCGGGTTCATCAGGGCGGAAAGGCGCCCCACAAGCAGATTCAGTTGTGTCAGGGCCCGGTTGTTCGCGTCAAATTCTTCGGTGGCCTGCTGCTCCCGGCAGAAGGCGCGGATGACCCGCGTGCCGGTAAGGGTTTCGCGGGTCAGGGCCGTGACCCGATCCAGGCCGGCCTGAACTTTCCCGAACAGGGGGATGCTCCGCTCCATCAGGAAAAAAACCACGGCAAACAGAATCGGGATCGTCACGACAAAAACCAGGGCGCAGCGCAGATCGATGGTGAAGGATAGGATCATGGCGCCCAGTACGATAAAGGGGCTGCGCAGCAGCAGCCGCAGGCCCATATTCAGGCCGTTTTGCACCTGGTTCACATCATCCGACAGCCGCGTGATCAGCGTGTCGCTGCCCAGGTCGTCCAACTGGGAAAAGGACAGCGCCTGGATATGATCGAACAGGGCCTGGCGCACCGCGGCGCCAAATCCTGCGCTGGCCCTGGCGGCAAAAAGCTGCGCCACCACGCTGCAGACAAGCCCGGCAACGGCCATTGCCAGCAGGCCGGCAAAGCAGAGCACAACGGCCCGCAGGCTTCCGTCTTCTGCGGTCCCGGAGTTAATCATGCGGGCCACGACCAGTGGGACCAGAAGATCGAACAGGGCTTCCAGCAGCTTGAAAAGCGGGGCCAGAATGCTCTCTTTGCGATATTGCTTCAGATAAACAGACAGACTTCGCATATGAATTGCTCCCCTTTTTTTCTTGACACAACCAGTATAGCACGGTATGATCAATATAAATAATATTGTTTTTTGCTATTTTTGATTTAATATTTATATCATATGAGGAAGGACGGAGGACACATGGAGCTCAAGCAGCTGGAGTATTTTTGCAGGATCGCAGACGCCGGAAGCATTCATGAGGCGGCCCGGCGTATGCACATGTCCCAGCCGCCGCTGAGCTATCAGATCCATCAGCTGGAGGAGGAACTGGGCGTCCGTCTGCTGGAGCGGACACGCCGGGGCGTGGAGCTGACCGCGGCAGGGAAGCTGCTCTATGCCCGGGCCGGGAGCCTGCTGAGCTATGCGCGCTCGACCCAGCGGGAAGTCGCGGCGGCGGGGACGCGACCGGTTTTGCGCCTGGGGATCACATCCACGACGGTGGATCTGATCCTGCCGGCAATTGCCCGGTTTGCACAGCGCTGCCCGCAGGTGCGCTTTGAGGTGCATGACGGCGCAAGCTATACGCTGCTGCAATATCTGATGGATGGGATTTTGGATGTCTCTGTTGCGCGGACGCCGCTGCGGCTGGAGGAGGTCCATACCGCCGTGCTGGGGACCGAACCGATGATCGCGGCATTTCCGCCGTCCCAGAGGCCGGAGCCGGAGGTGCAGCTAAAGCTGGAAGCGCTGACGCAGCGGCCCCTGATCCTCTACCGGCGCTATGAGGAGCTGATACGGGAGGCTTTTCACAGCCGCGGACTGCAGCCGGAAGTTCTTTGTGTCTGCGATGATGCCCGGGATGCGGTGCTTTGGGTGCGGGGCGGTCTGGCGGCGGCCATCTTCCCGCAGTCCATGCGCGGCCAATGCACCGGCGTACAGGTTCGGACGCTGGACGAACCGCAGCTGACCACGCAGGCTGTCCTGATCTGGCGGAAGAACGAGCGCCCTGCGGCTGTGGTGCAGGATTTTTTGGAGACCTGCGTTGGCCGGGGGCCGCTGCAGCCGCCGGAATGACCGGCGGAGCGGCCTTCGGGACACACAGACGCGGCGTGGCCGGAGCCATGTGCGTAAAAAGCAGATGCGGCCCGCTGTGCCCGCCGGCTGGGCGCAGCGGGAAGCGTGCAAAAGCAAACAAAAAATGCCCCGGCCGGCATCGCGTCAGCGATGAACGGCCGGGGCCTGGTTTTATTTTCCGAGAATATCATGCCGAATATAGGAAAAAGCGGCGTCTTCCCCTTCATCCTTCAGCTTGACCACCATGGATTCCAGCAGTGCGCAGGTATTGGGATGGATCATGGCGTGCTGCTTGGTTTTCAGAAAGAAGAGATAGGGGCCGTCGTTGGTGCTGTCATCCGGATGGTAGGTCCGACTGGCAGCCAGACGGTCGCAGAACATCTCCGCCACGTACTTGATGGGCATTTCCACGGCCACGACCCTGCCGTCCTTCCCGCCGTAGTCCGTCCAGTATTCCAGGTGATGGCGGTTGCGGCCCTTGTGGTGCAGCCACGAAGAACTGTAGCCTTTATCCCGGCGCTCTGCGTCATTGGGGCTGCGGTTCCCCTGGAAGTACTTGACGCCGACCAGAAATTCCTGCGGAGAATATTTGGAAAGGTCATGGGTCAGCCCCTGCCAGTACAGCCCCAGACGGAAGCAGTACTTCATGACCAGAAAGCGATGATGATTTACGGTTTTCAGATGCGCCCAGAAATGCACGTGTTCCGCTCCTCTCCTGAATGCCTTGTGCCCAGTATAGCACACCCGCGCAAAAAAGACGAGGCTTTTTTGCATGACCGGCCCGGGATCGGCACACACTGAGCGGGAGGTGAGCGCGATGCAGGCCGCTTTTTTTCAAGCTGACCGAACCGTCCGGGGCTGGCTGCCGGGGGCGGTCTTTTGTCCCGCCCGGGCAGAGCTGCTGACACGCCGACCTTGGGCGCTGCTGGCATTTACGGCGGAGGGCTGCCGCCTTTTTGAAAAAAGCGCGCAGCTCTGTCGGGCAAGAACGCTGATCCTGCCGGGGGAATGGGGGACGACGGCGGTACGGCAATGCCGGGCGGAACAGATCGTTACCTACGGCAGCGCCCCACGGGACAGCCTGACCGTCTCCAGCCTGGGGGAGCACACGGTGCTTGTGTGCCTTCAGCGCCGGCTGATTTGCCCAAACGGCCGGGTGCTGGAAGCGCAGGAGCGGAGTGTGCCGCGCTGGTCCCGCGATCTGGAAAAGACTCTGGCGGTTGCAGCGCTGCGGCTGCTGCTGGGCCGGGATGACTAAAGCCGGGACACAGAAGCAAAACAGCTTTGCGTCCCGGCTGGGGCAGCCGGATCAGCCGCCCAGATAGGCCTTTTTAATGGCGGGGCTTTCCAGCAGCTCTTGGCCGCTGCCCTCCATAACAATTTTGCCGGTTTCCAGCACATAGCCGCGATTGGCGATGGACAGAGCCATCTGTGCGTTCTGCTCCACCAGCAAAATGGTGGAACCGGCCTTGTGCAGGGACTGGATGATCTCGAAGATCTGCTCGACCAGAATGGGAGCAAGACCCATAGAGGGCTCATCCAGCATCAAAAGCTTGGGATGGCTCATCAGGGCGCGTCCCATGGCCAGCATCTGCTGCTCGCCGCCGGAAAGGGTGCCAGCAGTCTGCTTATAGCGTTCTTTCAGACGGGGAAAGAGCTGATAAACCATGTCCAGGTCCTGCTCGACCCCGCTGCCGGGCTGGGTATAGGCGCCCATTTCCAGATTCTCCTGTACGGACATCTGGAGGAAGACCCGGCGTCCTTCCGGAACCTGGGCCAGACCGCGCTCCACGATCTTGTGCGGCGGGACCTTGGCCAGAGATTCCCCCAGAAAGGAGATGGAGCCGGTTTTGCTGTGCAGCAGACCGGAGATGGTATTCAGCGTGGTGGACTTGCCGGCGCCGTTGGCGCCGATCAGCGTGACCGTTTCGCCTTCGTTCACCTCAAAGGAGATGCCCTTGATGGCGTGGATGCTGCCGTAATAGACGTTGATATTCTCTACCTTTAAAATCGGATCCATCGTCATGCCTCCTTCTGCTTGCCCAGATAAGCTTCAATGACCTTGGGATTGGACTGAATGTCTTCGGGGGAGCCCTTGGCGATGATGTGACCGAAGTTCAGCACGCAGATCCCCTCGCAGATGTTCATGACCAGGTTCATGTCGTGCTCGATCAGCAAAACGGCGATGTGGAAGGTATCCCGGATTTTGCGGATGTTGTCCATCAGCTCGGCCGTTTCCGAGGGATTCATGCCGGCGGCCGGCTCATCCAGCAGCAGCAGCGAGGGATTGGTGGCCAGGGCGCGGACGATCTCCACCCGGCGCTGGGCGCCGTAGGGCAGGGCGCCGGCGTTTGCCTGCGCCAGATCCTCCATATCGAACAGGGACAGCAGCTCCATGGCGCGCTCGTGGGCGACCTTTTCTTCCTTCCAGTAGCCAGGCAGACGCAGGATCCCGCTCCACATGTTGTAGCGCATCTGGTTGTTCATGCCGACTTTGATATTATCCTCCACGCTCATATTGTCGAAGAGGCGGATGTTCTGGAAGGTGCGGGCGATGCCGGCACGGTTGACATGAATGGTATCCATGCCGTGCGTATCCTTGCCGTCCAGGAGAATCGTGCCCTCCGTGGGCTGATACACCTTCGTCAGAAGGTTAAAGACCGTGGTTTTGCCGGCACCGTTGGGACCGATCAGACCGGCGATCTCGGTGCGGCCGATGGTCAGGTTGAAATCCTCCACCGCCTTCAGGCCGCCGAAGGTAATACCCAGATTCACGCATTCCAGAATCGGGGACTTGTCAATGTCCCGATCCGGAATCATGCCGCTGGAGGGGACGGGAACCAGTTTGGAAAACATATCAGGCACCCTCCTTTTCACGATTTTTGCCGGTGAACCGGTCCAGATAGGACCGCAGCGTGGGATTGTTGGTGACCAGCATGACCAGGATCAGCACGATGGCATAGACCAGCATGCGGTAGTTGGAGAATTGCCGCAGGGCCTCGGGCAGGATCGTCAGCGCCGAAGCGGCGACGATGGAGCCGAACATATTGCCCAAACCGCCCAGCACCACGAACACCAGGATCAGGATCGAGGTATTGAAGTCGAACTTGTTGGCAACGATGGTGGAATAGTTCATGGCAAACAGGGTGCCGGCAGCGCCGGCCAGTGCGGCGGAGGTGACAAAGGCCATCATCTTGTACTTGGTGATGTTGATGCCGATGCTCTCTGCGGCGATCCGGTTGTCCCGAATGGCCATGATGGCCCGGCCAGCCCGGCTGTTGACCAGGTTGAATACGACCACCAGCGTGACCAGGATCAGCAGGAACCCGGCGGTAAAGGTGGAGATTTTGGAGATAGAACCGATCCCCATGGGGCCCGCAATGATGAGATTCCCGCCCTCTTTCAGGTTGGTGGTGTCGCTGAGCAGGCTGAAATGCATGCCGGAGCTGTCAACGCCCACATAGAGGTTATTGAAGATGCTCTTGATGATCTCGCCGAAGGCAAGGGTCACAATGGCCAGGTAGTCGCCGTTGAGCCGCAGCACCGGGATCCCGATCAGGAAGCCGGCCAGGGCGGCAAAGACGGCGCCGATGACCATAGCGACCAGCAGCCGCAGCGGGGCGGAGGGGATGACGTCCGCAAGGGCAATGGCGGCAGTCGTTCCGCAGAAGGCGCCCATGCTCATAAACCCGGCGTGTCCCAGGGAAAGCTCGCCCAGCACACCGACCGTCAGGTTCAGGGAGATGGCCATGACCACATAGGCACAAATGGGCACCAGCATGCCCTTGAGGGAAGAACTGAGGGAGCCGTTCATGACCTGCAGGACCGCATAGGCCAGAATAACCAGCAGATACGTGGCAAAATTCCAGCGGGAGGTTTTACTGATTTTTTTCATTTCAAGCACCTCACACTTTCTCGCGGATCTGCTTGCCCAGCAGACCGGCCGGCTTGACCAGCAGCACAACGATCAAAACCGTGAACACCACGGCGTCGCTGAGCTGGGTGGAGATGTAGGCTTTGGCAAAGATCTCGATCACGCCCAGCAGCAGGCCGCCCAGCAGCGCACCGGGAATGGAGCCGATGCCGCCGAACACCGCGGCGGTGAAGGCCTTGATGCCGGGCATGGAGCCGGTGGTGGGCACCAGAGAGGGATAGGCGGAGCAAAGCAGCACGCCGGCGATGGCGGCAAGACCGGAGCCGATGGCGAAGGTCATGGAGATGGTGGCGTTCACATTGATGCCCATCAGCTGCGCGGCGCCCTTATCCTCCGAGCAGGCACGCATGGCCTTGCCCATCTTCGTTTTGCCGGTGAACCAGGTCAGAGCCAGCATGATGACGATGCAGATCGCGATGGTGAACAGCGTTACGAAGGAAATCTGCAGCTGACCGCCGAACAGTTCCACACCGGTGCGGACCGCGTTTTCACCGTCGGACTTTGCGGGCAGGGTGAAGAAATTGGGGAACACCTTGGGGTTGGAGGTCCACAGCAGCAGGGCCGTATTCTGCAGGAAATAGCTGACGCCGATGGCTGTGATCAGCACCGCCAGAGAGGGTGCCTGCCGCAGGGGCTTATAGGCCAGCCGCTCCACCACGATGCCCAGCACCGTGCATACGAGCATAGCCGCCAGCACGCCGACGACGGGCGGAAGATTGTAGCGGGAAACGGCAAAGAAACAAACGTAAGCGCCGACCATGATCACATCGCCGTGCGCAAAGTTCAGCATCTTGGCAATGCCGTACACCATGGTATAGCCCAGGGCAATGATGGCATAGATGCTGCCGAGGCTGATTCCGTTGATGAGATTGTTTAAAAAGGACATAACTACACCTCTTGAAAATGGTTTCCAGGGGGATCCGGGGTCAGTGCGTATCTGAAAAATACCGCGCTGCAGTGCTTTTCAGATACGCGCTGTATCGGGCCGGGCCGGGGGCCGCGCTGCACGCGCAGCCCCCGGCACAAAAGCCGGAAAAGAACCGTTGGAAAAGGATTAGTCCAGACCGACGTAAGCGCCGTTCTCGATGACCATGCCCTTGGGGCTCTTGGACACGCGGCCGTTGGTATCCCAGGTCATGCCGGTGCCGGTCAGGCCGTCAAAGGTCATGGAGGTGAACTGCTGGATCATCAGATCGCAGAGGGTGGCAGCGTCCATGTCGGGGGTGGCGCCGGCGTTTTCCAGAGCCTGCTTGTAAGCGTAGACGCAGTCATAAGCGTCGGCGGCGAACTGGTTGGGCACATCACCGAACTGCTCCTGATACTTCTTGACAAAGTTCTGGGTCTTCTCGTCGGAAGAGTCGGCGTTGAAGGGAGTCAGCAGCATAACGCCCTCGGCCAGGGAGGTGTCAAAGCCTTCCAGGGTCAGGATGCCGTCCATGCCGTCCACGCCGAACCAGGTGGGCTCATACTTCATGGCCTTGGCCTGGGCAAAGATCAGGGAAGCGGGCTCATAGTACATGGGCAGGAACACCAGATCGGCGCCATTGGTCTGGGCGTTGCCCAGCTGCACGGAGAAGTCTTTGTCGTTGCCGTCGGCGAAGGTGGTGTCGGAGACAATCTCCAGGCCCAGGTTGCCGGCCTCGTTCACGAAGGTGTCGTGGATGCCCTTGGAGTACACATCGTCGTTCTTCCAGATGATGGCGATCTTGCTGCCCAGCTTCTTCTCAGAGATGTAGTCCGCGGAAGCAGAACCCTGGTTGGGGTCGGTGAAGCACATCTGGAACACGTTGTCCTTGCCCTTGGTGGTCGCCTCGGAGGAAGCGGAGGGAGTCAGGCCGAAGATGCGGTCCTCGTTGTTCAGAACGGAGGTCGCCTCGCAGGGCTTGGTGGTCACGGAGCCCAGGGACAGCTGCATGCCCCAGTCCTTCAGGGCGTTGTAGGCATTCACGGCCTTCTCGGGATCGTGCTGGTCATCTTCATACTTCAGCTCGAACTGGATAGCGCCGCCCTCGGCATTGATCTCATCCACAGCGATCTGAGCGCCGTTCTTGACCGCGTTGCCGTAAATGGCGGCGCCGCCGGTCAGAGGAGCCGTACCGCCGAGCTTAAAAGCAGCGGTGGAAGCGGAGCCGGAACCGGAGGAGGAAGCACTGCCGGAGGGAGTATTGGAATTGCCGCCGCAACCGGTCAGTGCCGTGACGACCATTGCAGCCGCCAGAGCAAGACTAAAAAACTTCTTTTTCATACTGGAATCTCCTTTACAAGATTTATATCATACAAAAAAGCGGACCCGCATTTCAAGCAGGTCCGCTTCCATGTATTCGCTCTTAAAAGCGCCCGTGCTTCCGTGCTATTTGGATTTCATTCCCTACCAGTACAATCCCTGCCGCCAGAATCAGAATAACGCCCAGCAGCAGGCCGCGAATGCCCAGCAAACCTGCCAGGCCCAGGGAAATAATGGAAATCAGGGCAATAATAATGGACGCCACGATCATGGCGTCCGGAATCAGGTGCATGCAGAAAGAACCGTTCTGCGCGCAGGAAGATTGAGCCTCCGTATAAGACGCAGACTTGGAACCCATCATATTGGAAGTAAACATGCGGTCCACTACGGAAGACTCCTTTCCAAACAAAACTTTAGTACATATTTTAATGACGGACAGTCAGAAAGTCAATGGTCGTTTCAACCGAGAATTCTCAGAAAAAGCGAGAAGTTCGGTGGGAAATTGGACAGAGTGCACAAAGGCATGAACGCCGTCCGGGGCCGGGCTGCGGCCCGAGGCATCAGGAAAGCTCCAGCAGGGAGGGGAAGACCTGCCCGGCCCGAAGCTCAATCACTGCGTAGGCAGGGTGAAGGCGATTGCCGATGCTTCCGGGATTCACCAGCCAGCAGCTTCCGCTCAAATCGCAGAAGGGGCGGTGCGTGTGGCCGAACAGGGCCAGGCCGGCGCCCTTTTCCTGTGCGGCATACTGCAGGGACAGCAGCGACTGCTTGACGCCATAAGTGTGTCCGTGGCATATCAGGATCCGCACACCCTCCAGCTCCAAAAGCCGTTCGGCGGGTTCGGTGGGCTGATAGTCGCAGTTGCCGGGAACCTGCTCCAGCGGGATTTCGGGAAACCGGGCCTGCAGGGCCTGCGCATCGTAAAACCCGTCGCCTAAGTGGAGGATCCTGTCCGGTTGGATTTGTCCCGCAACGCGGAACATGGGATCTGAGCTTCCATGGGAATCGGAAAAAATCAGCAGCTTCATGAACGGACTCCCTTTCCAAAGGATCGTTTTTAGGGGGAGAAAAAGAGCCGGAACAGATCGTTCCGGCTCTTTTTAAAAGGCAATTACTTGCGGGCAGCACGGCCGATTTCCAGACCCTTCTGGAATGCAGCCTTGTTGACGGGGATCAGGGCAGCCTTCTTGCCCAGCTTCTTCAGGACGGTGGCTTCCACAACGTCAGCGGGGAGCACCTCGGTATAACCGACCAGGACGCCCAGCATGATGACGTTCAGAACCTTCTCACTGCCCATCTCGATGGCCAGATCGGACACGGGAGCGGCCACATAGGTCACATCGTCGCGCTCGGGAATGTGATCCGTGATGGAGCTGTTGTAGAACACGACTCCGCCCGGCTTCACGTTGGTCACGAACTTCTCCAGGGAGGGCTGGTTCAGAGCCACCAGGCAGTCGTTGGTGTAGGGCATGGGAGAGCCGACCATCTCATCGGAAATGACCACATAGCAGTTGGCGGTACCGCCGCGCTGCTCGGCGCCGTAAGAGGGGAAGAAGGTGACGTTTTTGTCGGTGGACTCACAGGTGGCATAGGACAGCAGCTTGCCCATCAGCATGACACCCTGGCCGCCGAAGCCGGCCATAATAATCTTTTTTTCCATGTTTTCGACTCCTCTCTTATCGATCTCTGATAACGCCGAGGGGGAATTCCTTCAGCATGTTGTTCTCCAGGAAGCCCAGAGCATCCAGAGCGGTCATGCCCCAGTTGGTGGGGCAGCTGGTGACGATCTCAACCAGAGAGAAGCCCTTGCCGTCGACCTGATTCTGGAACGCCTTCTTGATGGCGCGCTTGGCCTTCATGACGTTCTGCGGGGTGTTGCAGCTGACGCGCTCCAGATAAACGGGAGCCTCCAGGGAGTTCAGCAGCTCGCACACGTGCATGGGATAGCCATGCTGCTTGGGATCACGGCCGAAGGGAGCGGTGGTAGCGGTCATGCCGACCAGGGTGGTGGGAGCCATCTGGCCGCCGGTCATGCCGTAGATGCCGTTGTTGACGAACACGACGGAGATGTTCTCGCCGCGGTTGGCAGCGGAAACGGTCTCAGCCAGGCCGATAGCGGCCAGGTCGCCGTCGCCCTGATAGGTGAAGACGAACTGAGAGGGATCGCTGCGCTTGATGCCGGTGGCGATGGCGCAGGCACGGCCGTGAGCGCACATGGCAACGTTGTAAGTAGAGTACTTATTGTTCAGGCCGCAGCAGCCGACGCCGATGACCATGCAAGCCTTTTCCAGCAGGCCCATCTCTTCCAGAGACTCGCCGACGATCTTGTTAATGGTGCTGTGCATGCAGCCGGGGCAGAAACCGGAGACAACCCCAGCCGGGAGCGCAGAAGTTCTTTTATAGATCTGTTCCATTCTGAAATTCTCCTTACTTAAAAAGCTTTTTGGCAGCGGCCACGACGTCATCACGGTTCATGATGTTGCCGCCGGAACGCAGGCAGGTCTCGATGGGCAGACGGTCCTTCACGGCCATCTTGACATCATAGATCATCAGGGCGGGGATAGACATCTCAACGTCCAGGATCGCCTTCACGCGGGAATAGTCCAGATTCTCAAAGGACTTGTAGGGGAAGGGATTGACCGTGATGGGACGGATCAGGCCGGCCTTGTAGCCTTCCGCACGCAGGATATCCACGGCGGACTTGGCGATACGGCCGGAAATTCCGTAAGCAGTCAGAATGACCTCGGCGTCGTCGACCATGTACTCTTCGACCTTGACTTCGTTCTCTTTCCAGCCTTCATACATGGCGGCAGCAGCCTTGTTGCGCTCTTCCAGCTCCAGGGTGGACCAACGGCCGGCGTCGATCTCATAGCGGGGCTCGTCCAGAGACTTGCGGGGATGCAGGCACCAGGAGAAGTTCTTCTCACGCAGGGCCTTGACTTCCTCAGCGCTGCGCTCGGGGGGCAGCTCGACCTGCTCCATCATGGTGGCGATCACGCCGTCGCCCAGGATCAGGACGGGGTTGCGATACTCCTGCGCCTTGTCGAAGGCGTTATAAGTCAGGTCGACCGCTTCCTGCACCGTGGAGGGAGAATAAACCAGCATCTGGAAACCACCGTTGCCGCTGGCCTTGGTGGCCTGCATGTAGTCCTGCTGAGCGGGCTGAATGGAGCCGATGCCAGGGCCGCCGCGGCCCATGTTGACATAGACGACGGGCAGACGGGCGGAAGCGCAGAAAGAAACGCCCTCGCTCTTCAGGCTGATGCCGCAGCTGGAAGAAGAAGTCATAGCGCGGATACCGGTGCCGGTTGCGCCATAGAGCATCTGAATGGAAGCGATCTCAGACTCGCCCTGGATGAACGTACCGCCGACCTCGGGCAGACGACGGGACATATATTCAGGAATCTCATTCTGAGGAGTGATCGGATAGCCGGCGTAAAATCTGCAGCCAGAACGCACGGCAGCTTCGGCAACGGCCTCGTTGCCCTTCAAAAACACTTTTGCCATTTCAAAATTCCTTTCTGTTCACAGATTATTTGTAGATTTCGATGGCAGCATCCGGGCACACGGTGGCGCAGAGCTTGCAACCGATGCAGGCTTCCTGGTCCTTAACGACCACATACTGATAGCCCTTCTTGTTGATGCCGGTACCGATCGCAAGCACGCCCTTGGGGCAATACTTGATGCAGTAACCGCAGCTCTTGCAGTTCTCCTTGCTGATTTCCAATTTTGCCATAAATACACTTCCTTTTCCGTTTGATTTATGTTCTGTCCCATGGGTAGGTTAGGTAGAGATGCATGGGAAATACAGAATACGGGGTTTGGGCCGCCACCTCGGCGGCAATGTCCTCACGGACGGAGATAAAATCCATTCCGACGCGGCCTTCCAGGTGCTCTTCCGCCTGACGGATTCCCTCCAGCGCCTCTTCCACGGTGGTCTTGAACCCAAAATTGGGGTTGCAGATCACGTGGAACTTCTCGATGTGCGAAATCTGAAGAATGGCGCTGAGTGTACCGTCAATATCGGCCAGAGTACGGGACCAGGGCCGGAAAGGATTCAGAATGAAATAAACGGCGGTGCTGGGCTGATTGATCAGCGCGGAAAAACCGCCCACGGCACGGCTGCCGATGTCGTCGCCGCCCACGTCCAGCACGCAGCTGTCGGGACCGGAAAGCTGTTCGCGCACGCCGCCTACCAGCACCGGCTCGTCCTGAAACTGCTCGACATAGTGCAGGGCAATGTCCGCGGCGTCCAGCTCGTCTTTCAGGTCGCGGGAGCGGAACAGGGGCTTGGTCTGGTCCATGTCGAAAAACTGGACGGTTTTGCCCTGGGCCTTGAGCCGGAAGGCAAGATTGACTGCCAGCTCGCTTTTGCCGCAGCCCGCCTCGCCGATAAAGACATAGTTCTTCACCGGCTGGAAGCAATTGAGATTTTGTTCAAGCATAGAGACAACAGGCTCCTTTGCGAAAATCGGCCGGTAAAACGGGATGCGCCGCGCGCGGCGGGCCGCCTGGCCGGAAGGGGGCGGAAAACCGACTGGATTTCAACAACCCCACACATTAAAACAGTATAAAGAGATGGACGTTTTTTGTCAAGTCCCGCCGAAGGCGAGAACGAAAAAGTTGCGTGCAGACGGCAAAATCAACAAGATATGGGAAAAAGAGAAGGAAAACGTTTTCGCTTCCGCATTTGCGCACAATTTGCCTTCCAAAGCGGCCGTGTGCCCGGAAACGGTGGGCCGGGCGGAGCGGCGGGGACTCAGATTTTCAGCAGACGGTACCCCTGCTCAACGATCCGGTAAAGAGGCGTTTCCAGCTCCCGGGCGGCGGCCTTAAGCCCCTGGCGAATGGCGAGCCCCTGGGGACAGTGCTGTTCACAGGCACCGCAGCCCACGCAGAGGGAGGCGCCTGCGGCCGGACGGCGCATGGCAGTGGTCTGCATGTATTCCCGCCGGGCCTTTCCGCGCCCGTCCAGAGGAATTTCATTCCAGCAGCGGAAGACGCCGGGGATGTTGACCCCCCGGGGACAGGGCTGGCAATAGCCGCAGCCGGTACAGCCGATGCGCATGGAGGCGCTGAGCAGAGCCCGCAGCCGGTCGATCAGCGCCCGGTCCGCGGGACTGAGGCAGCCGGCATATGCCTGATCGGCCGCCCGGCAGTTTTCCTCCACCATAGCCAGGGAGTTCATGCCGGAGAGCACACAGGTGACGCCGCTTTGGTCCCACAGCCAGCGCAGACCCCACTCCGCTGCGGATCGGCCTTGGCCCTCCCGCTGCAGCAGTTCCTGGGCCGGAGCGGGCAGACGCACAGCCAGCTGGCCGCCCCGCAGCGGCTCCATAATAATGACGGGGATCCCCTTGGCGGCGGCTGCTTCCAGACCCCGCCGGCCGGCCTGGGAATGCTCGTCCATATAATTATATTGTATCTGGCAAAAATCCCAGGGATAGGCATCCAGGACCTGCAGGAACGAAGCGGTGTCCCCATGGAAGGAGAAGCCGACATTGCGGATCTCGCCGGAGGCTTTCTTCTTCCGGATCCATTCTTCGATCCCGAAGGAACGCAGCTTTTCCCAGGCGGCCAGATCGGAGAGCATGTGCATCAGATAAAAATCGATAAAATCCGTCTGAAGGCGCCGCCGCTCCTCATCAAAATAGCGGTCGATGCCCTTCGCGGAACGCAGCAGGTACTGGGGAAGCTTGGCGGCAATGAAAAGCCGCTCCCGGCAGTGATTGCGCCGGAAGATCTCACCCAGGGCGGCCTCGCTGCCGGGATAAATATAGGCGGTATCGAAATAATTGACGCCGGCGTCCAGAGCGGCCATCACTTCCTGCTCGGCCTTCTTCAGGTCGATCCCGCCGCCCCGGCGGGTAAACCGCATGCAGCCGAAGCCCAGCACGGAGATGGACTCGCCGTGCAAGCCTGTCCTGTATTGCATACTATGCGCCCTCCTTTCGGGATATGGCCGCATTTTGAAGGCGGCCAGGTTCTTTTGCTAACATAATATCATAGCGCGGCCGGAACGGCGTGTCAAATTCGGGTGTGCACACGTTGCTTTTTTATGCCCGACGGGATAAAATAAAAATCAGATTGAACGAAGGGGCGGCGTTATGCAGGAGATTTTTTCGCAGATGACTACCGGCTGGTTCCATCGGGCCTACGTATATACCGGCTCGGTGGGGCAGCTGTTCCGCTTCCGCTACGAGCAGGGAAAAACGGAGGAAGGGGAGCCGCTGCTGCGCGCGGCGGTCTACTCCCGGGTCTGCTATGAAAAGGCAGAGGATGTGGAACGGCGGGACTTCCCGTGGGATGAAGAGGGCGTGGAAGCGCTGAAGAACTGGTATGAGGAGCGGTACGAGCAGTTTGCCGCGGCCCACGGCCTGCCGACGCAGCAGCCGAGCGAGCAGTTCGGCGCCGTGAGCGGCGCAGTTGAAAGGAAAGAGGTTTGAAACGAGATGGCATTTATTAAGAATTTGGAACACGAGACGGTGCTGAAGCTGACGGATCTGGTTTCCGTTCAGCCGGGGCAGGTGGTCAGCAAGACGCTGGCCCAGAACAAGGCGGTCAGCGTGACGCTGTTTGCCTTTGACAAAGGGGAGGAGATCGGGACCCATGACTCCATCGGCGACGCCATGGTGACGGTTCTGGAAGGGACCGGCCGTTTTACAGTGGGCGGCGTGCCGCATGTGGTCCACGCCGGAGAGACGCTGGTCATGCCGGCCACGATTCCCCATGCGGTCTATGCCGAGGAGGCGTTCAAGTGGATCCTGACGGTGGTATTCCCGGCAGGTTTTGAGGCGTAAACGGGACAAGCGAAAATCAAAAGGAGGATGTGTCTATGAAGACACATCCTCCTTTGCTTTGCCGCTGGGCTCGCGTGGATTTACGCGTAAATGAGGACTTAAATTTAAGCTTTTTGTGCTTGCAAGCTGCGTACCATGTGCACGATGGCTTGCTGCCCTGTACGGCCGGCCCATTCGCTTGCTATTAATGAAGTGGACCCTTTTTAAGATTGCTTTTGTACACGGGTGTACACAGACTATGGGATATGACGTTTTTTGCATTTTTATCCAGCAAACAGAATGGACAAAAAACAGATCGTGTGCTATAATTACCATAATTTCTCTAAAAGACCGCGTTAACATGTCAGGTCGCTGTTTGGCGGCACTTATTAACGGAGGTTTTGGATATGAGGAACGAACAGACAAAAAAAGCTACGGTCGATGCGGTCAACTCGATGATTTTCCACGCAGACAAAGGCCCTTCCGGTTTTTGGGTGGATGACCATGAAGGCTGCGGCAATCCGGCGATTTTTCCGGAATTTGAGGAGGGCTTGAAGCGAGGCAGGCTTGTTCAAAAAGAGCACTATTTCTGCCCGTGGAATACTGCCATTATGTACGGTGCCGGCCATGGCAACATAAGTACTGGCTGTTATTATAGCTGCTCCATTGACAAGGCGAGGTATCTGTCTGCACAGGAGCTTAAGGAAGTTCTTGCCCGTTTCAAAACGCGTCTGGAACATGGCGACTACGATTGTGTCGACCATATATCGCCGCTGCTGACAAAAAGCGAATGCAAGCACATAGAGGAGCGTATCCTTGCGGCGCGGCGTGAACGTAAACGCTATGAGGAGCAGCAGCGGCTTGTTGAGGAGCAAAAGCGGCAGGAGCGGCTTAGAAAGGCAGCTTCTTTGGTTACTAAGTATCCAGATAAAGAATCTCTTCTGGCGGCTAATTATGGAGAAAATAGCTGTGTAGACGAAGAAGGCGGGCTTGTATTTTTCAAGCCGGATTCTCGTAAGGATGTTGTCGGCGCAGAGAAAATGTCTTATGACGAATATCTGGATGTTCAGCTTGCCTCTTTAGGGTGCGTTTATCGTTCGGGGTTTGCGAACGGCCTTTTTAACTATCTGCTCGATTTCAAAGGGCAAATTGAAAAAGTCGGGCCAAAGTATGTCTGCTTCAAGCGCATTTTCATCAGTGGGATGTATCCGGATGGAATGATGTTTGACGGCAAAGAGGATCATGTCTGGATGGACAAATCCGGCTTTGAAGAGTATGGCGTTGGCGACAGTGTTTCGTTTGGAGCTGAAGTCTACCGCTATGTAAAGACCGGAAATGGGAAACGGATTGACTATGGGCTGCGCAATCCGACCGGTATTCAGAAGATCGAAGCCTACAAGCTTCCCAGTGATGACGACCTGATCCGGCAGGGAATTGAGGAGATCATCTGCGAGACTTGCTTTTTAAGCGAGCAGTGCAACCGCAATTACTGCATGATAAATCCAAAGAAAAAGCGTTTACTCAAACAAGGAATGTAAAGGCAAGGGCAGATAAGGAGACGCAGAAATGAAACGGTTCATGCTTGTCTTGGGACTTATTATTACATTCCTGCTGAGCGGGTGTGGGGCATCGGCATCCCGCGTCGAGACACTGAAAAATTGGTCGTTTCAGTACAATGACGGAACGGATGATTACAGCCTTTTCTTTGGACTGGCGGACAAAAATGATAAGCCCTTGTCAGCCGATGTTGATGTTGACATTCGAATTGTAAATGATGAGGACGAAGAAGTCTACGCCGGGACAAAATTGGTTTCTGTAGACGATTACGGCACCTATACCAGCCAGGCTGCCGGGGAACAGTATCTTGCCAATGTAAGGATTCCGGCCGCAGAAATTGCACCCGGAAAATCTGCAAGCGGAAAAATTTATTTTACTGTACACAAGGAAAATGTGCTTCAATTTGACGAAGTAAACTGCAGTGTCCTGTATAGTTTGCCCATTGAAGATGTCCAGGTGGCTTTTGATTCATTCCCCCTGGATCTGAAAGTAAAGGACTTCATGGGCGGCACGGCATCCGTGATCCAAATCCAAGGCGCAGAATATATATTTGACAAAGGCTATTCTCCAAAACTGACTGTCATAATTACCGGAGAGAAGAAAAGCGGCAGCGGTGATTCCCGGTATGATATGCTTAGCTATAAGCTATATGACAGCGCAGGCTATATGGTTGATTCCGGAAATGTATACCTCTCTTCGTTGAGCGCAGGAGATAAATTCAGAGATGACTCTGTTGTGATCTATGACATTACTCCCGGCGAATCCTACACATTTCAATTGTCGGAGTATAGCTGGTGAGTTCTTACGGCTTTTTCACAGACATCAAGCCTTGGGGCGATCCCAAATACACGTTCCGGCTACAGGCCGGAACGTGTATTTTTTCATACGCCTCTGCCTGCAGGCTCTGCTGTTCCACGCGGCAGGACACAAAGGCGCGCCCACGGGTGCACCTTTTGTGTTTCTGAGGGGAACGGCGGGGGAGTATTGAACAAATCCGAAAATTCTGTCATAATAAAACCAGTTGAAACTTGAGCCTGTCCGGGCGAGGCGGCCGGCCGAACCGGAAGACAGGCGGAGGAGCTTTGCATGATGAGACGGATTTGCATCGGGATCCTGGCCCACGTGGACGCGGGAAAAACCACGCTGTCGGAAGCGCTGCTTTACTGCAGCGGCGCCTTGCGGCGCCTGGGCCGTGTGGACCATCAGGATGCATTTTTGGATACGGAGGCCCTGGAACGGGAGCGGGGGATCACCATCTTTTCCAAGCAGGCGCGGATGACATGGAAGGATGCGGAGATCCAGCTGATGGACACGCCGGGGCATGTGGATTTTTCAGCGGAGATGGAGCGCCCGCTTCAGGTGCTGGATGCGGCGATCCTGGTGATCAGCGGAAGCGACGGGGTACAGGGCCACACCCGGACCCTGTGGCGGCTTCTGAAGCATTGGGGGATCCCGACTTTTCTGTTTATCAACAAGATGGACTTGCCCGGGGCGGATCGGTCCGCCCTGCTGCGGGAGCTGCAGGAGAAGCTGGACAGCGCCTGCGTGGATGCCTCCGGGGCGGAGGAGACGCTATGGGAAGAGGCGGCGCTGTGTGACGAGACGCTGCTTTCTGCGTATCTGGAGCAGGGGCGGGTGCAGGATGAAGCGTTGCGGCGGCTGACGTCCGCCCGCAGGCTGTTTCCCTGCTATTTTGGCTCGGCCCTGAAGCTGGAGGGTGTGGAAGCGCTGCTGGATGGGCTGGACCGGTTCGGCCCCCGTCCGGCGTGGCCGGACGCCTTCGGTGCCCGGGTGTATAAGATCGGACGGGACGCACAGGGGAACCGGCTGACTTATCTGAAAATTACGGGCGGCAGCCTGCGCGTGAAGGCTCAGCTCCATACGGCCCGGCCCGGGGAGGATCCGGCCCGGAGCGAAAAGGCAGACCAGATCCGCCTGTATTCCGGCGCGCGCTTCCGAACGGAGGAGGAAGTGCCTGCGGGGACGGTCTGCGCGGTGACGGGGCTGGCCGGGACGTATCCCGGGCAGGGCCTGGGCGCGGATCCCGGCGGCGGTGCGCCGGAGCTGGCGGCGGTGCTCAGCTACCGGGTGGAGCTGCCGGAGGGGGTGGATCCCCATACGGCCCTGGAAAAGCTGCGGGTACTGGAAGAGGAGGATCCGCAGCTGCATCTGCGCTGGAACGAACGGGCACAGGAGATCCATGTGCAGCTGATGGGTGAAGTACAGCTGGAGGTGCTGGGGCGGCTGATCCGGGAGCGCTTCGGTCTGGAGGTCTCGTTCGGAGAGGGAAGCATTGTGTACCGGGAGACGCTGACGCGGCCGGCGGAGGGTATCGGGCACTTTGAGCCGCTGCGCCATTATGCGGAGGTGCATCTGCTGCTGGAGCCGGGCGAGCGGGGCAGCGGCGTGCAGCTTGCCTCCGCCTGCCCGGAGGATCAGCTGGACCGGAACTGGCAGCGGCTGATCCTGACCCATTTGACAGAGCGGGAGCATCCGGGCGTTCTGCTGGGCGCGCCGCTGACGGACGTGAAGATCACCCTGGTGGCCGGCCGGGCGCATGTGAAGCATACGGAAGGCGGAGATTTCCGCCAGGCCACTTACCGGGCTGTGCGGCAGGGGCTGATGCAGGCGCAGTGCCGCCTGCTGGAGCCCTGGTATGATTTCCGGCTGGAGCTTCCGCCGGAGTGCGTGGGCCGGGCCCTTTCCGATCTTTCCCGCATGGGCGGCCGCACGGAGCCGCCGGAGACGGGAGCGGAGGAGACGGTGGTGCGCGGTGCGGCACCGGTGTCGGAGCTGCGCAGCTATGCCGCGGAGGTTCGGGCTTATACCCGGGGCCGGGGACGCATGGTCTGCACGCTGCGGGGCTACGAACTGTGCCACGACGAAGAGGCGGTACTGGCCCGGGCGGGGTATGACCCGGAGCGGGATCCGGATAATCCGCCGGGCTCCGTCTTTTGTGAGCATGGCGCAGGGGTGCAGGTTCCCTGGGACCAGGTCCCGGCCCGGGCCCATGTCAGCAGCGGACTGCGTCTGGGGGAAGCCGGGCCGGAGGAGCCGGCCTCGGTCCCGCCGCCCCGGCGGCCGGAGGCGCGGGGGAAGAGCGGCTCTTTGGAGGAGGATGCGCAGCTGCGGCAGATCTTTGAGCGAACCTACGGCCCCATTACCCGCCGGGGCTTTACGCCCCGCAGGGAAGCGCCGCCGCAGGAAGCCTCCCGGCCGAAGCCGGCCGTACCCCAGGGAAAGGATTATCTGCTGGTGGATGGCTACAATATGATTTTTGCCTGGGACGAGCTGAAGTCTGTGGCCCGGGAAAATCTGGACGCGGCCCGGAAGCGCCTGATGGATCTTTTGAGCAACTATCAGGGTGTGCGGGGCTGTGAGCTGATCCTGGTGTTTGACGCCTACAAAATGCCAAATCAGGAGCGCAGCGTGTTCCGCTATCATAACATTTATGTGGTCTACACCAAGGAGGCGGAGACGGCGGACGCCTATATTGAAAAGACGACCTATGAGATCGGGCCCCGGCACCGGGTGCGGGTGGCGACCTCGGACGGAGCGGAGCAGCTGATCATTCTGGGGCACGGAGCCCTGCGGGTCCCGGCCTCCTCCTTCCGGGAAGAGGTGCTGGCCGTGCAGGAGCAAATCACCCAGACGCTGCGCCGGAACAACCGGCAGGGCCGGTCCCAGGCGGTGCGCCGGGCCATGGAGCGGGCGCAGCAGAAGGAGCAGCCGGAGGAGCCGCCGGAAGAAGCAAGGCAGCCTTGACTTTGTCAGGACCTTGTGGTATCGTTGAAATGCTATGAATGGGCGTCCGCTGTGCGGCGGGATGCCACTCAAATTCCTGCTGAACATGATAGGAGAATATGTTATGGAAAGAATTAAAACGCTTGTGACCCGTGACCTGTGCGAGAGCGCGAAGAACGGCGGCTGCGGCGAGTGCCAGACCTCCTGCCAGTCTGCCTGCAAGACCAGCTGCGGCGTGGCCAACCAGAAGTGCGAGAACGCCGGCAAGTAAACACCGGCCGATAAAAAATGCCGCCGCTTCCGGCGGCATTTTTTATCGGCCTGCAGCCTGCGGCGGCTGCGGCGCCGCCGATCTTTACCGAGAAGGAGCCACAAAAGATGGTACATCAATATCAACTCAACGGATACAACATCGTGCTGGACAGCTGCTCCGGCTCCATCCACGCTGTGGACGAGGTGGCCTATGACGTCATTGCGCGCTTTGAACAGGACAGCCCCGACGTGATCGTCGCGGAACTCCTTGAAAAATACGCGGACCGGCCGGACGTTACGGAGGCGGACGTGCGCCAGTGCATCGCCGATGTGCAGGCCCTGAAGGATGCGGGCAAGCTTTTTACGCCGGATACCTTTGCGGATCTTGCCGGGACCTTTAAGGAGCGCAGCGGTGATGTGATCAAGGCACTGTGCCTGCATGTGGCGCACACCTGCAACCTCAACTGCAGCTACTGCTTTGCAAGCCAGGGGAAATACCACGGGGACCGGGCGGTCATGAGCTTTGAGGTCGGCAAGCAGGCGCTGGATTTTTTGATGGATCACTCCGGAAGCCGGACCAATCTGGAGGTGGACTTTTTCGGCGGAGAGCCGCTGATGAACTGGGATGTGGTCAAGCGGCTGGTGGAGTATGCGCGCAGTGTGGAAAAAGAGCGGAGAAAGAACTTCCGCTTCACGCTGACCACCAACGGCATGCTGATCGATGACGATGTGATCGACTTTGCCAACCGGGAGATGAGCAACGTGGTGCTGTCCCTGGACGGGCGCAAGGAGGTCCACGACCGTTTCCGGATAGACTATGCCGGACGCGGCAGTTGGGAGCAGATTGTTCCGAAGTTCCAGAAGCTGGTGAAGGCCCGGGGCGGAAAGAACTATTATATGCGCGGCACCTTTACCCACGCCAATACGGATTTCACCGAGGATATTTTCACGATGGCGGACCTGGGCTTCACCGAACTGAGCATGGAGCCGGTGGTGTGCGACCCCTCGGATCCGTCGGCGCTGACGCAGGAGGATCTTCCGGTGGTGGAGCGGCAATATGAGCTGCTGGCCCAGGAGATGCTCCGGCGGGAGCGGGCCGGTAAGCCCATCACCTTCTACCACTATATGATCGACCTGACCGGCGGACCGTGCATTTATAAGCGGATCTCCGGCTGCGGATCGGGAACGGAATATATGGCCGTGACGCCCTGGGGCGACCTGTACCCCTGCCATCAGTTCGTAGGGGAGGAGCGCTTTAAGCTGGGTGACATCTGGCACGGCGTGACCCAGCCTGCCGTTCAGGAGGAATTCCGCAGCTGCAACGTTTATGCCCGTCCGGAGTGTGCGGACTGCTGGGCAAAGCTGTACTGCTCCGGCGGATGCGCTGCCAACGCCTACCACGCCACCGGCTCGGTCCGGGGTGTCTATGAGTATGGCTGCGCCCTTTTCCGCAAGCGGATGGAGTGTGCGATCATGCTGCAGGTGGCGCGCTCGCTGGACGCGCAGGCGTAAACGAAAGGAGGCGCGGCGGATCTGGATACGCCGATTTACGATTTTGTACAGGCCTATGCCGCGCGGGATATGGCCCGGCTGCATATGCCCGGCCACAAGGGCCGCCCGGTTTTAGGCTGCGAGGCGCTGGATATCACCGAGGTGGCCGGGGCGGACGCACTTTATGAGGCGGAGGGGATCATTGCCCGCAGCGAGGCGCATGCATCCGCGCTTTTCGGAACGCAGCGGACCTGCTATTCGACGGAGGGGTCCTCACAGTGCATCCGGGCGATGCTCTATCTGGCGCGCCTGCGCGCGGCAGGGGTGGCGCGGCCGCTCATTCTGGCGGGACGCAACGCCCATAAGGTAATGATCCTGGCTGCGGCGCTGCTGGATCTGGAGGTTCGCTGGCTATGGCCGGAGAATGCGGATTTTTCCCTGTGCCGCTGCACGATCACGCCGGAAGGGCTTGCGCGGGCCCTGGATGCGCTGGCGCCCCGTGTTCCGGCCGCGGTGTATGTGACGTCGCCGGACTATCTGGGCGGAGAGCTGGACCTGGGCGCACTGGCACAGCTGTGCCACAGCCGCGGGGTGCCGCTGCTGGTGGATAACGCCCACGGTGCCTATCTGCGCTTCTTGCCGGAGCGCCGCCATCCGATGGAGCTGGGGGCGGATCTGTGCTGCGATTCTGCCCATAAGACGCTTCCGGTGCTGACCGGCGGCGCGTATCTGCATGTGGGGCAGGGGGCTCCGGCGCTTTTTGCGCAGCGCGCGAAAGAGGCGCTGGCGTTTTTCGGATCGACCAGCCCATCGTATCTGATCCTGCAGTCGCTGGATCTTGCGAACCGGTCGCTGGCAGCGGATTATCCCCGGGCATTGCGCGCCTGCGCGGCCGGGGTGGACGCGCTGAAGCAGCGCCTTGCAGAGGCCGGCTGGCAGGTGGAGCCCAGCGATCCCTTGAAGCTGACATTGGCGGCGTCGGCCTCCGGCTGGGACGGGGCGGAGCTGGCGCAGCGGCTGCGCGCCGGCGGTGTGGAGTGTGAGTATGCAGACCCGGATGCCGTGGTGCTGATGATCACGCCGGCAAACCGGGCGGAGGATCTGGCCCGGATCGAGCGGAGCCTGGGGGCCAACTCAAAGACAACGCCGCTTCTGCGGGAGAGCCTGCGCCTGCGGCCGCCGGCTGTGGCCTGCACGCCCCGTGAGGCGGCATTTTCGCCCCGGGAGACGGTTCCGGCCGCCCGGGCGGTCGGTCGGATCCTGGCCGTGCCGACGGTCAGCTGTCCGCCTGCCGTGCCGGTGGCGGTCAGCGGAGAGGTGATCGGCGCGGATGCCGCGGCCATTTTCCGGTATTATGGGATCCCCTCGGTGGAGGTCGTACGGGAGACACCGTGAAAAATGAGAAAAGGGGCGGACCCGGAAAAGATCCGGGCCCGCCCTTTTTAACGGAAAACGGAAGTTACAGGTTCTTCTCGTAAGACTCAATCATCTTCTTGACCATCTGGCCGCCGACGCTGCCGGCCTCGCGGGAGGTCAGGTCGCCGTTGTAGCCTTCCTTCAGGTTCACGCCGACCTCGGAGGCTGCCTCCATCTTGAACTTATCCATAGCGGAACGGGCCTCGGGAACATTGAGCTTATTACTATTCTTGCTGGACATAACAGTTTCTCCTTTTCATAAAACGAATTTGAATTTGTGGGTCTCTGGGTATCGCATGGCTAGTTTGACTCGAAGAAACGGGAATATACCGCTTTTTTGCCGGAAAAATTTTCTGAAGAAAAACGGACGGATCGGACGGCGCTTTTAAGGCGCGAGACGGCCGGAGCCTCGGTGGCCCTGCAGCCCGCAGCCGCTGCGGCAGCGGCAAAACAGGAAAAATCCGGAGCCGGAGGTCGACCTTGGAACGGGCAGGCAGCGCAGGCGGGAACGCCCCGGTGGGATGGATTGTGCACATCATTCAAAAAAATTGCGATTGACGGGAGTTTTCATAGATGTTATGATAAAATTGTTAAGGATTTGTTTATGCAAAAAATCAGATTGATGACAGCGATCCGGCCTGCGCCTGTGTACGCCGGAAAAAAGCCGGCGGGAGGAAGCCGGCTTGCCTTTTTTTAACTTACGGGATTGTCGGCGCAAACCGGCCCGTTCCGACCGGGAAAAGAGCGGAGAGACGGCCCAAAGGGAAAAAGGTTTGCTGATAGGAGGGAAACGTCTTGCAGACCCAGGAACGCTATAACGAAATATTCCCCATGACCATCACATTTTCTTTGATCCTTATGGCGCTGGGGCTTGCGCTGGATGAACCGGGAAACGTGCCGACGGGCCTGTACCGGATCGTCACGATGCAGGACCTTCTGATCACGGACTATGTATCCATTGCGGGCGTGGGGGCGGCGCTGGTCAATGCGGGCCTGGTGACAATCATCTCCATTTGCCTGATCCGTTTTTCCGGGGATCCGTATAACGGATTTACCATTGTGGAAATGGGGCTGATGGCCGGCTTTTCCCTGTTCGGCAAGAATATCGTCAACATCTGGCCGATCATCCTGGGGACCTGGCTGTACGCCAAGTATCAGAAAGAGCCCTTTTCCAAGTACGTTTCCGTGGCGCTGATGTCCACCTCGCTGGCGCCGCTGGTCAGCTATATGGCCCTGGGCAGCGTCCATGCCAGTCTTTGGCTGGGGGCGTTGACCGGCATTGTGATCGGCTTTGTGCTGCCGTCACTCTCGGCTTATACATATAAGGTTCAAAACGGCATGAACCTTTATAACATGGGCTTCGCCTGCGGTCTGTTTGCCATGATGATCGTGCCGGTGCTGACGGCCTTCGGCGACCAGCCGGACTCGGTGCTGTTTTGGGCCACAGGCTACAACAAACGCTTTATTGTGGCGCTGAGCGTCCTTTGCCTGATGCTAATCCTGGCCGGCTTTTTTGAAACGAATGTGCCCTGCTGGGCAGTCTGGGCCGGCTACCGGCGGCTGCTGTCTACCACGGGGCGGGCCCCCAGCGACTATCTTCGTATGTTTGGGGCCGGGCCGGTGATGGTGAATATGGGTGTCAACGGTCTGCTGGCCATGGGCTATGTGCTGCTGATCGACGGCGACCTGAACGGACCTACCGTGGGCGGCATTTTTACCGTAATGGGCTTTTCCGCCTTCGGAAAGCACGCCCTGAATATTACGCCGATCATGCTGGGCGTTGCCCTGGGGTCTTACGGAATGCACCATACGCCGGATTATCCCTCTTTGCAGCTGGCCGGCCTGTTCGGCACGACGCTGGCGCCGATCGCCGGTCACTTCGGCTGGCCGGTGGGGATCCTGGCGGGCTTTATCCATTCGGCATTGGTGCTGCAGACAGGCGGACCGGTGGCCGGCATGAATCTTTACAACAACGGTTTTTCCGGCGGGTTGATCGCCATCGTGTTTTACCCGACCATGACGGCGATCCTCAAGCGCCGCCGCCCGGTGCTTCGGAACGAGGATTATTTCGACTTGTTTGAAGAGAGCAAGCCCATCGATACCTCGGCGTGGCGCACCCACCGCCGGATGGCGGCGATGAAGCGCTCGGCCGCCCCGATGGAGGCGGACCGGGAGGCTCCGGGGGAAAATCCGCCGCAGGAGCGGATCGTGAGTCCGGAGGACCAGATGGAAACGGATGAACTGGGGCCGGGGGAAGCTCCGGCTGTGCAGGAAGACGGCAGCCTCCCGGATCCGCAGACGGCTGAGCATACAAGCTGAGCGAATGAACCGAACAAAAGAAGCCCGGTTCCCGGCGGACCGGGCTTCTTACTGCCCGGACCCGTGCGCGGCAGAGAATTCCCGGAACCGGGACCCGAAAAATTTGTGAAAGCTGTGGATTTACCGCCACAGCCGGAGCTGTTAGACTGAACAAGACTGAATAAAAGAGGGAGCGAGGAACCTATGCTGAATCCTGCCGAATTTGTGGAAAGCTACTGCGGTGTCGGAGAGAAAAAGTGCGCCGCCGGTGTCGGAAAGCTGCTGGTGCTTTCGATTCTGGCCGGCTTTTTCATTGCAATGGGCGGTGCCGTGACCAATACGGCGGCCCATGCGCTGGAAAATCCGTCCGTTATCAAGATCGTTTGCGGCTTGCTGTTTCCCTTTGGCCTGATCATGGTGATCCTGACCGGGGCAGAGCTGTTTACGGGAAACTGCCTGCTGGCGATCCCGCTGCTGGAACGGCGTGTCCGGACGGGAGCGGCGGTACGCAACCTGGTGCTGGTGTATGCCGGAAATGCCGTCGGGGCGCTGGCTGCGGCTGCCGGCTGCGTCTGGGGCGGTCAGCTGAATCTCTCCGGCGGGGCTCTGGCGGTTTATACCATTCGTCTGGCGGCGAACAAATGTGCGCTGTCCTTTCCGGCTGCGCTGATCCTGGGAATTTTGTGCAACGTTCTGGTATGCACGGCCGTCATGTGCGCGCTGTGTGCCAAGGATGTGGCCGGCCGGGCCGTCGGCGCTTTCATTCCGGTGTGCTTTTTCGTGCTGGCCGGGTTTGAGCACTGTGTGGCCAATCTTTATTATGTGCCGGCGGGGCTGCTTGCCCTGACGGTGCCCCGGTATGCGGAGCTGGCTGCGTCCGCGGGGGTGGATTGCTCCGCCCTGAGCTGGGGATCGTTCCTTGTAAATAATCTGCTGCCCGTGACGCTGGGGAACCTTCTGGGGGGCCTGGGGTTCGGGGCTCTTGTCTGGGCCGGGCACCGGAAGCTGAAATAAGGACCTGTGCGGAAAGAGCGCGGACGGGCCTTCGTCCGCGCTCTTTTTTGCGTGCGCAGCCGCTGCACAGATGGAGAAAATTACCCTGAAAATTCTTGCAGATTGCACAGACTTATTTTAATTTTCAAAAAGACTTGCAAGGCAATATCTTGTGGTATATGATAGATATGTACAAGATATATTGTGTATTTCGGGGCGCACTTGGAAGCTGCTCCGGAACAGATGAAGAGGAAGCCGCACCGCCGGATTGGCGCGGAGAATGAATTGAATTTGTACGGAAGAGAGAGGAAGTGCCGGTATGAAGGTCATCAAACGCAACGGAACGGAAGTTACGTTTGACATTGAAAAAATTGTTGCGGCGATCACCAAGGCCAACGGGGCCATTGAAGAGAGCGCACGCATGACGCCTGTTCAGATCCAGCGGATCGCAGAGTCGGTCAGCCTGGCCTGTCAGAAGATGAACCGTTCCCCCTCGGTGGAGGAGATCCAGGACCTGGTGGAGCACCAGATCATGGCGCATGGGGCCTTCGAGGTGGCGAAGGCGTATATCACCTATCGCTACACCCGCTCCCTGATCCGCAAGTCCAACACCACGGACGATAAGATCCTCAGCCTGATCGAGTGCAATAACGAAGAAGCAAAGCAGGAAAACTCTAATAAGAACCCGACCGTCAACTCGGTTCAGCGGGATTATATGGCCGGCGAGGTCAGCCGGGATATCACCAACCGGCTGCTGCTGCCCAAGGATATTGTGGATGCGCACAACGCGGGCATCATCCACTTCCATGACTCGGATTACTATGCCCAGCACATGCATAACTGCGATCTGGTCAACCTGGAGGACATGCTGCAAAACGGCACGGTCATTTCCGGAACGCTGATCGAAAAACCCCACAGCTTTTCCACCGCCTGCAACATTGCCACCCAGATCATCGCGCAGGTGGCTTCCAACCAGTACGGCGGACAGAGCATTTCTCTGACGCACCTGGCGCCCTTTGTGGAGATCAGCCGCCAGAAGATCCGCAAGGCCGTGGACCGGGAGCTGCAGGAGATCGGCGTAAGCGTACCGGAGGAAAAGGTGCGGGACATGGTGGAGATCCGGCTGCGGGATGAGATCCGCCGGGGTGTGCAGACCATTCAGTATCAGGTGGTGACGCTGCTGACCACCAACGGACAGGCACCGTTTGTGACGGTGTTTATGTACCTGGGCGAGGCGGAGGATCCGCAGACCAAGCACGACTTGGCACTGATTATTGAAGAGGTGCTGGAGCAGCGCTATCAGGGCGTTAAGAATGAAGAGGGAGTTTGGATCACGCCGGCCTTCCCCAAGCTGATCTATGTGCTGGAGAAGGACAACATCACGGAAGACAGCAAGTATTGGTATCTGACCAA
Organism: uncultured Dysosmobacter sp.; assembly: GCA_934563745.1. Classification (GTDB taxonomy): domain Bacteria; phylum Bacillota; class Clostridia; order Oscillospirales; family Oscillospiraceae; genus Oscillibacter. The sequence goes on along the minus strand of CAKTHE010000006.1, from coordinate 10,132 downwards.
GCTGGCGGCCAAGTGCACGGCCAAGCGGATGGTGCCCGACTACATTTCCGAGAAGAAAATGCTGGAGCTCAAGGGCGATGTGTATGCCTGCATGGGCTGCCGCTCCTTCCTGACGCCGGACCGGTTTACCGACGTGGGCGTGGGCAACATTGCCAACGCGGGGAACTATCAGCCGGGGAAGCATAAGTATTACGGGCGCTTTAACCAGGGCGTTGTGACCATCAATCTGCCGGATGTGGCGCTGTCCTCCGGTGGGGATCCGGATAAATTCTGGAAGATCTTTGACGAGCGGCTGGAGCTGTGCCACCGGGCGCTGCGCTGCCGGCATGACCGTCTGAAAGGGACGCTTTCCGACGCGGCTCCCATTTTGTGGCAGTATGGTGCCTGCGCCCGCCTGAAAAAGGGCGAGCCCATTGACCGGCTGCTCTATGACGGGTATTCCACCATTTCTCTGGGCTATGCGGGCCTTTACGAGTGTGTGAAGTATATGACCGGGAAGAGCCACACCGACCCGGAGGCGACTCCTTTTGCCCTGCAGGTCATGCAGAAGATGAATGACAAGTGCGCGGAGTGGAAGAAGGCGGAGAATATCGACTATTCTCTGTACGGAACGCCACTGGAGTCCACGACCTATAAGTTTGCCAAGGCGCTGCAGAAGCGTTTCGGCATCATCAAGGGCGTTACCGACAAGGGCTATATCACCAACAGCTATCATGTCCATGTGACCGAGCCCATCGACGCGTTCAGCAAGCTCAAGTTTGAGGCCACCTTCCAGCACCTCTCTCCCGGCGGCGCAATCAGCTATGTGGAGGTTCCCAACATGCAGGACAACCTGGAGGCGGTGCTGCAGGTGATGAAGTTTATCTACGACAACATCATTTACGCCGAGCTGAATACCAAGAGCGATTACTGCCAGGTCTGCGGCTGGGATGGAGAGATCCAGATCGTGGAAGAGGACGGCAAGCTGATCTGGCGCTGTCCCAAGTGCGGAAACACGGATCAGAACAAGATGAACGTGGCCCGGCGGACCTGCGGCTACATCGGAACACAGTTCTGGAACCAGGGACGTACCCAGGAGATCCGGGACCGGGTGATGCATCTTTGAGCAGCCGGCCCGGCCAGGGCGCATGGGAAAGGACCGGGCGCCGCCGGCTGCTGCACTGCTTTTGAATCGGAAGGAAGCGTTTCCCGGGGAAAAACCCGGGAAGCGCTTCCTCAGCGCTGCCGCGCCGGGGGCAGGCGGCCGGAACGCTCAACATCCTTGCGCTTCCGGCGCGGACTGGAGAAGGATCATGCATTACGGAGAAATTAAAAACTGCGATATTGCCAACGGCTGGGGCGTGCGGGTGAGCCTGTTTGTTTCCGGCTGCACCAACCACTGCGAGCAGTGCTTTCAGCCGCAGACCTGGGCGTTTGATTACGGACGGCCCTTTACGGAGGAGACGGAACGGCAGCTGCTGGACCTTTTGCGCCCTTCTTATATCAACGGGCTGACCCTGCTGGGAGGGGAGCCCTTTGAGCCGGAGAATCAGCGCGTGCTGCTGCCGTTTGTGCAGCGGGTGCGGCGGGAGCTTCCGGAGAAGGATCTCTGGGCCTTCAGCGGCTTTACCTATGAAGAATTGACGGATCCGGCGGCGTACCCCCACTGTGAGGCGACGCAGCCGTTGCTGGATCTGCTGGATGTGCTGGTGGATGGACGCTATGTTGCGGCGCTGCACGATATCTCTCTGCTGTTCCGCGGCAGTTCCAACCAGCGCCTGATCGATCTTGCCGGGACAAGGGCGGCGGGAGCGGTCCGTTTGTGGAAGCGGCCGGGAACACGGTAAATGACGTAAAGAAAAAACGGAACGGGAGCGGCGCAGCCGTTCCCGTTCCGTTTTGCTGTGCGGGGCTGAATCAAAGCCATCGCTTTTTGCGGAAATACCAGATCAGCCAGATGACCACGGCCACACTTGCAAGGATAACGGCCGGATACCCATAACGCCAGTGAAGCTCCGGCATGTTGGAAAAATTCATGCCGTACCAGCCCACCAGAAGGGTCAGGGGAAGGAAGATGACCGTGACCACGGTAAAGATCTTCATCAGGTCGTTCTGCTGAATGGAGAGCTGGGACTGATAGGCTTCCCGCAGCTGAGCCACGGACTCCCGCAGATTCTGGACGCTGTTGAGATACCGCTGGGTCCGGTTGCCCAGAACGGCCATGCGGCGGACGACCGCCCCGCCGAGAAGATGGTTGTCGTTGTCGGAAAGCTCGTCAAAGATGGAGACCAGCTGCTCATAATAGCGCTTGAGGCGCAGCAGCTCCTGGCGCCAGGAACTGATCTGCTCCAGATACGGCTGGGGACGGCCGGAGAGAACGGCGTTTTCGCCGTCGCTGATTTCAGACTCCAATTGGTCCAGATGGGTCATGTCGCCTTTGATCAGCCGGCTGAAAAAACGATATAAAAGCTGCTCGTTGGACAGGCCCGCCTCTGCGGCCTTCAGCTCCTGAAAAATGGCCTGGGCCCGGCTGATGGCCGGGGCATCTTCGCAGAAGATAAAAAGGTCCTCCCGGTCCAGGTACAGAAGCATCTGGGAGGCTGTGCCCCGGCGGGAGTGGATGTCGTACCAGTCGAAGGCGATGATGTCAAAGTTTTCGAAGCCCTCAAAGGCTTCGCTCTGCCCCTCGTGAATGTGATTCAAAACCTTGGCGTCCATAAAGGACGCCATATCTTCCAGCTGGGAAATCGGAAGCACAGACTGCATGATGGATTCCTCCTGCATGATGAAGCGCACGCCGGCCACGGCGTGCGCGGTAAAACGGTCAGCTCTGCTTTTCCACAGTTGCCGCGATGTATCCTTCCACCGAATCCCGGGGGATCCCCAAAGCGGTGGCCAGTTCGCCGAAGAGAAGATTTTCCGCCCGCCGCAAAAAGCGCTCATCTACCGAGCTGATGCGCCGGTTTTGAGCCCGGTCCTGCCGCTGCTTGGTGTGGATGGACTTGGTCAGCTCCAGAAGGTCCCGGCAGTTGTGGGAGCGCATCACGCCCTCGTAGTGGGCCACCACTTCCCGCTGGACCCGGCTGTGAAAGATTTTGGCAGGCATGGAGGGAATCAGATCGATGAGCTGTTTGGCCTCTTCCCGGGAGATAACAGGCCGCATGAAGACCCGGACATTGTCCACAGGGGTGGAGATCGTACCGCTTTGATACAACGGCTGAAGTGTATAGCAAAGCTTTTTCTCCCCACTGGCCACGGTCCGCTCGCTGATCTCCATGACTTCGCAGACGCCGGTTTCCCCATACACAATGCGCTCTCCGACCTGATACATGACGAAATACTCCCTTCTGGCCGTGGTGTTCGGCCGCCTGAATTCGGAAGATTCGATGAATACCGGCAGGGAACCGGCCGGTTTTTCAACACTTCCTGCGTTTCTAAACCTATTTTAGCATTTTTTGAAGAAAAATGTAAGAAAAATTTCGAACTTTTTGCGGAAAAAACAGAAGATCCCGGAGACTGCAGGGAAACGGGCGGATTTCGGAGATTCCCTCTCGTATTTCTGGAAGGAAGCGCGTATAATGAAAAGACAACAAGGCTGCCTAAGGCAGGAAACGGAGGGAACCGATCATGAAGGTGCTGATGATCAACGGAAGCCCGCACGAGCACGGATGCACGGATGCGGCGCTGCGGGAGCTGGAAAAGACGCTGCGCTCGGAGGGGCTGGAGACAGAGATTTTTTGGGTCGGACAGGAGCCGATTGCAGGCTGTCGGGCCTGTGGGGCCTGCGCAAAGCTGGGACGCTGCGTAGTGAATGACCGGGTCAATGAGTTGGCGGCGCGCCTGGAGGCGTGCGACGCGCTGGTGCTGGGCTCGCCGGTGTACTATGCCGGCCCCAGCGGGCAGATCACCGCCTTTTTGGACCGGCTTTTCTATTCGGCGGGAAAGAAGATGCCCGGAAAACTGGGGGCGGCAGTGGTGTCCTGCCGGCGGGGCGGTGCCTCGGCAGCCTTTGACCGCCTGAATAAGTACTTCACGATTTCCAACATGCCCATTGTCCCGTCACAGTACTGGAACCAGGTTCACGGCAACACGCCGGAGGAAGTGGCGCAGGATGCCGAGGGCCTGCAGACCATGCGGACCCTGGGCGCCAACATGGCGTGGCTGCTGCGCTGCATTGAGGCGGGGCGCCGGGCCGGGATCGAGCGGCCGGCTTACGAAGCGCCGCTGCGCACGAATTTTATCCGCTGAGGGCGGCCGCCGCGCCGGGAGGGAAGAACGGTTCCCAATTTTAAAATATTTGAAAATAAGGAGGAGGCCGGTGTAGCATTTGCACCGGCCTCCTCCTTCCCGGACGGGGACCTTTTTTATTTGGGAGGCGCCTTTTCGACGCCGCAGACGGTCAGGCGATCGCCTTCCACGGTGAATTTGACCTCGTACCCGGCAAATTCCATTCCATAGATCCGACCGGGCTGATCCTGATAAGAGGGGCGGGGATCCAGGGCCAGAACGCCGCACAGGGCGTCCAGACGGTCTGCCGGGATCTTCTGGCGGTAAGACTCCGGGATCTCGACCTGCAGGGAAGGCTCGGCCCGCTGTGAGGCAAAGCCGCCGGCGGCGTCCGGGTGGGCATCCGCGTAAGGAACATAGGGCTTAATGTCGAAGATGGGAGTGCCATCCATCAGATCGGCGCCGGATACGATCAGAACAGGCCCCTCCGGGGTATGCAGCCGGATTTCTTCCAGACGGACGGAAGAGAGCCCGACCGGATTGGGCCGGAAAGGGGAACGGGTGGCGAATACGCCCATGCGGGTGTTTCCGCCCAGACGCGGCGGGCGTACCGTGGGGGACCAGGTGCTGCGCACCGCACCGGAGAACTCCCAGATCAGCCAGATATGCGAGAACCCCTCCAGCCCCCGATAGACATCCGGATTGCGGTAAGGCGGTTCCAACACGATCCGGGCACGCAGGGAATCCACCAGTCCGCTCTGACGGGGGATGCCAAATTTTGTGGGGAAGTCGCTGCGGATGCGGGCAATGATCCGCAGCGGAACGGTCTGCTCCATAGAGGGTCCCTCCCAAGCGTAAGATGGGATTTATTTTACAGGAAAAGCGCGGGAAAAGCAAGGCCGGCGCCCTTGCTTGACAGGGGGAAGCGCGCCTGCTATAATCACAAAAAAAGCAGAAAAAAAGGGCGCGACGGCGCGCCTGAGAAAGACTGCCGGCTGCGCCTGCGGCCGGCCTTTTTTGTATACGCAGGGGAGGAGTATCTATGCAGCCGTTGTCTGAACGGAGCGCCGGATTTACGGATTCCATTATCCGGCGCATGACCCGGGTGTCGCTGAAGTACGACGCCGTGAATTTAAGCCAGGGCTTTCCGGATTTTGATCCGCCCAGGGAGATCCTGGACCGGCTGGCCCAGGTGGCCTATGAGGGACCGCATCAATATGCGGTGACCTGGGGCGCCCAGAACTTCCGCGAAGCTCTGGCGCGTAAGCAGAGCCGCTATATGGGGCACCCGGTGGACCCGGATACGGAGGCGCTGGCCACCTGCGGCTCCACCGAGGCGATGATGTGCGCCATGCTGACTGTGACGAACCCCGGGGACAAGGTGGTGGTGTTTTCCCCGTTTTACGAAAACTATGGAGCCGACGCGATCCTCTCCGGGGCGGAGCCGATTTTTGTGCCGCTGAAGCCGCCGACGTTCACATTTGACCCGGAGGTGCTGGAAGATGCGTTCCGGCAGCATCCCAAGGCGCTGATCCTGTGCAATCCGTCCAACCCCTGCGGCCGGGTGTTTACCCGGGAGGAGCTGGGCATCATCGCGGATCTGGCGGAGCGCTATGACGTCTATGTGATCACGGACGAGGTTTACGAGCATTTGGTGTACGCGCCCTGGAAGCATGTATACTTTGCGACGCTGCCCGGCATGTGGGAGCGGACGATCACCTGCTCGTCCCTTTCCAAGACCTACTCCATCACAGGCTGGCGCATCGGCTATATCATTGCGCCGGAGCGGATCACCGAGCAGGCCCGCAAGGTGCATGACTTTTTGACGGTGGGCTGCCCGGCGCCGCTGCAGGAGGCGGTGGTTCCGGGACTGGAGTTTCCGCAGTCCTATTACGACGGCCTGCTGGCCAAGTACACCCATAAAAAGGAACTTTTCTTAAAGGGCCTGGATGCCCTGCAGATCGCGCACAATGATCCCCAGGGGGCATATTATGTCCTGCTGGATATTTCAGAGTACGGTTATGACAGCGATCTTGCCTTCTGCATGGATCTGGCAGAGAAGGTGGGGGTCGGCGCCGTGCCCGGCTCCAGCTTCTTCCGGGAGCCGGTGAACCACCTGATCCGGCTGCACTTTGCCAAAAACGACGAGACGCTGAACCGGGCCCTGACGCGGCTGGAGAAGATCAGGACCCTGAAAAAGTGAAGGCGGACCGTCTACTTTTTTGCAAAAAAACGCAGACAAAAGCGGCATTTTATGCTAATATAAACGAGAGAGACCCGTATGCGCTCCGGGCCGGACCGGGTCCGGAAAACGAAAACGATTACGAGAGCGGAGGAACGAAATGGAGATCAAAAGCGATATTGAAATTGCACAGGAGGCAGTTATGCTGCCGATCGGTGAGGTTGCGGCCAAGCTGGGCGTCGGCGAAGAGGCGCTGGAGCCGTATGGCCGCACCAAGGCCAAGCTGGATATTCATGCGCTGAAGGACAAGCCCCGCAAGGGAAAGCTGATCCTGGTCACGGCCATCAATCCCACGCCGGCTGGCGAGGGAAAGACCACCACCAGCGTGGGCCTGGCGGACGCCCTGACCCGGCTGGGAAAGAAGACCGTTCTGTGCCTGCGCGAGCCGTCTTTGGGCCCGGTATTCGGCGTAAAGGGCGGCGCAGCCGGCGGCGGCTATGCCCAGGTGGTGCCCATGGAGGATATCAATCTGCACTTTACCGGCGATTTTCACGCCATCGGCGCGGCCAATAACCTGCTGGCCGCAATGCTGGACAACCACATTCAGCAGGGCAACGCCCTGAACATCGACACGCGCAAGATCACCTGGAAGCGCGTGGTGGATATGAATGACCGGCAGCTGCGGAACATTGTCTGTGGCCTGGGCGGCAAGGTCAACGGTGTGCCCCGTGAGGATGGATTTGATATTACAGTAGCCTCCGAGGTCATGGCAGTGCTGTGCCTGGCCACCAGCCTGTCGGATCTGAAAGCCCGCCTGGCCCGCATGGTCGTGGCCTACACCCGGGATGACAAGCCCGTTACGGCGGCGGATCTGCACGCAGAGGGCGCCATGGCGGCGCTGCTCAAGGACGCTATCAAGCCCAACCTGGTCCAGACGCTGGAGCATACGCCTGCGCTGATCCACGGCGGTCCCTTTGCAAACATTGCCCACGGCTGCAACTCCATTTCCGCGACGGATACGGCGCTGAAGCTGGGGGATTATGTGGTGACGGAAGCCGGCTTCGGCGCGGATCTGGGCGCTGAAAAGTTCTTGGATATCAAGTGCCGGGCGGCCGGATTCCAGCCCAGCGCGGTGGTGATCGTGGCGACGGTGCGCGCCCTGAAGCACCACGGCGGCGTGGCGAAGCCGGATCTGAACAAAGAAAACCTGGAGGCGCTGGAAAAGGGCCTGCCCAATCTGCTGCGCCATGTGGAGAATATCACCACGGTGTTCGGCCTGCCCTGCGTGGTGGCCATCAACGCCTTCCCCACCGATACGGCGGCAGAGCTGAAGCTGGTGGAGGACCGCTGCCGGGAGCTGGGGGTCCATGTGGCGCTCAGCGAGGTCTGGGCCAAGGGCGGTGCCGGCGGCCAGGCCCTGGCAGAAGAGGTTCTGCGTCTGTGCGAGCAGCCCGCTTCCTTCCATTACTGCTATGAGGCGGATACGACCATCGAGGAAAAGTTGAGCGCGATCGCCAAACGGATCTACCACGCCAAGGATGTGGTGCTGACGGCCAATGCGAAGAAGCAGCTGGCTCAGATCACGGCGCTGGGCTTTGGAAATCTGCCCATCTGCATGGCCAAGACGCAGTATTCGTTCTCGGATGATGCAAGCCTGCTGGGTGCGCCGGAGGGCTTTACGGTCACGGTGCGCAACCTGAAGGTCTGCGCCGGCGCTGGCTTTATCGTGGCGCTGACCGGCGATATTATGACTATGCCCGGCCTGCCGAAGGTCCCCGCGGCGGAGAAGATCGACGTGGATGACGACGGCAAGATCTCCGGCCTGTTCTGAGAAATAACGCCAAAAGCCCTCTCCGCTTACGCGGAGAGGGCTTTTTTCATGAACGGAAGGCCGGCACTTTCTCGGAAGAGGCTCCAAGAGGTGTCGGCACGGGATCCAGACCGGCGGAAGCCGGTTCAGTCCGGCTGCGCGGCGCAATCAGCCTGCACGCCGGAGAGCATTTGAAGACCGTGGTCCAAAGCGGGAAGAACCGCCTCCAGATTTTCGCGGGCAGCCTTGGGGGAACCGGGCAGATTCAGGATCAGGGCCTGTCCGCGGATGCCAGCCTGGGCCCGGGAGAGCATGGCCCGCGGCGTGATCTGCAGCGAGGCATAGCGCATGGCCTCCGGAATTCCGGGCGTCAGGCGCTGGCAGACGGCCAAGGTGGCTTCCGGCGTTACATCCCGGGGGGAGAAGCCGGTGCCGCCGGTGGTGACGATCAGATCAAACCGCCCGCTGTCTGCGGCGGTGCACAGGGCCTGCTCGATCCGGGCCTGCTCGTCCGGAACAATGGCGCTTCCCTCAACGGCGTAGCCGGCGTCTTTCAGAAGGGCGGATACCAGCGGCCCGCCGGCATCCGGACGTTCCCCGCGGAAGCTGCGGTCGCTGACAGTGAGAACAAAGGCACGATACATGTCAAACGTCTTCCTTTCGTAACAGCAAAATATGCTCCGGAGCAACGGAGACGGAGAGAATGGAGGGATCCGCAAGAGCCGCCCATTGATCCTTTCCAAGCTCCATCCGCAGAAGGGGCGCGTCCGGAGCGGCCGCCGCGGGACGCAGCAGCACGATGGTGCCGAACACGTCATCGATTACCCGGACCACCTGGCAGGAAAAGCGGTTGACCGACGTGTCATCCGCGGGCAGAATGTGGTGCGAGCGGATTCCGACCTTGCAGATCTCAGCCGGGACGGGACGTCCGCATTCCAGCCGCAGCCCCCACTCCGGAAGGACCACGGCGGTCCCATCCGGCCGGGCCGCGGCGTAGTTTTTGCAGCCGGAGAGCCGGGCGGCGGATTCCGTACCCGGATCCTGAAACAGGGCCTTCATGGGAACCGGCGGTTGGGAGCGGCCCTGATGCACCAGGCAGACACGGGGGCAGTTCCTCCATACCTCGCCCCGGTCGTGGGAGACCCAAAGCACGGTGCCCGGAAAGTCGGCGAGGAACGCCTGCATCTCCAGCTCCAGCTGGTATTTCAGATATCCATCCAGGGCGGAGAAGGGCTCGTCGAGCAGGATGGTCTGGGGGCGGGAGGCCAGGATCCGGGCCAAAGCGGTGCGCTGCTGCTGACCGCCGGAGATCTGCCGGGGCCGGCGGTCGGCGATGGATTCCAGCTGGAAGCGCTTCAGAAGGGCTTCCGTTTCGCTGCCGCGGGAGGACTTATCCGGGACCGCGACGGCGATGTTCTGCCGGACGGTCATATTGGGGAAGAGAGCGTACTGCTGAAAGAGATAGCCGATGTGTCGTTTCTGCGGGGGCAGATTGATGTGCGCGGCACTGTCATAGAGCACGGTCCCATCCAAAACGATGCGGCCCTCATCCGGCGTCAGGACGCCAGAGACGCATTTGAGCGTTACGCTTTTTCCGCAGCCGGAAGCGCCCAGCAGGGCCAGGATTTCGTTTCCGGCTTCAAACCGGACCTGCAGCCGGAAGTCGCCCAGCTGCTTTTGAATATCGACGGACAGGTTCATGCGCGCCCTCCTTTTTTGCGCTGCCGCTCCCGGGTCTCCAGCAGGTTGATCACCAGCAGAAAGACGGCGGAGATGGCAATGTTGATCAGAACCCAGACCATGGCGCCGGCGTCGTCATTGGTACGCCAAAGCTGATAGACGGTGGTGGAGATGGTGGCCGTCCGCCCGGGGGTATAGCCGGCGATCATGGAGGTGGCGCCGTACTCGCCCAGGGCCCGTGCAAAGGCCAGCAC